>DATNAQ010000012.1:0-33325 GCA_035607415.1 Polyangia bacterium
CGCCACGCACGCGTAACGTCTGCGCTTGCCTCGACGCGCCGGCCTCGGTACGGTGCGGTGCCTTCCGAGGCCGCGATGATCGAACGCTACAGCCGCCCCGAGCTTGCTGCGCTGTGGTCCGACGCGTCGAGGTACGCGCTGTGGCTCGACGTCGAGCTCGCGGTGTGCGAGGCGATGGAGGCGCGCGGCACCGTGCCCGCCGGCACCGCCGCCGCCGTGCGCGCGAAGGCGGAGGGCCGGCTCGATCCGCCGCGCATCCTCGAGATCGAGCAGACCACGCGCCACGACGTGATCGCGTTCCTCACCCACGTCGAGGAGAAGGCGGGCGAGCCGGCGCGCTGGCTGCACCTCGGCATGACGTCGTCGGACGTGCTCGACTCGTCGCTCGGCGTGCTGCTGGTCGCGGCGGTCGACGAGATCCTCGGCGGCCTCGATCTCCTGCTGGCGGCGCTGAAGAAGCGGGCCAACGAGCATCGCCACACGGCGATGATCGGGCGCTCGCACGGCATCCACGCCGAGCCGGTGACGCTCGGGATCGTCTTCGCCGGCTTCTACGCCGAGGCCAGGCGCAATCGGCGGCGCTTGCAGGCCGCGCGCGCGTCGATCGCGGTCGGCAAAATCGCGGGCGCCGTCGGCACCTACGCCAACGTGTCGCCGACGGTGGAGCTGGAGGCGCTCACCGCGCTCGGCCTGAAGCCGGAGACGGTGGCGACGCAGGTGGTGCAGCGCGATCGTCACGCCGAGCTCTTCGACGCGCTGGCGCTGCTCGGCGCCTCCGTCGAGAAGCTGGCCATCCAGATCCGCCACTGGCAGCGCACCGAGGTCGGCGAAGCGGAAGAGGCGTTCGGCAAGGGGCAGAAGGGCTCCTCGGCGATGCCGCACAAGAAGAACCCGATCCTGAGCGAGAACCTGACCGGCCTGGCGCGCATGCTGCGCGGCTACGCGGTGCCGGCGCTCGAGAACGTGGCGCTGTGGCACGAGCGCGACATCTCGCATTCGTCGGTGGAGCGCATGATCGCGCCCGACGCGACCTCGCTCGCCGACTTCATGTTGCGCCGCGCCGCCGGGCTCGTCGACGGGCTGGTGGTGCATGCGCCGCGCATGCAGAAGAACCTTCAGCTCACCGGCGGGCTCATCTTCTCCGAAGGCGTGATGCTGAGCCTCGTCCGCACCGGGCTGCCGCGCCAGACCGCGTACGAGATCGTGCAGCGCTCGGCGCTGCGCGCGCGCGACGAGGGCGGCGACTTCAAGTCGCTGCTCGCCGCCGATCCCGAGGTCCACTCGCGCCTGCCCGCCGGGGCGCTCGACGCCGCGTTCAACCTGGAGCACCACCTGCGCCACGCCGATCGCATCATCGATCGCGCACTTTCCGACGAGGAAACATGATCTCCGACGACATCCTGCACGCTCAGCTTCGCCGCACCGTCGACAAAACCGATTTTCCGACGCTCGGCGCAAAGTACGAAGGCAAGGTCCGCGACAACTACACGAAGAACGGCAAGCGCATCATCATCGTCTCCGATCGCTTGAGCGCCTTCGACGTGGTGTTGTGCACCATCCCGTTCAAGGGGCAGGTGCTCAACCAGCTCGCGGCCCACTGGTTCGAAGAGACCAAGGCTCTCGCGCCCAACCACATCATCGACGTCCCCGACCCGGTGGTCACGCGCGCCATCGAGTGCGTGCCGCTCCCCGTCGAGATGGTGGTGCGCGGCTACTTGACCGGCGTGACCAAGACGTCGATCTGGCGCAACTACGAAGCGGGCGTGCGCAGCTTCGGCGGCGAGACGCTCCCCGACGGCATGAAGAAGAACGAGCCGTTGCCGAAGGCGCTCATCACGCCGACCACCAAGGCGGAGAAGGGCGGCCACGACGAGAACGTTACGCCCGATCAGCTCGCCGAGCGCGGCCTCGTCGATCGCGAGACCTTCGACAAGCTGGCGGCGATGTGTCTCCAGCTCTTCGCCTTCGGGCAGAAGCGCGCCGCCGAGCGCGGGCTCATTCTCGTCGACACCAAGTACGAGCTGGGCAAGACGCCGGACGGCAAGATCGTGTTCATCGACGAGATCCACACGCCCGACTCGTCGCGCTACTGGTACGCCGACGACTACTCGCAGCGCCTGACGCGCGGCGAGGAGCCGCGCTCGCTCGACAAGGAGTACGTGCGGCGCTGGTACGTCGACCAGGGCTACAACGGCACCGGCACGCCGCCGGCCATCCCCGAGAGCGTGCGCGTCGAGGCGGCGCGGCGCTACATCGCGGCCTACGAGCAGGTGACCGGCAAGTTCTTCTCGCCCGACACCGACGAGCCGAACGCGCGCATCCGAAAGAACCTGGGGATCAAGTGAAAGCGAGAGTCTATGTGACGCTGAAGTCGGGCGTCCTCGATCCGCAGGGGCAGGCGGTGGCGCGCGCGCTCGGGCGCCTCGGCTTCGGCGAGGTCAAAGACGCGCGCATCGGCAAGCTCATCGAGATGCAGCTCGCCGACGACGTCAAAGACGTCGAGGGGCACTTGAAGCAGATGTGCGAGAAGCTCCTCGCCAACACCGTCATCGAAGAGTACCGGTTCGAGATCATCCAATGAACGTTGCCGTCGTCCGATTCCCCGGCAGCAACTGCGACGACGACGCCTTCCATGTCGTCGGGCGCGTGATGGGGCAGCCGGTGCGCTTCGCCTGGCACAAGGAGAGCTCGCTCGGCGATGCCGAGGCGGTGGTCCTGCCCGGCGGCTTCTCCTACGGCGATTACCTGCGCGCCGGCGCCATGGCCGCGAACTCGCCGATCATGGGCGCGGTCAAGGCGTTCGCCGAGAAGGGCGGGCCGGTGCTCGCCATCTGCAACGGCTACCAGATCGCGTGCGAGGCCGGCCTCCTCGACGGGGCGCTCACGCGCAACGCTTCGCTCCACTTCGAGTGCCGCGACGTGCACCTGCTCGTCGAGGGCAAGCCGACGCCGTTCACCCGCGGCATCCCCGCGGGGCGCGTCCTGCGCATTCCGATCGCGCACGCCGAAGGGCGCTTCGTGCACCCTGACGTCGCCGCGCTCGAGAAGGAAGGGCGCGTCGTCTTCCGCTACGTCGATCCCACCGGCGGCGTCAGCGACGGCGCCAACCCCAACGGCTCGGTCGCCAACATCGCCGGCACGTGCAACGCACGCGGCAACGTCGTCGGCTTGATGCCACACCCCGAGCGCGCCTCGGAGGCGCTGCTCGGCTCCGATGACGGCAAGATGCTGTTTGCTTCGCTCCTCGCCGAGATGGGACGCCGCGTATGAGCGCGCCAAAACCAGGTACGAAGCCAGTCACGAAGCAGGAGCCGCCGATCAACGAAGCGACGGCCAAAGAGCACGGCCTCAGCGCCGACGAGTTCCGCCGCGTGCACGACATCCTCGGGCGCGCGCCGACCTACACCGAGCTCGGCATCTTCAGCGTCATGTGGAGCGAGCACTGCTCCTACAAGTCCTCGCGCATCCACCTGCGCGGGCTGCCGACGTCGGGGCCGCGCGTGATCCAGGGCCCCGGCGAGAACGCCGGCGTCGTCGACATCGGCGACGGGCAGGCGGTGATCTTCAAGATGGAGTCGCACAACCACCCGTCGTTCATCGAGCCCTACCAGGGCGCGGCGACGGGCGTGGGCGGCATCCTGCGCGACGTCTTCACCATGGGCGCGCGCCCGATCGCCTGCCTCGACTCGTTGCGCTTCGGCCGCCCCGATCATCCCAAGACGCGCCACCTCGTCGAGGGCGTGGTCGCCGGCATCGCCGGCTACGGCAACGCGTTCGGCGTGCCGACGGTGGCGGGCGAGGTCTACTTCGACGGCTCCTACGACGGCAACATCCTGGTCAACGCCATGGCCGTCGGGCTGGCGCGCACCGACAAGATCTTCTACGGCAAGGCCAAGGGCCTGGGAAACCCCGTCCTCTACTTCGGCAGCAAGACCGGCCGCGACGGCATCCACGGCGCCACCATGGCCTCGGCCGAGTTCGACGAGGAGTCGGAGTCCAAGCGCCCGACGGTGCAGGTGGGCGATCCGTTCACCGAGAAGCTGCTGCTCGAGGCGTGCCTCGAGCTCATGAATTCCGATGTCCTCGTCGGCATTCAGGACATGGGCGCCGCCGGGCTCACGTCCTCGTCGGTGGAGATGGCCGCGCGCGCCGGCAACGGCATCGAGCTCGACCTCGATCAAGTGCCGCGCCGCGAGACCGGCATGACCGGCTACGAGTGCATGCTCTCCGAGTCGCAGGAGCGCATGCTCGCCGTCGTCAAAGCCGGCCGCGAATCCGAGGCGCTCGCCATCTTCGCCAAGTGGGATCTCGACGCCGCCGTCATCGGCCGCGTCACCGACACCGGCAAGATCGTGGTGAAGGAGGGCGGCAAGGTCCAGGCCGAGATCCCCGTCGCGCCGCTCGCCGAAGGGCTGCGCTACGAGCGCCCGTTCGCGCGTCCGGCCGCGCTCGACAAAGAGCGCGCGCTAGACGTTGCGTCGCTGCAGGCGCCCGCCGATCTCGGCGTCGCGCTCGTCAAGCTGATGGCGTCGCCGAACCTGGCATCGAAGGAGTGGATCTACCGCCAGTACGATCACATGGTGCGCGTCGGCACCGTCGTGCGTCCCGGCGCCGACGCCGCCGTCATCCGCGTCCTCGACGGGGCAGTTGATCCGGCGAACGCCAAGGGCCTCGCGCTCAAGGCGGACTGCAACTCGCGCTTCTGCGCGCTCGATCCCTACGAGGGCGCGCGGCTCGCCGTCGCCGAGTGCTATCGCAACGTCTCCACCGTCGGCGCCGAGCCGCTCGCCGTCACCGACTGCCTCAACTTCGGCAACCCCGAGCGCCCCGACGTGATGTGGCAGCTCGTCGAGGCCATCCGCGGCCTCGGCGACGCCTGTCGCGCGCTCGAGACGCCGGTGGTGAGCGGCAACGTCTCGCTCTACAACGAAACCGAGGGGCGCGCGGTCAAGCCGACGCCGACGATCGGCATGGTCGGCCTCATCGCCAACGCCGCCGACGCCGTCGGTCTTGCGTTCCAGCCCGACTGCGCCGTCGCGCTGCTCGGCGTCAACACCGACGAGATCGGCGGCTCCGAGTACCTCGACGTCATCCACGGCAAGCAGGCCGGCGCGCCGCCCAAGCTCGATCTGGCGCGCGAGGCCGCCGTCGGAAAGGCGTGCCGCGCGCTCGTGGCCAAGAAGCTGGTGCGCTCGGCGCACGACTGCTCGGAGGGCGGCCTCGCCGTCGCGCTCGCCGAGTGCTGCATCGTCCCGTCGAAGCCGGGCGCGCCGCTCGTCGGCGCTACCGTCAAGCTCGACGAAGCCATCCGCGCCGATCTGCTCGTGTTCGGCGAAGCTCCCTCCCGCATCGTGGTAAGCTTCCCTCCAGAGCGCGAAGCGGAGGTGCGCGCCATCGCCGCCGAGCACGGAGCGCCGCTCAGCGTCATCGGCGCCACCGGCGGGCGGCGGCTGACGATCTACCAGAAGTCGGCGCGCGTCCTCGACGTCGCGCTCGACGAGCTGGCCACCGCCTGGCGCGGCGGATTCCGAGCGGTCGTTTCGTAGAAATAGCCGGGCCAGGTCGCTCGTTCCATCGAACAAGGAGGGATCCGATGATCCATCACCTCATTCATCTGCTGGTTACGGCCGTCGCGGTGCTGGTTGCGGCGAAGATCGTTCCCGGCATCCGGGTGCGGTCGTTCGGCAGCGCGTTCGTCTTCGCGTTCGTGCTCGCCGTCCTGAACGTCATCCTCGGCAAGGTCCTGGTGCTCTTGGCGCTGCCGTTCGTGCTGCTCACGCTGGGGCTCTTCCTCATCGTGATCAACGGCTTCTTGTTCTGGCTGGCAGACAAGATCGTGAAGGGCGTCGAGGTCGATGGCTTCGGCTCGGCGATCCTCGGCTCCCTGGTCACGTCGCTGATCAGCTGGGGCATCCTGTTCGTCCTGCGCTAATCCCTTCGCGAAAATTTGCCCCGCATGGCGCTGGGTGAGACAATGTAGGACAAAGCCCTACAGGAGCTCGCCATGCGCGTCCGCCTCGCCATTGCCCTCGCTCTCGCCGCCGTCTCCATCGCCATCCCGGCCTTCGCCGCGGACGCCCCGCAACCGGCGGCGCGCGCGGCCGCGCCCAAGCGCGTGACCGCCAACATGCACTACCCGACGCTCGAGAAGATGTTGCGGCGTTTCAGCCGCCAGGCGGGCGAGTCTAGAACCAGAGGCTGAGGTACAGGTTGCCCTGGAGGCCGTAGCTCGACGACTGCACCGGGCCGCCCTTGATGTCGCCGTAATAGCTGGCCGGCGACGACGAGTCGTCGCGCCACAGGCTGATGTAGCGCGCATCGGCTTCGATCCCGAACCACTTGAAGCGCAGCTCGGCGCCGAGACCCGCGTGGACCTCGACCTCGGTGAAGTCCTGCGTCACCTGGGCGTGGTTCTCGTCGTTGAGCGTGACGCTGTCGGCGACGAGGCCCACGCCGGCGAGCGCGTACAGGTTGAAGTGGTGCGCGTCCCTGTTCGGGAAGATGTAGAACATCAGCGAGACCGCGAAGGGGAACGAATCGCGCTGCCACGCGCCCGACCAGTACGAGCCGTGCAGGAAGCTCTGCGACGCCTCGAAGCCCCAGCGCCCCGCCGAGCGCAGGCGCAGCTGGAAGCCGGCGCCGCCGAGCGTGACCTGGTCGTTGCCGACCTGCTGATTCAGCGTGAGGAAGCCGACATGCGCGCCGAGCGAGAAGCGGCGCGCGCCGTCCCACGCTTTCTTGCGCGCCGCGGGATGGACGAGGCGATAGCGATAGCCGCAGGCCGTGCCCTGCGTGCAGCAACAGCAGCAGGCGCGGCCGGCGGGCGGCGCGTAGTACACCGGCGCCTGGCCTCCCGACGGGTACAGGTAGTAGCCCTGCTGGTACGACGGCGGCGACGGCGTCGCCGGCGGACCGGCGGCGGGCGCCTGGTAGCCGTAGGCGGGTGGCGCCGGATAGGCGCTGTAGGGGTCGATGGGTTGTTGCACCGGCACCTGCGCCGGCTGGATGGGCGCCGGCTGCACCTCGACGGTGGCGGCGGGCGCCTCTGGCGCCTCGGTGGTCTCGTACGGCTGAAGCGGCTGCTGCGCCCGCGCGGCGACGCCGAAGGCCAAAACCGACGCCGTGATCGCCACACTCACCGAGATGCGCATGTCACTCCTCCGCGCGACGGGCACTCCACGTTCCATGCCACCCGAGCATGCGCCAAACTGCCGGGCGGGCAAGCGCTTTATACCACCCACGCGCGCGCCTGTGACCGAACGTTCGCGGACCGGTGTGCACCGACGTTCACGCCGTGGGCGTTGATTGACACTCCCTCGCCGGCTGAGTAGAACCCGTTCATGGCCCATTACCTTGTCACCGGGGGAGCCGGGTTCATCGGCTCCAACCTGGCCCACGCGCTGGTCGCCAAGGGCGAGCAGGTCCGCATCCTCGACAACTTCGCCACCGGACGCGAAGAGAACATCGCCGAGCTGGTCGAGAAGAAGAAGGTGGAGCTGATCCGTGGCAGCATCACCGACGGTGAAACGGTTGCGCGTGCGGTGAAGGGTGTCGATTACGTCCTGCATCAGGCGGCCATCCCGTCGGTGCCGCGCTCGATCGAGGATCCGCTCGGCGGCGACGACGTCAACGTGCACGGCACGGTGACGCTGCTCGACGGCGCGCGCAAGGCGGGCGTCAAGCGCGTGGTGTTCGCCGCGTCGTCGTCGGCGTACGGCGAGAAGGCGCCGGGCGAGCCGAAAGTGGAGACGATGCTGCCGGCGCCGCTGTCGCCGTACGCGGCGGCCAAGCTCGCCTGCGAGTACTACATGCAGGCGTTCTATCACTCGTTCGGCCTGGAGACGGTGGCGCTGCGCTACTTCAACATCTTCGGGCCGCGGCAGGATCCGAAGTCGCAGTACGCGGCGGTGATCCCGAACTTCGTGACCGCGGCGCTGCAGGGCCGCCACGCGACCATCTACGGCGACGGCGAGACCTCGCGCGACTTCTGCTTCGTCGAGAACGCCATCGAAGCGAACCTTTTGGCGTGCACGGCCAGGGGCGCGGCGGGCGAGGTGTTCAACATCGCCTGCGGCGAGTCGACGTCGCTCAATCAGACCATCGACATCATTGCGCGCATCGTCGGCAAGAAGGTGCCGCCGGTGCACGAGGCGCCGCGGACCGGCGACATCCGCTTCTCGCTCGCCGACATCGGCAAGGCGCGGCGCGTGCTCGGCTACGAAGGGCGCGTGAAATTCGCCGAAGGGCTCGAGCGCACGATTGCCTGGTACCAAGAGAGTCAGTAAAGTCGCTCAATGAAATCCATGACTGGCTATGGGCGGGGGACCTGTGAGGTCGCTGGCCGCCGGCTGGTCGTCGAGGTTCGCTCCGTCAATCATCGCTTCCTCGAGCTCAAGCTGCGGCTGCCGTGGGCGGACGCCGCGGTCGAGGCGCACGTGACGGCGGCGGTGCGCGCGCGGCTGGGGCGTGGGGCGATCACCGTCAGCGTGCGCGACGAGGGCGGCGGCGCCGCGCAGACGGTGCACGCCGATCTGCCGCTGGCGCGGCAATATCATCAGGCGCTCGTCGATGTGCGCGGGGCGCTCGGGATCGAGGAGCCGATCTCGCTCGCGCTCGTCGCCGCTCAGCCGGGCGTCATCACCGTCGGGGAGGGCGTGACCGACTCGGAGGCGCTGTGGCGCGCCGTCGAGCCCGGGCTCAAGCAGGCGCTCGATGCGCTGATCGCGGCGCGGGCGCGCGAGGGCGAGGTGCTGCGCGGCGATCTGCGCGCACGCCTCGATGCGCTGACGACGATGCATCACGATCTCGGCGCGCTCACGGGCGAGGCGCCGGAGAACTACCGCAAGAAGCTGCGCGAGCGGCTCGACCGCGCGCTCAAGGCCGGCGACCCGGTGGCGGCGCTCGATCCGCAGCGCCTCGCGCAAGAAGTGGCCATCCTCGCCGACAAGGCCGACGTCACCGAGGAGCTCACGCGCATGGCGGCGCACGTCGCCGAGGCGCGCCGGCTCACCGACGAGGACGGCGCCAACGGGCGGCGGCTCGATTTTCTCACGCAAGAGCTCAACCGCGAGGTAAACACCATCGGCGCCAAGTCGCAGTCGGCTGCCGTCGCCTCGCGGGTCGTCGACGCCAAAGCCGAAGTCGAGAGGTTGCGGGAGCAGATCCAGAATGTCGAGTGACCTGCAGGATCGCGGGCTGTTGCTGGTGGTGTCGTCGCCGTCGGGCGCCGGCAAGACGACGTTGTGTCACCGCCTGATGGCGGAGTTCCCCGAGGTGATGTTCTCGGTCTCGTACACCACCCGACCGATCCGGCGCGGCGAGAAAGACGCCGTCGATTACCACTTCGTCGATCACGCGACCTTCGACGACATGGTTCAGCGCGGCGAGTTCGCCGAGTGGGCGAACGTGCACGGCAACAAGTACGGCACCACCGTGGCGACGGTGCGCGAGGCGCTCGAGCGCGGGCGCCACGTGCTGTTCGACATCGACTACCAGGGCGCGCGGCAGCTCAAGGCGCGCTTCGAGGCCGAGGCGGTGCTGGTGTTCGTGTTGCCGCCGTCTCTGGAGGTGCTCGAGGAGCGGCTGCGCAAGCGTGCCACCGACGCTCCCGAAGCGATCGAGCGCCGGCTCATCAACGCGCAAGAAGAGTTCAACGTGCTCAAGCAGTACGGGCTCTATCAGTACCTCATCGTCAACGACGATCTCTTGCGCGCGTACGATCGGCTGCGCGCGATCTACATCGGCTCGCTCTGCGCGATCGAGCGCATGGGGCGCGTGGCCGAGGAGCTGATCCGTCAGAGCGAAGCGCGGCAGCAGCCGTAGGATCACCGGCGGCGCCCCTAGCATCGGGCGCCGCCATGCGTTAAGTTTATCTGTCGTCCATGATGCGGCTCAACGACATCCTGTCGAAAGTCCAAGCGTATCACCCAGCCGCAGATCTGACCTTGATTCAGCGCGTCTACGAGTTCGCGGCCAAGGCGCATGACGGGCAGCTGCGGCGATCGGGCGATCCGTACGTCGTGCATCCGCTCGGCGTGGCGGCGACCATCGCCGATCTGAAGCTGGACGTTCCTTCGGTGTGCGCCGGGCTGCTCCATGACTGCGTCGAGGACACGAGCGCCACCACCGACGACATCTCCAAGCAGTTCGGCGGCGAGATCGCCTTCCTCGTCGACGGTGTCACCAAGCTCGGCAAGATTCCGTGGAACAACAAGGAGGAGCGGCAGGCGGAGAACTTCCGCAAGATGCTGCTCGCGATGGCGCGCGACATTCGCGTCATCCTCATCAAGCTCGCCGACCGCATCGACAACATGCGCACGCTCGACGCGATGCCGCCGGAGAAGCAGGAGCGGATCTCGCGCGAGACGATGGAGATCTACGCGCCGCTGGCCAACCGCCTCGGTATTCAGTGGATCAAGGTCGAGCTGGAGGATCTGTCGTTCAAGTATCTCTACCCGAAAGACTACGAAGATCTCGTCGACAAGCTGCAGAAGTATCACAAGGAGCGGCAGAGCTACATCGACGAGGTCTCGCAGGTCCTGAAGGACGAGCTCGCCGAGAACGGCATCCAGTGCATGGTGTACGGGCGGCCGAAGCACCTGTGGTCGATCCATCAGAAGATGGTGAAGACGGGGCGCGACCTCGAGCAGCTCTTCGACATCGTCGCGTTCCGCGTGCTCGTCGAGAACGTGCGCGCCTGCTACGAGACGCTCGGCGTGGTGCACTCGAAGTGGACGCCGATTCCGGGGCGCTTCAAGGACTTCATCGCGCTGCCCAAGCCGAACATGTATCAGTCGCTGCACACCTCCGTGATTGGTCCGCGTGGAGAGCGGATGGAGGTGCAGATCCGGACGCAGGACATGCACCGCGTCGCCGAGGAGGGCATTGCCGCGCACTGGCGCTACAAAGAAGGGCGCATCGACACGCGCGGCGACGACAAGGATCAGAAGCGCTTCGCGTGGCTGCGCCAGCTCATGGAGTGGCAGCGCGATCTGAAGGATCCGACCGAGTTCATCGAGAACGTGAAGATGGACCTCTTCGCCGACGAGGTCTACGTGTTCACGCCGAAGGGGGACGTCAAGGCGCTGCCCAAGGGCGCGATCCCGATCGATCTCGCGTACTCGATTCACACCGAGGTCGGGCACCACTGCTCGGGCGCGCGCGTCAACGGGCTCATCGTTCCGTTGCGCTACGTGTTGCGCAACGGCGACACGGTCGAGATCATCACGTCGCCGAATCAGAAGCCGAACAAGGATTGGCTGAAGTACGTCATCACCTCGTCGGCGAAGGCGAAGATTCGAAACTACTTGAGGTCCGCCGAGCGCGAGAAGTCCAAGACGCTCGGGCGCGAGCTCATCGAGCGTGAGTTCAAGAAGTACGGGCTCACGATCAACAAGACGCAGAAGTCGGGCGAGATGGACAAGGCGATCGCGGCGCTCAAGGTGGCGTCGTTCGAGGAGCTGCTCATCTCGGTCGGCTACGGTAAGGTGTTGCCGGCGGATCTGATCGAGCAGCTCGTGCCCGAGGACGAGCGGCGCAAGGTCGAGGCCGAGCCGCCACCGACGGAAAATCCGGTGCTCAACCTGGTCCGTCGCATCACGCGGCGGTCGACCGTGGGCATCAAGGTGGCGGGCGAGGACGACGTGCTCGTGCGCTTCGCCAAGTGCTGCTCGCCGCTGCCGGGGGATCCGATCGTCGGCTTCATCACGCGCGGGCGCGGCGTCACGGTGCACACGCTCGGCTGCTCGAAGGCGGTGGATCAGGATCCCGATCGGCGCGTGCAGGTCGAGTGGGACGGCAAGCTCAAGCAGCCGCGGCCGGTGAGCGTGCAGGTAGTAAGCGCGGACAAGCCGGGCATCCTGGCGTCGCTGTCGCAGTCGTTCAATGATCTCGGGGTCAACATCTCGCAGGCGAACTGCCGCTCGATGGACGACCACAAGGCGATCAACACGTTCACCTTCGCGGTGCAGGATCTCGATCAGCTGAAGACGGTGATGCGCGCGCTGCAGAAGGTGAGCGGCGTGTTTCAAGTCTCGCGCATGTAATCAGCGCGGGATGCAGTGGCCCGAGTCGCAGCCGGCGTAGCCGAGCGACTTGCAGTCGAGGGTCTCGTTGCCGTGGTCGCCGCAGTACTCGAGCGAGTCGCCGTGGCACTGGTCGAAGCTGGCGTCGAGCTCGCAGGTCACCTGGCGATTGGTCGCGTCGCTGACGCAGCCGTAGGTGAAGCCGGGGCCCGTCGTGAGGCCGCAGTGCGAGCCGGCGGGGCAGTGCAGCCGCTCTTGATGGCCGCTCTCGTCGCAACGGAGGACGTCGGTGCCGTCGCAGCCGATGGTGTCGGGCGACGGTGTGCAGGCGGGGCCATTGCCGACGCACCCACCGTCGCTGCAGGTGGCGTCGTGGCTCGCGCAGTCGTCGCCGGCGACGACGAGGCCGCCGAGGCCCTTGTCGTCCCAGCTCGTTTGCGGCTGACACGAGGTCGCGATGGTGCCGTTGCAGCCGGGTGGCGTCGTCATCGGATCGCACGATCCGAGGCCGCAGAAGGCCTGCTCGCCGCCGAGCAGGACGCAATGGAGGCCGCGCGCGGCGCAGTCGTCGGTGACGGCGCGCGGGCCGGAGAAGGCGTCGCAGAAGGTGAGCGTGTCGCCGTCGCAGGACCACGTCGGCGCGTCGCAGGTCGCCGGCGTCGACACGCACGCGAGCGCGGCCGCGCAGTCGAGGCCGGCGGCGGCGAGGCAGTCGCGCTCCGACGGCGAGATGGCGATGCCGCCGCCGCGCCACGGCAGCGCGGTGCCGCCAGACCAGGTCGCGCAGTCGGGAAAGTCGAGGCTCGGGCCGAGCGGCGGCGGCGTCGCGCAGGCCGTCCAGTGGAGGCAGGCGTCGACGATGGCGTCGCCGGTGATGCCGTCATGCGGCGTCGAGCCGCAGCCGGCGAGCTGCGACAAGATGACGCACGTCGCGAGCAGCTTCATGTGCCGACGGTATGCCGATCTCAGCGCAGTGCAAGCGCGAGCCAGTAGCCGGCGGCGAGGCCGAGCGTGGTGCCGGCGACGAGCGCGGCGGTGCGCGACGCGCGCAGGCGCAGCGCCTGGCGCACGAAGCGGCGCGACAGGTTGTCGTCGGGCGTGGCGATGGTCTGCGTGCGCTCGGCGTCGGGCGGCAGCTCGGCGGCGTCGAGCAGCGCGCCGCGCAGCGACTCGGCGTCGTCGAAGCGATCGTCGGGCGACTTCTGCAGGCAGCGGCGCACCACGTCGACGAGCACGCGCGGCACGGGGCCGTGGCCGTGATCGCCCGACACCGACGGCGGCTTCTGGTGCAGCTGCAGGTCGATCGTCGCTGCCTGCGTGGCGCCGCGGAAGGGCGGCGCGCCGGTGAGCATCTCGAAGAGCACGACGCCGACCGAGTAGATGTCGGCGCGCCCGTCGACGCGCTGGCCGCGCGCGGCCTCGGGCGACATGTAGCTCGGGTTGCCGAGCGCGACGCCGGCGGCGGTGCGATGTTTCACCTGTCCCGAGAACTGCGCGACACCGAAGTCGATGAGCTTCACGAATTCCGGATTTCCGCCGCGACGGACGAGCATGACGTTGCCCGGGCGCACGTCGCGATGCACGACGCCGTAGGCGTGCGCGGCGGCGAGCGCGTCGCACAGCTGCGCGGCGATGCGCGCGGCGCGGGCCGGCGGCAGGCGCGGGCTGCGATCGAGCGTGCGGCGCAGATCGTCGCCGGCGAGGTACTCCATGATGTAGGCGACGCGCTCTTTGCGCGGCTCGAACACGAAGTCGTAGACCTCGACGAGGTGCTCGCTTCCCAGCTCGGCGACGGCGCGCGCCTCGCAGAAGAAGCGCGACATCATCTCGTCGTCGAGGGCGAGGTGCGGGCTCAGGAGCTTGACGGCGGCGGCGCGGCCGAGGCGCTCGTGGCGCCCGAAATAGACCTGGGCGGTGGCGCTGCCGCCGAGGCGCCGCTCGAGACGGTAGCCACCGACGAGGCTGCCGGTGAGGTCGCTGGGTGCCGCTTGCGGGCGCACGCGAGGGCGATTTGCAGCCGGTGTGCCACGGCAAAGGCCGCGGAAGGACACGCCGCGCTGCGCTACGGCAGGGGCCCCGGGTCCCCGCTGGGGTACGATGACCGCACGCGGCGATGCGACGGCTTGACAGCATGATTACCGTGAGATAGAAAGTCAGCCCTTTCAGGAGCAATGCCGAAAATGGCCTCGAACACGATGGCGACGTGGAACAAGCGGACGCGCACGCACAAGAACACCGGTCGCAAGCGCAAGAACAAGGAAGCGCGGAAGTCGACGCCGTCGGCGACGGAGCTCTTTGCCGCGCTCGGCGAGCCTGGCAAGCCGGCCCCCGCGAAGAAGGCGGCTGCGCCCGCGAAGAAGGCCGCCGCCAAGTAGCGCGGCCGCGCCCTTCGTCGAGCCATCCGTCGCGAACCAAGCCCGCCGCCCGATTCTGTTTTGCACGTCGACAGATAGAGCGATACAATCCTGCGGTTCCCTAGACTGGGGTCGCGGATGAAAGTCTGTCCCTCGTGCGGTAATTCCTATCCTGACGACGCAAATTTCTGCCCGATGGACGCGACGCGTCTTCCGGCGGTCGTCGCTGAAGCGCCCGCGACCATTCCGACGATGCCGGCCGCCAGCGGCGCGGTGACGCAACCCGAGCAGCAGGCGCCGGTGGGCGGGCGGTTCGCGCTGTCCGGCTTCTCCATGCAGACCCCGACCGGCCTGGCGTCGGCGGCGAGCGATACCCAGAGCGGCGCGAACGTGGTCGTGAAGATGGTCTCGTCGGAGGTATTGCCGACGACGGCAATGGCCGATCGCGCCCTGCGCGAGCTCAAGCAGCTCGGCAAGGTCACCTCCGACCGCATCGTTCGCGTGGTCGACCAGGGGCGGTTGCCGGATGGGCGCGTGTATGTCGCCACCGAGCGGGTGGACGGCGCGTCGACGCTCGAGGAGCTGGTTGGCCGCGAAGGGCCGCTGGCGATGGAGCGCGCCAAGCAGATCGTTCTGCAGGTGGGCGAGGCGCTGACCGAGGCGCAGAAGGTCGGCGTCATCCACCGCGACGTGGCGCCGCGCAACGTGCTCGTCGGACCGGGCGATCGCGTCAAGGTGGCCGATTTCGGGCTCGCCGAGGCGGTGAGCGACCGCGTGTTCGGCGCGCCGGCGTTCTTGTCGCCGGAGCAGGCCGAGGGCAAGCCGGTCGATCAGCGCTCGAACATCTACAGTCTCGGGGCGGTGTACTACTTCGCGCTCACCGGCAAGGCGCCGTTCGCCGGGGACACGTCGAGCCTGATGCAGCAGCACCTGTCGGCGGTTCCGCAGCCGCCGTCGTCGCTGCGGCCGGGGCTGGGCGCGGACATCGACCGCGTGATCCTGAAGGCGCTCGAGAAGAGCGGCGGGCGGCGCCATCTGACGCTGCGGCAGCTCTTGACCGAGGTGGCCGCGACGTCGACGTCGGGCGTGCCGTCGCAGCCGATGCGCGCGGGCGCCGAGGCCAAGACGATGATGGCCATGGAGGCGCCGCAGATTCCGCCGAAGCCGGCGGCGCAGCCACACCCGGCGGCGCAGCCGCAGCCGCCGACGGTGCCGTCGCGCGTAGTGCCGCCCGCGAGCGCGCAGACGATGATGGGGATGCCGCAGTCGTCGCCGGTGGGGGCGATGGGGCCGGGGTCGACGGCGCCGTCGATGCCGGTGACCGCGCCGCCGCAGGCCGCGACGGTGATGGCGGAGGCGCCGCGCGTGCCCTCGGGGCCGACGGCGGCGCCGCGGCCGCAGCCGCAGGCGACGCCGGCGCCGCAGCCGCAAGCACCGCCGCAGGCGCCGACGATGATGGCGGAGGCGCCACGTCCGCAGCCGACCCCGGCGGCAGCGCCGCAGCACGCGGCGCCGCAAGCGCCGACGATGATGGCCGAGGCGCCGCGCGCGCAGCCGGCGGCGTCGAACGGCCCGAGCGCGACGCCGGCGCACGGATCCAAGGCGAACAATCAGGCGGGCCAAACCGGGAAGAAGGGCGCGTTCCGCGAGACCGCGTGGTTTAAGCGCGGCGAGCTCGAGGAGGAGATGGCCAAGGCGCAGGCGGCCGTCGCCGAGAACGCGCTCAAGAGCGGGACCACGGGGAAGCACCTCCCCGTCGACGAGAGCCAGGTGAACCTGTCGGCGCAGGATCATCAGCGGCTGTCGCTCAAGACGGGCTCGACGCAGGCGATGCCGGTGATCAAGGCGCCGGTGCAGGCGCTGCCCGGCGAGCGCATGGACGAAGAGGAGATGCTGGCGGAGCTCAATCCGTCGCGGAAGTACTTCCTCGTCGCTGGCGCGATCGTGCTCGCGGTGATCCTCGGAGTCGTCATCTACTTCGCGACGCGGACGTCGCCCAAGGCGGAGGCGCCGGCGCCGGACAAACCGGCGCCAATGGCCGCTTCGCCGCCGGCGACGGCACCGGCTCCGACGACCCCACCTTCCGCTGTTGCCGCCACGCCTCTTGCGCCTAAAGCCACGTCGCCCGTTCCCACGCCGCCTCCGACGACGGCGCCGGCGCCCTCACCGTCGCTGTACGCGGCGCAGGTGCAGAAGCTCGAGGACAAAGGCGGGAGCGCCAAGGAGACCAAGCGGCTCGAGAAGCTGGTGGCCCTCGAGCTCAAGATGGCGCACAAGAAGAAGGAGCACGCGCTCGAGGAGGCCGATCGCGGCCTGCTCGCGCGGCTCAAGAAGGTGCGGCGCTAGGATTTCTGGACGTCTTCGGCGTCGAGCTTGACGGCGACCTTGCCGACGAGGACGCGCAGACCGCCCTTGGCGTCGACTTCCTGCACGACGCCCTGCTTGCCGGCGAACATGCCGCGGATGATGCGCACGGCGTCGTTCTTGACGAGCCCCTTCTGCCGTCGCTGCTGCTTTTCCTTCTGCAGCGTCTCCTTGATCGACACGAAGTCGTTGTCGCGCGACCAGGCGATGAAGCGATAGATGGGCAACAGCGCCGCCAGCGTGCGGCGCGCCTCGTCGACGAGCGCGCCGCCGGCGGCGAGCGCGGTGTCGCGCGGGATGGAGCGGCCGACGTAGAAGAGCCGCTGCGGCGTGGGGCCGAGCGAGAGCCCCGCCGGCGCCGGGCTCTTGCCGAGCTGCGCGAGGAGCTCGCCGAGCTTGCCGAGGTCGAGCGCGGCGACGGCCTGGAGGGCGGGCGTGATGCCGACGGTGAAGCCGTCACCGAGCGCGCGCAGCAGGTTCAAGAGCTTTTCGCGCTCGAAGTGGTCGTCGCACTTGCGCTCGAGGTTCTCGCGATCGACGCGCGCGTCGGGATGCAGCTTGAGCGACAGCTCGAGCGACGCCTCCGACAGCGTGGCGGCGAGGAACAGGTGGTTCCGCTGCGGCGACGGATCGTCGATCATCGACGCGATCGATTTGCCGCGATCGATGATGGCGTCGAGCTCCTTGCGCGCGCCCTCGTTGCGCGAAAAGTAGAGGTGCTGCGCTTCGACCTGCTTGTGGTTCCACAAGGTCGGGTGCTCGACGGAGGGTTCGACGGCGAGCGGGCTGCCGTCGGGCGCGAGCATGGCGCCTTGCAGCTCGCGGCCGAGCGCGACGAGCTTCTGCTTCACCTCGAGGCGCTCGCGGTTGAAGACGTTCGACTTCCACTTCTTCTGTTGATACGCGTCGAAGTCAGCTGCGGTGAAGCCGGGGAACATGGGACGCGGAGTATGCCCGCGCCGACGCGGCCAAGTCAAACGCGGCGGCGTGCAGCTGCAGACGATGGTGAAAGTTTGCGCGTGCAACCCGATTGGCGCGGCGCAGCGACGCGGCGGTCTTGTTGAGCACGTGCGCGCCGAGCCAGGCATCGGCGAGCTTGCCGACGAGCGCGGCGGGCGCCGTGGCGAGCACGAGGCCGCGGCGATAGGCCTCGGCGGCGGAGAGCGCGTCGCCGCAGAAGAGCAGATCCTCCGCGTTGCCCTGGCCGAGCTTGAGCGGCAGGACGAAGGCCGGCAGCGGACAGGCGCCGAAGCGGGCGTCGCGCGCGGCGAAGACGAAGTTGCAGAAGGCGGCGAGCTCGAGGCCGGCGCCGAGGCAGCCGCCGCGCACGACGGCGGCGGTGGGGACGCCGAGCGCGATCAGGCGGCGGAACAGGGCGTGCAACTCGGCGGGCGAGACGTCGCCGCCGAGGGCGAAGTCGTCGCCGGCGCCGTCGAAGAGCACGAGCTTGGTGCGCTCGGTGGCGTGCTCGAGCGCGGCGGCGACGTCGCGTACGGCGGCGGCGTCGAGGCGGCGCGTGGGTGGAGCCGACAGGGTCACGCGCAAGAGCGCGCCTTCGTGCTCAGTGGCGAGGCGAACGTCCATGGTACCTCCCGCGACGGCGAACGGGCCCGTATACAAGAGGCGGCGGCGGCGGTCAAGCGCGCGGGCTAGACGGCGATCGGAAGCGGGCCGCCGTCGGCGAGATAGGCGGCGCGGGCGGCATCGGCCTCGTCGACGGAGACGCGGCGGACGTGCGCGTCGAGCCCGAGCTGCCCGCGGACCACGAGGGCGACGAGCTCGGGCAAGAGATCGGGGTGGCCACCGACGACGCCGAGGACGTGGGCTTCGGCAGCGACGAGGCGTGGCCAGTCGGCGGCGGACGCCTGGGCGCCGCTGCCGTCGAGGAGCGCGATCGTCACACCGGGCGCCACGGCGGCGAGCGCGCGCGCCCAGTCGCGCGGCTGCGTCGCCAGCACGACGGCGCCGTCGCTGGCCGCGTCGACGAGCTTGGCGCCCTTGGCGGCGACGATGGCGGCGGCGAAGCGGGCGCGCGCGTCGTGGCCGACGACGAGCACACGATCGGAGGGACCGACGCCGGCGCGCGACAGGGCGGTGTACGGCGCCAGCGCGGCATCGGCGAGCGCGGCCAGCTGCCACAGCTCGGCGCCATCGGGCCACAGCGGCGGCTCGACCGAGGTCAGCCAGCGCGCCGGCACCGCCTGCGTGGGCGACGGCTCGGCGCGCGCCACCAGCGACGGGCAGGCGGCGACGCGCCCGCGACGGCAGTGGTCGCAGTCGCCGCAGGGCAGGAGGCGCGGCACGACCACGCGACGGCCGATCCATTCGCGCGCGGCTTCGCCGGCGTCGACGACGGTGCCGGAGACTTCACTGGCGTGGCCGAGAGCGGCGCCGGCCACCTCGACGATGGCGTCGGCCGGGCGCAAGAGCTACAGCTCGTCGTCTGCGAGGACGTCGCCGATGTCGATCTCGTTCGAGTGATCCTCCGGCGCCGGCTGAAGCGGAGGCGGCGCGCCGCCCGGCGACGCGCCCACGTGCGTGGCATCTTCCTCGGCGCCATGGCCGCCGATGCCGCCGTGCATGGCGTGCCCGCCATGCAGGTCCGGATCGTGCGGCTCGTCGTAGTGCGCGATGGGCGGCGGCGCGAACTCGGGCGCGGCCGCGTGGCCCGCGGGCGCGTGCACCGACTGCGGCGTGCCGCCGTTGCGGGCGACGTAGCGATCGAGCGCGGCGACCAGCTCCTCGTAGGGGATCATCGCGTCGAGGTTACGTCATTTGTC
Organism: Polyangia bacterium; assembly: GCA_035607415.1. Taxonomy (GTDB): domain Bacteria; phylum Myxococcota_A; class Polyangia; order Palsa-1104; family Palsa-1104; genus JAQBQH01. The sequence continues at coordinate 19,522 of DATNAQ010000012.1, forward strand.
GGCGATGGTCCAGCGCAGCGTCCGCGGCGCGCCGTTGCGCTCCACGTCGACGACGAGCTCTTTGTCGGTGCGCAGCGCGGTCCACACCGACATGAACTGATCGGGCTGTTCGATGGCGTGACCGTTGACGCGCGTGACCACGTCGCCGGCCTGCAGGTCGACGCCGGCGAAGCGCGCGTCGCCGGGGTAGAAGCTGACGACGCGCCAGCCGTGGAAGTGGCCGTGGGCGAAGCGCGGCTCGGTCTGCACGTGCTGCAGGAACAGGCCGGGCGAGGCGTCGAGCACCCTGGCGAGCTCGGTGCGCGGGATGGCGGACGGCGTCAGCGCCGACGACGGCTGCTTCTTGTTGCCCTTCGACGGCGGGTTGTCGGTGTCGGGATCGGTGTGCGCGTCGGTGACGGGATCGCCGGCCGACTCGGCGCCCTTTTGCGAGGCCGGCTGGGCCGGCATCTGCGTGGCGCAACCAGCGACGATAAACAGCGTCGAAAGGAGCAGCGTGCGCAACATGGGTCGAGTCTGCGCGCTACGGCCGCGCCAGGCAACTTTGCACGAGCGGCACCAGCGCGGCGAACACGCTGTCGGCGTCGCCGTTGCCGTCGACGATGACGGCGCCGTGGTGCGCGGCCTCGACGCGATAGGCGGCGGCGAGCCGCTCCTGCGTGGCGCGACGGTCGTAGCGCTCTTCGGGGCCGCCGCGGCCCTTGCGCCGCGACTCGGCGACATCGACCTCGACGTCGACGAGGATCGTCAGATCGGCGGGGCGCGCGTGCTGATTGATGGTGGCGACGAAGGCGCGATCGACCGCGAGCGATTGATACACGATCGACGACATCACGTAGCGATCGGTGATGACGCTGCCGTCGGCGAGGCGCGGCTCGATCTCGCCGGCGATGTGGTCGAGCCGATCGGCGGCGAAGAGCAGCGCCACCGCCTTCTCCTCGTGCACGTCGAGCTCGTGGCGCAGGATCTGGCGCAGGAGCTTGCCGATCGGCCGATCCGACGGCTCGCGCGTCATGTGCAGCGAGAAGTGGCGCGCCAGCCGCTCGCACTGCGTCGTCGTGCCGGCGCCGTCGACGCCTTCGATGGCGATGAGCTTGTTCATTCGGACGCGATCCTCTTGGCGATCACCGAGCGCAGGATCTCGTTGGTCCCTTCGCCGACGCACAATAGGGGCGCGTCGCGATAGTAGCGCTCGACGTCGAGCTCGTCGGTGTAGCCGTAGCCGCCGTGGATCTCGATGCCATCGAGCGTGGCGCGGGCGCACATCTCCGAGGCGTACAGCTTGGCCATCGCCGCTTCGACGTCGGCGCGCTCGCCCGCGTCCTTCTTGCGCGCGGCGGTGAGATAGAGCGCGCGGCCCGCGGCGACGCCCGTCGCCATATCGGCGAGCTTGTGCGCGACAGCCTGGTGCTCGACGATGGGACGCCCGAAGGTCTTGCGCTCTTTGGCGTACGCGAGCGAGTCCTCGAGCGCGGCGCGCGCCAGCCCGACCGCGCGCGCGGCGACGTTGATGCGCCCGACCTCGAGGCCGCTCATCACCTGCCCAAAGCCGTGGCCGGGCACGCCGCCGACGAGGGCGTCGCCGTCGACGCGACAGCCGTCGAGCACCAGCGACGAGGTCTTGATGCCCTTGTAACCGAGCTTCTTGAGCGGCTTGCCCTCGACGAGCGTGCCGGCGGCGACGCGCTCCTTCTCGACGACGAACGCCGACAGCCCGCCGGCGCCGTCGCCGCCGGTGCGCGCGACGACGAGGAAGACGTTGCCCTCGTGCGTGTTGGTGATGAACTGCTTGGCGCCGTCGAGGACCCAGCCGCCACCTTGCTCGGCGTCGGGCCGCGCGCGCGCGGTCAGGTGCGCGACGTCGCTGCCGCCTTGCGGCTCGGTGAGCGCCAATCCGCCGCGCAGCCGGCCGGCGGCGAGCAGCGGCAACCAGCGTCGCTTCTGCGCGTCGGTGCCGAACTCGCGCACGACGTAACAGACGATGCCGTGCGTGCCGAGCACCCCGGCGAGCGACATCCAGCCGCGCGACAGCTCCTCGAAGATGCGCGCGTAGGTCTCGTAGTCGAGCCCGAGCCCGTCGAGCTCCGTCGGGACGCCCATGCCGAAGAGGCCGAGCTCGGCCATGCGCTCGACGAGCGCGTGCGGATATTCGTCGGCGTGCTCGAGCGCGCGCGCCGTCGGGCGCACCTCGCGCTCGACGAAGCGTCGGACGGTTTCGATCAAAAGATCCATCATCGCACCGTGTTCATGCTCCGCTCCGGCGCGCCCCGAACGACGATAGGCGACTCGCGGCACTCGTCTCCGGGGGCGCGAAAATCCCTCCGCTACGCATAAACACTCATCCCGAACTTGTGACGCTACCGCCGCGGGATTAGACTTTGCAAGCCGTGCACGAAGCGAATCGGTACCCGCGGCCTTTCGGCAAATACCTGCTGCTGCGCCAACTGGCGATCGGCGGCATGGCCGAGGTCTATCTGGCGCGCCAATCAGGCCCCGCCGGCTTCGAGAAGGAATGCGTCATCAAGCGCATCCTGCCGTCGCTGGCCGCCGATCAGCAGTTCGTCAACATGTTCCTCGACGAGGCGCGCATCGCGGCGCGGCTGTCGCATCCGAACATCGTGCAGATCTTCGATCTCGGCTCGATCGGCGAGAGCGACTACTTCCTCGCCATGGAGCACGTCCACGGCGTCGACCTGCAGCAGATCGAGGAGGCCGAGGCGCAGCGCGGCGGGCGCATTCCGCTGGCCATCGCGGTGCGCATCGCCTCCAACGTCTCCGAGGGGCTCGAGCACGCGCACCGCGCCACCGACGCGCGCGGCAAGGCGCTCGGGCTGGTGCATCGCGACGTCACGCCGTCGAACGTGATCATCAGCTTCGACGGCGTCGGCAAGATCCTCGACTTCGGCATCGCCAAGGCGGTGGCCAAGAAGGGGCGCACCGAGGTCGGCGTCATCAAGGGCAAGATCCCGTACATGTCGCCCGAGCAGGTCCAGGGCGAGGCGCTCGACTTCCGCAGCGACATCTTCTCGCTCGGCACGATGATCTACGAGCTGACGACCGGGCACAAACCGTTCGACGGCGAGGGGCCCGCCGATCTGTCGATGAAGATCCTGCACGACGAGCCCAAGCCGCCCGACTTCTACGTCGAGCGCTTTCCGACGGCGCTGAGCGACGTCATTGCCCGTGCGATGTCGAAGAAGCCGGCCGATCGCTTTCAGTCGGCGCGCGAGCTGCACGAGGAGCTCGAGGAGTTCCTGTTGCACGGCGGCATCCGCTGCACGTCGCACGACGTGGCGGCCTACCTCGACGGGCTGTTCCCGGGCATGCGCGACAAGGCGCGCGCCGAGGCGGCGGCGTCGCTGCCGATCGAGGTCACCGATCCGACGGTACCGATGATGAACATGAACGTACGTGGAACCGATCCCAATAGCCGCGCCGAAGGGCAGTCGCTCATGATGGGCGAGCTGTCGTCGCCGCACATGGGCGACATGGAAGACGCGCGCCGCAACCTCGGCGGCGGCGGACGTGGCGGCGGCTCGCGCATGGTGATCGTCGTGCTGGTGGTCGCGGTGGCGGTCGGCTTCTGGTACCTGGCGACGCATCGCACGCCCGACCTGACGGCGGACAAGAACAAGCCGGCCGACACGAGCAGGGCGGCGACGCAGGCCGCGCAGACGCCGCCGACCAAGCCGACGGAGCTGCCGAACCCGGCGGTGGTCGGCGCGGCGAAGGCGTCGGGCGAGGCGCACAAGCCGGTCGCGACGGCCCAGAAGACCGAAGCGAAGACGGAAGCGAAGAGCGACGCGCCCAAGGCGGAAACCAAGGCCGAGGCAACGAAGACGGACGCGAAGCCCGAGGCCGCGAAGGTCGAGAAGCCGAAGCCGGTGCACAAGCCAGCCGTGCACAAAGACGAAGAGCCGGTGCGCTTGCCGCACCTGCCGTCGCCGCCTCCGCCCGACGACAATCCGTAGTCGGTCGCGCTAGGCCGTCGTCGCGGCGCCGGTGCGGCGCCACAAGAGCCACAGGCCGAGGGCGAGCACGAGGGCGACGCCCGCGCCGACGCCGGTGCGCATCCAGCGACGGCGCGCCACCAGCCACTCGGCGCGCGCGAGCCCCGCGCGCGCTTCGCCGAGCGACGGATCGAGCGCGAGGGCGCGGCGGAAGCCGGCCACGTCGGCGTGCCCGTGGTGCAGCGCCTCGAGCGCGTCGTACAAGGCCACGCGCGCGCCCGCGTAGCGCGCGTCCGGCCCGTCGGGCGCGAGATCGATCGCCAGCCGCCAGTCGCCGAGCGCGCGCGGCACGTCGCCCTGGTCGCGCAGGCTGTCGCCATATCTCGCGAACGCGTGCGCCATCTCGGCGCGCCGCGCGTAGGTCGGATCGTGCGCCAGGATCCAGCCATACTCGTCGGTGGCGCCGCGCAGGTCGCCGCGCTCCTCCTTGGTCTTGGCGGCGGTGAACTGCTCGTCCCACTCGGCGGCGCGCTTCTTGTCGTAGTAGTCGAAGAGCTCGTCGGTGAGCTGCTTGGCCGACGCGTTGGGATCGACCGGGCTGTTGTTGATCGCGCCGAGCTCCTTCTGCAGCGCCAGCGTCGCGATCTCGCGATAGGTGAGATAGTCCGGCTTCTCTTCCGACTCTTCCTTGCCGCCGGGCAGCTTGCGCTTGCGCTTGGGCGCCGGCGGCGGCGCCTTGCCGGTCACGTAGCGCAGCCACGCCCAGCGCGCCTCGCGCCGCACGCGATGCGACGGCGAGTCGACCTGGCCGAGCACCGCCTCGACGGCGTCGAGCGCGCGCGTGTCGCCGTAGGCGTGGATGATTTCGCTGCGCACGTTGTCGTCGGGCGCCGTCGAGATCGCCTTCTGCGGCCGCTGCCGATCCATGCGGTCGAGCTGATAGGCGGCGTAGCGCCGCTGCTTGGCCAGCGACGTCTTGCCGGCGTTGGGCTCGTGCACGAGCTCGATGAGCCGCGGCACGGCGTACGAGTCCATCGAACGGATGGTGCGCCCGCACTCGTCGCGGAAGACGCCGTCGTACTCGAAGGCGAGCTTGAAGATCGGATCGACCGCGTCGAGCCGCCGCGTCGCCGCGATGGCGCGCATCGCCGTCACCGTCTCGATCGCCTCGGCGCGCGCCGTCTCCATCTCGGCGTGCGTCGGCGGCGGAGGGGGCGGCGCGGTCGCCAGCGGCGGCGGCGCGGGCTTGGGCTTCTTGGTCCCCGGCGGGACCCACGGCGGCGGGATCGATTTGTCGGCGTCGAGCTGCGCGGCGGCGTCGAGATCCACCGTCTTGAGCGCCTCGAGCCAGTCGAGCGTCTCCGGATCGTGCGGCGGCGGACGCTTGGGCCGCGGCTGACCCTTCACCCGCGGCGGCGGCACCCACGGCGGCTCGGGCTGCCGGATCCACATCGGATCTCCGCTTTTCCAATTGGGCACTTGCGCCCACATTGCGAGAAACAGCTTCCGGAAGACTTCGGGCCGGGTCTGCTTCGGCTTGTCGAGGCGCGCGACCAGCGCCGGCAGATCGCCCGCCGGCGGCAGCGTGGGCCCTTGCGTGACCGAGAGGAAGAAGAGCGCCGCGAGCATCGTCCCGCGGTGTAGCAGATTAATGCAGGATGCGCATGCGCGTGAGACCGAGGCCGAGCATCTCGCCGGCGTCGGCTTCGAACTCGGAGAACTTGATCGCCATGCCGGTCAACGAGCGCTGGCCGCCGGCGTCGTTGAAGTTCAGGAAGTAGTGGTTCTTCACCTCGCCGCGGGCGATGATCGTCGCCTGCGAGTCGGCCATGAAGAAGTGCACGCGCACCGCGGTTCCGAGCGGCATGGGATCGGACAGCTCGATGAGGATCCCCCCCGCCGAGATGTTGCGCGCCATGGCGTTGACCTCGCCGAACTCTTCCGTCGACAAGATGACCGGGAAAACCTTCTCGAATCGCAACGCCGCGCGCTTGTTCATCCAATCCCTCGTCAGTAACATGCGCATGATCGTAGCTGGGTAGGATGATGAAGTCAAAAAACCTACATGTAGGACAGTCATGAACGTCGTCACCGGGGCGAGTGGCTTCATCGGATCTGCCGTCGTGCGACGCCTGCTCGCGCGCGGGCAGAAGGTCCGCTGCGTCGTCGAGCCGGGCGCCAAGCTCGACAACCTCGACGGGCTCGACGTCGAGGTCGTCACCGCCGACGTCAACGATCGCGACGCCGTGGAGCGCGCTCTCGACGGCTGCGACACGCTCTTCCACCTCGCGGCGATCTACGCCATCTGGCTGCGCGATCCGGCGCTCATGTATCGCGTCAACGTCGAAGGGTCGAAGACGGTGCTGTGGGCCGCGTATCACGCCAAGGTGCGGCGCGTGGTCTACACGTCGAGCATCGCCGCCGTCGGGCGCGGCGACAGGGCCCAGCCCGTCGACGAGACGCACGAATTTTCGGCGCGCGATTGGGACGACGGCAACGCGTACATTCGCTCGAAGTGGCTGAGCGAAAAGGACGCGCTCCGGTTCGCGCACGAGGGGCTGCCGCTGGTCGTCGTCAATCCGGCGTTCCCCTTCGGCGAGCGCGACATCGGGCCGACCCCGACGGGCGGCATCATCGTCGGCGCGCTGCGCAAGCAGATGCCGGGGTACGTCGACGCGGGCTTCTGCGCCATCGACGTCGACGATTGCGCCGAGGGCCACGTGCTCGCCGCCGAAAAGGGGCGCCCCGGCGAGCGCTACATTCTGGGCAACCACAACGTCATGATGCGCGACTTCTATCGCACCGTCGGCGACGTGGCCGGCATCAAAATCCCCGACCGGCGCATCCCCGTCGCCGTGGCGGAGTCGGTCGGGTGGATGATGGAGAAGATGGCGAACGTGACGGGCAAGCGTCCGCTCGCGACCCTGAAGGCGACGCGCTATGCCGCGCACACGCACTTCTTCGACAATTCCAAGGCGCGACGCGAGCTGGGCTTGCCCTCGACCCCGCTCGACGTCACGATCGAAAAGGCGGTCCGCTGGTTCCGGACCCATGGGTACGCATGACAAAGCTGCTGGTCGCGTCGTTGTTGCTGTTTTCGTCGCTGTCGGCGCGGGCCGACCACGGGCCGTGGGTCGGGCTGTCGCTCGGCGCGGGCACCTTTGGCGGCACCAAGGTCAAAGCGGTGATTCCGGGCTCGCCGGGCGAGCGCGCCGGCGTCCACGGTGGCGACGAGGTGCTGTCGATCGATGAGCGGCCGACGCCGACGCCGAACGACGTCATCGCCACGGTGCAGGCGGGCGGCGTGGGGCACGCGGCCAAGCTGCGCCTCGTCGACGCCAAGGGGCACACGCGCACGGTGACGGTGACCTACGAGGCGAAGCCGGATCGCGAGACCATGCAGCGCCACACGCTGCTCGGGCACGAGGCGCCGGACTTCCAGCCGGCGGTGCAGGTGGGCGACAAGCTCGGCAAGCTGTCGTCGATGCGCGGCAAGGTGGTGGTCATCGACTTCTTCGCCACGTGGTGCGGGCCGTGCGTCGAGTCGATGCCGCACGTCGAGGCGATGCACAAGAAGCTCGAGTCGCAGGGCCTGGTGGTGTTCGGCGTGTCGAACGAGTCGCGCGACATCGTGGCCAAGGCGGCCGAGCGCTTCCACGTCTCGTATCCGCTCGCCAGCGACGACGGCGAAGGCGTGTCGACGAGCTATCAGGTGTTCGCGCTGCCGACGATGGTGGTCATCGATCGCAAGGGCGTGGTGAAGGAAGTGGCCATCTCCGACACCGAGGCGGTCGACAGCGCGGTGGCGGCGGCGCTCAAGGGCAAGTAGGCCGCGCGCGATGCTCGACAAGCTCCTCGAGTTCGGCGAGCTGTGCCGCAAGAACGGGCTGCGCGTCTCGACGGCGGAGATGCTCGACGGCGTGGCGGCGACGGAGCTCGTCGGCGTCGACGATCCCGAGCTTCTGCGCGGAGCGCTCGAGGCGACGCTGGTCAAGCGGCGCGCCGACGCCGACATCTTCGACGAGCTGTTCGCGCTCTATTTCCGGCGGCGCGGCGATTGGGATCGCGACGGGGCGAACGGGGGTGACGCGCCGCCGCTGGTCGAGGCCTTGCGCAAAGAGGGGCTCACCGACGACGAGATCGAGTTCCTCATCGCCATGCTGTCGGACGAGGCGGCGCGGTTGTCGCCGCTGGCGCGGATGGGCCTCGGCCTGCGGCGCACGCACATCGAGGCGCTCATCCGGCTGGCGGGGGTGAAGCTCGATTTTTCGCGGCTGACCAACCCGATGCAGATCGGATTCTTCTCGCAGCAGATGATGGAGGCGCTCAATGCGTCGGGCGCGCGCGGCGAGCTCGACGGCATGTTCGCGCGCCTCGGCGGGCGCATCGGGCAGGAGCGCGCGGAGATGATGGCGCGCGTCGCGGCCGAGCAGATGAACCGGGTGCGCTCGTCGCTGCGCCGCTACGTGGCCGACGAGTTCGAGCGGCGCAACGTCGACTTCGTCGACAAGATGCGCGAGCAGATCCTGGCCAACAAGCCCTTCGGCGCGATGAGCGAGGAGGAGCTGGGGCGGCTGCGCGAGGAGGTCACGCGGCTGGCCAAGAAGCTCAAGCAGCTGGCGTCGCTCAGGCCGCGGATGGGGCGGCGCGGGCGGCTCGACGCGCGCAAGACCTTGCGGCGCGCGCTCGGCGCCGGCGGCGTGCCGTTTCGGCTGGTGCACAAGCGGCGGCGCATCGAGAAGCCGCGGCTGGTCGTCTTGTGCGACATCTCGGATTCGGTGCGGCACGTGTCGCGCTTCATGCTGCAGTTCGCGTACACGCTGCAGGAGCTGTTCTCGAAGGTGCGGAGCTTCGTGTTCGTCAGCGATCTCGGCGAGTGCACGGAGCTGTTCAAGCAGCACGAGATCCAGCGCGCGGTGGACATGGCGTACTCGGGCGGCGTGGTGAACGTGTACGCGAACTCGAACTTCGGGCGCGCGTTCAAGACGTTCGAGGCGCGCTTTCTCGACGCGGTGACGCCGAAGACGACGGTGCTGGTGATCGGCGACGCGCGCAACAACTACAACCCGCCCGAGGCGTGGGCGCTGGCGGCGGTGAAGGAGAAGGCGCGGCGCCTGTTGTGGCTCAACCCGGAGCCGCCGGGGTCGTGGGCGTTCGGCGACTCGGCGATGCGCGATTACGAGCCGTACTGCGATCGCGTGGAGACGGTGGGGAACCTGTCGCAGCTCAAGCGCGTCGTCGATACGCTCGTATTGTAGCGAAGAGGCAGAAGGCGAGCGCGAGCAGGCTCACGACGAAGCCGGCGCGCAAGTACGCGGGGCGGTAGACGAGCGTGACGTGGTGGTCGCCGGCGGGGACGGGCACGGCGCGCATGGCGAGGTTGGCGCGCAGGAGCGGCGCGGGGACGTCGTCGACGGTGGCGTACCAGCCGGGGAACCAGGCGTCGGCGACGACGGCGTAGCTGGCGCTGGTCGAGCGGCAGCGCAGCGTCAGGCGCTCGGGGCGATCCTCGGTGAAGACGCAATCGCCGTCGGCAGCGGCGATCGGGCGCGCGCCGTCGGCGGGGGCGAGCACGAGCGAGCGGCCGGGCTGGAAGTCGGAGGCGGCGAGGATGCGCGCGGCGGCGTCGTCGTCGGCGACGCGCACGTCGCCGGCGAAGTAGACGCGGCGGTGCGGGCTGGTCAGCTGGGCGAGCACGGCGCCGAGCGCGGGCCAGCGCGCTTTTTCGACGAAGCCCTCGCGCGGCGCGAACAGCGCGGGCGGCAGCAGCGCGAACTCCGTCCCGGTGACGGCGAGGAGGCGCAGCGGCTGGCGGTGCAGGGCGGCCCAAAGCGCCTGCTCGTGGGCGAGCGGGAAGTTGTCGTAGGCGTCGAGCGTGGCGATGCCGTCGTCGACGCCGCAGTCGGGACGCAAGGTGGCGCGCAGCAGCACCGGCGGCGGCAGCGACGACGGGAACACGTTGAGCAGCGGGCGGTAGATGCGCAGGAGGTTGCCGCCCGCGAGCTGGCGCGCGGCGGCGACCGGCGGGGGCGTCTCGCGGTAGAGGGCGGAGGGCACGTAGTCGGTGAGCGTGATCGACTGCGCGAACAGATCGACGACGACGATGGCGGCGACGGCGAGCGTGGTCGCGCGCGGCGTCAGGCGGCGGCGCAGGAGGAGGACGAACGGCGCCAGCGTCGCCACGCCGACGAAAAGGGCGTGCACGGCGCTCGACGTGACGGTGTGCCCGAGATCGGCGGCGCTGCCGTGCTCGAGGCGGCCGAGGCGCGCGGCGAAGAAGGCGCCGCCGACGAAGTGCGCGAACAGCGCGCCGGCGCCGAGCGCGCCGAGGCCGAAGAGGCCGGCGCCGAGCGCGCGCCGCGGCTGCGCGACGGCGCGCCGAAGGCCGATCGCGGCGAGCGCGCAGGCGCACAGCGTGACGACGACGAGGTACTTCTCGGGGTAGCGGAACAGGCGCGCGCCGGGGACGAAGCGGTACCAGATCGGCCACAGCGGCGTGTGGCGCCCGAAGGCGACGACGAGCGCGACCGCGGCGACGGCGGCGAGCGCGCGTTCGCGACGGCGCTCACGGCCGAGGAGCGCGGCGAGCGCCAACAGCGGCGTGGCCAGGCCGACGTAGATGCCGGCCGACCACGGCTCGTAGGCGAGGCCGCTGCCTTCGTCGTAGAGCGGATGCACGAGCCAATCGGCGCCATAGCGCGGGCCGAACAGATCGGGCCAGACGAGCTCGAAGAGGCGCAGCGGTGGAAACGAGAAGTGCGACGCGTCGGTGAGCGGCACGCCGCCCGGGCGGCCGACGCGCGCGACCTCGAGCGCTGGCCCGAGCTGCACCGCGGCGAGCGCGACGGCGAGCCCGAAGCCGGCGGCGGCGGCGGCGAGCGCGCGCTTGCGCTCGGCGTGCGTGGCGGCCTCGACGAGCACGAGCGCGGCGGCGAACCACGCCGCTTGCGGATCGCCGCCGAGCACCATGAGCGCCATCGGGATGGCGACGCGCACCGGCGACAGCGGCGCCGAGAGCGCCCACGGCAGCCAGGCGGCGCCGACGGCGTAGGTGCCGTTGCCGACGAGGACCGAGACCACGTAGCCCGAGAGCCCGTAGAGCGCGCCGCCGAAGGTCGCGGCGATCCCGTTGTCGTCGCCGCCGCCGCGCGCGCAGAGCCACGCGCGCATGCCGAGCGCCGCGATGAGCGCGTGCAGCGCGAAGAAGAGATCGACGCCGCGCGGGTAGCCGAAGAGGACGAGCACGACGTCGAGCGGATAGAACACGCCGGGCTGCACCACGCCGGCGAACGGGCGCCCGAGCCCGAGGCGCGGGTTCCACAACGCCAGCTCGCCCGCGCGCATGCGCTCGATGAGGTACGCCTTGAGCGGATAGGTGAACTCGAGGAGGTCGCGCAGCCAGAAGGAGCGGCCGAGCGCGAGCGGCGCGAACAGGAGCGCCACGAGCACCACCAGCACCGCCGGCCCGATTGCGCGACGGAGCGGAGGTGGCTTCACGCCGCCATCTTACCGCACGTTCGACAGGTCGGCGCCGCTCCAGCGCAGCCAGAGGCGCCGGAAGAGGAGCGGCACCACGGCGAACGAGAGGCCGAAGGCGACGTGCCCGAGCCAGCTCACCGCCGGCGGCATCACGCCGATCCACAGATCGTCGCCCCACAGCCGGTTCTGCAGCGCGGGGGCGATGAAGCCGACGTCGAGGATGACGGCGGCGAGGCCGAGGACCACGCCGAGCGCGAGCGAGCCGCCGACGGACTTGTCGACGCGCAACAGCGTCGCGGCGTAGCCGAACACGATGCCCCAGATGGCGCACACGCCGAAGTGCGCGGCGGCCGCCGCGGCGTACATCGCCGGCGTGGGCGCGACCAGCATGCGATCGCCGTAGAGGAAGGTGCCGATCGGACGCAGCACATAGAAGAAGCTCGTGTGCTCGGCCGCCATCAAGGCGACGGCCATCACCACCAGCATCACGACGCCGCCGAAGATGGCGGCGCACACGCTTGCGACCAGCGAGGCGGAGAAGCGCGCGTAATAGGCCGTGGTGACGGGCGCGCCGCCGATTGTCGTCGAGAACATGCGATCCTCCCATTCATTCGCCATCGATCCGAGCGATCCGACGCGCTAAAGAGCATCGCCGATGCCAGCCGGCAGCGACGAGCAAGCGTCACCTTGACCGACGAGGAAACGCCGGTTACGCTTTTTCGGTAATTGCGCATGGATCCGGATCCTCCAGCCCGACGCCGATTGTTCGTCCAGAACTTCGGCTGCCAGATGAACGACTACGACGTCGAGCGGATGCGCGAGGTGATGGGCGCGCGTGGCTACGACGCGGCGGAGTCGGCCGAGGACGCCGATCTCATCGTCATCAACACCTGCTCGGTCCGCGAGAAGGCGGAGGCGAAGGTCGCTTCCGCGGCGGGGCGCTTCCGCGAGCTCAAACAGGCGCGCCCGGGCCTGATGGTGGCGATCGGCGGCTGCGTCGCCCAGCAGGAGGGCGAGCGGCTGCTCAAGCGGATCCCGGTGGCCGACTTCACGTTCGGGCCCGACCAGATCCCGTCGCTCGGCGCGCTCGTCGACCGGCGCGCGGCGGGCGGGCGCTTCGCCGCGACCGAGGTCGTCGAGGTCGAGGACTATCGCTTCCTGACGGCGGAGCCGCGGCGCGGGCAGGTGCCGGTGACGGCGCTCGTGACCATCCAGAAGGGCTGTGACAACCATTGCGCCTTCTGCGTGGTGCCGGCGACGCGCGGGCGCGAAGTGTCGCGACCGTGGCAGGAGGTCGTCGACGAGGTCGCCCGCTTCGTCGCCGCCGGCGCGCGCGAGGTCACGCTCATCGGGCAGAACGTGAACTCGTACCACGGCGTCGGCTTGCCAAAAGATCAAAGCGGCGGGGACGACTTCGCGGAGCTGCTGGCGCGCGTCGATCGCGTCGAGGGGCTGAAGCGGCTGCGCTACACGACGTCGCACCCGCACGACTTCACCGACAAGGTCGCCGACGCGTTTCGCGATCTGCGGACGCTGTGCGCGTGGCTGCATCTGCCAGTGCAGTCGGGTAGCTCGCGCACGCTCAAGCGCATGGTGCGCGACTACACGCGCGACCAGTACCTGCGCCAGATCGACTACGTGAGGTCGGTGTGCCCGGACATCTCGCTGTCGACGGACATCATCGTCGGCTATCCGGGCGAGACCGACGCCGACTTCGCCGAGACGCTGACGCTGCTCGAGCGCGTCGAGTACGACAGCATCTACTCGTTCGAATATTCGGAGCGGCCGGATACGCCGGCGCTCAAGCTGGCGCTGCGCGACAACGTGGCGCCCGAGGTCAAGGCGGAGCGGCTGCAAGCGGTGCAGGCGCTGCAAAAGGGGATCACGGCGCGTCGGCTCGGGCGCTGGGTCGGACGGGATGTGGAGGTTCTGGTGGAGGGTGACAGCGCGCGCTATCCCGGCCAGCTGTGCGGGCGGACGACGGGAAACGAGATGGTCAACTTTGCCGGGCCGCCGTCGCTGACGGGGGAGCTGGTGACGGTGAAGATCGTCGCCGCGCGCGGGCACACGCTCGTCGGCGAGCACGCGCAGGCGGGACATCGGTTGGCGGTGATCGCATGACCGCGGGGAACGGCGCCGCCAAGCGGCGCATGCTCGACATGAAGGTCACGCAGCTGACCGTCGACCCCATGACCAACATCCCGATCGTGATCTTGAAGGACATCGCCAGCGAGAAGGAGGCGGTGCCGATCTGGATCGGCCTGTCGGAGGCGAGCGCCATCGCCACCGAGCTCGAGAAGATCGCGCTCGAGCGTCCGATGACGCACGATCTTCTCAAGAACATCATCGGCGAAGTCGGCGTGCGCGTCGATCGC
>DATNAQ010000015.1:0-9010 GCA_035607415.1 Polyangia bacterium
CTGCCCGCGGGCCCGCGCGACGTCTCCGAGCAGCAAGAGAAAGCGCCGGACCTCGTCGCGCGGATCGAATCCGGCTGCGAGCGCCTCGGCCAGTCCGGCCACGGCCCCTGCCTCGGCGGCCGCCAGATCGCCCGCCTCCAGCTTCTTCGTCGACTGCTCGAGCATCAGCTTCAAGATGAGCTTCGTATCGTGCTCGGGCTCGTGCCGCTTCGACGGCTTGCCCAGCCCCGCCGCCGCGCGCACGCGGGTCGCGAGATCTGCTCTTCCGTTTGGATCGACCGACTCGGCGACGGGAACGAGGGCGCCAAGCTGCTTCCGATCCTTCAGGTCGCGTATCGCCAGCTCGACGTAATACTCGATCAGCTCCGGATACGCGCGCACCAGCTCCGGCGCAGGCACCAGACCGCTCTTGACCATCTCGCGCCCCGCCGCATCCGCCGCCTGCCGCGTCGTCTCGCGCGCACGCACCTCCTCGCGCAGCGCATGCGCCCGCTCTCTCGCCTCGGGCCCCCACCCCGGCACCCCGCGCGCGGCGATCATCTCGAACGCGCTCGCCGCCGTGCGCGGCAACGCCAGATCGCGCAGCGCCAACGCCCGATTCCACGCCGCCTGCGCGTGCCCCGGCGCCAGCTGCAGCGCGCGCGTCGCGTGCATCAGCGCCCCCTTCGGATCGCGCGACACCAACGCCAGCGCCGCGCGATCGCTCTCCGCGTCCGCCGACTCGCCCTCCTTCGCCACCGCCTCGCCCGCCTGCTGCGTCTCGCCCGCGACCAGCTGCGCCGCGAACAGCCCGCGCCAATCGCCGCGCCGCTGCAGCTCGGCGATCACGTCGACGCGCACCTCCTCGCGCGCCCGCCCCGCGTACGGCCGCCAGCGATCGGCCGCCGGCGCGCTCAGCCGCGCCTCGATCGCGCGCTTCTGCGCCTGCACGATCACGATCGGGGCCGGCCGCGTCGCGCGCATCAAGATCGCCGCCGCAGCGCCCGCGCCCGCGAGCGCCAGCACCACCACGACGATCCCGATCTGCCGCCGTCGCGTCACGCGAAAAAACTCCCACACGCCGTCGAGCCGGTCAATGTGCGATGCTCCTGCCATGGCCGACGCCCCCGACAAGAAGCGGCGCAAGCTCATCACCTTCCCCGGCCTGTCCGCGTCCGACTTCCAGCACCCCGACGACGTCGTCGCCACCGACACGCTCCGCTCCGTCCCCGGCCTCGACACCGTCGTCTCCAAGGTCATGGAGTACGGCTTCGAGCGCCTCTACTACCTCGACAACGTCGCCGGCAACGTCCGCGTCGGCCCGCGCCAGCTGCCGCGCCTCTACCGCTCGCTGCAATGGGGCTGCAGGATCCTCGAGGTCGAAGAGCCCGAGCTCTACGTCACGCTCGATCCCGTCCCCAACGCCTTCACCTACGGCCACACCCGCCCGTTCATCGTCATGACCTCGGGCCTCGTCGACATGCTCGACGACGAAGAGCGCTTCTTCGTGCTCGCGCACGAGCTCGGCCACATCAAGGCCAAGCACGTGCTCTACACCGTGCTCGCCAAGAACATCGCCGCGATCATGGCGCTCATCGGCCAGGTCACGCTCGGCATCGGCACCATCCTCGGCCAGGGCCTGGTCATCGCGCTCAACGATTGGTTCCGCAAAGCCGAGCTCACCGCCGATCGCGCCGGCCTGCTCTGCGTGCAGGACATCGAGCCGTGCCTGCGCGCGTTCATGAAGATGGCGGGCGGCGGCGTGCGCCTGCTCTCCGAGATGGACTTCAACGCCTTCGTCGACCAGATCCGCGCCTACGAAGACGCCGATCGCTCCAACCTCAACAAAGCCTACAAGGTCCTCATCACGCTCTATCGCACGCATCCGTTTCCCATTTTGCGCGCCAAGCAGCTCGACCTCTGGCACTCGACCGGCTACCGCGAGCTCGCCGGCCCGCGCGGCCTGCTCGGCCCCGCCTCGTCCACGTCGACGTAGATGGCCGTCCGCATCTATGCCCATCGGGGCGCGTCTGCAGAGTGTCCGGAAAACACGATGGCCGCGTTCCGCCGCGCCGTCGCCCTCGGCGTCGACGCGCTCGAGCTCGACATCCACGCCACGCGCGACGGTGTGCTCGTCGTCTCCCACGATCCCGACGGCCGCCGCATGGCCCACGTGAACGAGCGGCTCTCCGAGCTCACCTTCGCCGAGGCGCAGCGCTGGGACGTCGGCAACGGCGAGCGCCTGCCGCGCTTCGAGGACGTCATCCGCGAGTTCGCGCTGCCGCTCAACGTCGATCTCAAGCGCGACATCGCCGACGCCACCGTCGCGCTGCTCCGGCGCATGAACGCCGAGGAGCGCGTCTGCCTCGCCAGCTTCCAGGTGCAGACGATGCGGCGCGTGCGCGCGCTCGGCTATCGCGGGCCGACCGCGCTGTCGCGCGCCGAGGTCCTCGCCGCGCTCGCGCTCCCCGCCGAGCTGCGCCGTGGCCGCTGGCGCATGCGCGCCGCCCGCGCGCAGCTACCGTTGTCGCTGGCGCGCCCGTGGGTCGTTCGCCGGATGAAGGCGCTCGGCCTCGCCGTGGACTTCTGGACCGTCGACGATCCCGCGCTCGCCCGACGCCTCGTCGCCCTCGGCGCCGACGGCGTGATGACCAACGATCCGGCGCGCATCGTGCCCGCGCTACGCTGATCGCCCGAGCCCGCGCACGCGGCCTCTCGCGCACGCGGCCTCTATTGATCGGCGGGCAAGCCGCAGTCGCCGAGCTTCTCTCGCTCGGACTGCGTCGGCGTCAACCCGACCTCGGCGCTGAAGTCGTTCCCGAAGCGATTGTCGGGATCAAACCTTTTGACGAAGCACTGGAACTGCGCGAGCCGCGCGCGATAGGCCTCGTCGTCGTTGCGCGCCTCCTGAAACAGCGCCGTGTCGTTCTTCGCCCAGTGCGGCCGCCCGTGGTGATACTTCACGAGCTCGAGCGCCAGCTCGCGATAGAGCGAATAATAGTCGTGCTCCTGCTGCTTGGCCTCGCGCTGATTCGCCGGCGTATGCAGCACATACACGACGAACTCGAGGAACATCACCTTCTGCCCCTTGAACGCGGCGTCGTCGGTGACCGAGTGCCCGATGAGCGTGTGATCGTCCGACGGCGAGAAGCGCAGGAAGGCGCCGATGAGCGGCATGCACAGCCGCTTGTCTTTGGCGTACTGTCGCACCCTGGTCAGCGCCGCCGTGGCCTCCGACAGCGGCACCGCGATCTCGTAGTCGACCTCGCCGAGCGCCTCCTGATGCTCGGTGAGCTCGCTCGACATCATGAGGTCCGCGGGCCCGACCACGTGCGCGTCGTAGCGCTTGCTGCAACAACAGTCTTTGACGAACGGCGGATACGACTTGAGCTGGCTCCAGCGCTCGCTCTCGATCGTGCAGAGGTACGCGCCGTTGGCGATCGTATCCTCCATCAGCTCCTTGAATGCGCCGAGCGCGCCCGCTTCGACGTGCGGCGCGAGCAGCGAGTTGTTGGCGCCCGGATCGGGCTCGGACAGCGTGTGCATCCCGCACATGCGCATCACCCGCGCCGCGCGCGGCAGCCACACGAGCTGTCCCCAGTCGCAGTCACCGACGAGGTTCTCGACGCCCTTTTTCCACAACACGTCGTCGCCCATGAAGTCGGTCTTCACGTCGAGGTTGAAGCGACGCTCGACCTCGAGCCCGACGCGCGTCACCACGCCGAGCATGCCGACGTTGCCTGCAAGCGCGCGAAACTGCGCGCGCTCGGCGGCGAATGTGTCGGGCTTGTTTCCATCGAGCGCAGGCGGTCGCCGTAGATCGTGGCGATGGCCCTGTCCGTCGACGAATTGGATCGAGACCAGGCGCGAGCTCAACACCGACGGATACTTGAGCGAGCTGCCGTGCACCGCCGTCGCCAATCCGCCGCCGATGGTGATACCGCGAAACCCGATGGTCGTGTACCCGATCGACCAGCCACGCTCATACAGCCAACGATTGAGCTCCGAGAGCCGCACGCCTGCGTCGACGTCGACCCACTCCATCGCGCCGGTGCGCCTCAGCCCGTGGATCTGATTGAAGTTGGCGATGCTGATGCCGACGCCGTCGGTGCAGATCTGCTCGTTCGACGTGTGCGAATTGGCAACGACGCGTACGTGATGAGCGGACTCGATCACTTTTTGCAAATCCGCGATCGTCTCCGGCGCTACCAACGATTCCACCTTCGGACAACAAACCCAGTGGTTGTACGCTTTGATCTTCGCGCCATCGCAATCTTTCGGCGGCAGCGCCGCGAGCACCGTAGCTTGTTGCGAGTCCGACTTGCTGGTGCGATGCGCGCGCGGCGTGCGCAGTCGCTCTATGCCACGCGCAAAATGCAAGTGTTCGGCTTGCGTGCATCCGCCCGTCGCTGCGGCGCACAGAAGCAACATCAGCGCTCGTTGCATCGAACCCCCTGCGAGCGAGCGTAGCGAGCGCGACACCGCGACGCGAATTTTTCACCTGACGGTCGCCGTCGTGTGCGCGTTCGTGATGCAATCTGCGCAACGCAAATTTTCGCGACGACCTCATCGATGACGCAACGAGGTTCAAGACGCGGACGTAAGAGTCTCCTAGATTGCCGACGCACGTTCGACTGTCGAACGGCGTGTTACCGGGCGGGGAGGGGGCGGGACGATGTTGCTTCTGCAGGCACACGAACCGGCGCGGTTGTCAGCGCTCGCCGAGTGCGGAATCGTCGGTAGCCCGCGCGAGGGAGCCTTCGACGAGCTGGTGGCGATCGCCCGCAAGCGCTTCGAAGCGCCGATCGCCGCCGTGAGCTTCGTCGACGGACGCCGCTGGTGGCCCAAGGCGATCTCCGGATTCGCCCGCTGCTCGCTGCCACGCGCGGTGACCTTCTGTCACTACACGGTGCAGAGCGAGGACCTCTTCATCGTCGGCGACGCGCAGCGCGACGGCCGCTTCGCGCGCTCGCCGCTCGTCGAAGGCGGACCGCGCGTGCGCTTCTACGCCGGCGCACCGCTGCGCGACTCGCTCGGCTACGCGCTCGGCACCTTCAGCATCTACGACGCCGAGCCGCGCGTGCTCACGCCGCGCGACGCCGAGTCGCTGCGCGAGTTCGCGCGCCTGGCCGTGCAGCTCGTCGAGCTGCGCCGCGCCGCCGGGCGCGCCGACGCCGCTTCGGTCGAGCTGGCGCGCGTGCGCCGCTCGCTGGCGCTGCTCGAGGCGCTGCTCTCGGCGGTGAGCGAGGCGGCCGACGTCTCGACGGCGCTGTGGTCGACGGCCCAGCGGATTGGTGAGCTCACCGGTTGGCCGGTGCGCAGCGTGTGGCATCCTGGTGAAGACGTCGCTTCGCCGCTCGTGGGACTGGCCGAGCGGCAGCGGCGCGCCGCCCTCGACGGCGACGGCGCATTGGCAGCGATCCCGGTGTTGGCCGGCGACGAGGTGGTGGCGGTGTTGACGTTCGACGTGGGGGGGCTGCGCAGCGCGGATCCATCGCTGCTCGCGGCCGTGGCCGGCGTCGTACAACCGCTGGGTGCGCTGGTGCGCCGTCGCCGTATCGAGGAGCAGCTACGCGCTTCGGAGATGAAGCTGCGCTCGGTCACCGAATCGGCGCGCGACGGCATCGTCACGCTCGCGCGCGACGGGACGATCGTGTACGCCAATCCGGCGGCGCGCGTGATGTTTGGCCGCGATGAGATGCGCGGCTTGTCGATGCAGAAATTGGTGTCGGGGTTTGGGCTCGATGCGAAGGGGGGGGTGCCGATGGAACGGTGGGCGTCGCACGCATCTGGCAGGCGGTTTCCGGTGGAGCTCTCGATCGCCGAGTGGGCGATCGACAAGAGTGGTTACGTCACGAGCATCGTGCGCGATGTCTCCGAGCGCTTCGAAGCGCAGGCGGAGGCCGAAGCGGCGCAGCGGCGGCTCGCGTTCCTCTTCCGCGCGACGTCGGAGCTGCTCGAGCAGCCGCTGTCGACCGATGCGCTGCTCGCCACGGTCGCGCGGCTGGTGCTGCCGCAGCTCGGCGACTACTGCATCGTCGATCTCGTCGAAGGCGGCGGCCACCTGCGCCGCATCGCCGCCGCGCCCGAGCGCGAGAAGGACGCCATCGCGCTCGACATGAGCCCGGCGTTCGCCGTGTCGGGCGATTCCCTGGTCGCGCGCGTGTTGCGCACCGGCGCGCCGTTCGTCTTCTCGCCGTCGGACGCCTCGAGCGGCGCCACGATCGATCTCGCCGCTGCGCACGCGTGGACCAAGGCGCCGTGGAAGGCCTGCCTGGTGGTGCCACTGTCAGCGCGCAACCGTACGGTCGGCGCCATCACGCTCGTATCGTTCACGCGCGGTTACGGCAAGGATGATCTCGCCGTCGCGCAGGAGCTCGGCCACCGCGTCGCGCTCGCCGTCGACAACGCGCACCTCTACGACGAAGCGCGCGCGGCCGTGCGCGTGCGCGACGACGTGCTCGCCATCGTCTCTCACGATCTGCGCAACCCGCTGTCGACGATCCTGACGTCGACCGGGCGCCTGCTCGAGACGCTCGACGGCGACGGCGACGGCTGGCGCGCCCCGCTCGAGCGCTGCCAGCGCGCGGCGCGGCGCATGACGCACATGATCAGCGACCTCGTCGACGCCGCCAGCCTGGAGACGGGGACGCTCTCGTTGGATCAGCGCGACAACGAGCTCGGCCGCGTCATGTCCGATGCAGTCGATCTGTTGCAGCCGCTCGCGGATGCGCGCGGGTTGACGCTCGCCATCGATCTCGGCAGCGTCGATCACGCCTACTGCGATCGCGAGCGCATCGTGCAAGTGCTCTCGAATCTCGTCGGTAACGCCATCAAATTCACGCCCTCGGGTGGACGCATTCACGTCACCGCCCAACCGTGGGGCGATATGGTCCGCATCGCCGTCTCCGACGACGGACCGGGCATCGCGCCCGATCAGATCCCGCGCATCTTCGATCGCTATTGGCATCTGGCTCAGCGAGAAAGTCGTCAGGGAGCCGGATTAGGTCTTTACATCGCCAAGGGGATCGTAGAGAACCACGGAGGCAGGATTTGGGTCGAGTCGACGCTCGGCCACGGCAGCACGTTTTACTTCACGCTGCCGGGTGTCGCCGCCGTCATGGAGGCACACGCGTCGAACTGAACGAACGTTGCGCGGGGCGGGTCGGTGTTGAGTGTGGTTGGGTGGCGGCGTGAAGGGGAGGAGGCCAACGTGTCGGTGATGAACGCAATCAACGAAGAGCGCGGGCGCATGCATCTGCGGTCGCCGGTGCTGCGCGGTGTGGAGCTGACGACGGTGAGCTGGCGCGGGGTGCAGCCGGCGCCGTCCCTGCTCTCGCAGCTTCTATTAATGGTGTGCGACGAAGGCAGCGCCGACGTCGCGTGGGGACGGCAGGTGCAGCCGCTCAGCGCCGGCTCGGTGCTGGTGCGAGCGCCGCATCAGGTGTCCGCGGTCATGCACCGCGCGCTACCCGAGACGGCGTGCCGCGTGCTGCTCATCGAGCCGGAGCTGTTGCCGGCAGCGGCGAGCGATGCGCGGCGGCTGATGCGCTTCGGCTCGGTGGTCACGCGTCTGCAGCCGATCGTCGACGGGGTGCGCGGGTTGTGGGACGCCATCGTCGGCGAAGCGGCGCCGATCGAGCAGCAGTCGCGGTTGTCGTCGCTGTTGGCGGCGGTGGCCGAGCTGGCGCTGCACGAGACGCCGCGGCCGCCGATCCTCACGCCGGCGGTGGCGCGCACGCGCGATGCCTTGCACGAGCGCTTCGCCGAGGAGGTGCCGCTCGAGCAGCTGGCGTCGCTCGCCGGCATGTCGAAGTGCCACCTCGTGCACCTCTTCCATAAAGAGGTGGGGCTGCCGCCGCACGCGTATCAGATCCAGCTGCGCGTGGCGCGAGCGCGCGTCTTGGTGGCAGCGGGCGTGCCGCTGGCCGAGGTGGCGACGATGACCGGCTTCGCCGATCAGAGCCACCTGACGCGGCTCTTCAAGCGCGTGGTCGGCATGCCGCCCGGGCAGTACGCGGCGCTGTTGGCGGCGCGCGCGGCCCCGCCGCCGCAGGCGTCGGTCGCCCTGCCCTAGCCGAGGTCGATCCGATCTCGTCGTCGCGGCCCTGCGTCGCGACAGCCGCAAACACGCGTCGGCGGCGAGTCCGCTCTCCGGCGTGCGTGCGCGGCGACGCGATTGTAGCGGCGACGCCACGACGCTGCGCGAGCTTGCGCGCGGCACGAGCACTGCAGTGCGCCTCACGAACGGAGAGGCGCATGAAAGCTCGCTGGCTCGCGATGATGCTCGGTGGTGGATTGTTCGGCGTGACCGCGGCTGGCGGCGCCATCGTCGGCTGCTCGAGCGGCGGCGGCGCGCAGACCGAGTTCGACTTCACCAAGGCGAACGACCGCGCGGCGTGGACCGCCGAAGGTCTGTCGTATCAAGGATCGGTCGGGCCGTACGCCGTCTATCGCGTGACGGCGGCGAAGCAGCGGCTCGTCGGCCCGACGATGCGCATGCCGGGCGGCGCGGTGATGCTGGCGAGCGCGCAGAACTATTTCGCGCCGGCGAAGTCGGCGGCGCCGATGGTGCGGCTGTCGGTCGAGCTCGGCGGCGTGGTGCTGATGGATGCGACGCAGTCGCCGACGAGCGACGGGTCGTGCACCACCGGGTCGAACGGCGGCGGTGGCTCCGGCGGTGAAGGTGGCGGCGGCTCGGGAGGTGAAGGCGGCGGCTCCGGCGGCGGCAGCGCCGACATGAGCGGCTGGGGCAACCCGTGCGGCGGCGGCGGCGGCGGCGGATCGGGCGGCAGCGGCGGATCGGGCGGCAGCGGCGGCTCCGGTGGATATGGTGGCGGCAGCGGCGGCTCCGGTGGATATGGCGGCGGCAGCGGCGGCTCCGGCGGATACGGCGGCGGCAGCAGCGGCGGTGGCTACGGCGGCGGCGGCTCCGGTGGGAGCGGCGGCAGCTACGGCAATCCGGGCGGTCTCCCCGACGGTGGATGGAACACCCCGGGCTGCCCGACCGACATGGGCGGCGGCGGCTCCG
>DATNAQ010000026.1:0-4978 GCA_035607415.1 Polyangia bacterium
GTCCGCCGCCGCGCAGGGTGTCAGGCGCGATCGCCGTGATGGAAAGCCGCCCGCTCGGGCCGGTGGCGTCGGTCGAGGAACGTTCGCCGCCGCACGCGGCGATGAACAGTGCGGAGGCGGCGATTAACGCGCGCGTGGGACGAACGGAATTCATGCGTTCGACAAATCTGATGCAACGAGCATGAGTTCCGCGCCGCCGGCTCGCAATCGCCCAGGGCAGAGCCGCCGCCTACCCTTCGCTGCGCAGCGCGACCATCGGATCGATGCGCATGGCGCGTCTCGCGGGGACGTAGCTCCCCGCGAGCGCCGCGAGCACGAGCACGACGATCGCCGCGGCGAGCGATACGGGATCGTTCGCCGAGAGCTGCGTGATGAGATGCGCCAGCCCTCGCGTCATCAACACGGCGCCAGCCAGCCCGACGACGGCGCCAAGGGCGAGCGGCCGCGCCACCGGCCCGAGCACCGCGCGCAGAATGTCGCGCGGCGTAGCGCCGAGCGCGGAGCGCACGCCGATGTCGTGCGTGCGCTGCGCCACACTATAGGAAGCGACGCCGTGAATGCCGAGCGCGGCGAGCAGGAGCGCGACGACCGCGAAGACCGCCATCATCTCGCTCGTGATCTGCTGTGGCGAGATCGACGCGCGCTGGAGGTGGTCGAGGGTGAGGACGCTGCCAGGCGCGACGGTCGGCGCCACGGCGGCGATCGCGTGCTCGATGCGGTTCGTCATCGCCGCGGGATCTTCTTTCGTGCGGACGACGAGGGACATCGTGCGCCAGGGATGCGCCTGTGCCATCGACACGTAGTACATCGGCGCCGTCTCCGGGCGACCGACGTTCGGGTTGTAGCGCACGTCGCCGACGACGCCGATCACGGTGGACATCGTCGTGTCGGTCCCCGGCGAGCCGATGCGCTTGCCGAGTGGACTCTGCCCCGGCCAGTACTCACGGGCCATCTCCTGGCTGATGACGATGACCGAGGGCGACGTCGAGTCATCATGAATGGTGAATGAGCGTCCGCTCACGAGCGGAATGTCCATCGCGGCAAAATAAGTCGGGCTGACGATGCGCGAGCGCGGCGAGCGCGCCGGGTCGCTCCGCGTCGGCTTGGTCTCGCCCTCGAGATAGATCCGGTCGCCATGATCCGTCCAATCGGGCGGCAGCGACGTCGCATACGCTGCATCGGCCACGCCGGGCTCGGCGCGCACGCGGTCGAGCACCGCATCGTACATCGACTCGGCGTCGGACTCGGAGTGATAGCGGGCGATGGGAGCGGTGAGCTGCATCGTGAGCGCGTGGTCCGCGCGATAGCCCGGCGCCTGATGCGCCAACGCCTCGAACCCGCGCACGGTGACGATGGTGCCGGCGAGCATGGTGAGCGCGAGCGCCATCTCGCCGGCGACGAGCAGCCCGCGCAGACGATGACGTCCCGCGCTCTCCGAACCCCCGCGACCACCGGCGTTCAACGCCTGCTGCGGGTCGGCGCCGCTGGCGACGAACGCCGGCACCGTGCCGACGAGGAAGGCGCTGCCGAGCGACACCGCGGCGGTGAACGCGAGCACGGCGCCGTCGACATCCATGCGCGTCCAGCCGGGATTGAACGCGATCAACTCGGCGGGGAGCATGGTGCGCACGCCGGCCACGCCCCAACTCGCGAGCAGCGCGCCGACGACACCGCTCACCGCGGCGAGAATGAACGACTCGGCAAGTTGAAGCCGGACGATGCGCGCACGCGAGGCGCCGAGCGCGACGCGCACGGCGATCTCGCGGGAGCGAGTCGTGGCGCGGGCGAGCAGGAGGTTGGCGACGTTGGCGCAGGCGAGGAGCAGCACGAGCGCGACGGCGGCGAGCTGGGCGAGCATGAAAGGACGCGGATGCTGGCCGTAGAATGCGTTGGCGTCCTCGACGCGCATGCTCCACTTGCCGTCGTCCTGAGGATACTCGCGAGAGAGTTGTTGCATGATACCGTGCACATCGGCGTCGGCCTGAGCCATCGAGACGCCGGGCCGGAGCCGAGCGAGGACGCCGGTGAGGAAGCGCCCGTCGCGCTCGCGGCCGAATGCGCCGTCGAGCGACTGCGGCGTCCAGAGCTCGGCGCCGGTCGGGAAGACGAAACCGGCGGGCATGACGCCGACGACTGTGCGCGGCACGTCGTTGATGCGAATGACGCGACCCAACACGCCGGGGTCGGCGCCGAAGTGGCGGCGCCAGAAGCCGTCGCTCAGAATGACGACATTGGGCGATTCGACATAGCGCGCGTCGTCAGCGGTGAACGAGCGGCCGAGCGCGGGCGCGACGCCCAGGAGATGGAAGTAGCTCGGCGTGACGCGGAAGCCGTTGACACGCTCGGGCTCGTCGATGCCGGTGACGCTCGACTCGAGCGGGCGAAAGGCGGCGAGCTCGCTGAAGCTCTTGTTGCGCTGAACGAGGTCGATGTAGTTGGCGGGCGCCATGAAGGCGTCGTCGGGACGCGGGTGCGACGGCGCGACTTCGGTGACGAGCACGAGACCCGCGGCATTTGCGGCGGGCACGGGGTGGAGAACGAGCGCGCTCGTGACGCTGTAGACGCTGGTCGTGCCGGCAATGCCGAGTGCGAGGCAGAGAACGGCGGCGGCGGCAAGGCCTTTGGCGCGGAAGAGGGCGCGGGCGGCGAGACGGAGGTCGGGGAGCATGGAGGCGTGGGACGTGGGACGTGGGACGTGGGACGTGGGGCGCGACCCTATAGGTAAGGTCCGTGCCGCTCAGCTTGCGGCGTTATATCGCGACAGCGCAAGGGATTGGATCGTCGATCAGCGCTCGGCGGGGGCTGGTACGATGCGCGCTCGTGGGACGAGGCGTTCCAAGATTGAACAGCGGAATCGGGTTGAACACTGGCGGCGAACAGAACCGGCGCGACGGAAAATGGTAGTGGTCCTTCAGGGCTATTCGGCCAAGGTGTCGGTATGCCGAGTTGCCGAACCCGTGCCGCCGAGCGTACCCTATGGCCATGCCTGCCCACGCCCTGCACCGGCGGTGGACGCGCGCCGAAGTGCGCGCGCTCATCGACGACGCGCCGCTCGCCACGCCGCGCTACGAGCTCGTGGACGGCGATCTGCTCGTGACGCCGGCGCCGCGCTATCGGCACCAGGAGGTGGTGGCGCGGCTGCACTTCGCGCTGATGCAATACCTGTCGGCGAATCCGATCGGCAAGGCGCTCACGTCGCCGTTCGAGGTCGACCTCGAGGACGAATCGCTCGTGCAGCCGGACCTGTTCGTGCTGCCGTTGAGGGAGGTGCGGCGCCTGAACGTGGCCGAATGGCGGCCCGCAGAGTCGCTGCTGCTGGCGATCGAGGCGCTCTCACCGTCGAGCGCCCGGCACGACCGTCGAACGAAGCGGCTTCTGTATCAGCGGCACGTGCCCGAGTATTGGATCGTCGACATCGACGCGCGGCTCATTGAGCGGTGGCGCCCTGGCGACGAGCGACCGGAGATCGTTTCTAAAACGCTCATCTGGTCGCCCGACGGGGCCGCGCAGCCGCTCGCGATAGAGATCGACGGGCTCTTTGCCGACCTCTTGCCCGGCGACGGCGACAGCGCCAACGCGGTGTAATCGGCAAGACATCTCGCCGCGTCCGATGGAACCTGGGACGTGTCCGCCGAGTAGTTGAAACGGCTGACGTCGTCGGCCGAAGGTTCATCCGAGCCGCCGTCCCCCCGGACGCGGCGTGCTCCCAGCATGAGGATGGTGTGATGAGGAGTCGAAGTGCCAATCTGGGCCGCGGGCTGCTGTTCGCGGCGTTCTCTTTCGCATTGTCGCTGTCGGCCTACGCGTGCGGCGACGGCAGCCCGTCGGGAGTCACCACGCCGCCGGACACGGGGACCACGACCCCGCCGGTCTTACGCACGTTCGATCTTCGGTTCAAGGGAGTCGGCACCCTCTCCGACAGCATCGACCTCGCCCATCAAAATCTCTTCGTTGGCACGGGCTCGGCGCTCACCCACCAGCTGGGCGGCGCGGCGGGCACGCCGCTCCAGCTGGGAGCGAGCAATCTGTGCAACGCCGCCCAGTGCGTCTGGTTCTTCGATGCGTTCGCGCTGCCGAGCGACGTCGTGCCGGTCGGGGTCATTTACGCCGGGAGCATTCTCGCCAATCTCGACGAGACCTTGAATGCTAAGAACACTGACACCAACGCCGTCATAACGGCGATGGACATTCGGCCGACGCCGGGCGTATTCGGGATCTCTGAAGCGGTCACGCCAAAGGCAGGGGGCTATCATCTCAGCAACAAGGTCGTCCCGTTGGCAGACCTGCCGGCCACCGCCGCCGCGGAGGGTGCGCAGAAGCGCGTGATCACCGCGGTCTCGTTCGATTCCGGGCAGGTACGCTATCTCTCCTACGCGTGGGATCATGACACCACCACCAACGGCTACGACACACAGGTCGTGGAGGCCGCGCAGGCTGGCGTGCCGGCAGCGGCCGAGCAGCTGGGGACGAACGGCTACGTCGTGACGGCGGTCGGCGGCAATGCGGTCGACGGGTTCATTCTCGTCGGAACGCGCGTGCACGGCGCCACGGGTGCGCAGACCGTCGCGGTCGACCCCGCCTTCTCGGACATTCTGCCGGGCTACGCGATCATCGCCGACCTGGTCGACGATGCGGGGACCGTGACGTTCATCTACCAGCTATAGTAGCGGCAGTAGCGGCGGGGCGCGGCAGCGCGATCTCGGCGGCGAGGGCGTCCATCTGGCGGCGGCGGGTGCGCGCCCAGCCGGGGAGTCGAAGGACTCCGTTGGCGATGAAGCCGAGACCCAGGCCGCCGAGGAAGGTGAAGCCGCCTGCGGCATTGCCGACCGCCATACCGCCGGCCATGCCGAGCGCGATGCCGCCTGCAACGACCCACGCAGCGAGGCCGAGCATGATGGATGAGCGCGCCGCGCCGTGCATGGTGGCGAAGCGGATGCGCTGACCGGTCTCGGTCGGCTCGAGCAGCACCTGGAGATTG
>DATNAQ010000121.1:0-20968 GCA_035607415.1 Polyangia bacterium
TGGTCGTCTGGTGCTTGCCCTCGAGCGGAAACGACGTGAGCGTGTTGTGGTCGAAGCGATCGATCCCGCCGAAGGTCGAGAAACCGAGGATGTCCTTGTTGCGCCCCTTGTGGTCGGTGTGGCAGAGCTCGCACTGCTTGCCGAGCGCCTTGGGCGACGCGTGCACGCCCTTGCGCTCGCGCTGCCGCTCGGCGATCGGCTGATGGCACTTGAGGCACTTGTTGACGTCGACGTCGCGCGAGCCGACGTGACAGTCCTGGCAGTGGTCTTTGCTGTCGATGTTGGCGTGCGACTGCGTCAGCGGCCCGGGCGACGTCGAGAAGAAGTCGGCGCGCGCCAGGCTTGCAGGAGCGGCCACCAGCAGGAAGGCCACGAGGGGTCGAAAGAGGCGGATCACGCCGTATCGTCGCAAAGAAAGCACGCGCACTCAAGCAGATCGCGCGCGCGTCGGGTCCCCTTACCGGCGCAGCTCGATCACGATGTGGATGGTGGCGATGATCGTCAACACGACGGACATCGGGATATGGGCCGCCTTCCACTGGTTGAACAACGGTTCCAAACGAGGCAACAGCTGACGGCGCCGCTCGAGTAACGCCAGTCGCAGCGAAAGCCTCATCGCCTCACGACGGACCTTGCGCGCGCCCCTGCCGTGTACGGTCTTCTTCAGCTGCTTCTTGAGCTGGCGGATGCGGCGCCCACGCATGATGTCGTCGCGCACGCACCACCAGAAGGTCCACAGCGCGCCGAAGAAGGTGGGCTTGCCGTTCTTGCCGCCGAGCCAGTTGTCGAAGTTCGTCACGCGACGGCGATAAGCCTCGTACCACACGTCGGCCGCGCGCACGCCCGGCTGGGTCCCGCGCAATTTCGCGAGCTGCCGATCGATGTCGAGCACCTCCACCGCCGCCGTCGACGCGCGCTCCTCGATCTGCGTCGTCAGGTAACGGCCGAGGAGGCCCGAGATGACCGTGATGATCATCGACCAGAAGCCGATCGACACCCAGTTGTCGAGCTTGGCGACCGAGTGCAAGAGGATGAACGACGGCCCGAGCACGCCGGTCAGGACGTGCCACTCGAACCACGAGCGCAACGAGCCGACGTTGCGCATGAAGCTGAAGCGCCGGCGCCAGACGTAGAGCATGCCGGTGATCATGAGCGCCGTGCCCGCGTAGCCGAAGTTCACCGCCAGCTCGCAGCCCGGGCGGTAGCCGACGCGCCCGAGCGCGAGATCGGGATCGACGCCCTCGACGAGCGTCGCGATGAGGAACGACATCGAGTATTTCGGCGCCCACAGGCGCATCGCGATCTCGGTGCACGAGAGCAGGAACGCGCCGATGCCGAGCGTCCACCACATCGGCAGCGACAGCTTCTTGCGCGGCGCGCGCGCGCGGCCGAGCTCGGGGATGTCGAGCCCGCCCTTGATGAACGCCTTCGACTCGTTGAGGTTGTTGACGTCGATGGCGACGGTACGGTCGTAACCGGCCTTGGCGCTGGCGCGCGCCGCGTCGGGGAGCTGCGTGACCGCGTCCGACGGCAGGATCTCGACGAGCGCGCCGGTCGGGCAGGCGGTGATGCACGCCTGATCGGCGTAGAACGCGCAGTGATCGCACTTCGAGGCCATGCGGCGCAGCTTCGCCTTGCGCGGCGTGGAGTCGCCGAAGGCGAGCTTGCCTTCTTTGTTGAGACGCAGTCGTAGGGCCGGCGCCTCGTCGAGCTCGTGCATCTCGATGGCGTTGTACGGGCACGCCGTCGCGCACAGCGTGCAGCCGGTGCAGGCGTCCTCCTTGATGAGGACCTCCTTGCGCTGCGCATCGAACGAGATCGCGTCGAAGTTGCAGGGGTCGATGCAGCGCTGATCGGTGCAGGTGTGGCAGGCGTCGACGAAGTCGAGGTTGCCGAGGATGCGCCCGTTGATGGCCAGGCGCTTGACGCCGTAGCGCTCCTCGCACGCCTTCTCGCACGCCTTGCACTCGATGCAGGCGTCGATCTTGCGCACGCGCAGGGTCATCGACACCGACAGGCCGTGGCGGATGAAGAAGTCGGCGACCGCGCTCTTGGCGCCGTCGGTGGCCTCGACCTTGGCGCGCGCCGCCTGCGAGGCGCGGCGGAAGCGGTCGGCCATGAACGGGTAGATGCGCTTCCAGAGATCGACGCGCCCGCGCTGGATCGTGATCACCACCGCCGGCGTCGCGGTGTAGCAGGCGATCGACGCGTGATTGGACGCGCCGACGGCGGTCTCGACGACGTCGCCGTCCTCGAAGGTCGCCAGGTTCTGCTCGGCGAGCCGGATGAGCGGGCCCACCTCGTTGCGCCGCTTGCGCTCCTTCTTGTCGAGCTTGCCGTCCTTGCCGCCGCCCGACTGCGCGTGCGCGTGCGCCGCCTTGCGCTCGGCAGCCAGCGCCTCCTCGGAGAAGCGGGCGATGGCCACCTGCCCCGAGCGCACGAGGCCAATCGAGCCGTCCATCGGCACCAGCGAGTCGCGCACCAGGCGCAGGACGTGCGCGTCGCCGGACATGAGCGCGTCGCGCAGCGCCTCGTTGGGCAGACCGTCGAAGATCGGCGACGTGCGCATCTCGCGCCAGGCGCGCGCGTCGACGCCCGACTGCTGCGGGCGATCTTCGCTGGCGACGTTGATCTGCTGCGACTTGTCGCGCTTGGCGTGGCCGGGAAGGATGTGCTGGCCGGTCTTGTCGACGGCCTTGCGGATCGCCGACGGGAGCGCCGCCACGACCGACTTCACGATGCGCGAGACGACCGACTTCTCCGACGGGAACTCGTCGAGCGGCAGCTTCTGCGCCTTGATGAGGCGCGGCGCCGGCTCCTGGCGCTCGTCGATTTCGAGCACCTCGACGTCGGGATCGCTCGGCGGATCGATGCGCGTCTGCTCGTCGTCGAACTCGACCTCGCGGCGGCGGTGCATGCGGTAGTCGCCCGCGCGCGGCTTCTTGGGAACGACCGTTTTCAGGAAATCCGGATTTGGGACGCCCTCGTCGGTCAGATCGCTGACGTCGATGTCCGACGTCGCGAGCTCGACCATGTCGACCTTCTCGATGTCGCCGGTGTGAAGCTCGAGCTCCTCGTCGACTTCCAGGATGTCGGCGGCATAATCACGGACATGACCGGGGCGGGTCTCTTCGGGGACGCGGTCCTCGACCGGGACATAGGTGGCTTGATCGTCGAACTGGCTCTTCTTACGCCGCTCTTTGGCGAGCTTGTCGGCCCTAGCCATCTCCTCCCGAAGTCGGCGGTTGGGGACCATGGTGCTGAGCTCGGTTGCAACGGCCGCGCCCAGGCGGCGCCCCAAAACTATTATGAAAAGTTGACCGCACCTGGGACTTTGGACCCCACCAGCGGGGCTCTGGACCACATATATGGGTGGGATGGTGTATAGCGACCACCCAGGGGTGGTCCGATGTCAACCGTGCTTGTCAAACAGAGCCATCTCGCGCGTTCACGGGGGGTATGCCGGCCCATTCCGCCCCGGCGTGCTGGGGAGCGGCGACCCAGGACAGGTGAAAAATTCCCCAAATGCCGTTGACATCCCCTCTAGCTCGGGCTAGGTAACGGGGGCTTCAACTCGGGGCGTAGCGCAGCCTGGTAGCGCGTTCGGTTCGGGACCGAAAAGTCGGAGGTTCAAATCCTCTCGCCCCGACCAGGTAATTTAAGCGTTGGTTCATTGACGCCTGGCGGCGTGGCCGGGGGGCTGTTGTCTTCGCAACTCAATCTGCTGGTCGTCGACGACGACAAAGACGTCTGCGAGTATCTCGAGGACTTCCTCACGCACGACGGTTACAACGTCACCACGATCAACGACCCCACGCAGGTGGTGGACACGCTGAAGCAGGGCGAGTACCACGTCTGCATCGTCGACCTCATGATGCCCAAGCTCTCGGGCATCGACCTGCTGGGCCTCATCCGCAAGCAGGACGACGACGTCGCGGTCATCATCCTGACCGGCTACCCGTCGCTGGAGACGGCGACGGCGTCGATCGAGCACGACGTCTCGGCGTACATCAAGAAGCCGTTCAGCGTCGACGAATTCCGCGCGGTCATCGAGCGCATCGCCAAGAAGAAGGGCCTCGTCCTGCGCAAGGAGGACGAGCTGCACCAGACCATCGGGCGCAACATCCGCGAGCTGCGCAAGGCGCGCAACCTGACGCTCAAGCAGATGTCCCGGCGCACCAAGCTCTCGGTCTCGCTCCTCTCGCAAATCGAGCGCGCCGAGTCGTCCGCGTCGGTGTCGTCGCTATTCAAGGTCGCCAGCGCGTTGGACGTCCGCATCACGCAATTGTTCGGCGACTTCTAAAGGCGCAGGTTCGGTTGGGGAGCTGCTGCAGCGGCGCGAGGCGTCGCGGACGCAGCGAGTGTACGCGCGCGGCTCAGACAGTCCTCGCCGGCCGTGACACCAGTGCTCGATTCCGACGCCGTGCTGGCCGGCTGCGGAGCTCGCCCCGCGCATACACTCGCTACGTCCGCTCCTGGATTCGCGCACAGGTCCCTCCAATCAGCCGACTTAGGAGGCAGCCGCGATCGTCGCTTCGTAGTCGCTCGTTTCGAACACCGCGCTGACCAGCCATTCGCGCCGGCTTCGACCGCCGTCGACCTCGATGTCGCGCGCATAGGATCAGGCGACTCAGGAGGCCGTGCAGGCGATGGTGTCCTCGCGGCGCGAGTTCCGCAGCCGGCCAGCACGGCGCCGGAATCGAGCACTGGTGTTACGGCCGACGAGGACTGTTTGAGCGCAGCGAGGACACCATCGCCTGCACGGCCGACGCCACAGCCGCCCCGTTACCGCTGAGCCGCCTCTGCGTTCTTCCTGAGCGCCGCGATCGTCGCTTTGTAGTCGGTCGTTTCGAACACCGCGCTGCCGGCGACCAGCACATTCGCGCCCGCTTCGACGACGGTCGCGATGTTGTCGACTTTGATGCCGCCGTCGACCTCGATGTCGACGTCGAGGTTGCGTTGGAGGATGTGCTCGCGAAGCTCGGCGATCTTGGGCAGCACGTTGGGGATGAACGCCTGGCCGCCGAAGCCGGGGTTGACGGACATGACGAGGACCTGGGAGACGTCCTCGAGGACGTGGCGGACGTGCTGCCACGGCGTGTGCGGATTGAGCGTGACCGAGGCGCGCTTGCCGGCGTGCTTGATCTGCTGGAGCACGCGATGCAGGTGCGGGCACGCCTCTTCGTGCACGCCGATGAGGTCGGCGCCGGCTTTGGCGAACGCGTCGATGTAGTCGCCGGGGCGCTCGATCATGAGGTGCACGTCGAGCGGCAGCGTCGTGGCCTTGCGGATGGCGGCGACCACCATGGGCCCGATCGTGAGGTTGGGGACGAAGTGCCCGTCCATGACGTCGACGTGCACGTAGTCGGCGCCGGCGGCGGTGACGGCGCGGACCTCGTCGGCGAGGCGGCCGAAGTCGGCGCTCAGGATCGACGGCGCGATCTTGATGGGACGCATTCGGCGCTACTTTACAACGCGCTCGAGACGAACGGCGAAGAAGCCGTCGGCGTCGTCGCGATGCGGCCAGGTGCGCAGGGGCTCTCCGGATTTCATGAAATCACGATGTGCAGCCAGGAAGCGCTCGAGCTGCGCCGGGCCTTCGGCGTCGGTGTACGTGCACACCGAGTAGACGAGCACGCCGCCCGGGCGCACGCGCGGCGCCAGGGCGTCGAGGAGGCGCGCCTGCAACGCGGCGAGCGCCACGGCGTCGTCGGACGTGCGGCGCCATTTGGCCTCGGGGTGGCGGCGCAAGACGCCGAGGCCGCTGCAGGGCGCGTCGAGGAGCACGCGATCGTAGGCGGCGGCGAGCGGCGCGCGCGGGTCGGTGAGGTCGCAGGTGATCGGCGTCGTCGAGCGCACGCCGAGGCGGTGCGCCAGGTCGGCGGCGAGCTCGAGCTTGCGCGCGGAGACGTCGGCCGAGTCGATGGACGCGGCGTCGCCGGCGAGCGCGGCCAGGTGCGCCGACTTGCCGCCGACGCCGGCGCAGGCGTCGAGCAGACGCTCGCCGGCGCGCGGATCGACCAGCCGTGCCACCTGCTGCGCGGCGACGTCCTGCGCGGTGCACAGGCCGCGGGCGAAGGCGTCGAGCTGCGCGACGTCGCCGGCGCCGTCGACGCGAAAGGCCTCGGGCACCACCGCTGACGGCGTGATCGTCGCCTGCGGGCGCTCGGCAGCGACGGCGCGCAGCGCCTCGTCGCGCGTGGCGCGCAGCGTATTGGCGCGCAGCCACAACGGTGCCGGCGCGTTCAGGGACTGCAGGAACTGCTCGGCCTCGTCGGCGCCGAAGCGGCGCACGGCGTCGTCGACGAGCCAGTCGGGCGCCGAGGTGCGCACCCCGAGCGACGACGACGGGGGCTCGCCCGCCCGCGCCAGCGCGCGCAAGAGCCCGTTGGCGAAGTTGGCGAGCTTCTGCGAGCGCGACTTCTTGATGGTCTCGACCGCGTCGTCGACCGCGGCGTGAGCCGGCACGCGCAGGAACAGGATCTGATAGGCGCCCACCCGCAGCGCGTCGAGCACGCGCGCGTCGAGCTTGTCGATGCCGCGCGGCGCGTGCGCGGCGAGCGCGTGGTCGAGCCGCCGTCGCTGCTTCAGGACGCCGTAGGTCAGCTCCGTGGCGAGCGCGCGATCGGCCGGCGCCATGGCCTTCGCGCGCCCGAGCTCGCCGGCCAGCGCCAGCGTGGCGTAGGCGCCCTCGTCGACGCGGCGGAGGACGCGGCGCGCCAGATCTCGCGCGTTCACGCGATCCTCATTCGCCGAGCTTGGTACCGACGGGCATCGGCCGGCCCGCCAGCAGCGCCGCCGACGCCATGCGCCTCTTGCCCGGCAGCTGCAGCTCGGCGAAAGCGATGGCGTCGTCGCCGCAGCCGACCAGCAGCCCATCGCGGTCGGCGCCGATGACCACTCCCGGCGCGCCGCGGCCGCTCACCACCTTGGCGCGAAAGAGCTTGAGCGGCTCGCCGCCGAGCGAGGTGTACGCCGTCGGCCACGGATCGCAGCCGCGCACGAGGTCGCGCACCACACGCGCGCCGGCGGCGAAGTCGACGCGCCCGGTCTCCTTGGTCAGCATCGGCGCCATCGTCGCCGCTGCGTCGTCCTGCTTTTCGCGCACGAGCGTGCCCGCCGTCAGCTTGGCGAGCCCCTCGACGAGCAGCTCGGCCCCGAGCGGCGCCAGGCGCGTGTGCAGCTGCCCCGCCGTCACCCACTCGTCGATGGCGAGCGTACGCTTGGCGAGCATGTCGCCGGTGTCCATGCCCGCGTCCATCTGCATCAGCGTCACGCCGGTCTCACGCTCGCCACGGATGATGGCCCATTGGATCGGCGCCGCGCCGCGATACTTCGGCAGGAGCGACGCGTGCACATTGAGGCAGCCGTGCTTGGGCGCGGCCAACACCTCGGGCGGCAGGATCTTGCCGTACGCGACCACGACGCAGACGTCGGGCGCGAGCGCGCGCAGCTCGTCGAGAAACGGCGGCTTGCGCACCGAGGTCGGCTGCATCACCGGCACGCCGGCGGCGAGCGCGCGCACCTTGACCGCAGGCGGTTGCAGGCCGAGGCCGCGCCCCGCCGGCTTGTCCGGCTGGGTGACGACGGCGACGACGTTCTCGGTCGCGAGCAGCGCATCGAGGCACGGCACCGCGAACTCGGGCGATCCCATGAACACGACGCGCAAGCCGGGCATGGCGACGGACTCTACCCGAGATCGGGCAAGCGCGCGCGGTAGGAAGCGCGCACGGCGTCGTCGGCGAGCACGCGGTGCGCTTCGTCGAGCACCTCGCCGATCTCGAGGAGCGCATCGGAGAGCTCCTGGCGCAGCGGATCGGCGAACCGCTCCGGGGCGAAGTCGCGCTTGAGCCGCTCGAAGGCGCGCGCCACTTCGTGCGCCGAGGCGTCGCGCGACAGGCCGAGCACCACGAAGTAGTCGCCGTCCTGCACCTGCGTGCGCTTGGCCAGCACGCGCTCTTTGTCGATGGCGCGATCGGCCTCGCGATCGCGCGGGCGCTCGTGCGGGCGCGGCCGCCCGCGGCGGTCGATCGCGTCTCGTGGGGCGTCGCCGTACGGCGCGGTCACCAGCGTCGGCACCGCGCGCACGCCGACGCCGACGCCGGGCTGGGTCTCGACGACGCCGATGCGCGCCGCGCCGATGGCCACGAGCGCCCAGGCGAGCGCGTACAACGCCGGCTCGGCGAGCGGCGCGCCGACGGCCCCGAGCGCGAGCTCGGCCAGCGAGCGCTCGCCGTCGACGAGCTCGGCGCGCGCGCGCTCGGCGGCGGAAAAGCCGCCCTCGTCGAGCGCGCGGGTGAGGAGCGTCGTCGGCGACAGCACCGTCTCGGGCGGGCCAACGAGCTCGACGAGCCGCTCGAGCGAGTACTTGCGTCGCACGCCCTCGACGAAGAGCGCCCACGGATGCGCGCCCAGGCGCACGCGATCCTCGGTCGGCGGCTCCACGTGCGCCAGCCGATAGCGGCCGCGCTCCCAGCCGAAGCAGGAGAAGAGGATCTCTTCGAGGTGGCGGCGCAGCGTGGCGAACAGCTCGCTCGACTTGATGAGCCCGAGCTCCACCAGCTTCTGCGCCACCGAGCGGCCGCCGAGCGCCAGGTCGCGCGTGCGCGCTTGCTGCTCGCGCGTGATGACGCCTTCGCGCAAGAGGAGGTCGGGCAGCCGATCGTGCGCGAACGTCGAGCGCGCCGACACCGGCAGGCCGGCGTCGAAGAAGATGGTCTTGTCGCCGTCGCCGCGCGCGAGCGTCACCGAGCCGGAGAAGCCGGCCGCGTGCAGCGTCGCCAGGAGCGTGGCCACGTCGGTGGTGGCGAGATCGCCCTCGCCCTCGGGCAGCGTCGCCGGGGCGCGCACCTCGACCGCGGACGACGCGAGCGTGCGCGGCGCCGGCGTCGGCGGCGCCGGCTCGGCGCCGTTGCCGTTGCTGTGCCCGTTGCGCGCCGGCAGGCGCAGATCGAA
This sequence comes from Polyangia bacterium, assembly GCA_035607415.1. GTDB lineage: Bacteria > Myxococcota_A > Polyangia > Palsa-1104 > Palsa-1104 > JAQBQH01. Next base: position 8,956 of record DATNAQ010000121.1, read on the forward strand.
GGCGGCGTCGAGCGTGTCGGCGCCGATGCCGGGGATGGTGTCGATGCCGAGCGCGTCGAGATCGATGTCGCCGAGCGCGTCCTCGTATTCGTCACGCGCGGCGCTCGCCGTCGACGGTGAATCGGGGAAGAGCCGCCGCTCCGCCGCCGACAGCTCGTTCTCGAGGCGCCGCGCGAAGGTCGAGCGCTCGTCGAACGCCGGACGCGCGCGCTCCACCGGCTCGGCGCGCTTGAGCTTCTCCGGGATGCGCGCCGGCGGCTCGACGAAGTCGGCCGACACCACGAGCTGCTGCAACCCGACGCCGGCGAGCGCGTCGTCCGCGCGCAGGAGCGGCTCGGCCAGCACGCTCGGCGGCGGCGCGGCCATCGGCGACGCGGCGGCCACCGGCGACGACGCGGCCATCGGCGACGACGCGGCCATCGCCGGCGCCTCGCCCGCGGGCGCCGACGGCGTCTCCACGATCGGCCCTTCGGCCACGGCGCCCTCGACGGGCGGCTTCACCGCCGCCATCTCCTCGGTCTTCGGCGCCGCCTCGTAGGTCGGTGCCTCCGCGGCCGCCGCCTCCGGGGTCGCCACGCGCACCTCGGGCGGCATGTGCTGCGGCGCCGGCGTCGGCTCGTCGGCCTCCATCTCCAGCATCGCCTCGACCTTGTTCACCGACGCCTCGACGTGCGGCTTCGACGTCGGCACCTCGATCACGCCCTTCATGACCTCGGTCGGGATGCGCCGGAGCGCGATGCGCGCCAGCTGCTGCGGCGGCGCCTCCTCGTCGGCGCCGTAGTCGGCCTCGAGCTCGACGATCTCCTCCTGCACGAGCGCCGCCGCGTCGATGCTCCCGTCGCTGTTCGGGCGCACGTCGAACTCGGCCATCGCCTCGGCCACGTCCTCCGCCACCTCGGCCTCGACGGCGCGCTTCTCGATGGCGTCGGCGAGCGCCTCGGCTTCGATGGGCCGCAGGAACAGCCGCGTCGCCCCCACGCGCATCGCCGCGTCCTCGTCGGGCAGCTCGCCGTCGCGATCGCCGATCAGAAAGATCGACAGCTGCGGCAGCTCCGCGCGCGTCGCCTGCAGGAGCGCGAGCGGCTCGACGCCGAAGATGCCGAGCGCGATCACCAGCACGATCGGCTTCTCCGCGCGCACCAGCTCGAGCGCGCCCTCGCCGCCCTCGGCGACCAGCACGCGCAGGCCGGTCTCGACGAGCGCGCGACGGCAGAGCTCGGCCTCGTACGGATTCGCTGCGATGACGACCGACGGCGGCTGCACGGACCACGATTTTACTGCATCTGGCCCGCCAAAACAGGGGTTTACAGCATGGACACCGGATCGACGTCGATGCTCAGCCGCACCCCGCGCGGAGCGCCCGTCTCCGTCGCTGCGCGAGCCAGCGCGCGCAGCGCCCGCGGTTGTGACGACTGTACGAACAGCTGCCAGCGGGTCCGCCCCTTGAGCCGGGAGAGCGGCGCCTCGGTCGGCCCCAGCACCGACGCCGCCGCCTCGGCCGGCGCCTTCTCCGCGAGCCGCCGGGCCGCCTCGGCCGCGCGCATCGCCGTCTCGCGCACCATCAGCGGATCGGCGCCGTCGACGCGCACGCACGCCAGCCGCGTGTGCGGCGGATAGCGCGGCTCGACGCGCGCGCGCAGCTCCGCCTCGGCGAAGCGCACGTAGTCGTGATCGCGCGCGCAGGCGATGGAGTCGGCGCGCGGCTGATAGGTCTGCAGGAGCACGCGTCCCGCCTTGTCGCCGCGTCCGGCGCGCCCCGCCACCTGCTCGAGCAGCTGGAAGGTGCGCTCGCTGGCGCGAAAGTCGGGCAGGCTCAGCCCCTGATCGGCGAGCACCACGCCGACGAAGGTGACGCCGGGGAAGTCGTGCCCCTTGGTCACCATCTGCGTCCCGACGAGCACATCGATCTCGCGCGCGCGAAACGCATCGAGCGTGCGCACCAGGCCGTCGCCCGCGGCGGTGTCGCGATCGAGCCGCGCGATGCGCGCCCCGGGCAGGGACAGCGCGATGAGCTGCTCGAGCTGCTCGGTGCCGTAGCCCATCTTCTCGATCGCCGGTTTGCCGCAGGCGGTGCACTTCTTCGCCGGCAGCGTCGAAAAGCCGCAGTAATGGCAGAGCAGCTTGTCGTCGCCGCGGTGATAGGTCAGCGCCACCGAGCAGTGGCGGCAGCGCACCGCCTCGCCGCACGCCTTGCACAGCGAGAACGTCGAGAAGCCGCGCCGGTTCAAAAAGAGGATCGCCTGCTCGCCGGCGTCGAGCGTCTCGCGCAGCCCGCCGAGCAGCACGTCGGTGATGACGCCCTTGTGCACCTTCAGATCGACGATCTCGACGCGCGGCAGCGGCCGCGGCGTGGCCCGCTCGGGCATTTCGAGGAGGCCGAGCCGCCCCTCCTTCGCCGCCACGTATGTCTCCAACGACGGCGTCGCCGAGCCGAGCAGCGCCACCGCGCCGGCGTGGCGCGCGCGCACCAGCGCCACATCGCGCCCGTGATAGCGCACGCCCTCTTCCTGCTTGAACGACCCGTCGTGCTCCTCGTCGACCACGACGATGCCGAGGTTGGCGAGCGGCGCGAACACCGCCGAGCGCGCGCCGAGCGCGATGTCCACCTGACCGCGCGCGATGCGCCGCCACGCATCCGCGCGTGCGGCATCCGAGAGCCCGCTGTGCAGGACCGCGACGCGATCGCCGAAGCGGCCGCGAAAGCGCGCCGCCAGCTGCGGCGTCAGCGAGATCTCGGGCACCAGCACGAGCGCGCGCCGTCCGAGCGCCAGCGCCGCCGCGATCGCGCGCAGGTAGACCTCGGTCTTGCCCGAGCCGGTCACGCCGTGCACGAGGAAGGGCGCGTAGGCGCGCGCCTGCAGCTTCGGCTCGATCGTCGCCAACGCCGCCGACTGCGCCGGCGTCAGCGGCGGCGGCTCGGCATGCTCGGTACGCGCGTCGGCGAACGGATCGACCGTCAGCTCGTGCGTCTCCGCCGTCACCAGCCCCGCCTCGACGAGCGCGCGCACGTGCTCGCCCGCGCGCGCATCCGCCTGGCGCAGCGCCGACAGCGCGATCGTCCCCGCCGCCGCGATGCGCTCGTAGATCTCGCCGCGCTTCTTGGCGCGCCCGAACGCCGCGGCGCGCGCCTCGCCGTCGAGCGGCGCCGCCACGCGCACGATCGTGTCGGTGCGCGCCGCGCGCGTCGACACCGCCTCGTCGACGGTGACGAGCCCGCGCTCGAGCAGGGCCCGCAGCGCCTTGCCCGCCGGCTCGCCCTTGGCCTCCCCCGCCGCGATCGCCGCCAGCAGCGCGCGCGCCTCGCCGTCGAGCCCCTGCAGCGCCACCGGCTCGAGCGCCGCCGACAGCCCCGTCGCCGCCCGCGATCCCTCGTCGGTGAGCGCGAGCGTCCGCCGCATGCGCGCCGCGCCCCCCGCCGGCAGCATGAGCCGCATGACCTCGCCGACCGGCGCGCAGTAATACTCCGCCACCCACGCCGCCAGCGTCACCAGGTCGCCCCCGATCGGCGGCGCGTCGACGACGCTCACCAGCGGCTTGGGATCCGCCATCGCGTCCGGCGGATCGACCGCCAGCACCACGCCCTCGAGCGTGCGTCCGCCGAACGGCGCCCACACCCGCGCGCCGACGACGACGGTGAGCGCCGCCGGCACGCGATAGTCGAACGTCCGCTCGAGCGGCGCGAACACCGCGACGCGCGCGATCATCGTCGACGCTCCTGCACTACCGCGTTTCGTCGACGAGCCGACGCATCAGCGCCAAGAGGCCCGGCCGCAGATCGTCGCGCTTGAGCGCCCACGCCAGGTTGGCGCCGAGATAGCCGAGCTTGTCGCCGGCGTCGTGGCGCGTCCCGTCGACGGTGAGCCCGTAACAACCCGGGCCCTTCTGCGCCAGCTCCTTGAGCGCGTCGGTGAGCTGGATCTCGCCGCCCTTGCCCGGCTTGGTGTGCGCCAGGATCTCCCAGATCGCCGCCGGCAGCACGTAGCGCCCCACGATCGCCAGCCGCGACGGCGCCGTCCCCGGCGCCGGCTTCTCGACCATCTCGCTGATGTGCAGCGTGCGCGGCGCGCCCGCCACCGCCTGTCCCGCGGCGATGCCGTACAGCGACTCCTGCCCGGGCGGCACCTCCATGAGCGCGATCACGCCCTTGTCGCCGCCGAGACGCTGGAACTCGTCGATGAGCTGGCCGATCGCCGGTCGCCGCCCCTCGCAGTCATACAGATCGTCGCCGAGCAGCACCGCCACCGGCTCGTCGCCCACGGCCTGCCGCGCCACGAGCACGGCGTGCCCGAGCCCGAGCGGCTCCTTCTGCCGCACCGTCACGAGGCGCACCATCTTCGAGATGCGCTCCGACAGCTCGTAGAGCTCCTTCTTGCCGCGCTCGCGCAGCGTGTGCTCGAGCTCGTAGCTGTGATCGAAGTGATCCTCGATCGTCCCCTTGCCGCGCCCGGTGACGAGCACGATCTCCTCGATGCCGGCGGCCAGCGCCTCCTCGACGATCAGCTGCAGCGTCGGGACGTCGACGATGGGCAGCATCTCCTTCGGGATCGCCTTGGTCGCGGGAAGGAAGCGGGTGCCGAGGCCGGCGGCTGGGATGACGGCCTTGCGCACACGGGTCATGCCCGATAGGTAACCGCCCTCCGCACCGCGCGCAAGGCCGCATGCGCGCGCGCCTGCAGCTCCGTCGGGACGGCCGCGCCCGCCGGCAGCGACGCGAGCGCCGCCGCCAGCTCGTCGTCGGCGCGCACCGCGATGCCGAGCCGCCGCGCCACGTCGGCGATCCGCTGCGCGCGCAAACGATCATCGCCGGCCGCCGCCGCCACGCGAACGCTGCCGTCGACGAGCCGCAACGCCACCGCCACGCCCTCGGCGGTGACCACCACGCCCGCGCGCGCCACGTCGTCGACGAGCGGATCGCGCGCCAGCGCCCGCTGCCGCCGTCGCTGCTCGGCGCGCAGCCGGGGATCGCCTTCGTCCTCGCGCCGCTCGCGCTCGGCCTCGGCGCGCGACATCGACAGCGCCTCCGCCAGCTGCGCGCGGCGCCAGGCCAGCTCGCCGAGCCCGGCGAGCGCCACGATCACGATCGCGCGCGCCCCGAGCGAGCCGAGCGCCGCCGCCGTCACGCTCGCCGCCGCCGCGGTCCCGTCGCTGCGCGCGAGCGCCGCGAACAGCGCGCGCCCACCGGCGACGAACAGCAGCACCAGCGCCGCCGCTGCCGCGAACGACGTCGCCGCCCACGGCTCGGGCTCGTCGCGCCGCCGCCCGAGCGCGCCCCACGCGAAGTTGAACCGCGTCTGCGCCAACCCGACGATGAGCGCGGCGCCGAACGCCGCCGCCGCCACCGGCCCGACGAGCCCGAGGAGCGTCGCCGCGAGCTCGCGCGCCGCGTCGCCCGCGGCCGTCGCCGCACCGCCCGCCGACGCGCCGCCCGTCGCCGCGCCACCCGCGGCCGCACCCCACGCCTGCCGCGCCAACGCGATCAGCCGCGCCGCCGCCGGCCGCGCCGTCGCCGCGATGGCGATCGCCCCGCCCCCGAGCGCCGCCGCCGCCGTCAGCATCGGCGCGTGCGCCACCTCGCCGCGCGCCCGCGCCTCGCGCAGCCGCCGCGGCGTCGCCGGCACGCGCCCGTTCACAGCCCCAGCCCCACCTTGAAGGTGAACGAGTCGGTCGCGAAGTCCTTGCGCACGATCGTCTGGGTCTCGTTGAGCGCCGTCACGTCGACGCCGCCATACACCGGATGCGCCCAGCCGATCGCCGCCGACAGATAGAACCGGCTCGCCACGTACACCTCGACGCCGGTTTCGATCCCGCCCTCATAGATCCAGCTCACCGCCGACTGCCCCATGAAGGACCCGCCGATGATCCCGGCGACGAACCGTCCCTCGAGGAACGGCGTCACGCGCATCGGCCACTGCAGCCCGAGCGTCGCCCCGGTGACGAAGTACCACAGCCCGTAGTTGCCGCCGCCATAGCCGACCTCGCCGGTGAGCCCGAGGCGCACGAGCTTCGAGACCGGATAGAAGTCGAGCTCCGCCGCGTCGAACGGCAGGTCGCCGCCGTCGGGCGACGCCGCCCACATGCGTCGATAGCTGAGCTTGACGCGCGGCACGTCGTGGCGCGTCTCCCACCACTGCGCGTGCACCTCGCCGCGCGCCAGCTTGGGGTCGTCCTCGTCGGGAAACACCCAGCCGCCGTCGGCGTGCGCCACCGCTGTGAGCAGCAGCACGACCACGACGAAGGCTCCGCGCATCGTCCAACATCGTGACGGTTCACGGCGCGACCTGCAAGTGGGCAGCCGCGGTCATCGTCGGGCCCAGCCCGCGCGCGCCGGCATACACCGCCGCCGCCGCGACCAGCAGCACCGCGAGCGCCCGCAGCGGCGCGCCGTCGACCACCCGCGCCAGGGCCGGCTGCGCGCGCGCCACGAGCGCGATCGCCAGCTCGGCCACGAGCATCGCCGCCAGCGCCGGCGCCGCCAGCCCCACCGCCGCCGCGACGAGCCCGGCGCCGATTCCCACGACCTGGCCGATCGTCGCCGCATGACCGATCGGCCACGCCACGTAGCTCTTGCCCGCCGCCACGGCCACCAGGCGCGGCCCGTCGGCGACGGCGAACAGCGCCAGCGCGAACAAGAAGTACGCCTCGGCCAGCGGCCCGCGATGCTCGGTGCCGTCGCGCCGCGCCCGCCACGGATGCACGCCCGCGTCGACGAGCGCCCCGGCCGCCTCCGCCGCGGCGAACGGCAGCGCCGCCACCAGCCCGAGCACGAGGCCGAGCACGATCTCCGACGGCAGCGCCGTCCACGCCGCCGCCGGCTGCGCCATCACGAACGGCACCACCGCCGCGGTCAAGAGCGCGCCCACGATCGCCCGCGCGCCCCACGCCCGCCCGAACGGCGCCGCCACCAGCGCCAGCGGCCCCATGCGCGCCGCTGCCAGCACCGTCGCCGCCCCCGCCGTCACCGTCGCACGCTCACGATCGGCCGAGCGCCGGCACCGCCTCCAGCACCGCGCGCAAGAACGCCTCGAGACGCATCGCGATCCACGGCCCCGCCAGCGCCAGCGCCACGAGCGCGGCCACGATCCGCGGCACCGTCGACAGCGAGCGCTCGCGCACCTGCGTCACCGCCTGCAACACGCCGGACGCCACGCCGACGCCGAACACCGCCACCAGCGGCGGCGCCGCCAGCACCAGCACCAACAGGAGCGCCTCGCGCAACGCATTCGCCGTCGCTGTCATGTGTACCCGAGCACCAGCCCGCGAAACAGCAGATGCCAGCCGTCGGCGAGCACGAACAACAACAGCTTGAACGGCAGCGACACCAGCTCCGGCGCCACCGAAGTCATCCCCACCGACGTCAGCACCGTCGCCACCAGGAGCTCGATGACCAGGAACGGCAGGAACAAGAGGAACCCGATGGCGAACGCGCTCTTCAGCTCCGCCGTCGCAAACGCCGGCGCCAGCACCACGAGGTCATTCTCGCCGACACCCGCGCGCTCCGCCGCCGGCCGCAGCTCCTTCTGCAGCTCGAGGAAGCTCTGCCGCTCGCGCGCCGGCGCGTGCGCCGCCAAGAACGCGCGCACCGGCTCCGCCGCCTTCCCCGCCGCCGTCGCCAACGACACGGCGTCGCCCTTCTGCAGCGACGGCTGCGCCGCCGCCCACACCTTCTCGGCCACCGGCGCCGTCACGAACAGCGCGAACAAGAGCGCCAGCGCCGCCGCCACCGACGCCGGTGGAATCGCCGATCCGCCGAACGCCCGCCGCACGATCGCCAGCACCACCGCGAACTTGAGAAACGCCGTCGCCACCACGATGGTGAACGGCACCGCCAGCAGCAGCACCGCCCACGCCCCGAAGTCGACCGCCCTCACGACACCGCCTGGAGCGGCGCCGCCGTCGCCGGCGCGTCGACCTCACCGAGCATCGTCATCGGCCCGTCGCCGACGCCGACCATGAAGCAGCGCCCGCCGACCTCGACCAGATAGATCGATCGCCGCGGCTCCAGCCCCAATCGCCCGACGACGCGCATCCCCGCCGTCTGCGCCCGCGCGCGCGCCTGCCGCTTGAGCAGCACCAGCGCCGCCGCGCACACCACCGTCAGCCCAATCAGCACTCCCACACGCCGATTGGACCCGCACTCCGTCGCCGCCGCAAAAATTGGGCAAAAAAAAAGGGCCCCGTCTCGCGACGGAGCCCTCTTTGGTCCTCGTTCGAAGTCGGACTATTCGTCCTTCTTCTTCGCGGTCTTCTTGGCCGGCTTGTCCCCGGCCTCCGCCTTCTTCTTGGCGGGCGCCTTCTTCTTGGCCGGCGCCGCCTCCTGCTTCTCGGCCTTGGGCGCCTTCGCCTTGGCCGACTTCTTGGCGGGCTTCTCCTCGCCCTCAGGAGCCTCGTCCGCCTCGCCCGTCGGCTCGACGCGATCGACGAACTCCACGATCGACACCGGCGCCGCATCGCCATGGCGATACCCGAGCTTCATGATGCGCAAAAAGCCACCAGCCCGCCCGACCAGGCGCGGCCCGATGTCCTCGAACAGCTTCTGGAGCGTCGGCTTGTGCTTGACGATCTTCTGCGCCTGCCGCATCGCATGAACGATGCGCGCCTTGTCGGCCGCATCGGCCTTCTCGTTGCCGACGAGGCTGCCCACCGACGTGGCCCAGCTGATCGTCCGCTCTGCCACCTTGCGCAGCTCCTTCGCCTTGGGGTCCGTCGTCTTGATCCGCTCGTGCTCGATCAGCGACGTCACCAGGTTCGACAGCAGCGCGTGGCGCGGCCCCGACTGACGCGAAAACTTCCGACCCGATTTCTGATGGCGCATGTTCCGATTCCCGTCTGTGCGGTCTAGGCTTACGCCTTGCCGCGCATCGTCGGCGGCACCCAGCCGTCGAGCTTCATGCCGAGCGACAGACCCATCTCGGCGAGGATTTCCTTGATCTCCTTGAGCGACTTGCGCCCAAAGTTCTTCGTCTTCAGCATCTCGGCTTCGGTCTTCTGCACGAGCTCGCCGATGTAACGGATGTTGGCGTTCTGCAGGCAGTTGGCCGAGCGCACCGAGAGCTCGAGCTCGTCGACGGACTTGTCGAGGTTCTCGTTCATCTTGGCCGCCTCTTCCGAGACCGCCTCCTCGACCGGCTCTTCCGTCTCCTCGAAGTTGATGAAGATCGAGAGCTGGTCCTTCAGGATCTTCGCGGCAAACGCCACCGCGTCATCCGGCGTGACCGAGCCGTCCGTCCACACTTCGATCGTGAGCTTGTCGAAGTCCGTCTGCTGCCCGACGCGGGCGTGCGTGACGATGTAGTTCACCTTCTTGACCGGCGCGAACAGCGCGTCGATCGGAATCGTCCCGACCGACATCGTCGCCGTCTTGTTGCGCTCGGCCGGCACGTAGCCGCGGCCCATCTGGACCAGCAGCTCCATGTGGAGCTTGCCACCGCGCGCCAGCGTCGCGATGGGATGCTCGGGGTTGAGCACCTTCACGCCGTCGACGACCGAGATGTCGCCCGCCGTGACCTTGCCCTCGCCTTCCTTGTCGAGACGGATGACCTTCGGCTTCGTGTCATCCATCTTGAGGAGGACTTCTTTGAGGTTCAGGACGATGTCCGTGACGTCCTCGACGACGTCCGGCAGCGTCTGGAACTCGTGCAGCGCGCCGTCGATCTTCACCGCCGTGATCGCCGCGCCCTGCAGCGACGACAGGAGCACGCGACGCAGGCTGTTGCCGAGCGTCGTCCCGAATCCACGCTCGAGCGGCTCGCAGCTGAACTTGCCGTACGTCCCACCGAGAGTCTCCTTCTCGATGTCGAGCGTCTTCGGCTTGATGAGATCTCGCCAATTCTTCGCGAACACTGCCGGGTTCGAGGCGGTCGCCATGCGTTGTACTCCTGCTTGGGTGAAGGAACGGTTGCCCGGCACAGCCGGACCGTTTGGTTCCAACGTTGTTTGTTTACTTCGAGTAGAGCTCGACGATCAGCTGCTCGCGGATCGGCATCGTGAAGTCCTCACGCGCCGGCATCCCCTTGATGCGACCTTCGAACTTCTCCTTGTCGAGCTCGAGCCACTGCGGCACGCCACGACGGTCCACCGCGCCGAGCGACTCCTCGATGCGCTTGACCTTGCGCGACTTCTCGCGCACCGCGACGACATCGCCCGCGCGGACGAGGTACGACGGGATGTTCACCTTCTTGCCGTTGACAAGGAAGTGCCCGTGACGGACGAGCTGGCGCCCCTCGGCGTGATCCGAAGCGAAGCCCAGGCGGTAGACGATGTTGTCCATGCGACGCTCGAGGAGCACGAGCAGGTTCTCGCCCGTGACGCCCTTGAGGCGCAGCGCCTTGTAGTAGTAGCCGCGGAACTGACGCTCCGCGATGCCGTAGATACGCTTGACCTTCTGCTTCTCGCGAAGCTGCTCGCCGTAGTTCGAGAGCTTGCGGCGGCGCGCCTGGCCGTGCTGGCCCGGGGCGTACGCGCGGCGCTCGAAGCCGCACTTATCGGTGTAGCAACGATCGCCCTTGAGGAAGAGCTTCATGTCCTCGCGGCGGCAGAGACGGCAAACAGGACCGGTATAACGAGCCATATTCGTCTTTTCCTAGATCAAACGCGGCGGCGCTTGGGCGGCCGGCAGCCATTGTGCGGAATCGGGGTGACGTCACGGATGAGCGAGATCTTGAACCCCGCCGCCTGCAGCGCGCGCAGCGCCGACTCGCGGCCCGAGCCCGGACCCTTCACGTAGACCGAAATCGAGCGCATGCCGTGGTCCATCGCCTTCTTGGCGGCGTCCTCGGCGGCGAGCTGCGCCGCGAACGGCGTCGACTTGCGCGAGCCCTTGAAGCCGCGCACGCCCGCCGACGACCACGAGACGACGTTTCCGGAGACGTCCGTGATCGTCACGATCGTGTTGTTGAACGTCGACTGGATGTGGCAGATGCCACTCTGGACGTTCTTCTTGGTCTTCTTCTTCGCAACCTTAGCCATCGTTCGCCTCTACTACGCCGGACCGGCGGGCTTGGCGCCGGCGGCCGGCGGGCCGACACGACGGAGCTGACCCTTACGTGGGCCCTTGCGCGTGCGCGAGTTCGTGTGCGTGCGCTGGCCGCGGACCGGGAGGCCCTTGCGGTGGCGCAGACCACGGTAGCAGCCGAGATCCATCAGGCGCTTGATGTTCATCGAGACTTCGCGGCGCAGGTCGCCTTCGACCTTGATGCCGAGCGTCTCGAAGACGTCGCGGATGGAGCGCATGTCGTTCTCGTCGAGATCGTCGCTGCGCTTGTCGGGCGAGACCTTGGCCTTCTCGAGCACTCGAGACGCCGTAGCCTTGCCAATGCCGTAGATGTACGTGAGCGCGATCTCGACGCGCTTGTTGCGCGGAAGGTCGACGCCGGCGATGCGTGCCATTTAACCCTGCCTCTGCTTATGCTTGGTGTTCTCGCAGATGACGCGCACGACGCCCTTGCGGCGCACCACCTTGCACTTCGCACAGATTTTTTTGACCGAAGCCCGGACTTTCATTGGAAAAATCCCTCTGCAAAACGGACCGTGCCTTATACCTTCCGATTTCCGATTTCGCAAGCGAAATCGTCACAGTCGGCTCAGAACAACCGGCCCCTCCTCGGTTATCGCAACCGAATGCTCGAAGTGAGCGGAAAGCTTGCGATCCTTGGTGACCGCCGTCCAGCCGTCGGCGAGCACCTCGACTTCATGCGTCCCGGCGTTGACCATCGGCTCGATGGCCAGCACCAGGCCCGGTTTCAGACGTAGCCCCTTGCCCGGGCTGCCGTAGTTCGGCACCGGCGGGTCTTCGTGCATCGCCCGGCCGATGCCGTGTCCGACGAACGTCCGCACCACCGAATATCCGAGCGGCTCGACGTGCGACTGCACCGCCCAGCCGATGTCCTGCAGCCGATTGCCGGGCTTGCACTGCTCGATGGCGCGCTCGAGCGACTCCTTGGTCGCCTGCATGAGCTTCTTGGCGTCGTCGGTCACCTTGCCGATCGCGATGGTCCGCGCCGAGTCGCCGCAAAAT
>DATNAQ010000060.1:0-16751 GCA_035607415.1 Polyangia bacterium
GCGCGAATAGACGGTCGCCAGCGCGAGCACCACCACCAGCGGCATCAGCATCAGGCCCGTGAACGCGGCGAGCGCGCCGCGCCAACCCTGGAAGCGGCGTCCCACGAGCACGCTGACGTTGACGATGTTGGGCCCCGGCAGGACCTGCGCCATCGACAGGATCTCGGCGAACTCCACCTCGTCGAGCCAGCGGCGCTGCTCGACCAGCATGTGATGCGCGAACGGCATCACGCCGCCGAAGCCCGACAATCCGATCCCGACAAAGCGGAAGAACAGCGTGCGGGTGGAGACGCAGGGCGCGCCGTTCGACGGTGGCGTTACGATGTCGATGGCGTGAGCTTCGTAGTGGACGCGCGCAAAACTTCCTGGCGGACGCGTCGAGCGTCGTAGTGGCGGGCGCGTCGAGCTGTTTCCGGCGGCTGCGAGTCGCGCGATTATAACCGTTGCACGGTATCGGTGTCGTTGCGCACCGAGGACCATTCCCGGTCCGGTTCGGCTATGCTCGGCGCGCTGCACCTCGTACCGCGATGTCGCTACAATGGGCCCGCGAGCGATCGCCGCGCGGCACGCCGACTCTCCATCAGGGACAACATCCGTGACGAGTTCGCCTCAGGGCCACGCGCATCCCAAGGCTTACAGGGTTCTTTTCGCCAGCACCGTCGCGTTCATGGTGTGCTTCGCGGTGTGGATGATGTTCGGCGTCATCGGCATTCCCATCCGCACGGAGCTCGGCCTCAACAACACCGAGTTCGGCCTGCTGACGTCGACGCCGGTGCTGCTCGGCGCGCTGATGCGCCTGCCGCTCGGGGTGTGGACCGACCGCTTCGGCGGCCGCATCGTGATGACGATCCTGCTGCTCGCTGCCGCGGTGCCGGTGTCTCTCGTCGCCTTCGCCAGCGCGTACTGGCAGCTCCTCGCCATCGGCCTCGTGCTCGGCGTCGTCGGCGCGTCGTTTGCCGTGGGCACGCCCTATTGCGCGCGCTTCTTCCCGCCCGAGCGCCGCGGCTTCGCGATGGGCGTGTTCGGCGCCGGCACCGTCGGCGCGGCGCTCAACATGTTCGTCGCGCCGCGCATCGTCGAGGCGTGGGGCTGGCACGCGGTGCCGAAGGTCTACGCCGCGGCGCTGGTGGTCACCGGCATCGCATTCTGGTTCGCGGCCGCGCCCGATCCGGTCGTCGGCACGAAGTCGCCGACGCTGCGCCAGCAGCTCGCGGTGCTGCGCGACTGGCGTGTGTGGAAGCTCTGCCAATACTATTCGCTGACGTTCGGCGGCTTTACCGCGCTGTCGCTGTGGATGACGCAGTACTACGTCCAGGAATACGGCTTCGACGTCAAGGCGGCGGCGATGCTCGCGATGGCGTTCTCGCTGCCTGCCGGGCTGCTGCGCGCGGTGGGCGGCTGGCTGTCCGATCGCCATGGCGCGCACAACGTCATGTGGTGGGTGGTGTGGGCAGCGTGGATCGCGCTGTTCCTGATCTCGTATCCGCCCACCGACCTCTCGGTGCGCACCATCGATGGCCAGGCGTCGTTCCACCTGGGCTGGAGCCCTGCGATGTTCACCGTCCTGCTGTTCGTGCTGGGCGTCGCGCTGGCCTTCGGCATGGCCTCGACGTTCAAGTACGTCGGCGACGAGTTCTCGCAGAACCTCGGCGTGGTGAGCGGGATCGTCGGCCTCGCCGGCGGCCTGGCGGGCTTCCTGCTGCCGATCCTGTGGGGCGCTGTGCTCGACCTGACGCGCATCCGCTCGAGCTGCTTCATGCTGCTCTACGGCATCGTCTGGGTGTCGCTGATCCTGATTTACTTCACCGAGGTGCGCAAGGTGCGTCTCGTCGAACACGTGGAGGACACCGCTTGATCCACCGCTGCGAGGCATCGTCATGAGCCATTTCCTCGATCGACTCAGCTATTTCGCGCAGGTGCGCGAGCCGTTCGCGCAGGGCCACGGCCAGACGCGTACCGAGGACCGCACCTGGGAGGACGGCTACCGCCAGCGCTGGCAGCACGACAAGATCGTGCGCTCGACGCACGGCGTCAACTGCACCGGCGGCTGCAGCTGGAAGATCTACGTCAAGGGGGGCATCGTCACCTGGGAGACGCAGCAGACCGACTATCCGCGCAATCGCCCCGGGCTGCCCAACTACGAGCCGCGCGGCTGCTCGCGCGGCGCGTCGTACAGCTGGTATCTGTACAGCGCCAACCGCCTCAAGCACCCGATGGTGCGCGGGCGCCTGTTGCGCCTCTACCGCGAGGCACGCAAGACGCTCGCGCCGGTCGACGCCTGGGCGTCGATCGTCGAGAACCCGGCGAAGGCGCGCGACTACAAGTCGATCCGCGGCCGCGGCGGCTTCGTGCGCGCGACCTGGGACGAGGCGACCGAGATCGTCGCCGCCGCCAACGTGCACACCATCCGCCGCTACGGGCCCGACCGTGTCTGCGGCTTCTCGCCGATCCCGGCGATGTCGATGGTGTCGCACGCCTCCGGCGCGCGCTACCTGTCGCTGATCGGCGGCTCGCTGCTGTCGTTCTACGACTGGTACTGCGACCTGCCGCCGTCGTCGCCGCAGACCTGGGGCGAGCAGACCGACGTGCCCGAGTCAGCCGACTGGTACAGCTCGAAGTTCATCATCGCCTGGGGCTCGAACGTGCCGCAAACGCGCACGCCCGACGCGCACTTCCTGGTCGAGGGCCGCTACAACGGCACCAAGGTTGTCGCGATCACGCCGGACTATTCGGAGGTCGCGCGCTTCGGCGACGTGTGGCTGCATCCCAAGCAAGGCACCGACGCCGCGCTGGCGATGGCGATGGGTCACGTGATCCTCAAGGAATTCCACGTCGACCGCACGGTGCCGTATTTCGACGACTACTGCCGGCGACTCACCGACCTGCCGTTGCTGGTGCGACTCGTCAAGCGCGGCGCGCACTACGTGCCCGACCGCTACCTGCGCGCCAGCGACTTCGCCGACCGCCTCGGCCACGCCAACAGTCCCGAGTGGAAGACCGTCGGCATCGACGAGGCCGACGGCCGGCCGGTCGCGCCGCAGGGCTCGATCGGGCACCGCTGGGGCAAGGACATCGTGCGGGACCTCGGCAAGTGGAACCTCGAGCAGAAGGACGGCGCCAGCGGCCGCGACCTGCGGCTCGCGCTGTCGCTCCTCGACCGGCGCGACGACGTGCTGCCGGTCGCATTCCCGTATTTCGGCGGCCGCGCGCACGAGCATTTCACCGCCAACGACCAGGGCAGCGACGTGCTGGTGCGCAGCGTCGCGGCGAAGAAGCTCGCGACCGCCGACGGCGACGTGTACGTGGCGACCGTGTTCGACCTCCTGTGCGCCAACTACGGCGTGGCCCGGGCATCGGGCGACAACGGCGGCTGCGCGCGCTCGTACGACGACGACCTCCCGTACACGCCGAAATGGCAGGAGGCGATCACCGGCGTGCCGGCCGAGCGCGCGATCGCCGTCGCGCGCGAGTTCGCGACCACCGCCGAGAAGACGCAAGGCCGGGCGATGGTGATCATCGGCGCAGGCGTCAACCACTGGTATCACCAGGACATGATCTACCGCGGCGCGATCAACATGCTGATGCTGTGCGGCTGCATCGGCGTGTCGGGCGGCGGCTGGGCGCACTACGTCGGGCAGGAGAAGCTGCGGCCGCAGACCGGCTGGCAGGTGCTGGCGTTCGCCAGCGACTGGGTGCGGCCGGCGCGGCAGATGAACGGCACGTCGTTCTTCTACAATCACTCCAACCAGTGGCGCTACGAGAAGATCGACGTGCGCTCGCTGCTTTCGCCGCTCGCCGACGCAGCGCGCTACGGCGGCGCGATGATCGACTTCAACGTGCGCGCCGAGCGCATGGGCTGGCTGCCGTCGGCGCCGCAGCTCGCCACCAATCCGCTCGAGGTCGCAAAGGCCGCGCAGGCGGCCGGCGTGAGCGCGCGCGACTACGTCGCCAGGGGGCTCGCCGACGGCACGCTCAAGATGGCCTGCGAGGATCCCGACGATCCCGCCAATTTCCCGCGCAACCTGTTCCTGTGGCGCTCGAACCTGCTCGGCTCATCGGGCAAGGGCCACGAATACCTGCTGCGTCACCTGATGGGCGCGCAGCACGGCTTGCAGGGCGTCGACCTGGGCGAGACCGGCGGCGAGCGGCCGCAGGAGGTGAAGTGGCACGACAAGGCGCCGGAGGGCAAGCTCGACCTCCTGACCGTGCTCGACTTCCGCATGTCGACGACGTGTCTCTACGCCGACGTCGTGCTGCCGACGGCGACGTGGTACGAAAAGAACGACCTCAACACCACCGACATGCACCCCTACGTGCATCCGCTGTCGGCGGCGGTGTCGCCGGCATGGGAGGCGAAGAGCGACTGGGAGATCTACAAGGCGATCGCCGCGCAGTTCTCGCGGCTGTGCGGCGGCATACTGGGCGTCGAGCAGGACGTCGTGCTGCAGCCGGTGATGCACGATTCGCCCGGCGAGATTGCGCAGCCGCTCGACGTCGCCGACTGGAAGCGCGGCGAATGCGAGCTGGTGCCGGGGCGGACCGCGCCGAACATCTTCGTCGTCGAGCGCGACTACCCGAACACCTACGCGCGCTTCACGGCACTCGGTCCGCTGGTGAAGAAGCTCGGCAACGGCGCGAAGGGCATCACCTGGCCAATGGCCGACGCCGTCGACGGCCTCGCCGCGCTCAACCGCGTCGTCACCGAGGAGGGCGCGACCAAGGGGCTGCCGAGGATCGACAGCGACATCGACGCCGCCGAGACGATCCTCCAGCTCGCGCCCGAGACCAACGGCGAAGTGGCGGTGGGTGCGTGGGAGGAGCTGTCGAAGCAGACCGGCCGCGAGCACGCGCACCTCGCGCGATCGCGCGAGGACGAGCGCATCCGCTACCGCGACATCCAGGCGCAGCCGCGCAAGGTGATCACCTCGCCTACCTGGTCGGGCATCGACAGCGAGCACGTCACGTACAACGCCGGCTACACCAATGTCAACGAGCTGATCCCGTGGCGTACGCTCACCGGCCGCCAGCAGTTCTACCAGGACCACCGCTGGATGCGCGACTTCGGCGAGGCGCTCGCCGTCTACAAGCCGCCGGTCGACACGAGGAGCGTCGCCGCGGTGCGCGAGCGCCGCTCCAACGGCAACGCCGAGATCGTCCTCAACTTCATCACGCCGCACCAGAAGTGGGGCATCCACTCGACGTACACCGACAACCTCATCATGCTGACGCTGTCGCGCGGCGGGCCGATCGTGTGGATCTCTGAAATCGACGCGAAGCAGGCCGGCATCGTCGACAACGACTGGATCGAGCTCTACAACGCCAACGGCGCGCTCACCGCGCGCGCCGTGGTCAGCCAGCGCGTCAATGCCGGCATGTGCCTCATGTACCACGCGCAGGAGAAGATCGTGAACGTGCCGGGCTCGGAGGTCACGGGCAAGCGCGGCGGCATCCACAACTCGGTGACGCGGGCGGTGCTCAAGCCCACGCACATGATCGGCGGCTACGTGCAGCTCGCCTACGGCTTCAACTACTACGGCACCGTCGGCTCGAACCGCGACGAGTTCGTCGTCGTGCGCAAGATGCGCGACGTCGACTGGATGGACCAGAAGGCGGCCGACGCCCAGCCGGCGGCGGCCGACTGAGCGCGGCGCCGCGACAAACCGACCGGAGAAGGCCATGAAGATCCGCGCGCAGATCGCGATGGTGATGAACCTCGACAAGTGCATCGGCTGCCACACCTGCTCGGTGACCTGCAAGAACGTGTGGACGTCGCGCGGCGGCATGGAGTACGCGTGGTGGAACAACGTCGAGACCAAGCCCGGCATCGGCTACCCGAAGGACTGGGAGAACCAGGAGCGCTGGAAGGGCGGCTGGGAGCGCAAGGCCAACGGTACGCTGCGCCTCAAGCAGGGCAGCCGTCTCGGCGTGCTGATGAAGATCTTCGCCAACCCGCACCTGCCGGAGATCGACGACTACTACGAGCCGTTCACGTTCGACTACGACTTCATCCAGTCGGCGCCCGAGATGGCGACGCCGCCGGTGGCGCGGCCGGTGTCGATCATCACCGAGCGGCGCATGGAAAAGATCGAGTGGGGCCCGAACTGGGAGGAGATCCTCGGCGGCGAGTTCGCCAAGCGCTCGCAGGACGCCAATTTCGCCGACATCGAGAAGGCGATCTACGGCGAGTTCGAGAACACGTTCATGATCACGCTGCCGCGCATCTGCGAGCATTGCCTCAATCCGGCCTGCGTGGCGTCGTGCCCGTCGGGATCGATCTACAAGCGCGAGGAGGACGGCATCGTCCTCATCGACCAGGACAAGTGCCGCGGCTGGCGGATGTGCGTGTCGGGCTGCCCTTACAAGAAGATCTACTACAACTGGCAGAGCGGCAAGGCCGAGAAGTGCATCTTCTGCTTCCCGCGCATCGAGGCTGGCCAGCCGACGGTGTGCTCGGAGACCTGCGTGGGCCGCATCCGCTACCTCGGCGTGATGCTTTACGACGCCGACGCGATCGAGAGCGCGGCGTCGGTCGCCGATCCGCAGGATCTCTACCAGGCGCAGCTCGACGTGTTCTGCGATCCGTTCGACCCCGCGGTGATTGCGCAGGCGCGCGCCGACGGCGTGCCCGAGGCGTGGCTCGACGCGGCGCGCGCCTCGCCGGTCTACAAGATGGCGATCGACTGGAAGATCGCGTTCCCGCTGCATCCCGAGTACCGGACGCTGCCGATGGTGTGGTACGTGCCGCCGCTGTCGCCGATCAACTCGCGCGTCAACACCGGCCAGCTCGCCGAGGCCAACGGCCTGCCCGACGTGAGCAAGCTGCGCATCCCCGTGCGCTACCTCGCGAACCTCCTCACCGCCGGCAAGGACGAGCCGGTGATCGTCGCGCTCGAAAGGCTGCTGGCGATGCGCGCGTTCTTCCGCGAGCGCGATCTCGATGGCTTCGAAAATGTCGCCATGCTCGAGCGCGCCGGCCTGTCGGTGGCGCAGGTGCACGACATGCATCGCTATCTCGCGATCGCCAACTACGAGGATCGCTTCGTCATTCCCACGACGCATCGCGAGTACGCCGAAGACGCCTACGACCTGCGCGGCGAATGCGGCTTTTCGTTCGGCAACGGCTGCGCCGGCGGCGAGGAGCAGCCGAGCCTGTTCGGCGGCAAGCTCGGCGGCAAGCGCGTGTTCCCGATCAAGGTGCGCGGTCCCGCGCGCGGCGAGACGGTCGACGGGCGATGACGGCCGCGAGCGAACCGGCGGATGTCGCGCGCGCGCGCCTGTTGCGCGCGCTGGCGGCGCTGCTCGGCTATCCAGCGCATGCGCTGCGCGAGGCGCTGCCGGAAATCCGCGAGGCGTTGGCGGCCGCGGCGATGCTGCCGGCTTACGATCGAACGCGGCTTGTCGCGCTGGTCGACGAGCTCGAGGCCGCCGACGAGCTCGACGCCTGCGAGCGCTACGTCGCACTGTTCGACCGCGGGCGCAGCACGTCGCTGTGCCTGTTCGAGCACGTGCATGGCGACGCGCGCGAACGCGGCCAGGCGATGGTCGACCTGACGGCGCTCTACGAGCGCGCCGGGCTGCGCCTTGCGACGAGCGATTTGCCCGATCACCTGCCGGTGGTGCTCGAGTACCTGTCGTGCCGCGACGCCGCCGAGACGCGGGCGATGATCGAGGACTTCGCGCACATCGTGCGCAAGGTCGGCGAGACGCTGGCGCGCCATGGCAGCCGCTATGCGGCGGTGCCGGCGGCGATCCTCGCGCTGGCCGAACAACCGGGCCTCGACTGGCAGAAGGCGGTCGAGCCGCCGCCGATCGAGGCGCCGATCGACGACGACTGGGCGGAGGCGCCGGCATTCGCGCCGCCGGCGGCGACCGAGCCCGCCATCGTGCACGTCGTGCCGCGCCGGCCGTCATGACGCTGCGACCGTTCGCCGCCAGGGCCGTCCGCTGAGCGCGGGCACGCGACAAGGAGATCTGCGATGACGTCGAGCGCTTCATTCCTTCACGAATTCACCTTCGGCCTCTATCCGTACATCGCGCTGTCGGTGTTCTTCCTCGGCAGCCTCGCGCGCTTCGAGGAGAGCCAGTACACCTGGAAGAGCGATTCGTCGCAGCTGCTGCGTCGCCGGCAGTTGCGCCTCGGCTCCAATCTCTTCCACTTCGGCATCCTCGTCGTGTTCTTCGGGCACCTGTTCGGTTTCCTGCTGCCCGAGTCGATCTCCGAGCACTTCATGACACCCGCACAGCACCTGTGGCTGTCGATGGCCGGGGGTGGCGTCGCCGGCCTCGTTTCGCTGGCCGGCCTGACGATCCTGATCCACCGGCGCATCGCCGAGCCGCGGATCGACGCGATCACGCGCAAGTGGGACATCGCGATCGCGGTCATCCTGTGGGTGCAGCTGGCGCTCGGCATGTGGACCGTGTACGCGGCCACCGACCACCTCGACGGCAGCATGTTCGTGCGGCTGGTCGCCTACGTGCAGGGCATCGTGCTGTTCCGGGCGCACAACGCCGACCTCCTCATCGGCGTGCCGTGGGTCTACCGGGCGCACATCGCGCTCGGCCTCACGATCTTCCTCGTCTTCCCGTTTACGCGGATGGTGCACATCTGGAGCGGCTTCGCGACCGTGTATTACCTGATCCGGCCCGCGCAGATCGTGCGCACGCGTCGCGTGCAGCGCCAGGTCGCGCGGTCGCAGGGGCGGCGCGCAGCGTGACGGACGAGGTCAGCGTCAACGGCGTCGCGGTCGACGTCGAGGGCCATCCGACCCCGAAGGCCGCGGCGGCACGCGAGTTGCTGCGGCAGGAGGCCGCGCGCGCAGGGTTCGTGGCCGCCGGTGCCGATGCGGCCGCCGCCGAAGCCGGGATCGAGCGCCTGCTCGACGAGGCGGTGCGCGTGCCCGAGCCGTCGCGCGACGAATGCCGCCGCTATTACGACGCGCATTCGCGCGAGTTCGAAAGCGGCGCGCTGGTCGCCGCGCGGCACATCCTGTTCCAGATGACCGACGGCACGCCGCTCGCCGCGCTGCGGTCGCGCGCGGAAGGCGCGCTCGCCGAATTGCGCGCGGCGCCGGAGCGCTTCGACGCGTACGCGCGCGAGTGGTCGAACTGCCCGTCGGGCCGCGAGGGCGGCCACCTGGGACTGCTGCAGCGCGGCGACATGGTGCCGGAGTTCGAAGCGGTGCTGTTCCACGGCACCTGGACGGGCATCGCCGCCGCGCTGGTGCGCACGCGCTTCGGCTTCCACATCGTCGCCGTCGACCGTCGTGTCGAGGCGAAGCAGGTGCCGTTCGAGGCGGTGGAGACGCGCATCGCCGACCGGCTGCGCGCCGGTGTCCTCGAGCGCGCGCTCGCGCAATACGTGCGCGTGCTGGCGGGCCGCGCCGACGTGCGCGGGGCCGACCTCGCGGGGACCGCGACGCCGCTGGTGCAGTAGGGATCGGCCGGCACACCGTATCGGCAGTCGTCGTTCGCGCGCGCCGCCGCATCGCGCCGGTACACTGTCGCCTCGTCGAGACTCCCGCCAATGTCCATGCGCTCCCTCCTGCGTGCCCCGGCTGCGATCGTCGCCATCGCCGCCGGCCTGTATGCCGCCTCCGCCGTCGCCGACATCACGATCGGCCTCATGGTCTCGGCGACGGGACCTACGTCGGCGATCGGCATCCCGCAGCGGAACACCGGCGAGCTCCTGCCGCGCACGATCGGCGGCGAGCGCGTGCGCTACATCTCGCTCGAGGACGGCGGCGATCCTGCGCGCGCCGTGCAGAACGCCAAGAAGCTGATCGAGGGCGACCACATCGACGCGCTGATCGGCCCGTCGACGACGCCCAATGCGCTCGCGATCCTCGACCTCGTTGCCGAGAACAAGGTGCCGATGATGGCGACGGTCGGCACGGCGACGATCGTCGAGCCACAGGACGCGAAGAAGCGCTGGGTGTTCAAGACCACGCAGAACGACGACCTGATCGCGTCGGCGCTCGTCGGACACATGCGCAGGCACGGCGTCCATTCGGTCGGCCTGATCGGGTTCAACGACCCGTACGGCGAGAACTGGTTCAAGGTGTTCGGCGCAATGGCGGAGAAGGCAGGCATCCGCATCACCGGCACCGAGCGCTACGCGCGCAACGACCAGAGCGTGACGGGGCAGGTGCTGAAGCTCGTCGCCGGCCGCCCGGATGCGGTGCTCATCGCCGCGGTCGGCGGTCCCGCGGTGCTGCCGCAGGCGACGCTGCACGATCGCGGCTACACCGGCGCGATCTACCAGACGCACGCCGTCGCGACCGACGACTTCATCAGGCTCGGCAAGGACAAGGTCGAGGGCACGATCCTCGCCGCCGGACCGATGCTCGTCATCGACGAGATTCCCGCGTCCAACCCGACGAAGAAGGTCGCCATGGCGTACGTCGACGCCTACCGTGCGCGCTTCGGCGTCGTGCCGGCGACGTTCGGCGCCAACACCTGGGACGCCGGCATCCTGCTCGAGCGCGCGATTCCCGTCGCGTTGAAGGCGGCGAAACCCGGCAGCGAGGCGTTCCGCGTCGCGCTGCGCGATGCGCTCGAGGCGGAGAAGGGCATCGTTGGCTGCCAGGGCGTGTTCGACATGTCGCCCGCCGACCATAACGGCATGGACGAGCGCGCGCGCGTGCTCGTCACGGTGAAGGGCGGCAGGTTCCGGCTGCTCACGGACTAGCCGTGCGCGTCGTCGGCGTACTGCTCGCGGCCGGTCGCGGCGAGCGCTACGGCGGCGACAAGCTGCTGGCGCCGCTCGCCGACGGCACGCCGATGGGCGTCGCCGCGTGCCGGACGCTGGTGGCGGCGCTGCCGGTGACGATCGCCGTCGTGCGGCCCGGCGATGCCGCGCTCGCGGCGCAATTGCGGGATGCCGGCGCCGAGGCGATCGAGTGCGCGGACGCCGCGCTCGGCATGGGACGAAGCCTCGCCGCGGCGGTTTCGCGCACGCGCGACGCCGATGCATGGATCGTCGCGCTCGCCGACATGCCGTGGGTGCGTTCGACGACGATCGCCGCTCTCGTCGCGGCGCTCGACGCCGGCGCGTCGATCGCAGCGCCCGTCCACCGCAGACGCAGGGGCAATCCGGTCGGGTTCGCCGCGCGCTGGGGCGGCGCGCTCTGCGCGCTGCGAGGCGACCGTGGTGCGCGCGATGTCGTGTCGGCGGCGGGCGCGGACCTGACGACGATCGACGTCGATGACGATGGCGTGATCCGCGACGTCGACCTGCCCGGCGATCTTGGCGTGCAGGGAGACGGCGACCGCTAAGGCGCCGCGCCGACGTGCGGCGAGAGCCAGCGCAGGATCGCGCCGGCGTCCATCGCGCCCGACTGCCGCGCGACCTCCTTGCCGCTCTTGAACACGATCATCGTCGGGATGCTGCGGATGCCGTAGCGCGCGGCGATGCCCTGCGCGGCCTCGGTGTCGAGCTTGGCGAAGCGCACGCGCGGCTCCATCTCGGCGGCGGCGCGAGCAAACTGCGGCGCCATCATCTTGCACGGCCCGCACCAATCGGCCCAGAAGTCGACGACCACCGGAATGTCGTTGTGCGTGACCTGGCGGTCGAAGCTCGCCTCGGTCAGCGCCGCCGGGTGGCCGTCGAACAGCGGCTTGCCGCACTGGCCGCACACCGGCGCGTCGGCGAGGCGCTCGCGCGGCACGCGATTGGTAGTGTCGCAATGCGGGCACACGAGGTGCAGCGGATCGGCCATCGCTCGCTCCATGACGTCAGGCTATGCCACCCATCATGGATGCGCGGTGCCGCGATCACAAGGGTGGCGCCCGCGCCTCGCCGTCCTCGGCGCGGCGATCGGCGAGGATCGCGGCGCTGGCTGACGTGCCGATGCGATTGGCGCCGGCGTCGAGCATCGCCTTCACATGCGCGAGCGTGCGAATGCCGCCGGAGGCCTTGACGCCGGCCGCAGCGCCGACCGCGGCGCGCAGGAGGCGCACGTCCTCGACCGTCGCGCCCCCCGCAGCATGGAAGCCCGTCGATGTCTTGACGAACGCGGCGCCCGCGTCACGAGCGAGGCGGCAGCCGAGTCGCTTGGCGTCGTCCGTCAACACCGCGGTCTCGAGGATCACCTTGACCGCGCACCCACCGGCCGCACGCACGACGGCACCGATGTCCGCCTCGACGTCGGCGGCCGCGCCGCCCTTGAGCGCGCCGATGTCGACGACCATGTCGATCTCGCGCGCGCCTTCGTCGACGGCGAGCCGTGCGGCATCCGCCTTGATCGGCGTGCGGTCGCAGCCGTGCGGGAAGCCGACGACGGCCGCCACCACGGCGTCGGTGCCGGCGAGTGCCGCGGACGCGGCGCGCACCCACACCGGCTGTACGCAATAGCAGCCGATCCGCCACTCGCGGACCACCGCCGCCCCCGCGCGAATGTCGGCGAGCGTTGCCTCCGGCTTCAGCACCGAATGGTCGAGCAGGCGCGCGAGCGCCGCGGCGTCGAGCGCGCTCATCGCGCGGCGCCTCGCGCATCGCGGCGCAAGGCCGATCCGCCTCGGAAGCGTTCCGCTGCGCTCATGGCGTCGCGCCGCGTCGTGCACGCGCGATGCGCTCGGCGAGCGAAGCCGCGAGCGTCGCCTCGTCGTCGAACTCGGGCGTGGTGTCCGGCACGCCGTGGTACTCGACGACGAGCGCCGGCGCGTCGCCGGCGGCCGGCGCCACACCCGTGTAGAACCGCCACTCGGTGCGCGGCAGGTCGGCGAAGCGGGCACGCGGCAGGCGCACCGTGCGCGTACCGGCGACGGCCGCGGGCGCGACGATCACCTGCGCGGCGCGGGTGAACGGATCGATGCCGGCGACCGCCATCGAGCGATAGCGCGCGGGATCCGCGTCGACGCGCACGACGACGAGGGTCGACGCGTCGTCCCTGCCGCGCAGCACGCCCCACGCCATCGCCACGCCATGGCCGGCGAAGGCGTCGAGCGCGCCGTGCGCCTCGACCGTCGCCGCCATCACGCCCGGCGCCGGCGCGAAGCACGCGATCGCGATGCCGGCGGCGATCGCCGCCGCGCGCGACATGCGCGCGCGAAGCTCGCGTGCGCGGATTCCGGCGATCGTCCCGATCGCGCGAGCGAAATCGTTCATCGTGAAACTCCCATTCCGGCATCGGCGACGATCGCGAGCGCGTCGTCGGCGAGCGTGAGCGCGACCGTCGCGCCCGGCGCCAACAGGTCGCCCGGACCGGCGTTGTAGCGGACGGCCTGCAGGCGCACGCCCGCGCAGTCGATCGCATAGTCGATCTTCTCGCCGAGGAAGGCGCGCGCCGCGACGGTGCCCTGCAGCGCGCCGGGCTCGCCCGGGCGCGCGAGCGTCACCGCTTCGGGCCGTACGATGAGACGCGCCGAATCGCCGGCGCGCCACGCGCGCGTGCCGGCGTCGATGCCGAAGCGCCGGCCGAGCGCCTCGACGGTCACGCGGTCGCCGGCGGTCGCGACGATCGTTGCCGGAACGAGATTGGCACGGCCGATGAACGACGCGACGAACGGCGTCGCCGGCCGGTGGTAGAGGTCCTCGGCCGAACCCGTCTGCACGATCGTGCCGCCGCTCATCACGGCGATGCGGTCGGACACCGCCATCGCCTCCTCCTGGTCGTGGGTCACGTAGATCGCCGTGATCGCGAGTCGTCGCTGCAGCGCGCGGATCTCCTCGCGCATGTCGACGCGCAGCCTGGCGTCGAGGTTGGACAAGGGCTCGTCGAACAGCAGCACGCGCGGGCGGATGACGATCGCGCGCGCGAGTGCCACGCGCTGCTGCTCGCCGCCGGACATCTGCGCGGGGAACTGCGACTCGTACCCGGCGAGCCCGACCAGCGCGAGGACGTCGCGCACCGCCGTGGCGATCTCGCCTTCGGCGACGCGGCGCACGCGCAGGCCGTAGGCGACGTTGCCCGCCACCGACAGGTGCGGAAACAGCGCGTAGTTCTGGAACACGAAGCCGATGCCGCGCTGGTTCGCCGGCAGGCGCGTCACGTCCTGGCCGCCGAACGCGATGCGGCCGGCGTCGGGCGCCTCGAAACCGGCGATCATTCGCAGCGTCGTCGTCTTGCCGCAGCCCGAAGGCCCCAGCAGCGTCAGGAATTCGCCGGGGGCGACGTCGAGCGTCACGTCGCGCGCGGCGAACACGTCGCCCTTGACGGCGTGCGCGAAGCGCCGCGTGACGCCCTCGACCGAGACGCCGATGGCCTGCGGCTTCGCGCTGCCGCTCATCGGGCGTCCCGTCGGCTCATGCCGACAGCATCCCGGCGACCGCCGGGGCGCCGGGTGCGCGCGCGAGGCGCAAGAGGCGACCGATGGCGAACACGACGACGAACACGAGCACCACCACGACGACCGAGAACGCCGCGGCGACGCCGAGCTCGAGCTCGGTCATGTTCTCGAGGATCTTCACCGTGACGAGCGTCCAGCCGATCGACACGACGAAGATCGTCGCGCTGATCGCTGTCATCGAACGGATGAACATGACGCCGAGCGCGGCGAGGAACGCCGGCATCACCAGCGGCAGCGTGATGCGCCGGAACGTCGTCGCACCGGACGCGCCCAGGCCCTGCGACGCCTCCTCGAGACTGCGGTCGACCTGCGCGAGCAGCGCCACCGTCGTGCGGATGCCGGTGGCGCCGTAGCGGAACACGTAGCAGGCGACGATGATGAGCGCGGTGCCGGTGATCGCGATCGGCGGGTCGTTGAACGCGATCAGGTAGGCGATGCCGACGATCGTTCCGGGCAGCGCGTAGTTGATCATCGATGCGATCTCCATCGCGATGCGGCCGCGGAAGCGGACCTTGGCGACGAGGTAGCCGACCAGCACGCCATAGAGGCCGCCGAGCGGCGTGGCGAAGGCGGCGATGATCAGCGTGTCGCCCAGCACGCGCAGGCCTTCGCTGAACACGACGCGGTAGTGGCGCAGCGTCAGCGTCTCGTTGGCGCCGAACGCCGTCACCAGCGACGCATACGCGAGGAGCGCATACAGGTAGACGACGAACAGCGTCAGCGCGAGGCACGCGCCGCACAGCACCGCGCGCGCCGGCGGCGAGAAACTGTCGAACGGCGCCTGGCCCGCGCCCTTGCCGGTGATCGTGACGAATGCGCGGCGGCCGACCCAGAAGCGCTGCGCGAGGAACACCGCGAGCGCCGGCACGAGCAGCGCGAACGACAGCGCCGCGCCGCCGCGCAGGTCGAAGAGGCCGGTGATCTGCAGGTAAGCCTGCGTCGGCAGCACCGGGAAGGTGTTGCCGGCGAGGATCAGCGGCGTCGCGAAGTCCGCGAGCGACGCGGCGAAGAGCAGCAGGAACGCGTTGGCGAGCCCGGGTGTGCAGAGCGGCAGCGTCACCGTGCGGAATACGTGCAGCCGCGACGCGCCGAGCGAGCGCGCCATGCCCTCGATGTTGGAGTCGATGGCCGCGAGCATCGGGCGCAACGTGAGGTAGGCGATCGGGAAATACGTGATCGCCTCGGCGGTCATCGTGCTGGTGAGCCCGTAGACGCTGGCGTTGCCGATGCCGAGGAGATCGTAGGTGATGAGGCCGCGCGGCCCGAACGAGAACACGTAGCCGATCGCGGTCGTGAAGGGCGGCGATACCAGCGGCAGCAGCACCGCGACGTCGATCGCGCGCACCAGCCACGGCGCGAGCCGGCAGCGCGTGGCCGCCAGCGCGAACCCGAAGCCGGCCAGCGTGCCGGCGAGGCCGACCAGTGCGCCGAGCACGAGGCTGTTGCGGAACGCCGCGACCTGGTTGCGATCGGTGACGAGCGCGGCGACCCCGCCGAGCGTGAAGTGCCCGTGGTCGACGAACACGCGCGCGAGCAGCATCGCGATCGGGTACAGCACGAACAGCCCGATCGCGATCCACAGCAGCGCAACGGTGAACGCGAGCGCCGGGTCGGCGCGCGCGCGGCTGCCTCCGGCGGCGCGCGCGGCCGCGGTCATGGCCGTCGATCTCCTACGGATTCAGGATCTCGGCGACCCAGCGATCGACCATGCGCTTGCGATTGGGGCCTGCGTACTTGTCGTCGATCGGGAAGATCTTCGCGCCCTTCAGCACCTCGGCGAGCGAGGCCTCGATCTTGACGTCGGGGTCGGCCGGCACGAAGTTGATCTTGTGCTTGGCGAAGAGGCCCTGCATCTGCGCCGACGTCGCCCAGTCGATCAGCTTCTTCGCCTCGTCGGGATGCTTGGCGCCCTTGATCAGCGCGATCGCCTCGGCGGACGTGCCGATGCCCTCCTTCGGGAAGCTGATCGCGACGTCGTAGCCCTTGGCCTTGGTGTCGAGCGCGTCGACGATGAAGAAGATGCCGGCGCCGGCCTGGCCGATGCCGACGGGCAGCGTGCCGCCGCCGCCGCTCTTGGTGTAGAGCTGCACGTTGGGGCGCAGCTTCTTCATGTACGCGAACGCCTTGTCCTCGTCGCGGCCGTTGACCTCGAGGATCGAGAAGATCCGCGTGACGGCGGTGCCGGAGGTGCGCGCGTCGGCCATCTGCAGCATGTTCTTGTACGCGGGATCGAGGAGGTCGTTCCACGACGCGGGCGGCGCGAGCTTGTGCTCGGCGAGGAACTTGCGGTTCGACATGAACACCAGCGGATCGTCGGCGATCGCCGTCCACATCCCGTTGGCGTCCTTGAAGCGGGCCGGAAGTTCCGCGAAGGATGGCGGCTTATAGGGCTCGAACACATCCTTGGCCTGGCCGGCGGTGAAGGTCTCGACCGGGCCGCCGAACAGGACGTCGATCCGCGGGTT
>DATNAQ010000136.1:0-2449 GCA_035607415.1 Polyangia bacterium
CGCCAACCGCTGGCGTTGCTCGTCCGACAGGATCGCGTGGATCTCGCGCAGCGCCTTCTGCACCGCGGCCTTCAGCTTCTCGGCCGACTGCACGCGCTGCGTGGCGCCCTCGCTCGCCTTGGCCTCGTCGAACACCGCGCCGCCGACGGCGTCGGCGAAGGCGGCCGTGGTGCGCCGCCCGTCGACCTCGGCCTGCGCGCGCTCGGTCTTGAGCTCGTTCAGGATACGCGCGAGCTCGGCGACCTGCTTCTCGTCGAGCTCGAGCTTGTAGGCGAGAAAGCGCAGGGGGCGGCGCACGCCGAACTCGCCGCCGCCGTCGAAGCCGCCGGCCCAGCGGCGCGCCATCTCCTCCCACGGCGCGCCGCCGTGGCGGCCGTGGTGACCGTGATGGTGGCCCCAGGGCCCGGACTGCTCGTGCGCGCAGCCGCCTTCGTCGTGCGAGCCGCAGTCGCCGCCATGACGCGACTTCCACCAACCGTAGAATCCTGGATGCATGGTCTTCCTCCGTCTGCCGGGGCGTTCGCACCCGGCGGGATTGTGCGCGTGGGCAACATGCCTCACGCGTTACAATCGAGCGTAAGGCCCGTTTTTCGCGCTGTCAACGCGAGGGTGCTAGATTGCACGCATGCGACGCGATCCCTTCGAGATGCTCGAGCGTTGCCACCGCCGCCTGGAGGAGACGCTGGCCACGCTCTTGGGCCCATCACCCTCGCGCCAGGCGCTCGACGAGGCGCTCGCCTTCATCGACCGCGCGGTCAAGCGCCACGAGGACGACGAGGAGCAGTCGCTCTTCCCGCGCCTCGCGCGCGTGCCGCAACTGGCGGGCCTGCTCGACCGCCTGACCGTGCAGCACCGCGATCAGACCGCGCTCGTCGACGAGCTGCGCACACTGCTCGACGCGCCCAAGCCCGACGACGCGCGCCTGGCCGACGTGGTCGCGCGCCTCGACGCCTCGTACCGCGCCCACATCACCGTCGAGGAGCGCGAGCTCTTCCCGGCCGCGAAGGCGGCGCTCGACGCCGACGATCTCGGCGGCATGGCGAGCGAGATGGATTCGAGGCGCGGGCGGTAATCGACAGCGGCGCAGGACAAAAGCTTCACAGGGAGATCCGAGAGATCAGGGATGAAACTGAACACAGACAGAACCAAACATTCTTGGTCTCTCTGATCTCTCGGATCTCCCTGTGTGCTTTTTCCTAGGCGACCCGCCGTTTTCTCGGCAGGAGCTTCTGTAGGAACTGGCCGGTGTAGCTCTTCTTGACGGCCGCGACCTGCTCCGGCGTCCCCGCAGCGATGACCTCGCCGCCGCGCGCGCCGCCCTCGGGCCCGAGGTCGATGATCCAGTCGGCCCGCTTGATGACGTCGAGGTTGTGCTCGATCACCAGCACCGTATTGCCCGTCGCCACCAGCCGCTCGACCACCGCCATCAGGCGCGCGATGTCCGTGAAGTGCAGCCCGGTCGTCGGCTCGTCGAGGATGTACAACGTGCGCCCGGTCTCCTTCTTCGCCAGCTCGCGCGACAGCTTGATGCGCTGCGCCTCGCCGCCCGACAGCGTCGTCGCCGGCTGCCCGAGCTGCAGATAGCCGAGCCCGACGTCATCGAGCGTCTTCAGGATGTGCACCACGTGCGGCTGATTGGCGAACAGCTCGAGCGCGTCCGACACCGTCGTCGACAGCACGTCCGAGATGCTCTTGCCCTTCCAGCCCACGCGCAGCGTCGCGTCGTTGAACCGCTTGCCCTTGCACACCTCGCACGTGACCATGACGTTGGCCAAAAAGTGCATCTCGATCTCGCGCACGCCGTCGCCCTCGCACGCCTCGCACCGTCCGCCGCGCACGTTGAACGAGAAGCGCGACTGCGTGTAGCCGTAGGTCCGCGCCTCCTGCGTCCCCGCGAACAGCTTGCGGATCGGCTCGAACGCCTTCGTATAGGTCGCCGGATTCGATCGCGGCGTGCGCCCGATCGGGTTCTGATCGATGTCGATGACCTTGTCGATCAGCTCCACGCCCGTGAGGCTCTTGTGCTTGCCGACGTGCCACTGCGAGTCGTGCAGCGCGTTGTGCAGCGCCGGATGCAGGATCTGATTGATGAGCGACGACTTGCCGGCGCCCGACACGCCGGTCACCGCGCACAGGACGCCGAGCGGAATGCGCGCGTCGAGATCGCGCAGGTTGTTCTCCTTGGCGCCCTTGACCTCGATCCAGCCCGTCGGCCGCCGCCGCGTCGACGGCACGTCGATCGAATCCTGGCCCGACAGGAAGCGCCCCGTCGGTGACTTGGGATCGCGCCGCAGCTTCTCCGGCGGACCGGCGGCGACGATCTTGCCGCCGTGCCGTCCCGCGCCGGGACCGAAGTCGAGCACCCAATCGGCCGACTCGATGGTCTCGGCGTCGTGCTCGACGACGAGCACCGAGTTGCCGAGATCGCGCAGCCGCTTGAGCGTGGCGA
>DATNAQ010000160.1:0-122983 GCA_035607415.1 Polyangia bacterium
GACCCACGCGCGCTTCTTGCCGCGCTCGTAGAGCGCGAGGTTGACGCCGAGGTGCTCTTCGGCGCGCGGGCGCTCGCCGCGACGGATGCGCGCCGCGTAGTCGGGCGAGAAGACGCTGCCGATGAAGAAGATCGCGGTGAGGGCGCGCGCGCCGTCGTCGGAGACGGCGTCGAAGTACCACCAGGCGTAGCCGCCCGGGCGCACGTCGGCGTAGGGGTTCACGAGCGGCCGCTTACATAACATGCCGGGCGCGTGATAAGCGATCGGCATGGCGACGACGAAGAAGAAGGGGCCGCGGCCGAAGACCAAGAGCGGCAAGCCGCGCGCGCGCAAGGGCGTCAAGATCAAGCCGACCGAGCTGGGCGCGACCGAGCTCGCCGTCGGTGGCGGCGAGCTTTCCCCCGAGCAGCTCGTCGCGTTGCCCGACAACGCGCGCGCGCTCGCCGAGCAGGTCGCGCGCGACGGCGGGTGCGTGCTCGCCGCGTACAAAGAGCCGCTCGGCGGGCACGTGCAGCTGTTCGCGGCGCTGCCCATCGATCTCGTCGAGCCGACGCCGTATCAGCGCGACGTGTCCGACTCGCACGTGCGGCGGCTGACGCTGGCGATGGATCGGACGCGCCGCTACCTCGATCCGGTGATCGCGGTGCGCGGCACCGACAAGTACCTCACGCCGAACGGCAACCACCGGCTGACGGCGATGAAGGAGCTCGGCGCCAAGACGATCCTGACGCTGCTCATCCCCGAGCCGGAGGTGGCGTTCCAGATCCTCGCGCTCAACATCGAGAAGGCGCACAACTTGCGCGAGAAGTCGCTCGAGGTGTTTCGCATGTACGGCGAGCTGGCGCGCGAGCGGCCCGACGCGCGCGAAGAGGAGTGCGCGCTCGAGTTCGAGGAGCCGCAGCTGTGCACGCTCGGGTTCGCCTACAGCGAGCGCGGGCGGCTGTCGGGCGGCGCGTATCAGCCGTTCCTCAAGAAGGTCGACTTCTTCCTCAAGGACAAGCTCGCCGACGCGATCCACGAGCGCGAGCGGCGCGCCAAGGTGCTGCTCGAGTTCGACGACGTCGTCGGCGAGGCGGTGGCGAAGCTCAAGGCCAAGGGGCTGACCAGCCCGTACCTGAAGGCGTTCGTGGTGGCGCGCGTGAACCCGCTGCGCTTCATGAAGGGCGCGGCGCCGCCGTTCGACGAGCTGCTCGCGACGATGACCAAGCGCGCGCGCGGCATGAAGGCCGACAACATCAACGCGGGCGATCTGGCACGCTCCGGCGGCGCGCCCGACGAAGAGGGCTGATGGCGAAAGCCGCGTCCCGGGCCGGCGCGCTGCCGCTCTCGGCGCGGCTGTCGCGCAGGCGGCGGTCGCGTACACGGTCGAGCTCGACGACGAATTCGAGCGGCGCATGCCGCATCGCACGACCAACCACGTCGGCCCGCGCGGCGTTTCCGTCGAGGAATTGGCGGCGCGCGCGCATGCGCAGACGAATCTGCCGGGCATGGTGCGCTGGGGCTACGTCCTCATCGACGACGGCGTGGTGCGCGCGACCGGGGCGGGGCGGCGGGCGCAAAAGACGTGGCCGGCGGCTTTCCCGACGAGAGCTGACCGCGAGCTAACCGCCGTCGCCGCCGCCGTCGGGCATCGGCGGCTGATCGCAGAACGCCGCCGAGGCGTCGCCGGTCAGGCACAGATCGCCCGCGCGGCAGTCGCCGACGCCGTCGGGGCACGCTTTTTCGCACTCGCCCGACAAGATCATCCCGGCGCCCACGCACACGCTGCCGCTCGGGCAGTCCGCGTCCTTGTCGCACGATGCCTTGCAGTAGCCGTTCGCATGCGTCGTGTCGCAGTAGAACCTGCCGGTACCGCACTGCCCCGACGTGTTGCAGGGGCTGCCGATCGCCAGCCTCTGTTCGTCGACGTGCCCGTGACACGCGGCCCCCGCCAACGCGATCACGACCGCGAGCGCCCTCACGGCGACGGCGGCAAATTGAACTGCTCGAGGTACGCCAGCACGTCGCCGAGCTGCGCGTCCGACATCGCTTCGAGGCTGAACAACGGCATGTTGCCACCGACGTTGAAGAACTTCCCGTGGCGCACCTTCTCGATCACCACCGGCCGCGCGCCCATCGTCGGGCTCGTGCCGTGCGCCGCGATCGAATCGTCGGGCACGATCGACACGATGTCCGACAGCCGCCCCTGCCCCGTGTGCGGCGCGCCGTGGCAGTTGCCGCACGACTGGTTCCAGATCATCTGCCCGTTGGTCGCGTCGCCGCTCGGCACGTCGACGATGTTCTGCACCACCGTCAGCGGCAGCGTCGGCGCCGACGGATCGGGCGACAGGCTCTCGAGGTACACGAACAGCGCCCTGCCCTTGTCGTCGTCGGCCGCGAGCGGATTGCCGCGCATGAAGTTGTAGATGCACTGGTTGGTGGCATCGAGGAGCGTCTGCTCGCTGCCGCCCCACCACGACGCGCGCACCGTCGAGTCGTAGAGCACGTAGCCCGGGAGCTGCTTGGTCGGCGTCGCCGTCGTCTCGTGGCAGGTGGCGCACTTGAACGGGTTCGACGGCGCCGACGAGATCGACGTGTCGCTGAACAGCGAGCGCCCGTACTCGAGCGCGGGGCGATCGCCGCAGCCGCCGACTCCGACGGCCGCGGCCAATGCCGCGACGACCACGAGCGCCCGCGTCACCACTACTTGTTGCCGGCCGCGATCCCCTCGCGCACCGCCGCGATCGCCTGGTTCACGTGATCGAGCGCCTTGACCCGGAAGCCGCCCTTGTTGTGCTCGGCGCGCTCGAGCGACGCCTTCGCCTGCTCGAGATGGCCGAGCGACGCCTCCATGTTCGGCTGCGGCACCGCGCTGGCGCGTCCGACGAAGAAGGTCAACACCAGGAGCGCCACGCCGAACATTGCCGCCGAAAGCTTCCACATCTTCACCTTCGTCGCATGAGCCATGGTCACCCCACCTCCGTTAGTCGAGACGCGCCAACCGCGGGTTCCATTCTACCGCGCGGCGTGTTTCTTGCCGATCGGCGTTTGCAGCTCGTCGGCCAGCGCCCCCGCGTCGTAGACATGACGCAGCGCTTCGATGAGCGCCGCCGAGTGCACGCTCACCGCGCGGTTCTGCGTCTCGTCGTAGATGAAGTCGCCCACGAGGGACTGGACGTTACCGTCGAAGATGAGGCCGACCACCTCGCCCTTGGCGTTGATCGTCGGCGACCCCGAGTTGCCGCCGATGATGTCGTCGGTCGACACGAAGTCGAGCGGCACACGCGGGTTGACCTTGCTCTTCTTCTCGACCCAGCGCGCGGGCAGGTTCCACGGCGCCTGGTCCTTCGCCTTGGCCGAGCGCGCGTAGAGACCCGCGATGTTGGTCATCGCCGGGATCTTCTTTCCGTTCTGCGGGTAGCCGGCGACCTTGCCGTACGACAGCCGCAGCGTGAAGGTCGCGTCCGGATACACCGAGGTGCCCTTGGCGGCGAAGATGCCGCGCGCGAGCAGCTCGTGGTTGTGGTGCTCGGTCGCCTCGATGGTGTCGTCGTGCAGCTTGCGAATCGCGCGGCGATCCGTGTCGAGAGCGCGCGCGAGCACGATCATCGGATCGTTCGACTTCCACACGTCGTCCTTGCTCGCGGCCAGCTGCTTGCGGAACGCCGGATCCATGAGCTTGGTGCCCGTGACGAGCTCGTGCGCGCGCGCCTCGGCCGTCTTGCCGCCCAGGACCTTCACGACGAACGGATCGTGGGCGCCGAGCTCCTTCACCATCCACTGCAGCGTCGAGACCATGAGCGCCTCGTCCATCGCCGGGAAGATCGGCGCCGGCGAGAACAGCTTCAGCTCCAGCGACGGCAACGCCGAGTCGCGGTACTCGCGCAGGCGCTCGCCGTTCGGCTTGCCCTTCTCGACGACGAGGCGCACCAGATCGTCGGCGAAGCCCATGAGCTGCGAGCCCTCGTGCGACGACTCCTCGAGCTCGTAGCGACGGAACGTCGGCTCCCACTTCTTCTCGACGGCGGCGAGGTTGTCCCAGACCTTGGCGTAGTCGGGATTGTTGGCGAGCTGCTTCTTGAGCGCGTCCTCTTCGGCGCGCTTCTTCGCCATGATCTTCTCGTCCTTGAGGCCCGCCTCGCGGCCGTTGATCGCCTTCAAGCCGTTCATCACGCCGAACAGCTTGGTCTCGGCCTGGCGCGTCTCCTCGGCGCCCTTCTTGCCGTAGGCCTCGAGCACGTCGCGCATACGGCCGTAGCGCTCGAGCGTGAACGGGAACGCGTAGTCGCGCAAGAACTCCAGCTCGGCGACGGTGTCGAGGCGCGCGGTGCGTCCCGGATTGCCCGAGACGAAGACGAATTCGCCGTCGCGCGCGCCGTTCGGCGACCACTTGAGGTAGTTCTCCGGCGCCAGCGCCTGGCCGTTCTCGTAGACGCGGAAGTAGGCGACGTCGAGGTCGTAGCGCGGATATTCGAAGTTGTCGGTATCGCCGCCGAAGAAGGCGATCTGGAACTCGGGCGCGAAGACCAGGCGCACGTCGGTGTACTTCTTGTACGTGTAGAGGTTGTAGACGCCGCCTTGATAGAGCGTCACCACGTCGCAACGCTCGTGCGTCTTGTCGGCGCACGCCTTCTCCAGCGCCGACATCTTCTCCTTCTGCGCCTTGTTGACCTGCGCGTCGGTCATGCCCGGCTTGGCCACCGACTGCACGTCCTTGGTGACGTCGCTGATGTCGACGAGCACGTTGAGCTCGAGATCGGGGCACTTGATCTCTTCGTCGCGCGTCTTGGCGTAGAAGCCGGTCTGGATGAAGTCCTTGTCGGCGTGGCCGAGCTTGTGGATGCAGTCGGCGCCGACGTGATGGTTGGTCATGACCAGGCCGGTCGGCGAGACGAACGATCCCGAGCCGCCGTTGTTGAAGCGCACCGACGACAAGCGCAGGTGATCGAGGAGGTCGTCGCTGACGTCGACCTTGTACTTCTGCTTCACCGCGGCCTTGGGGAAGTTGTTGTAGGTCCACATCCCTTCGTCGGCGCGTGCGGCGGAGGGCGCGAGCGTGGCGGCGACGAGGAGTGACAGCAAGATCGTGCGCATGAAGTGCCTCCGAGCTTGCGCACGACTTACTACGAAGGGGGCAATCTCGCTATGCAAAAGCGCCGGCGGCGACGACGCGGCGTGTTACGATGGCCACGTGCCGGCTCCCGCAGCGCTGACGGTGGCGCTCACGAATTTGTTGTATCTCGACGGGCGCACGATGCCCGACTCGCCGGATCGCGAGGCGCTCTTCGAGTACGTCGGCGCGTCGCGCTGGCTGCGCTTCGCGCTCGGCATCGCGGCCGACGCGCCGATCCCGCGCGACGACGATGCGGGGCTGGCGCAGGCGGCCGACGATTTCGGCAAGCACTGGCAGACGTGGATGGCGTATCGGCGCTGCGTGATCGAGGTGTCGCCGCCGGGCGGAGCGCCGGTGCGCTTTCGCATCGACACGCACGCGGGCGCGGCGAAGGTGCCGCCGCCGACCTTTCCGGCGACGACGTTCGCGGTCATCACCGCGTGGAACCCGGGCGGCGAGCCGCGGCCGAACGAGACGTTGAACCGCCGCGCGAACGATCGGCTGGCGGCGCATCTCGACGCGCGCATGGTGCAGCGCTGGCCGGCGACGAACTCCCCCGGCTCGCGTTGGCGCGAGGCGAGCTTCGCCGTGCTCGGGCTCGATCTCGACGAGGCGTGGCGCCTGGGCGAGGCGTTTCAGCAACGCGCCATCTATTATGTCGATCGCGGCGTGCCGCTCATCGTGGCGCGGCGGCGCGGCAACGTCGTCAAATGGGAGGGCGTTTTATGCGCCGCTTGAACGCGTGGCGAGGATCGACTGCAAAAGGCGCCCGCCGCCGACGTTGCCCATGATGGGCAGGCCTTCGTTGACCAGCGTCATCGGCACGCCGCGCACCTGATAGCGCTGCGCGAGCTCGGGGAACTCCTGCGCCTCGAACACGTCGGCGGTGATCTTGTCGGAGGACATCGCGAGTTGGTAGGCCGCACGGGCCATGGCTGGGCAGTGCGGTCAACCAGGGGTGACGAACACCTGCACGTGCACGGGGTCGGTGAGCTTGGCGAGCTCGTCGGCGACCTCGGGCGGCACCATCGCCTCGCCCGAGCCGAGATCCATGAGCGTCGCGATCAGCGTCGACATCTCGTAGCCGGCGGGAAGGCCGAAGTAGCGCAGCGTGCCCTTGGCGTTGTCGGCGGCGAAGACGATCGCCGGCAGGTGCGCGCCGGCGAGCTTCTGCGCGCCCTCGGCGTCGGCGGCGGCGTCGACGTGCGTGACCTTGATGCGCTCCGAGGTGGCCGCGACCTCGTCGATGACCTGCTTGACCTCGGCGGAGGCGTCCTCGGCGCCGTCGCCGCTCGGCTCGGCGCCGACGAGGACGAGGCGCGAGCGCTCGCGCGCGACGACGGTGACGCGGACGTCGGCGCGGAGCTCGGCGAAGGATTCGCGGAGATACTTGGTGTCTTCTTCGCCCAAAAGCGGCATGGCGACCAAGGTAATGCCTTTACGGGGCGGTGTCGATGGTGCCGGCGGCGAAGGTGCTCGCCGCGATCTCGCTGCCGACGTTGAAGAACAGCGTCGTCGCCGGGGTCGCGATGCCGGTGCAAGAGCCGGGAGATCCGACCCACACCATCGATCCCGAGTAGGCGCTGGCGATGGCGTAGATGCGCGTGCGATAGGACGTCGCGTTGTAGCCGATATCGACGCAGGTGGCGGTGCTCTCGGACTTGGACGCGTACATGGTGGTGCAGCCGTTCGAGTACGCGAGCGGCGTCGTGCAGCCCGCGTCGCTCCAGTAGGTGCCGCCGATGTAGGCGACGCCGCTGGGCAGGCAGCGCAGGCTGTCGTCGGCGGCGCGGCTGAAGGCGCAGGCGACGGAGAGCTGGGTGTCGTAGAAGCCGGCGAAGGCGCGAGCGCCGTCGGAGGTGGAGGTCACGCGCGCCTTGATGCGCGAGCCGGAGGCATAGTCGGGCTGGGCGCCGTTGCCGCCCGAGCCGCCGCCTCCGTTGCCGCCCGAGCCGCCGCCTCCGCTGCCACCGTGGGCACCGCCGCCGCTGCCGCCCGAGGCGCCGCTGCCGTTGCCCCCGTTGCCGCCGCCGGAGTTGTCGCCG
Organism: Polyangia bacterium; assembly: GCA_035607415.1. Lineage (GTDB taxonomy): Bacteria > Myxococcota_A > Polyangia > Palsa-1104 > Palsa-1104 > JAQBQH01. The sequence continues at coordinate 7,138 of DATNAQ010000160.1, forward strand.
CTGCCGGAGCCCATGTTGGCGCAGCCGACGACGAGCGCGCAGACGAGGATCGTGAGCCGTTTGAGCATGGGTGGAACATACGATGAAGGGGTTGCAGTCTTCCAACCGACGCGGTACACAGCGTCCGTCGCACGCGCGCTTAGCTCAGCTGGATAGAGCGTTGGCCTCCGGAGCCAAAGGCCACAGGTTCGAATCCTGTAGCGCGCACTAGTTAACGATCTGAAGTTCCTCTTCTTCCTTCTTCGACGCAGTCGGCTGTGCCACCACAGCGCCACGAGCGCCGAGCATCCTAAGGATGCGCTGGTCGGGATCGACCTCCGTGCCAGCGGCGAGCAGCACCGTCGGTGGAATCGGTCGCGCGTGAGCGCCGGCGAAGTTGACGTACTACTCGTCAAACGTTGGTACCTCCGTCTTCTCGGTTGGCTCGTCCTCCCCTTTCAACGTGCGCTGGACGTGCGCACGCTCGGCATCGATCGCCGCGTTCTTCGTGTCGAGGTCGAGCTCGATTGGCAGCGAGCGGCCTGCGCGCCGATGCTGCTGACGATCGAGCGCGCGGCTTCGCCGCGGCACTACCATCGGCTGATCGACGATCTGGCGCTGTCGTCCCGCGCGGCGAAACCGGGCGACAAGCGGATCTCCTCGACGGATTCGCCCAGCTCCGTCGCGAGCGAAGCGGCGTTGCGTCGGCTGCTGATGAACGCCCCCGGTCAGGCGCGAGCCACCCGCTTGCGTTTTGCGGCCGGCGCATAGCACACGACCTCGATGTTGTTGCCCTCGGGATCGCGCACGAACGCGGCGTAATAGTTGCGCCCGTAAACCGGACGGGGACCGGGGCCGCCGTTGTCGCTGCCGCCCGCGCTCAGCGCCGCCTGGTAGAAGGCATCGACGTCATCGCGCCGATCGACACGAAAGGCAAAGTGGGCGTCCCCGACGGCGCGCCTGTCACGCGCGAGCCAGAAGATTTTTTGCCGCTTCGAGCCCATGCCGAACGCGTCGTCCACCTCCATGTTGATCTTCATGCCGATGGCGCCGAGGGCTGCCTCGTAGAAGCGGCGAGCGCCGCGCAGGCTGCGCACGCTCAAGCTGACGTGATCGAGCTCGACGATGTCCTTGTGCCGCATGGCCCCGGAGGATGCAGCTGCCGTGCCCGGGCGAGCGCGCCCCAGCGCTCGTAGGCCGCGATCGCAGCCGCCCATGCACCGTCGCGCGACGCGGCGTCGCCGTGCCGCAGGCGCGCCATCAGCTCGAGCGCGATCGCCTCGTGCTTGCGATCGCCGTGCTGCCGCGCCGCGCCCACCGCCGCCGCCAGCTCGTCGAGCGCGGTCATCGGCCGCCCCTGCGTGCACAAGCGCGCGGCGCGCGCGATCCGCGCCCGCGCCGCGAAGCTCGCCGCGTTCCAGCGCTCCATCCGCCCGAGGTACGCGCACGCGCGCCGGATGAGCCGCGCCAGCGTGAGCCGCCGCGCCGTCGAGGCCGAGGGCCACAGCCGCGTCGCCGCCAGCGCGCGGTAGAGGTGCATGTCGACGGGGCTGACGATGCCGAACTGAAAGTCCTTGCGCTTCTCGACCTCGGCCAGAAATTCTAGACAGCGCTCGTCGTCGCCGGCGAAGTGGAGGAGCTGCGCCGCCAGAAGGTAATAGAAGTAGATCGCGATCGGCGTGCGCTGATCGCTGATGCCGTCGGGCGGCGCGATCTCCTGCGGCAGCGTGGCGAACAAGCCCTCCGACGCCGTGCGCTCGAGCGCCGCGCAGAAGCTGTCCTGCACGTGGCACAGCATCGACATGTCGACGTCGCGGCGCTGCTCGGTGATGGCGCGCGACTGCGCGATCACGGCGCGCGTGAAGCCGAGCTCGCGGCCTTCGTAGAGCGTCACGGTGCACAGCTTGCCGGCGTTGTACGCCTCGTAGATCATGTCGCCGTGCGCACGGCCGAGCTCGATCCCGCGGCGCACGATCGCCTGCGCCTCGCCGAACGGGCGCACCCACGGCGTCAGGAACACGCCGAGCACGAAGTGCAGCTTGCTCGAGAGCACGTGCTGGCCGAAGCGCTCGTCGAGACGGATGGCCGCCTGCCCCAGCGCGTACCCCTGCGCCGGCCGGCCCAGCGCTCCCGTCAGCACGAGGCCATACCCGGCGATGCCGTAGGCCGACAGCTCGCTCACGCCGTGACGGAACGAGATGTTGGCGATGCGCATCATCGCCAATGCCAAAAGCGGCGTATCGCAGAAGTATGCCGGCGGCGCGAGCGCGATCAAGAGCTTGATCGCCGACGCCTTGGTCTCGTCGGCCAGCAGCGGCAGCGCGACGAGATCCTCGGGCTTGCGGCTGCCCTGATGCCAGCGCGTGCGCGCGTATTCGGCCAGCAGCGCCGCCGGGGTCACGCGCCGCGGCAGCTTGACGCCGCACAGGCCGAGACCGCGAAACGCCGTGTCGATGGCCTCGTGAAAGCGGCGCTGCGCGGTATCGAGCTCGATCTTGAGGATCAACAGATCGACGCGCTCGCGATCGCTGCCGAGCCGCTCGTAGAGCCACGCGAAGTGGGCCAGCGCCTCGTCGTGGCGGCCGGCGAGGAACTCGAGCTCGACGCGCTGCCAGAAGAGATCGCGCACCAGCGTATAGTCGTGCCGCCACGCCTCGTCGCCGAGTAGGCGCAGGCCCGCGTCGACGTAGCGCAGCGCCGCGTCGTAGGCGGTGGCCACCTTCGCCTGGCGGCTGGCGCGCAGGTTGAGCTCGGCCAGGGCGATGCGCTCCTGCGGGCTGTCGATGCGCTTTTGCGCGCGGTTGAGGTGGCGCACGATGTCGAACAGCTGCGCGTCGAGCTCGCTGGCGTCGCTCTCGGCGAGGAGCGCGCGCCCGAGCAGCAGGTGGCGCTCTTCGAGATCCTCGGCGGCCCCGAGGTGCCCCACGATCGATTCGCGGATGCGATCGTGATAGGGCTCGACGATGCGCGTGTCGCTCGCGCGCTGCATGCGCACCAGGCGGGCCGCGCGCAGCTCGTCGAAGAGGTGGAACGCCTCGTTGGGCAACAGGCCCGCCGCGCGCGACAGGACGCGCGCGTGCAGCGGCACGCCTGCGAGCGCGCTGAACTCGAGCACGCGCCGCGCGTGATCGTCGAGCCCCACGATGCGCGACCACAACACGTCTTCGAGGCGGCGCCGCGACGGCGCCGTCTGCAGCCCGCCGGCCGCGCGCGCCAGCTCCGAGATGAACAGCGGGTGGCCGCGCGCCTCGTCGAGCAGCACGGCGAGATCGCCGCCGTCGGGCACGCCGAGCATGCGGCGGACGGCGCGGGCGAGCGCCTCGGCTTGCGGCGGCAAAAGGCCGCTGAGCGTGAGCGTGCGAAAGGTGGCCACGCTGCGGATCGCCTCGTCGGAGGCGTCGGCGTGCGCGGCGCCGTCGGCGGTGGCGCGCATGGTGGCGACGAACAAGCAGCGCGGCACGCCCGGCGGCCGGCGCAGCTCGTCGAGCAGCGCCAGGCTGTCGCGATCGGCCCACTGCAGGTCGTCGATGCCGATGAGCAGCGGCGCGCCGCGCCCGATCGCCGCCAACAGGCGCTTGAGCTCCTCGAAGGCCTGGGCGCGCAGCTCGACGGGATTGACACGCAATCCGGACGTCGGCGCCACCCGCGTCACCGCCGGCACGCGCCGCAGCACCGGGAACACCATCGACAGGAAGTAGACGCCGCCCGCGAGCAGCGCCTCGGCCTCGGGCTCGGGCAGCTTGCGCAGATGATCCGACAGCGCGTCGATGATGAGGTCGAACGCCTTGAAGGGGACGTTCTCCTGATCGTAGCAGCGCCCGGCCAGCACCACCGTGCGCTGATCGTTTCCCCACGCTTCCTTCAAGAACGCGCGCGCCAGCGCCGTCTTGCCGATGCCCGGCTCGCCCGCGATCAAGATCGAGTCGCCGACGCCGCCGTGGAGCCGGCGCAGCGCCACGCGCAGCTCTTCGAGCTCGGCGGCGCGTCCGACGAACGGCGCCGACACGGGCGTGCTCGCCGCGCTGACGTCCGTGGTCAGGCGGTGCAGGATCTCGCTCCCCGTCGGCCGCCGGCCCGGATCGCGGGCCAACAGCGCGCAGCAGAGCGCGTCGAGATCGGGCGGGATCGTCGGCACCAGCGTCGACGGCGCCGGCGCCGCGCTGGCGAGCTTGGCACCGAGCACCTCGCGCGATCGGCCGGCGAACGGCAGCACGCCGGTCAGCGCCTCGAACAGCATCACGCCGAGCGCGTACCAATCGGCCGGCGGGCCCACGAGCTCGCCGGCCGCCTGCTCCGGGGCCATGTAGTGCGGCGTGCCGCGAATGCCGCGCTCTTCGCCGTCGCTGCGCAGCTCCTGCACCAGCCCGAAGTCGAGCAGCACCAGGCGGCCATCCGGCTCGACGAGCACGTTCGACGGCTTGAGATCGCGATGCACGTGGCCCGACTCGTGGACGGCGCTGAGGGCGAGACAGAGCTGCCGCAAGGCCTCACGCAAGCGCGGCTCGTCGAAGCGGCCCGACGCGTGCGCCACCATTCCCTGCGTCACCGTCGTGGCCGCGAGCTCCGCCGGCAGCTCGGTCGTGGTCGCGGTGCGCGGAGCGGAGACGTGGCTCGGCGACGGCCCGAGGTTTCGCGTCGTGGTCATGCTGACAGCGAGGCTCGACGACGGCGGCGCATCGGGCAGCGTCTTGTCGGCGTCGCTGCGTACGTGCGCGAGGAACGGCCGCCCGTGCACGCGCTCCATCGTGAAGAACCAGGCGGCGTCCTCGCAGTACAGCTCGCCGAGGCGGATCAGGTTGCGATGGCGAACGTCGGCGAGCGCGCGGAATTCGTTCTTGAAGCGGTAGAGCGAGTCCGGATCGAGGTGCAAGAGCGTCTTGATCGCGATGTCCGAGCCGGTCTTCTGATCGCTCGCCGCGTAGACGACACCCATGCCGCCTTCGCCGAGCTTGTCGCAAAGGACGAAGCGGCCGTGCGACAACGTGCCGCCGGGCGTGAAGCGCGACCGGGCGGCGGCGCGTGACGAGTCGTCGACGGGTTTCTGCGCCATTCGGGATCGGTGCGGCTGCGCGTAGGACGAGCCGCCCCTCACGTCATGATTTCACGATCCGTGTAGGTGTGACAAGGCAACCTATCTACAGCGTGAGCTTGCGCGCGCGCCCCGTCGCCGCGATCTGCGCGTGATAGAGGAGGTACTCGTCGCCGTTCGGCGCGATCACCGGGTGCGAGCCGTGGCCGGGCCCGTGCGCCTGTCCGCCGCTGCGCAAGGTGCGCGCGTCGGGCTCGGGATGGGCCTACGCCTCGCCGCACGACTCATGCACACCGTCGTCGTGAGCGTGCTCCTTGCGCCGGGGCACGCCATTTCGACGCCGACGCCATCCACCTTGATGCGAACCCGCTCGCCTTCGCGCCGCAGGCGTCAAGGCGCGTGCGGCACCCCTTGACAGCGCCGGTCGCGATGATCATCGGTGAAAAACGCAACTCGCTGTCGTCATCGCCGTGGCGCCGTTCGCGGCAGTGGAGGGCCGAGTCCGCCTGGCGGCGGGCGATAGGCCCCGGCGCGCGGTTTTCGAAGACGAGGAGCCACATGGGCGCCGAGCCGTTCGCGATCCTGGTTGTGCATGACGATGATCCCATCGGTCATGCCGTTGTGAAGCTGCTGCACGCATCGGACACACCAGTCCGCACCGCGTCGTCCAACATGCCCGCCGACGATCTGGCATGCTCGGCATTCGGCTGCCGCGCGATCATCGCCGTTGGCGATCGCTTCGCCGCCGATCCGGCCGTGCTCGGCGGGGCGAACATGCCCGGCGTGCGCGGGCTCGTCGTCATCGTCCGCGGTGACGTCGATCTGAAGCCGCTGCGGACGCGTGGGGTGCCTTACACCGTCCTGCGACTGGCGCCGCTGGTCGAGGACGTGATCGAGGAGCTGTCACCGCATTTGCAGAGCGGAAAGCTCATCATCGATCCCAAGGACGATGTTCCGGTCGCAGCCATCGCAGTCGCGGACGCCGCCGAATGCGCGGTGCGGGCCGTCGACGCCGACGATGTTTGCGGACGGGTCGTTCAGATCGCCGCGCCCGACCGCTTGCGCGTGTCGGAGCTGGCACGCGCAGTGGCGCGCGCTCGCGGCCGCGACGTGAAGGTCGTCGCGGGCTGGCCGCGCTGGGCGCTGGCGGCGCTGCGCGCGATCGGGCGGCGGCCATTCAAGCTGTCAGCGGAAATCCGTAGCGAGCCGTCCGCCGATGGATTGGCTTCGTTGCATCCCGGTGCCTGGCTCACCGTCGAGGAAGTGGCCAGGACCGCGACATCCGGTGAATCGAGGAGGAACGACGAGCATGCGACGTTGGGAGTGTAGCGAGTGTGGAACCTTGATTGATCGTCCCAAGCGGCCGGCGCGTTGCCGCCACTGCAACTCGGCAGGCGCAGTGTTCATCGCCGCGGATGATGGCGACGACATCGCCGAAGCGTCGGAGTCGATGTTCGAAAGCTGGGTCCAGCACGGCATGCGGTCGATGCGGCACTGGCGCGCGCATTCGTAGCCGCCGGCGCGGGTCAGGCGGCCATTGACAGCGCCGGCGCGGATGATTGCCGGCTGAGCGAGCGCAGCTACCGCAGCTTCTCGCGGCCCGAGCATCAGCCGCGCAAGATCGAGTTGAAGAGCGGCGGCGGCAAGGTCAAGGCGTAGCCGGGAAGAAGTCTCGACCGTCGCTTGTTCGTGGCGTTTGGGAGAAGTCACGATGGAGCGTTCACTGCAGCCGTCCCGAGGATTCACCTTGGCGGAAGCCGTCGAGCTGTTCCGCCGTTTGCGCGCCGCCAATGATGGCGCCGGGCCCATGTACGAGCCGGCGCCGTCCGGCGCGGGCGATTTCGCCGCTGCAGCGAAAACAGCGGAGACGCCGTCGTCCGCGGCCTGAGCGTGCTCCGCTTGGGGTCGAGCAACTCTGGTTCGCCGTGTTCTACGACGCGGAGGAGACCTATCGCTCCACGGGCGAGCTGTCGGTCACGTTCGGTCTCTGGCTGGGGTTCAGCCACCGCCTATGATCGGGCCCTGCCGTCACTTGCTGCGCCCCCCTTCGGCTCTACAACCAACGCAGATAACTGCCATCGGTCGAGAGATGACTCCCTCCATTGCATCGTTCGCGTCGGCGATCCGCGACCGCAAGGAGGCAATCCTTTCGGAATGGGAAGAGGCCGTGCGCAGCGTGTGCTCGCCGTCGATGCGTTTGTCGCGCGAGGAGTTGCGCGACGACATGCCGCCGCTCCTCGATCGGCTCACCGCATGGTTGTCGACCGATTCGACGGATACCGCCGAAGCCATCGAGCAAAAGACGACGGGCGCCCACGCCAAGCATCGGCTGCAGCGCGGCGTCGACCTGCGCGAGCTGATCCACGAGTATCGGCTCCTGCGTCGGATCGTGCTGCGGCATACGTTCGCGCTGGTTCGAGACGTCGACGAGCTGCAGAGCGCCGTCTGCCGTTTCGATGAAGCCATCGATCACGCGATCACGGAGACGGCGGCCACGTATGCCAAGGCGCGAGACGAGGCGCGCGACCTGGTGCTCGGGATCCTCGCTCACGACCTTCGCAATCCGCTGTCCGCGATCAAGATGGCGGCGGATCGGCTCTCGCACGCGGGCCCGCTCAATGATGCGCAGGTGGGGCTCGTGTCGCGGCTCGACCGCGCAGCTGATCGGATCAAGCGGATGCTTTGCGATCTTCTCGACGTTGTTCGTTCACGGTTCGGCGGCGCCATGCCTGTTCATCCCCAATCGTTCGATTTCGCCGATGTCGTCGGCGATGCCACGTCCGAGCTCCGGCTGATCCATCCCGCGCGCGACATCACCGTCGAGCCTCGCGGCGATTCGCGCGGTGAATGGGATCGGGATCGGATCGCGCAGCTCGTCTCGAATCTCGTCGGAAATGCGGTCGTGCATGGTCACGATCCGATCCGCGTCACGGTCGTCGGCGACGAGCGCGAGGTCGAGCTCGGCGTCCGCAACGCGGGTCCGCAGATTCCGGAGGAGCTGTTCCCCGCGCTGTTCGATCCGTTCCGTCGCGGCCCGAGCAAGAGTGTCGACGACGAGCAGGCCGGGCTCGGGCTCGGTCTCTTCATCTGTAGCGAGATCGTGCGCGCCCACCAGGGCTCGATCGCGATCGATTCGAATGAGCATTGCACGTCGTTCACCGTGCGACTGCCGAAACGGCGCGGCGACGGGAAACGCAGTCAATCTTAGACGGCGCGCAGCATCCGAAGGGCCGCGCCGAGCGCGCTCGTCGGTGCCGGGCCCGAGGACCGGCGTCGTGCGCTCAGGCCGCCGGCTGTGTCGGCGGTCGCCATCGCTGCCAGGCTTCCAGCGCGGCAAGCGCGCGCTCGACGGTCTCGACGGCGTCCAGCCGCGCGTCGCTGCCCGATTCGAGCGCGCGCAGATACGAGATGGCGTCGACGAGCAGCTCCCGAAGCGCCTCCGGCGCCGGCGTCTTGGCGTTTGCCGCAGCCTGGAGCGCGAACTCGACACGCGATTCGAGCCCCGAGAGCTGGCTGCTCTCCTTCAGCGTCAGGTTCGCCATGTCACCATGCCTCCAAGGTCGCCAAGCTAAGCATTCGGCGGTCATGCGCAAGATCCGGGGCTTGACGGGCGTGCGGGCGATGATCACTCAAGAAACGTAGAGGCAGCCGAGTATTCCAATGAACTCGGACAACCGGGCACGCGCGCTGCGCATGCTCAAAGCGCTCGCACGCGCCATCGTCGAAGAGCTCGAATACGACGGCAAAGCGGTCGATGCCACCGACGTCGCCGAGCGCGCGATGTGCGGCTATCGCGACACGCCGGAGAATGCCTCGGATCGCGCGGCCATTCGCCGCGAGCTGGAAGAGCACATTCGCGAGCGGATGGCCGGCGCATCGGCTCGGTGACAATGCAGCGATGCGAACGGCTTCTTCAGACGATTGTCGAAGGCGTTCTTCTTCGCTGCCGCTTCGCTGCCGCTTCGCTCGGCTTGGAACGATGAAGATGTCATAGTTGATGGGGCAGACGAGCCCGGGCGCTTCGACGTTGACGAGCGCGAAGTTGTATGGGGCCGCGGGCGCCGAGCGGCACACGTAATCGCTGGAGGTGATCGCCGAGCGCGACGAGAGGAGCCGGTTGCCGTTGCCGCCGGCGATCGATCCCTGGATGTCGTTGTAGAGCGTGAGGCCGGTGGTGCAGGTCGTATTGTTGTTGGTGATGGCGCCGGCGACGCAGACGCTCTTGCCCTCGGGGACCTGCACGTGGAACCAGTCGTTGTCGCCGCCGCTGGTGGCGCCGCGGAACACGTTCGTTCCGTCGTTGGGCACGGCGTTGGGGTATTGCCAGTCGTCGTTGGGCTCGACCTCGGTGAAGACCTTGTCGGTATTGGTCTGCCCCCTCGGAATGGTGAAGGCCGCCGAGCGCTTCGTCGTCGGCTGGCCGTTGTAGCCGGTCACGGTCACCTGCGCCACGTAGGTCGCGCCGGGCGTGAGGCCGTTGACGTTGAACACGTGACCACTCTGATCTGCCGAAGAATTCGACGGGGTGAACACGGTGCCCGTGCCACAGCGGCCGTGTTGCACATTTGCAGCGCTACCGAGGCGATGCCGTGCGTGGCGCCGTAGCTCGTCGAGACCAGCGGACATGCGCATGACGGCGTGCGCCCAGCAATTCCTCTGCCAAGCGCCGAACGCATGTATTTCGGGCGGATCGCGACGGCGACGGCGTCGCAATCGTCTATTCGACTAGCCAACTCGGCCTATCACGGCATCATGTGACCCTGCGCCTGTACTCACAGACTGGCCATTCGCGAGCGAGTCGGCTCAGTGACGTCCGCGCCGTTCGTCGGCCCACGGCTGCCCGGTCGGCCCGCGCCATTGCTCGAAGCGCATCTGCGGACGGATGCCGCGCACGTTCCAGTATCGATTGTTCGCGTGCACGTACGCGCGCAGCAGCTCGAGGACCGTGGCCAGCTCCTGGCGGTCTTCGCTCGGCAGCGACGGGTCGCGCGTGCGCTCGTTGAGGATCTGATTGGTCGCGATGCTCAAGCGCTCGAGGTCGCGCTCGGGCCATTCGCTCAGCACCATCTGCTCGTCGCGACCCGCGCCGTTGGTGGACAGGATGTGGCGGAGCGCGTCGCCTTGCTGCTGCATGCTCTCGGAGTAGGAGCTGAGCACGTGATCGCGCGCCACGCTCGCTGCCATCGCCTGCTGACCCGGTGACAGCGTGTTCCACACGTCCTTGTTCACGACCATCCACGTGATCAGGAACTGCTGCTGCCAGCCGGGCGCGTGCACGAAGCGGACGCCGACCGTCGCCGGGTTGTCGGCGCCGACCCACAGCTGCGAAACGTCGTCGAGCGGCGTCGCAAACTCGAAGCCCTGCAGCTGCCCGCTCTTGACGGCGCCGACCAGCGAGCCGGCGCCGGGGACGGCCTCGATGAAGCGGATGTTCTTGGAGGCGATGGCGTGGACGGCGACGAGGTTGTCGCACGCCTTGTCGATGGCGTACTCGGCCGGTGGCAGATAGCGCAGCGTCCAGCTCTGCTCACAGAGTCCGGCGAGGCCAATGCCGCGATGGTGCGCGTCGTTGTCGCCGATCGGCAGCGGGAAGTAGCCCGAGAGCTGCTCGGAGCTGGCGACGATCGGGAGCACGACGACGTTGCTCTGGTGCGCGTCGAGCATCCACTGCACGAGGTCGAGGCCGCTGGACGTGCCGTTGATGCTCTTGCCGTAGAGAAAGCCGATGAACTCGTCGAAGTCGGGGCCGAACGGAACGCCGGAGTTGAAAATGAAGCCCCACGCCTTGTCGAGATCGGTGCCCGAGATGTACGCGGCGTCGAAGCCACCGGCGGCTGCCCCCGCCGCCACGGCCGCGAGGATCCGGCCGCCGAATTGCGGCGGGATCGCCGGCGTTCCCGACAGCGGCACGAAGCGCACGCGGTTGGCGCCGAGCGCCACGGCCGTGAGCGCGGCCAGCTTGTTTGCAAACTGCGCCGCCTGCGGCCCCATCGTCGCCGACGTGGTGAAGCTGCGATAGGCGATGTCGACGGCGTGTGACGATCGTGACGAGAGCAGAACAGCACAAACGAGCAGCGCACGGACGAGCGAGCGGAGGTTCATCATCGGCACCCTTTCTCTTCGGCAAGCGGTCGTCGGCGCGAAGTGCAACGCGCGGACCCGTCGCAAGTCCGCGGCCGACGGCGCGCGCGCGCGTCGACGCCATGGACGCGAGTCCACGTATGGGATGTCCATCTCTCATGGACTTCAGCGCGGCAGAATGTCGCAGCCGTCGGACGACGAAATGATCGCGATGTCGAGCTGCCGACATCCCATCTGCAAAGCTCCACGGCGAGGACGCGTCGCGTGCAGCATCGCCGTGGGTAGGAGGCGCGGCTACATGCCGGCCCTCGCGGCAAAGACCGTTGTTCCGCCACGGTCAATCATAGAAGTTCTGTGTCGATCGGCATCGCCATCTGCGCGCGTGTCCTTTATGATGCGGCGATGCGAATTCTCGTCCCGCTGCTCGTTTGCTCATCCGTCCTCGGTTGTCATTCGGCCTCCTCGACCGGCATCAGCTCCGACATGGCCATGCCGACATCGCTCGGCGCGCCGCCGTCGCTGGCGATGGCGTGCAGTGATCTCCCCGCCGACGTCTACACGCTGCCGACGAGCCTGCCGGCGATGGACGCCTCGCACCGCGGCGACGTCGTGCGCTGCTCCCCGAGCGAGTCACTCACCGCCGACTGGGCCAACACGCAGGCGACGGCGATGGGCTATCCGGGCCCCTCGCTGCCGTCGGGATTCTGGACCTGGCGCATCGCCTATCGCAGCCTGCGCGCGAGCGACGCCGCGGCCGGCAGCGCCAGCGAAGGCGACATGGCGGCGGTGCTGGCGGTCCCGGAGAAGCCGCTTCCCGGCGCGCCGCTCGTCGTCTACGGCCATCCCACCGTCGGGCTCGCGCCGTCCTGCGCGACCTCGTACACCAACCTCGCGGACGCGAGCAACCTCAACGACTATTCGGCGTCGGTCATTCCGCTGGTCGCGTACGGCTATACCGTCATCATCCCCGACTACGAAGGCTTCGCGTACGGACAGCCGCCGGGATACTTTCACGCCGAGGACGAAGCCTACGGCATCCTCGACGCGACCCGCGCCGCGCGAGCGGTGCTTCCCGCCGATCGCCAGTTCGACAAGGTCGTCTTCGTCGGGCACTCGCAGGGCGGCCACGCGGTCATCGCCGCGCAGCACTACGCCAGCTCGTACGGCATGAGCGGCAACCTCGTCGGCGTCGCCGCCTACGCGCCGTGGTGGACCTCGATGGCCGCGTTCGGCGCGATCACCTCGCCGCTGGCGATGTTCAACACCAACGCCGACAGCACGGCGATCCTGTTCGCCATGTGGTACTTCTACGCCGAAGGCGAGCTGCTCGACGGACCGGGTATGGGCCTCAGCATGTTTCAGCCGTCGAAGCGCGATCTCGTGCGCACGACGCTCGTCGCCGGCCAGAGCTGCTACGACGCCACGGATCTGCAGATGCTCGGCACCACCACGTCGGACTTCTTCGATCAGTCGTTCATCGACAATGTCGGCTCGAATTGCGCGGCGACCCCGTTCAACGTCGATTGCTCGTCGCCCGACGCGACGAAGTGGTTGGCGCGCTGGAAGGCGGATCGCCCGCCGCTCGATCCGATGGGCGCGCCGCTGCTCGTCTGGTACTCGGGCGGCGATCAGGACGTCACCGTCGGGTTTGCGCAATGCGCGCGCGATCGCTTCGCCTCCGATCTGGCCGATCCGTCGGCGACGGCGACGATCACCTACTGCTTCGATCCGAGCTCCGGCCACACGTCGGTGCCGAAGATGAACGCCGATCATGTCAACCACTGGATCGCGGCGCGCGCGGGCATCGGCAGCGAGCCGTCTTGTGCGCCGTTTCCGACCGGTCAAACCTGCGCGACACCACCCAACGATTACTGAGCGGTCGATGCAATGCTCCACCTCAGCTCGATGCCGCGTGTCGAATCACGACACCGAGTCTGGGGATGGAGCCGGGGCAGCGCCATGCAAGGACGCCCAGCCGAGACCGAAGCGAGCCAGGTATTTGCGGAGGCGGTCGGCGTCGTTCGTGCTCTGCTTTTGCGCGCGCGAGGAAGCGAACAGCTCGCGGCCGGCGGCGGAAAGGCTCGGCGACCGTCGACAGACGCGCAGCACCTCGTGTAGCTGCACGCGCTCGAAGCGGTCGAGCTGAGCCGCTCGATCACGCCCGAGCAACCTGCTGAGGCAGGGCTCGGACGCGATGCCCCGTCGCTGCCGCCGATTTCGTTGAAGGACGAGCAGTGAGCATGTTGACGACAAAGCAAACCGAGGTCGCCGATCGCGTCCTCGACGAGGAGTCGCGGAGCCGCACGCACGTCGTCATCAGCGTGAGCGGCGCAATGCGTACGGCTTCCCCTCGCCGGACAGCGATCTCCACCTGAAGGCGATTCACGTCGACGAGTGTGGATTTTCCGAGGCTCGAGAGCTGGTCGCGCAAAAGTGTGCCGGCGAACGCGTCGTCCTCGACGAGCCGCTTCGTGGGACGTGGCGTGGACGGGTCGAACGTGTATTCGCCAGGCTCGACGAGGCGTTGACGAGCTCGCGGCTTCCGGATGACGCACCGAACCGTGCGGAGATCGAATCGTGGCTGTTACAGGCGCGACGTCGATGTGGGAACGGCGATTGAATAATTCCGTAATGGATTCGTTTGGAAGGTTTGAATATGCGTTTGCGTACAAGAAAAAGCTTGACGAACCAACAAACGGCGCGTAGGTGAATAAGGATGATGTTCTTGCGGACAGAGCCAGGTTGCAAAGCGACGCGCGAAAGCGCGATCGCGGCGGCCTATGTGCGTTCGCAGGGGCATAGCCTCGTCGCGACGCTGCCTGGTCGCCCGTTCGCCAACAAGGATTGGATCGGGCCCGGCTCTTAGCAGACTTCCCGAGAGGGATCGCGAGAGGCCGGGCACCCGAGGGTTCCCGGCCTTTTTTGTTTTCAGCGACGAGAACTGAGGAGAAGTACGGACAAGCATGGCGCGGAAGACACATAGATGCGGCGAGCGACGGTACTTGGGTCGCGGATGCTGGGCATCGGACCGTCTCCAAAACGGTCGCGGCGAGGTTCGATTCCTCGGCGGCCCGCGCTTGCCCTCGTAGCTCAGTAGCAGAGCAGCGCTCTCGTAAGGCGCCGGATCGGGTGCAACTCCCGACGAGGGCTCGAGGTGCGCGCGCACGATGATTCGAATATCGAGAACCTCGATTTCGAATAACGGGATTCGTGTGCGCGCGATATGCGGTCGAAGTGTTGGAGTGACACGCCGGCTTGCCAAGTCGGAATCACGGGTGCGAATCCCGTCGACCGCTCCGCCGCAACTGAGGTCGTAGACGGCTATGGAGACCGGTCCGGCTGTAACCCGGACGTCCTTGCGACCAAGGCGGTTCGATTCCGCCCGGCCTCACTGATGGCATTCTTTGAAAATCGAATAGTGGCAGCCAAGAAACGAAACGCCGGCTCGCGCGTGCATGGAGAGCCGGCGTCTCGGGTGCGTCGCCTAATGGCAGGGCAGCGGATTCTTAATCCGTCACTTGAAGGTTCGATTCCTTCCGCACCCACTTTCGCCGTCGTAGCTCGAGTGGCAGAGCAGCGGACTTTTAATCCGTTGGGTACGGGTTCGAGCCCCGTCGACGGCACGGCACGCGCGCGGGATTGGCGTAGCGGCAGGCGCACCGGTCCTCCAAATCGGCAAGATGGGTTCGACTCCCATATCCCGCACTCCGAATATTCCGGCGTCGTCTAATGGCAAGGGCGCGAGTCTTTGAAGCTCGCTGTCGTGGTTCGAATCCACGCGCCGGAGCTTCCGTCTCGATCCGGGGTCCTCCAATGGCAGGAGAAGCGGCTCTGACCCGCTCGATGCTGGTTCGATTCCAGCCCCCGGAACCATTGTCGGCCCGTCGCCGGCGTCGCACAACGGCAGTGCAGCGGTTTTGTAAACCGCGGGTCGGAGGTTCGACTCCTCTCGCCGGCTCCATTCCAGCGTAGCCAAATGGAAAGGCGCCCGACTGTTAATCGGGATATTGCAGGTTCGATTCCTGCCGCTGGAGCTCCGGTCCGAGCTTCGAGTGAAGGACACCGTCTGCAAAACGGTGAAGCGCGGTGCGACTCCGCGTCGGACCTCGGCCCCATAGAACACCAGCTAGTTCGCCGGACTCTCAATCCGGAAAACCGAGGGCAGCACTCGGTGGGGTCACTGCATCGTCCCGTTCGTCTAGCGGCCAGGATGCGGCTCTTTCAATGCTGCGAGGCGGGTTCGACTCCCGCACGGGACGCGATCGTTTCATCGGGGTGTAGCTCAGCTGGGAGAGCGCTCGTTTCGGGAGCGAGAGGTCGCAGGTTCAAACCCTGCCACCCCGACCATTCCGCCTTTCGTCCAACGGCAAGGACGCTCGCCCGATTAGCGAGAGATGAGGGTTCGAATCCTTCAGGGCGGACCGTGATGGTGTTGGTAGCTCAATGGCAGAGCGCGCGGCCGTGGCCCGCGAGATGCGGGTTCGATCCCCGTCCATCACCCCATACCTTGCTCGCCGGCGCCTCTGGTGAGGCGATCCGTCTGTCCAACGGAACCAGGTGGGTTCGATTCCCACGGCGAGCGCTTCGCCCCTCTTGCGTAAGTGGTCTGCGCGTCCGGTTGAAGCCCGGAAGGAGCCGGTTCGATTCCGGAGGGGGGCACTGTTGCGATCGATCGGGGGCGCCGTCGGGACGGGTCACTGCCTTGCAAGCAGAGATAAGCGGGTTCGACTCCCGCCGCCTCCACTGCCCTGTAGAGCAAAAGGCAGCTCACCGGAAAAACGTGAAACCGGAACCGTGAAAGCGGCGCCCATGACCTGCTACCTCGACCTGAGGGTGTGGGTTGCGACCGGGGTTGCGGATGCACCGTTGCGTGGCCGGGAGGTTGCGCATGGGAAGCGCGTTTCCCAATAGGTCGCTTTGCATGGATCGATGCGGGTTCGAATCCCGCCAGGGCAATGCCGTCGTCGCTCAATGGCAGAGCGCCGCTCCGGTACGGCGGAGATGCGGGTTCGATTCCCGCCGACGGCTCTGATGCTCGCCTCACCGATTCTGTCCCCGTGTTGAAATGGACATCATGCGAGGCTACGAACCTCGCGTCGGAGGTTCGACTCCTCCCGGGGACGCTACGTACAGGACCTTCGGTCCCCCTTCCTTCGTCGGGGCCCAGGCTCTCGTGGTGAAACGGAAATCATTCGAGCGTCCGAAGCTCGAGTCGCGAGTTCGATTCTCGCCGAGAGCACCGCTGCGCGCACTGGGTGCAGACGAGCCTCATACGCTCGGTCTCGACGGTTCGAATCCGTCCGCAGCGACGATACGCCGAGCTCGGTCTCTGGGGAGACCCACTGTCCTACAAACAGATGCAGCAGGGTTCGATTCCCTGGCTCGGCACTGATCGCGGTCGTGGCGAAAAGGTAAACGCGCCAGGTCGAGGGCCTGGTGGGATTTGCTCCCGTGCGAGTTCGATTCTCGCCGACCGCACAATGCTCGAGTGGCGTAACGGTAGACGCGCGCGGCTCAGACCCGCGTGGGCGAATCAGCCCGTGAGAGTTCGAATCTCTCCTCGAGCACCGCGCGGGCACCAACAATCAACGAAGGAGAAAGGAGGCCGGGCCATGGAAACTCTGGTTTTGACAGCAAGCTACGAGCCGGTGGCTCGCGTCTCTTGGAAGCGAGCCGTGACCCTGCTGTTCGACGGCAAGGTCGAAGTGATCGAGGAGTACGAGGATCGCTTCGTCCGCTCGATCACGTTCGAGATCAAGATGCCGTCGGTGATCCGCTTTTTGCGCGCGGTGCGGGCGCGCAAGCAGATGCCGAAGTTCTCGCGCGAGAACGTCTACGCGCGCGACAACGGCCGCTGCCAGTACTGCGCGAAGAAGGTCCTGCGGCAAGAAGCGACGTACGATCACGTCGTGGCGCGCGCGCTCGGCGGCAAGACGACGTGGGAGAACGTCGTCATCTGCTGCGTGCCGTGCAACCAGAGAAAGGGCGCGCGACTCGCAGCCGACGTCGGCATGCGTTTGCAGTCGGTGCCGCGTCGGCCGAAGAAGCTGCCGGACGGTTGGCGCATGACGTTCACGTTCGGCAAGGGAATGCCGCACAGCTGGAAGCAGTGGCTGCGCGACTTCCGCTACTGGAACGGCGAGCTCGACAACGACAACAGCGAATGACGAAAGGAGGAAGCAGATGCGAACGACCACGTTGTACCGGCCCGTCGGCCCGACGGAGCTCGAGCTCATCGAGAAGAGCGGCTTCCACGCCTTTCCGCCGCGGCTTCCCGAGCAGCCAATCTTCTACCCGGTGCTCGACGTGAAATATGCGGCGCAGCTGGCGCGCTCGTGGAATGCGCCCGCGTACGGCGCGGGATTCGTCACGCGCTTCGCGGTGAATGACGAGTTCCTGATTCGATACGACGTGCGCGTCGTCGGCTCGCGCCAGCATCGCGAGTACTGGATTCCCGCCGAAGATCTCGACGAGCTCAATCGCAACATCGTCGGCGAGATCGAAGTCATCGAGTCCTATCCGTAGCCAGCGCAGCCGCGAGCGCTCTTTCGCGGCATTCCCCGGAAGGTGAGCTGGACGGGGTCCAGGCCTGCCTCGAAAGCAGTGCGCGCGCTCCGGCGCGTGGGGTTCGAGACCTCCGCCTTCCTCTCGGAGAGTGAACCGGACAGGGTCCGGCGTCGGTTGCTAACCGAACGGTGCTCGCCAGGGCATCTGGATCGAGACCAGCGCTCTCCTCTTCCCCGCTCCGCTCTGTCCAACGGATGAGGACGCCCGTCTTCTAAACGGGAGATCGAGGTTCGACTCCTCGGCGGAGCACCGTGTCGAGCGTGCCCGAGATACCGCGGCCCGATTGCTTCGATCCAGATGCGATGATGCGCTCCGCGGCGCGCCGACCGAGCGTCCGCTCGCGCAGCTCGGGTGTAGCTGATCGACTACGCGACTGTTGAACGGCGACTACAGCTGTCATGAATGCTCGTTGCCGTCGGGGCGCTGCGCCCGCGCGCTTCGCTGGCACGTGTGTTGAACCGCGAGCACGGGTCCATCTCTGATAGGAGGACTCGTGAATCTGATCGGAAAGTACGCTTCGTCTCTACGACCCTTTTGGCTCGTCTCGTTTGCTCTGCTCACGGCGCACGCTGGCTGCGGCGGCGCCAATACATCGCCTGCCGGGGCGCCTGCGGCCTCCGGAAATGGCGCGACCGCCGGTGGCAACAGCAACGGCAGCGCCGGAGCTGGCGCCAGCGGAGGGAACGGCGGCGGCACGTCGTCGGGTGACGGCGGTGGCTCCGTTGCGACGACGGGCAACCCGTTCGCCGGCGCGCAGCTCTACGTGAACCCCGACTACGCCAGCGAAGTCGACTCGTCGATCGCGGCCGATCCGGCCGACGCCGCGCAGCTCCAGAAGATGAAGAGCTACTCGACGGCCATCTGGCTCGACAGCATCGCCAAGGTCGCGTCCGTCGGAGGCTACCTCGATGATGCCGCCAAGCAACAAGCAGCCGGCGGCAAGCCGGTCGTCACCGTCTTCGTCATCTACGATCTGCCGGGCCGCGACTGCCACGCCAACGCCTCGAACGGCGAGCTCACGCTCTCGGCGGCCGACGTCGCGCGCTACAAGAGCGACTACGTCGACGCCATCGGCGCCGCCTTCGCCGCGCACCCGAACCAGCGCATCGTCGGCATCGTCGAGCCCGACTCGCTGCCCAACCTCGCCACCAACATGAGCGACCCTCGTTGCGCGGCCGCCGCTCCGGTCTACCGCGACTCGGTGGCGTACGCGATCAACAAGCTCGCCGCGCCGAACGTGTCGCTCTACCTCGACGCTGCGCACGCGGGCTGGCTCGGCTGGCCGGCCAACATCGCCAACGCCGTCAGCGTCTTCAGCGACGTGCTGACCGCCGCCGGGGGCGCCGACAAGATCCGCGGCTTCGCCACCGACGTCGCCAACTACTCGGTGCTGGACGAGACCCCCGAGCTGTTCGACTACCAGGGCAACCCGTGCCACGACGAGCTCACCTATGTGCAGCAGCTCGGCAAGGCGCTCGCCGCCGCCGGCATCACCAACAAGGGCTTCCTCATCGACACCAGCCGCGACGGCCGCGGCGACATTCGCCAACAGTGGGGCTCGTGGTGCAACGTCCACGGCGCCGGCATCGGCGAGCGTCCGGTGGCCGATCCGGTGGCGGGCGTGGACGCCTACTACTGGGTGAAGCCGCCGGGTGAGTCCGATGGCACGTCGGATTCGAGCGCGTCGCGGTTCGATCAGTCGTGCAGCAACACCGATGCGACGCCGAACGCGCCGCAAGCCGGCACCTGGTTCTCGTCGTACTTCATCGACCTCGTCAAGAACGCCAACCCGCCGCTGTAGCTCTTCGCCAACCCCCAAAAGTGAACGGCCCGCTCGTCTTCGTCGACGAGCGGGCCGTTTCGTTTTGTGCGGATGCGATGCGAATGCGAATGCGAATGCGATTACGACGAGGAGGCGACTACAAGAGCGGCGCGAGCAGCGGCTGCAGCACCTGCTGCTTGTTGGTGTTCACCGTCTGCCAGTCGTCCTGCAAGATGCCGCCGGTATCGCCCGAGTCCGGGTTCCAGCTCCAGAACGAGAAGCTGATGCCGTTGCTGCCGAGATAGCTCGCGATGGCCGCGAACCACTGCTGATCCGATGCCGTGACGTCCTCGGTGCCGAACTCGCCGACCCAGATCGGCGCCACGCCCTGCGTCACCAGATAGCCCCAGTGCTGGTCCCACACGCCCGGCAGGTTCGACGGATAGTTGGGCGCGCTGAACCAGGTCTGCGCGAAGACCGTCGACGGATAGTCGTGCGCCGAGTAGACGAGCTGATTGGGCACGCTGAGCTGGACCGGGAACTGGCCGGCGTTCTTCAAGTTGCCGCCCCACCAATAGGTATCGCCGCCGACGGTCTGGATCCCCTCGACGATGACGAGCAGGTGCGGGTTGACGCCGAGCACGGCGTTGCCCGCGCGCTCCGCAGCGAGGCGCCAGTCGGTGGCGCTGTTGCCGTCGCCCCACGTGGCCGGGTCATGCGGCTCGTTGTGCAGATCGACACCCACGACCGTCGGATCGTTCGCGTAGCGCGCCGCCAACATCTTCCAGTCGTCGATCCAGCGCTGCTCCGGATATTGCGCCGTGTACCACAGCGCCGACTGCGCGCCCGAATCGGGCCGGTGACGATCGAGGATGATGCGCAGGTGACGGGCGCGCGCACCGGCGACGAGGGCGTCGATGATCTCGAGCCCCGACTTGCCGACCAGATCGGGATTCTGGTTGGCGTCGATGCTGTTGGGCGTGCTCCCCGCGTCGAAGAGCTGATTGCAGAACGGGACGCGGATGGTGTTGTAGCCGAGCGATTGAATCTGATCGAGCATCGAGCTCATCGAGCGCGACCACAGTCCGTGCGGCGCGTAGTTGGCGGTCTCGAGGCCGAACCAGCTGAGCCCGGTCAAGCGCACCGTCGTGCCCTGCTCGTCCACGATTTGCGAGCCGTTGGTGTGCAGCCATCCGCTCGTGCCTCCCGACGGCGGAGGCGGTGCCGATGGCGAGCCGGGCGGGGGTGTGCCCGGCGAGGTCGTCCCCGTCGAGGGATCGGGCGTGCCGGGCGAAGACGAGCCATTTGACGGCGACATCGAGCCCTGCGGTTGTCCATTCGTTCCGCCGCACGCGGCGGCGCTGAGCGTGAGAGATGCCAAGAGAGCGAGTTTGCGATTCATCAGGAACCAGTCCTCCTCTTGCGAGGCGGGAAGTCTGGTTCCTATCGGGAGGCCGGACAACCGGGATTACGGCGGGCGGGCGTTCATCACTGCCGAGGGGTGGCTGTCGCGACAGCCTTGCGCCCACGCCGCGACGACGCGACCGTCGCGCCCGAAGCGATAGCGACCTTCGACAGCGCCTTGCGCGAAGAGCACGAGGTTCTGATCGTAATAGGTGGGCGGCTTTCCGTAGAGGCGACCGTCGCGCGCCGCTTCGATCTGTTGCTCCAGTCGCGCGCGCGCCGCCGGGTCCCCCTCGTGCGACAAGCGCGGCAACAGCACCGCGAGAAACCCGACCGGCCCCGGACGCGCGTCGGCGGATGGCCGTTGCGTGTCGATGCGCTCGGGCACGCGACCGCGCGCGCGCCAGTACTGGTACGGGCCATCGAGCGTGCGAGCGGCCGCGCCGTCGCTGTCGTCGAGCGCGTGCCATAGATAGACGCGGATGGCATCGTAGCTGCCGATCGATCCGGTCACGGCGTCGTCGACGAATCCGGCGCGCGGCTCCCAACCCACCCAGTCGTCGACGAAGCCGCGGCGCGCGCGCGCGACGATCATGCGCCGCAAGTTGGCGCGCATCTCGTCCCACGGTCCGGACACACCGTCGGCCACGAGGCCACGCAGGAGCTGCGGCGGCAGGTAGCTCGGGTTGAGCCGCCACAGCCGGCCGTGCACGAACCCGCGCGGCGCGGGCAAGAGCATGGCACCGAGGCCGGGCAGGTCCGCCACCTCGAGCTCGACGACGCGGCGAAGCAGCGCGGAGCCGGTGCGGGCGAGCCCGTCATCGCGCCAGAGCCGTCCCGCTTCGACGAGCGTGTAACCGATCCATAGATCGGAGTCGGCGGCGGAGTTGGGATCGAGGATCCCCCAACTGTTGTCGGCGCGTCGCCCCCAGCGGTATGCCGGCAGCCGGTCGTCGAGCCGGCCACCGGCGAGGTTGTCGCGGGTCCACGCATACAGGCGGCGGAACAGCGGCCGATCGTTGGCCACGAGCGCGAAGAACAGCGCGTAGCTCTGGCCTTCGGAGGTGGTGACGCCGCCGCCGGTGTAATCGATGACGCGGCCGTCCGCGGAGACGAAGTGCTCGACGTACGCCTGCCACAACGGCCAGTCCGGCGCGCGGCCGCACTCGGCTCCGGCGCTGGCGCCGACCGACGAGAGGACGAGCAGCGCGGCCAGGAGGCGCGTCATCGTGGGAACGCCTTGTGGAACGCGAGCGTGAAGATGACCTGGCTGTAGGCCGCCGAGAACTCGCCGTCGAAGCCGGCGTCGAGCGCGAAGTGGCTGCCGAGGTCGACCGCGACGTCGACGCGAACCTTGCCGTAGGCGTTCACCTTCTCGATGCCGGGGTAGAAGGCGCCATGCAGCTGGGTGCCGAGCCCGGGATTGGCGACGCGGATCCCCTGCAGGCCACCGTCGACGGGAAAGAGCGGCGAGGCGTCCTCGAAGTAGTAGTTGACGCCGCTCTCGCCGCCGGCGGTCAGCGTCCAGCCGTCGCCTTGCGCCACCCACGTCAGCGGCAGCCCGACGAGCAGGAAGAGCTGCGGGCTGAAGTAGCCGCCCTGCCCGAGCGAGAAGTAGCGCAGGTCCTCGGCGTAATTCATGACGAAGGCGTCGAGGCCGAGCCCCACGGTCTGCCGTGGCCGCCGGTAGAACCGCCACATCCCGCTCAGGCTGTAGGCGCCGCCATGGTTGGTGTCGACGTGCTTGCCGGTGAACGCGGCGTACGAGACGAGCAGATGCAGCACGTAGTCGCCGGGATCGAAGTTGATGTTGATGGCGCCGCCTTCGCGCCGGACACCGCCCCAGATGATTCCCGTGCTCGGATCGCGGAGGCCCGAGTAGGAGAGCACGCTGTCGGTGACGGCGCTGCGAAAGCCGCGCAGGCCGAGGGTCCACGGCCCGACGTGGCCGTCCCAGCCCGCTTCACCGACGACATCGACGACGCGGAAGCCGATCGGCGTGGAGCCCAGCTCCAACCGCAGATCGCGGTACTCGTAGCGCAGCGCCATCGCGAAGCCCCAGACGCTGTTGGAGAGGCGCAGCGGCAGCGTCGTCGGCGTGTTGACACCGTCGGTGCCGAAGGCGTCGGCGGTGGCGGGATCGGTGAGATCGGTGGACTGCCCGCCGAGGTACACGGGGACGCCGAGCGCGGTGAAGCGGCCCCAGCGGGGGCCCGGCGACATCTGAAGCGTCAGCGGCAGATCGACCTCGAAGAGCCGCGACAGGCCGGGATCACCGCTGCGAAAACGAAACGAGACGCCGGCGCCGGCGATCGGCGCGTAGCGCAGGTCGAGCGCGCTGATCTCGCTGCGCAGCGCCTCGTCGGGCGGCGGCTCTTCGTCGGACGAGGGCTCGTCGCCCTCGAGCTCCTGCCGCGCGTCGGCGACGAGCGCGCGCGCCGCCGCCAGCTGCACGTCGCCGTCGGGCTTCTCGGCGGGCGCCGCCGGCGAGCGCTCGAGGCCGAGCTTCAACAGGTGATAACCGAGCGCATCGTCGTGGCGGGCCAGCGCGATCCGTCCCGCGAGGAGGAACGCGCGCGGATCGTTGGCGTGGTGCTCGAGCGCGGCCGCGGCCAGCTTGCGCGCGCGCGGAAGATCGCCGGCGGCGACGGCGGCGAAGGCGGCGCCTTCGGTGAAGGCCAGATCCGTCGGATCCTCTTCGACGAGCATGTCGTAGATGGCGAGCGCCTTGCGCGGATGACCGGCGCTCGCCTGCAGTCGCGCCAGCGCGGCCAGGAGCAGCGGAGCATCGGCCGTGGCCGAAAGAGCGCCGTCGAGCCGCAGGAAGGCACGGCGATACTCGCCGGCGCGGCGATCGTCGTCGACCGCGTGCACGAGCTGCGTCGTGCGGATGGCGTCGATCTGAGCGCGCTCGCGGACCGACAGCCGCGGCTCGGCGCTCAAGTCGTCGAGCAGCCGCGAGAGCTCGCCGGCGCCGGCGCCGCCGGCATCGAGCAGGATCCCGGCGCAGCGCAGGCGCGTGGCCCGCGACGGCGCCTGGGCGAGCACCTTGCGCACCGTCGTCAGCGCGCGCTCGTGCTTGCCCGCCTTCCACCACGCCGCGGCGACGACGGCGAGGAGCTCGGGGTTGGCCTCGTTCTCGCGCTCGAGCGCGGCCAGCCGGGCGGCGATCTGCCGCGAGCCGCGCCCGGTCTCGAGCGCCGCGCGCACGGTCACGCCGAGCTCGAGCCGATCGCGAAGCGCGCGGGCGTCGGGCGTCAGACGCGTCGCATCGATCGATTTCAGGGTCGCGAGCGCGGCCGCGTCGTCATTGTTCTGATCCTGCGCCAACGCCAGCGCCGCGATCACGTCGGCATCGTCGGGACGCTCGCGATGCAGCGCCTCGCCGAGGGCCAGCGCCGCGCTCACCGCCGGCACGTCGAGCTCGCGATAGAGCAGCTCGAGCCGCGTGTCACGGTCGCTCGGATCGCTCTCCAGCGCCTGCCGCAGCGTCTGCAGCGCCGTCGCGTTGTCGCCACGGGCCGCGGCCGCGCGTGCGCGCGCGCGCGCGATCGCCATCTTCAGGCGGCGTCCGGTGCCGTCGCTGTCGGGCGGCAGCTGACGCTCGACCTCGGCCGCCTCGTCGGTCTTGCCCTGGCTGAGGAGCGCCTCCACCAACGGCGGCAGCGCGTCGGGCTGCGCCGGGACGAGGGGGCGCAGCAGCTTCTCCGCCTCGGCGGCTCGGCCCTCGGCCAAGAAGAGCCGGCCGCGACGGAGCGCCACCAGGGCGCCGTCACGCCCGGCCACGGCTTGTGCATGTTGCAGCGCCGCTTCCGCCGCCGGCCAGTCCTTGTGCTTCTCGGCGTCGGCGGCTTCATCGAGCGCGATCCAGAGCAGCGCGGCGTGCAGCGGTGGCTGCCACAGCGTCGCCGCGGCCGGCGCGCCGCGTTTGGCCGCCTCGGCCAACGTGCGTGCTTCGGCGAAGCGCGCCTGCTTGAGACGCACCCAGCTCATGCCGACGAGCGCGTGCAGGTCCTTCGGCGAACGCGCGAGGACGCGC
The DNA here is from genome assembly GCA_035607415.1 of Polyangia bacterium. Taxonomy (GTDB): domain Bacteria; phylum Myxococcota_A; class Polyangia; order Palsa-1104; family Palsa-1104; genus JAQBQH01. The sequence continues at coordinate 31,999 of DATNAQ010000160.1, forward strand.
CCGAACGTCTCCGCCGCGTCGTCGAGCGCGCCGCCGTTGAGGCGCGCGTAACCGAGCTTGACGGCGGTGTCGAGCGTGCTCACCCGATCGAGCGCGCGGCGTCGCTGCACGAGCTCGTCGTCGTCCGGGTGGCGCGCGAGATAGCGATCGAAGAGCGGCCGATCGGCGGCGTTGGCGTCGAGCCAGGTCAGCGCGCTGCGCCAGGCCGACTCGGCCTTGGCCGCGACCGCGGGGACGGTGGCGGCCAGCCGCTCCAGGCGCGCGATCCCGTCGCGGCGAGTCTTCTCGGCGTAGGCCAGAGAGCGCGCGTAGGCCAGGGCGTACTCGGGCGCATCGCCGTGCTTGGCCGCGAGCGCGCCGAGCCGGGCTTGCGCCTCCGCGCGGCCGGCGCGCGTGCCGGCCAGCGTCTCGTCATACTCGAGCGCATAGGCCTCCGGCGGCGCGCCGCTGAAGATCTTGTCGTAGGCGGCGATGGCCTCGTCGTACTTGCCGGCGGCGGCGAGCGCGCGCGCACCAGCGACGGCACGCTCCTTGGTGTCGTCGACGGCGGACACGTGCCCGGCGCGGCAGCGCGCGATCCCTTGCTGCGCCGCCGCGCTCGTGGGCGCGAGGCGGCTGAGCTGCTGCCAGACCTCGATCGCCTTGTCGCACCGTCCGCTCCGCTCCCAGAAGAGCGCGCGGGTCTCCAGGATGGTCGCCGGCGCTTCATCCGCGCGCGCGCCCGCTGCCGCTCCGACGGCCAGGAGGAGCACGAGCGTGGTCAAGCGACGGCGCGCGCGCCGCGCCGCTGCGCCGAAGGCCGCGCGCGTCAGCCACCAGGCGCCGCCGAGGAGCAGCAGCAAGAGGAGGTAGGCCCGTCGCGACAAGAACCACATGACCCGCCGCAAGGGGCTGAGACGGCCGAGCGCGTAGGAGTGGCCGACCTCGCGGGCCACGAGCTTGCCGTCGGCGATCAGCGCCACGTTGCGACGATCGCCGTCGAGCGCGAGCGACGCCCTCAACAGATCGACGTCGGGCATCGCCCCGGCGCCGTCGGCCGTGAGCAGCAGCGCCGTCCGCCCGCGATGGAGCGGTGATTCGAACGCGCCGACCAGGCCGCCGCCGCGGGGCGGCAGAGCGGCGCGCTGGGCGTTCCAGCGCGAGAGCAGCGGCTGCTCGCGCACGCTGCCGACGATGATGAGATCGCGATCGAGCGCCGCCGGCAGCGAGCCCGCGTCGACGAACTCGGCGCCGCGCGGGACGACGCCCGCGCTGCGCGCCAGCTCGGCAGCGAGCGCCAACGACGCCGACTCCGTTGCCGGCGTCGGCGCGCGCGGCGCCACGATGGCCGTGCCCGCGAGATCGCGCGCTCGCGTGAAGGGAAAGCCGCTGGCGACGAGCTGTCCGAGATCGGGCAGGAGCGCGAACTCGGTGGCGCCGCGCAGATCGAGCGTGGAGTCGCCGAGCACGCGGACCAGCTCGTCGTCGTGCTTCGCCGGACAGGCATCGGTCGGCTCCGTCTCGCGCGACAGCGTGAGCTCGTTGTAGCGACGCAGGTAGGCCTGTGGCAGCCGAAAGCGCGCCTCGTGCACGCCGGGCGCGCGCACCGACCAGGCGCGCTGCAGCGTGGTCACGTAATGACCGTTCAGCGTCAGCACGATGCGCGCGCGCGGCGCATCTCGCGCTTGCGACTCCTCCCAGATCATCTTGACGGGCAGGCTGCCGTCGGGCCAAAAGACGGTCGCCGGCGGCAGCACGAAGGGCACGTGGACCTGGCCGTCGCCGCGGCCGCGCAGCGTGAGCTGCTCGCGCGAGACCAGCTCGGCGAACGAGATCTGCCGCCCGGGCTCGAGCTCCTTGTCGGGCGCGCGGCTGGCGAGCGTCTTGGCGAGCCGCAGGGCGCGCTCGACGAGCTCGTCGTCGCTGCCGCGGACGACGAGGAGCCAGCCGTGGCCGCCGGGCCGCTCGATCATGCCGAGCGCGGGGCCACCGTCGAGGCCCAGGGCGTGAAGCTCGGCCGGCGTGCCGATGACGACGGCGTTGCCCGGCGGCAGCGAGCCGACGCGCACCGGGAACGACAGTCGCGCCGGCGCCGCCAACGCGAACGCGCTGGCGACGAGGAACGCCGCGCGCTGGGCGGCGAGCGACGGCGGGACGGCGAAGACGAACGGGATCTCGGCGCTCGCGTCGAGCCGCGGATCGACGAAGGGCAGCGGCAGCCAGCGCAGATCGATCCGTCCGGACAGCTCCGCCTGGCGCACCTCCAGCGTCGAGTCGGCGGCGATCCGCGACCAGCTGCCGAGCGCGACGCAATTGGACGTGCGTGCCGTCTGCCAGCTCAGCGTCACGTCGTTGTCCGCGGTGAGGAGGCGCGGATCGATGGCGATCTCGCGGGTCGCCTCCGCAGGTTGCAGCTCTCCGACGGGGAGCTCGGCGACGCGCACGCCGTTGACGACGATGGCGAGCGCGGTCACGCCGTCGAGCTTTCCCGGGGCAAACGCGAGGCGCAGGCGGGCCGCGGTGACGACGCGATCGAGCCGCGTGCGATAGCGCATCGTCAGCGTCGGCGAGCGCCACTTGCGCCGCGTATAGGCGTCGAGCCCGAGCTCGTCGAGCGGCACGATGGTCCAGCCCGGCTCGGCGTGCGCAGCGGACGCTTCGTTCGCGGCGGGCGTGCCCGCGCGCGCGTCGGCCGTGGCTGTCGCCCACAGGAGCAGGGCCGCGCACGCGATCTGTCGGCGAAGATTCCTCACGGCATGTCGGCTGCCGAGCGCAACCGCTCCGAGACCATGACGCCCAACGCCGAGGCGCGTTCGAATGCCGGCTGCAGGCGCCAGCCCGTGTGCGACAAGAGGAAGCAGACCGCCACCGCGAGCGCAGCCGCGAGGGCACCGCCCATCACGCGTGGCTCGGCCTTGAGCGCCGTCCGCATCCCGCGCACGCTCTGGCCGGTCAAGGTGCGCAGCGACGCGAGCGGGCGATCCGCGGGGCGTCCCTGTTCCCAGTCGATCCACGCGTCGGGGCGCCCGAAGAGCGTGTGCACCAGATCCGACTCCTGGCCCACGCTGAGCCCGTCGAAGGCGAGGCGTAATCGCCCCTCGTCGCTGCCGACGGTGCGCGCCGGCAGCCAGTGCTCGTCGGAGCCGACCTGCAGCGCGAGCTCGACCTTCTCGCCGGCGGGTAGCGGCTCGCTCCACTGGAGGCTCGCGCCGCCGAGCGACAGGTCGCGCGTCTGGGTGCGGTACGCGTGACCGGATTCCGTGCGCAGGATCGCCGCGAGCTTCATCGGCAGCCGATGGGTGCGGCGCAGCTGCCGCGATTCGCAGGCGACGGCGAGCACCGCGCCGAGGCTGAAGATGCTGAACAGCGCCCACGCCAGGTTGAGCAGCACCGTGCCCGAGTCGTAGTAGTCCCACAGGATGAGGCGCATCAGCGCCAGCGCCACGCCGGCGACGTTGAAGAGCAGCAAGATGAGGTACGGGCGCGCGATGCGGCGATCGAAGCCGCCCTCGGCGATCTGCCCCTTGTCGGTGACCTTGAAGACGCCGGCGCGTGGGCGCAAGAGCGCGATCAGCGTCGGCACCAGGATGTAGACGGCGAGCACCGTCTCGTAGACGTTGTTCCAAAACGCGTAGCGGAAGCGGCGTCGCGTGTGCGTGTCGACGAGCATCGCGTGCACGAGGTGCGGCAAGAGGTACGCGAGCAGCATCGCCGGCGCGGCCGTGCAGATGTGGGCGCCGAAGATCAGATACGCGAGCGGGCCGAGCAGGAAGATGAGGCGCGGCAGCCCGTAGAGAAAGTGGACGCTGGCGTTCAGGTAGCAGAGCCGCTGGCCGATGGAGAGGCCGCGTCCGACGAGCGGATTGGAGACGCGCAGGATCTGGCACATGCCCTGGGCCCAGCGCACGCGCTGGCCGATGTGCGCGGCGAGCGTGTCGGTGGCCAGCCCGCCGGCCTGCCGCACGTTGAGGTAGGCGGTGCGATAGCCGAGCCGCTGGAAGCGGAGCGAGGTCAACGCGTCCTCGGTCAGGCTGTCGGTGGCGATCCCGCCGACCTCCTCGAGCACCGAGCGGCGGATGATCGCGCACGAGCCGCAGAAGAAGGTGGCGTTCCAGAAGTCGTTGCCGCTCTGCAGGTAGCTGTAGAACAGCTCGCCTTCGTTGGGCACGCGGCGGAACTGGCCGAGGTTTCGTTCGATGGGATCGGGGTTGTAGAAGTGATGGGGCGTCTGCAGCATGCCGAGGCGCCGATCGCGCAGGAACCAGCCGACGGTGAGCTGCAAGAAGGAGCGCGTCGCGATGTGGTCGCTGTCGAAGATGACGATGAGCTCGCCGTCGGTGATCTTGAGCGCGTGGTTGAGGTTGCCGGCCTTGGCGTGCTTGTGCTCGGCGCGAATGATGTAGTTGACCTTGACGCTGCCCGCGAAATCGCGAAACGCGGGCCGGCTGCCGTCGTCGAGGAGGTGCACGCGCAGCTTGTCCGCCGGCCAGTCGATGCGCAGCGCCGCCAGCACCGTCGGGCGCACCACCTCGAGCGGCTCGTTGTAGGTCGGGATGAACACGTCGACGGTCGGCCAGGCCGCGCGATCGGCAGGCAGCGGAGCCGGTTTGCGCTGGAGCACGTAGAGCGTCTGGAACGCGCCCAGGAGCAAGACGGCGAAGGCGTAGAGCTCGGCGCCCAGGAGCGAGAGCCCGAGGATCCGGTCGGTCGTCGAGTCGAAGTCGATCGTCGACGAGACGCGCCACCAGATGTAGCGGCTGGAGGCGACGATCGAGAACATGGTGAGCAGCGGCCCGGTGCTCGCGAAGTTGCGGTTACGCACGACGAGCGCCAGCGCGAAGGCCGCGCCGCCGAGGAGGAGCTGGGGGCCGACGTCGAGCGGCGTCACCACGACCACGGCCAAAAAGACGACGGCGAGCGCGGCGAGCACGATGCGCACCGACAGGGCGAGCCACTTCATCGGCTCGCCTCGTGCGCCGACGCGACGTCCGTGATCGGGTTGGCCTCGCCGCGGCTCGCTTGCGCTGGACGCGCCGGGCTCTCGGCAGCGAGCTCCTCGATCGCCCACGCGGCGACGCGCTCGAAGTCGTCGGCCGCCTGGCTCGTCGGTGATGCCAGGATGACCGGCCGCTGCAGCGCGAACGCTTCCGGCACGCCGGTGTCGCGATGGATCGCGGGCTCCACGAGCGGCAGCTCGGGCTGCGCCGCGACGAGCGCCTGCACATCGCGGCTGAGGCGCGTGCTGTCGACGCAGTTCATGAGCAGCCAGGAACGCGCATCGCCCGCGCGGCTGGCGGCGCGGCGCCGCAGCAACGAGCGCACCGCCGGCAGGGTCGCGAACGACGCCGCGTCGGCCATGAGCACGACGATCACGATGTCGGCCAGCGACAGCGCTTGATCGAGCAACGGCGACGGCCACGGTGGTGTGTCGAGCACCGCCACGTGGTGTGTTTGCAAGGCGGGCTCCGCCAACCCGTCGGCGAGGAGCGTGGCCCGACAGGCGAAGATCGCGTCGAGCTCACCGCCGAGCCCGTCGCGGGGCGCGCCGAACGGCAAGCAGGAGATGTCGTCGAGGCTGCGTTGCAGGACCCGCTCCCACCTCACGCCGCGCACGCTCGCCTCCGCCAGCCCGGCGCAGTCGGCCGCGAGACCGACGTGCATGCCGAGTTGGTTGCGTGGATCGAGGTCGACGAGCAGCACGCCGTCGCGCTGACGTCTGGCCAGGGCCGCGCCCAGATTGGCGGCCGTCGTCGTCTTGCCGACGCCGCCTTTGAGTGAAGCGATCGCGATCGACTTCATGCTCAGTTCTCCTCGCCTTCGGATGAAGCGGCGTCCGCCAGCTCGACGACGCGCAAGGGCGGGTCCGCGCATTCCGCCGCGGCGGTCACGCGACGCGCATCGGAGTCATTGACGGCGCGCTCGACGCGTAAGGTGCGCCAGACCGCGGCCAGGAGCGGCCACGACTGCAGCGCGTCGGCGGTCGCGCGCTCATCGGCGGCGCTGAAGTATTCGAGCTCCGAGGCGCCGATCGCATCGAGCAAACGTTGCGCCGATGCGTCGCCTGATTTCCCGTTCGGCTTGCCTGTCGCCATATGCATGCTCCGATCGCTCGCCGGTGGCGATCGCTCGTCGACCAACTGCTCGGTGGGCTTAAACCCCGCCTCGCGCGCTGCTTGAACCCGCTGTCGCGACGAAGCGCGCGTCGGCAGCGACGACTGTTTCCTCGCGCGAACGAAAGCGACGCGAAACCTCTTCGTTCCTATCGAACGACGGCGGCGCTGCTTATCACCGGCTCAGTCACCGGGCAGGAGGCGTTCAATGAGAACGAAACTTCTCGAGGTCTTGTTCGCAGGGCTCTGCACCGCAGCCGTCGGTTGCAGCGACAGCACCGCTCCGGATCCCACGCCCTCGGGCGGTCCAGCTCCAACTCCAACTCCAGCACCCACTCCAACCGCGGTTGCGCCGACGGGCGCGGCGCTCGTGCGCGTGGCGCACCTGGCGCTCGACGCAGGGCCGATCGACATTTGCCTCGCACCGCACGGCTCGACCTCGTTCAGCGGGCCGATGCTCCAACAGGCGGGTGTGGCCGCGCCCGGGCTCGCCTACGCGCAGGCGACCCGCTACCTACCCGTACCGGCCGATCAGTACGACGTTCGCGTCGTCGCCGGCGGCGCCGTCTCGTGCGACGTCGGCATGGTCGACACGACCGATCTGCCGGCGCTGGTAGCCGACCAGAACGTGACCATCGCCGCGCTCGGGCTGATGCATCCGCCCGCCGGCAACGACAACGCCATCGCGATCAAGCTGTACGTCGACGATAGCGGCCTCGCGCCGGGCCCGGTGGCGGTGCGCTTCATCCACGCGTCGCCGGACACACCGTCGGTCGACGCGGGGACGGGCTCGGGCAACCAATTCTCTGCGGCATTCCTGGACGTCGCCTACGGCGCCGTGGGCCAGGGCAGCACCTCCGGCGCCAACGGGTACGTGATGCTCCCGCCGCTGCAACAAGCGCCGCTGTTGACGGTGCGGCTCGCCGGCGCCGGCGACGACGCGCTGACCTTCACGCCGCCGGCGGTGCCGTCGTGGGGCGACACCATCACCGCGTTCCTCATCGGCGACTACGCCGGCTCGCCCCAGCCCTTCAAGGCGCTCGTCTGCACCGACAACGGAATGCCTGACGGCGCGCTCGCCGACTGCGCCGTCCGACCCTGACGACCCTGACGATTCCGTGTACGCCGGCGATCACCCCGGCGCGCGATTGCACGCCACACATCGTTCATGCCCGTGCTCCGTCGGTGGTTACCACCGAGGCATGACGCGCATACGCAAGGCGGTGATCCCGGCCGCGGGGCTCGGCACGCGCTTTCTGCCGGCGACCAAGGCGATCCCCAAGGAGATGCTGCCCATCGTCGACGTCCCGACGTTGCAGCTGATCGTCGAGGAGGCGCTGGCTTCTGGCATCGAGCAGATCGTGCTCGTCACCGGGCGCGGCAAGTCGACGATCGAAGATCACTTCGACCACAGCTACGAGCTCGAGCACACGCTGCGCGAGCGCGGCAAGCAGGAGCTGCTCGCCGTCGTCGAGCGCTTCTCGCGCATGGTGCGCCTGGTGACCGTGCGCCAGAAGGAGCCGCTCGGGCTCGGCCACGCGGTGCTGGTGGCGCGACAAGCCGTCGCGGACGAGCCGGTGGCGGTGCTGCTCGGTGACGATCTCTTCGACTGCGACGGGCGGCGCCCGGCGATCGGACAGCTCATCGACGAGTACGAGCGGCTGGGCGGTGGCAAAGGCGTCGTGTCCCTCCTGGAGGTCGCCGCGGGGCAGGAGCATCTGTATGGCATCGTCTCCGCCGCGCCGATGGCGGACGCGCCGCGGACGCTGCGCATCGGCGACATGGTGGAGAAGCCGGCGGCCGGGACGGCGCCGTCGCGGCTGGCGATCGTGGGGCGCTACGTCTTGCCGCCGGCGATCTGGAACATTCTGGAGCGAACTCCACCCGGCAGGGGCGGCGAGATCCAGCTCACCGACGCGCTCCGCGTGCTCGCGCAGGCGCAGGAGCCCGGCGGCGGCTGCTACGGCCTCACCATTGACGGCACGCGCCACGACGCCGGCGACAAGCTCGGCTATCTCGGCGCCAACCTGGCGTGGGCGCTCAAGCGCGACGATCTGCGCCCCGGCCTCCTGGCGCTGATGCGCCGCCTCGTCGACGAGCACGAGCATCGGACGGGCGAACGCGCCGCCATGCCCGCCGTCCATGCGGGCGGCTGTTCATAGGTAGCTCAGCCACGCGTCGCTGCGCCGCTGCTTCAGCGCGGCGAACCAGCGACAAGGCAGATACATCGCGAGCACCACGCCCGCCCACACCACGTAGACGACCGGCAGCCCGAAGCCCCAGCCGGGCGGCGGCGAAAACGGATAGTGCGCCATATCGGGCGACTCGAACAGCCAGTGCGCCGCGCCGTAGCGCGCGAAACAGACGACGACGGCGATGGCGTGGATGAGCGCGAAGTGCACGACGTAGTAGAAGAGCGGGACCTTGCCGTACAGCAGCGACGGGCGAAGCAGCCGCGGCGTGCCGCGCTCGAACAGCCCGAGCAGGACGAGCGCAGGCCCGAGCGTCATCAGCAGAAACGACAGCGACGGAGGATACTTCGTTGCGGCGAGAAACGAGAGCACGGTCCGCCACGGCGCGCGCTGCGACGACCACGGGATCGGATCGCCGTAACGGTCGAGCGCGCGCAACGCGACGAACGCGATCGTCAGCGCCACGCCGAGCCGCAAGAGGAAGCGGCGGCGGCGCTCGGGCTCCCAGGCGTAGACGCGCCCGAGACCGTAGCCGAGGGCGGTGACGCCAATCCACGGAACCAACGGATAGGCGACGAAGACGCTGACGCGCGGCCCGCTCACCACGAAGCCGGGCGCGTGAAGAATGATCCACAGCGGATGCGTCGAGCGCACCCCGTCGAAGAGGTTGTGCCCGACGACGAGCGCGGCGCCGAACGCCACCGTCGCCGCCAGCGGCAGCCGCACGAGGACCGCGAGCACGATCATCGCCCATCCGAGCGCCCACAGGACGAGCAGCGCCGTCACCCGATAGTCGACGTTGAGCTGATAGGCGAAGCAGCGCATCACGACGACCTCGAGGAAGATCAGCCACAGCCCACGCGTGAACAAGAAGCGCGAGAGCTCGGGCAGCGACTTGCGCCGCAGCGACAGCGACGCGCCGGTGCCGGTGAGCAGGAAGAACACCGGCGCGCAGAAGAAGGTCACCCAGCGCGTGAAGAAGAGCGCCGCCGTCGTCGTGTCGAGGTCGCTCGGGTTGTCGGTCGGGTGGCTGAAGTATTCGCGCGTGTGATCGAGCGCCATGAGGATCATGACGAGCCCGCGCAAGACATCGACCGCCTCGATGCGTGGGCGCCGGCCTTCGCGCGGCGCGGCGGCGGGTGCGGGCATCGTCGGCGTCATCGGTCGATCAATCGTGCACCCGCGACAGCTCCATGATCCAGTTCGACTCCCAGGTGGCGCCGCCGTCGTAGGAGAACGACTGCTCCCAGCGCGCCGCGGCGGCGCCGTCCCTGGTCCAGACGAAACGCACCGCGACCGCGCGGCCGTCGTCGGCGTCGACGCCGTGGAACTCGCCGCGATCGCCGTCGAAGCCGCCGATCACGGGCGGATCGACGGTGCCGCGCGCGCCCGAGATCCAGTGGATCGACCAGCGCCGCGTCCCGCGATCGAACGCGCGCACGCTCATCCCCGACCAGCCCTGCGCGGCGCAGCGAAACTCGTCGACGTTGGCCACGCCGTCGAGGGCCAGGCGCGCCTCGCAGGTCGCGGGCGCCTCGAGCCAATCGCGGCAGCCGACGCCGCGTGCGGCGAGTCGGCGACTGCGCACGTTCCAGCGGCCGGCGAGGAAGTCGAAGTCGTGGAGGCCGCCGACGCCGGGGCCGCGGCCGAGGCGCGAGTGTGCCGTCGGCGACAGGCGCAGCCGCTGCGGCGGCGCGACGAGCTCGGCCCGCAGCGCCGGCTCGACGTCGCGCCACGCGGGCGACGCGGCGACACGCGCGAGGCAGCGCTCGGCGGCGGCCTCGTCGTCGAAGGCGGCCAGCCAGACGAAGGCGTGCTCCGCGCGCACGGGCAGCTGCGGGAACTCGTTGGCGCCGTACTCGGTCACGAGCCGCGCGATCGGGGGTGCGCCCGACTCGACGAGCAGCGGACGCACGCGCTCGTCGAACAGGCGCGCGAAGCCGGACGTCGCCGGCCGCGAGAGCAGGTAGACGGTCGCGACGAAGAAGCCGGCGCGCGCCGTCGTCGCTACGGCGCCGGGCTCGACGGGGCGCAGGAGCAGCACGTTGTCGGAGTCGATCATCGTGGCATTGGCGGCGTTGCGGTGCGCCCGCCACAGCGGGCCGCCATAGAACGAGGCGAGCGCGGGGGCGCGCGACGGCAGGTCGGGGAAGGCGCGCAGCCAGACGAAGCGATCGGGATCGTCGGCGTCGCGGAATTGGCCGAGCACGCGCATGCCGCACGCCTCCTGGCCGTCGAGGAAGTGGCGCTCGAACAGATCGATGAGCTCGTCGCGGCGGCCGGGATGCAGCGTGTATTGGCGAAGCTCGAGGACTTGCGGCATCGGTGGCTCGTTCATCGGTGGCTCGTTCATCGGTGGCTCGTGCGGCATCGGTGGCTCGTTCGGCATGGGCTCCTCCTCGGGAACCTCAGGCTGCGCCGCCATACCTGACACCTTGTGTCATGTTTTTTTGCTACCCTCGCGGCGATGCGCGCGAGCCGGCTCTTGTCGATGCTCATGCTGCTGCAGTCGCGCGAGCGGATGAGCGCGCCGGCGATGGCGGCCGAGCTCGGCGTATCGGTGCGCACCGTCTACCGCGACATCGACGAGCTCGGCGCGGCCGGGGTGCCGGTCACCGTCGAGCGCGGCGCCGCCGGCGGCTTCGCGCTCGTCGAGGGCTGGCGCACGCGCCTCACCGGCTTCACGCCCCAGGAGGCGCAGGCGGTGTTCCTCGGCGGCCTGCGCGGTCCGGCGGCACAGCTCGGGCTCGACGAAGCGATGCGCTCGGCGCAGCTCAAGCTGCTGGCGGCGCTGCCCGCGGGCGAGCAGGCGGACGCGCGGCGGGTGGCGGCGCGGCTTCATCTCGATCCGGTCGGCTGGTACCAGGTGGCGTCGCGCGTCGATCATCTGCACGCGATCGCGCGCGCCGTGTGGCGCGACGAGCGGCTGCGCATCCGCTACGAGAGCTGGAAGGGGATCGTCGAGCGCACGATCGAGCCGCTCGGGCTGGTGCTGAAAGCGGGCGATTGGTACGTCGTGGCGCGCGCCGACGGCGATCTGCGGACCTATCGCGTGTCGAGCGTCCTCGCCGCCAGCGGCGGGCTCGGTCGGTTCGCGCGGCCGCGGAAGTTCGACCTCGAGCGCCACTGGGCGGCGTCCATCGAGCGCTTCGAGGCGGGGCTCTATCGCGGCGTGGCGACGGTGCGCGTGAGCGACAAGGGAATGGCGCAGCTGCGCGGCATGAGCGCTGCGGTCGCGGCGGCGACAGCGCAGGCGTCGAAGCGACGTGATCGCGCCGGTTGGCGGCGCGTGACGATTCCGATCGAGTCGACGGAGCAGGCGGCGCGGGCGCTGCTCGTGCTCGGAAGCGACGGCGAGGTGCTCACGCCGCACGAGCTGCGCGAGGAGATCGCGCGCGCGGTGCGGACGATGGCGCGTCGCTATCGAGCGTGACGACGCCGGGGCGTGGGCGAGCTACTGCGTGTCGGCGGGATCGTGCTCGTCGCGATCAGCGTCCATCTCTGCGCTCGTTCGCTCGCGGCGAACGGGACCCGAGACAGGACGTGGGTGATTGAAGAACGCGCGCATCAGCGCTTCACGGACAATGTCCGAACGCTGAACTCGCGCCCCCGGACGCTCTTGCTTCACGCGATCGACCTCCGCGTCGATCGCTGCCAGGAGCTCGCCGGGAATGCGCAGAGCGAGCTGATAATCGTTCGTCGAGGACATGCTCTATGGCTCCACGAAGCGCTAATACGTATGTATATCAGCTTGTTAACGAGGTCAAGCAGAAAGCTGACAACCGTAGACCGTCACATCCGGCACTTGACGTAGCCGCCTCGGCGCAGACAACCAATGACAGCAGCTATTCGTGCATGACAAATGCAGATGCGAACCAGGGCTGACACCGCCTCTGAGGCGAGGAGACGAATGGCGAAGCGGACGCCCGATCGGCCGCCCCCTCATGTGGTCGTACGCTCCATCGCATTCACGCCGGCGGCACTGGAGGCGCTGGAAGACTTGGCGTCGAAGATCGCGGGCCGGACTGGTCGAAAGGCGAGCGTCTCGGCGGTGGTCCGTGCGCTGCTGCGACAGGCGCAGGAGATTCCCGACGTTTTCGAAAGACTCGCGACCCTCGTCGAGCACGAACAAATGAACGAAGTCGTCTGGGGGAAGCCGCCCCGCCGCTGAGGCTCGGCGACAGTCGTCGGCGGGCTTGACTTAACAACTCAGTGCCTAGAACGGAATTGTGGACGGCGATGGGCATGCGCAGGAAGCGACAGCTGCGACGCAGCAGCAGCGCACGACCCCGCAGCAGCGCACGACCCCGCAGGTCAAGCTCACCGTAGTCGTCCTCGTCGCGAACGCCGAGCTGGCGCGCGTGGCCGTGACCCTCGTCGAATCTTCCGACGGAGAGTACGACATCGCTCCGCCGCTTCGCGTCGATGACGTCTTGTCGTTCATCCGGCGACGTGGCGGTGGCGCCGCGACCCATGCTTCGCCATCTGCGGCGAGTGGCGGAGGCAAGTTGCGGCGATGAACATCGAACCGTCTACCGCAGATTCGGGCTGTACCGCGGCGCAGCTGTTCGACCTCGTCTGGGAGGCCATGGCCGATGTGCTCGGCACCGCGGCGACGGCGACGCTCATGCGCCGCAGCGCCAAGCGCGCTGCCGCTCGGCGTCGCGATCTCGATCTGCTCGTCGTCAGCCGGAGCGGGTTCAACTACTCGTACCGGGTTCCGGACGACTGGCTCGTCTGCGGGACAGAGCCGGTGATGTCGGTTCGCGAGCTCGCGCGCGAGCTGTCGCCACTCCTCGTGGAGCTGACCGGATCGGTCATCATCCGTCGCCTCAGCGCAATCCCCGCTCTGCAGCGCTGCGACGTCATGTTCGAGGAGCGTCGCTGATGGCCGCCCAACCGCTTCTGAGATTGGAGAGCACCGGCAATCCCGCGCTGGATCGCATCCTCGGCGGCGGAATACCGGGTCAGTCGGTGACGGTCATTGCCGGAGAGCCTGGCGCCGGGAAGACCATCTTCACGCTGCAGATGCTGTTCGCAGCCGCGCGCGAAGGCAAAAAGTGCCTCTACTTTACGACGCTGTCGGAGCCCGCGATCAAGGTCATTCGTTACATGCAGTCGTTCGACTTCTTCGACGTCGAGATCCTCGACAAGCTGATCATCTTCGCCGACCTCGGAAAGGTCCTGCGCGAGGGTTCGGACGCCACCATCGCCGAGATCGTAGCGCGCGTCGAGACGCTCGAGCCCGACTACGTGGCCATCGATAGCTTTCGTTCGATCGTCGAATTGATGCCGCAACCCGGAATCGCGCGATCGTTCGTCTACGACCTGGCGAACCACATGGCCGGATGGGGCGCCACCACGTTCCTCGTCGGGGAATACGTTCGCGACGACTTCTCCCAGTTCGCGGAGTTTGCCGTCGCCGACGGCATCATCCGACTCGGCGTCGAACGCCAGGATCTGACCTCCGTCAGAACCATCGAGATCATGAAGCTGCGCGGCGGAAATTACATTTCCGGCCGTCACTTCTTCGAGATCGGCCCCGGCGGCCTGTATGTCTATCCGCGCGTGCGCGCTCCGGAGTTCTCGGGACGTGCGCCCAGCCTGAGCGAGCGTGACTCGACGGGCGTCGCCGGCCTCGACGAGCTGCTCGACGGCGGCTTGCCGCGCGGCAGCTGTACCGTGGTGCAAGGCGGCACCGGAGCAGGCAAGACGATTCTCAGCCTGAACTTTCTACTCGCGGGCATCGCCCGAAACGAAAAAGGGCTCCTCTTCACGCTCGAGGAAACGCCAGATCAGCTCCGAGAAATCGCCAAGGGGTTGGGCTGGGATCTGGATGCCCAGGAAAAGAAGGGCATGCTGGTCATTCGCTACGCATCGCCTGTGGAATTGATGACCGATCGATTCTTCGACAGCGCGCGCGAAGACGTGCAAAGACTCGGCGCGCGTCGCGCGGTGTTGGACAGCCTCACGACCATATCGCTGGGGGTTCCGTCCGAGCGACGCTTCAAGGAGCTCATCTACTCGACGGCAAAGCACCTGCGCAGCGTCGGTTGCTCCGCCTTCATGACGATGGAATCGGAGCAGCTGCTCGGCAACGTGAACCTCTCGGGTCTCGGCGTCTCGTTCATGGCCGACAACCTGATGCAGATCCGCTACGTCGAGCTCGACGGCCGCCTCGAGCGGGCCGTGTCCGTCATCAAGGCGCGCGGGATCAATCTCAATACCGAGCTTCGGTCGGCGGTCATCGGAAAGGGAGGCATCAAGGTCGTGGGGGAACGGTTCAAAGACTTACGCGGAGTCTTGACCGGTTTGCCTTCGCGCACGACGAGGTGATGCGAGTTGCCAACCGAACCTGCCGATAGCGCGCCTCAAGACCTGCGCCGTGCCGCGAGAACGCTCGCAGAAGTCGCACATGTCCTGGCCGCGTCGGACGGTTCGCACGATCGGGTCGTGGCTGCGTTGAAGCTGCTTGGGCAGGTCGTCGCGTACGAGTGCTGTGCGCTGTTGGAGGTGGTACCGAACAACGGCCGCTGCGAGCTGTTCGCCGTTCCCCATCTGCCGGAAGACGAAAGAGCTTCGCTCCGAAATCGCCTGATCGCGCTCTTGCGCTTGATGGGCGACGAGACCGGCGATGCCGAGGCCATCGAGTCGCTGCCGTCCGCGCCGGAGGCCGCGCACGGCGATGGCGCATCGGCGACGGAGCCAACGAAGACGCATCTCGCGATTCCGGTGATCGGGTTGAATCACATCATCGGCGTCTTGTTCGTCGAGCAGGCCTTCGAAGAGTATGACGAGCACAGCCTGCGCCTGCTGACGGTGGTCGCGGCTCAGCTGGGCTCGTACCTGACGACGCTTCGGCTGCGCGAGGAGGAGATCGAGCACGCGCGGCAGCTCGGAGTTGCGCTGCATCGTCTCGAGGAGACCGACCGCCGCAAGGACGAATTCCTCGCCATGCTCGGGCACGAGCTTCGCAATCCTCTGGGCGCGATCAACAACGCGCTTCGGATTCTCGATCACGGGCAGGCTGAATCGCTCACCCGCTATCACCAGGTGATCGATCGTCAGATCGCCCACCTGTCGCGAATCGTCGACGACCTCCTCGATGCCTCTCGCGTTCGTCTCGGCAAGATCGTGCTCGAGTTCGAAGCGGTCGATTTGAAGAGCGTGGTCGATCGGTGGCTGGACGCATTCGGGACGAGCGGCCCGGTCCGTTCGCGGACCGTCCAGCTGTCGGCGCCCAAGCCGGTGGTGGTCGAGGGGGACGCGATTCGCCTGGAGCAGATCGTCTCCAATCTTCTGACCAACGCTCTCAAGTACACGCCGTCCGGAGGCCGCATCGACGTCTCGGTCGAAGAAGAGCCGCCCAACGGCGTGCTGCGCGTCCGCGATACCGGCATTGGAATGACGCCCGAGCTGCTGGGCACCATCTTCGACCTCTTCACGCAAGCCGATGAATCCCTCGCCCGTTCGCAAGGCGGCCTCGGGCTGGGTCTACCGCTCGTTCGCAGCCTCGTCGAGAACCACAGCGGGACCGTCGAAGCATTCAGCGAGGGGCTCGGCAGAGGCAGCGAGTTCGTGGTCCGAATTCCGCTCGCATCGCAGGGCACTCCGAGTCGGTCATCGAAGCACACCGAGCACAAGCAATCGCTACCGCTCCGCATACTCGTCGTCGAAGACAATGACGATGTCCGTGAGACGCTGAGCCAGATGCTGATGCTGTGGGGTCACGCGACCGACGAGGCGCGCGATGGCCTGGAAGGGCTCTCGCGGGCGCTCACGCGCTCGCACGACGTCTTGCTGATCGACATCGGGCTACCAAAGCTCGACGGATACGCCGTCGCCAGACGCATTCACGACTCGCTCGGTGACGACGCGCCGGTCATGTTTGCGATGACCGGCTACGGACAGCCCGAGGACCGCCGCCGCGCCATCGACGCCGGCTACGACGCCCACCTGGTCAAGCCGGTCGACGCCTTCGAGCTGCAACAGCGCTTGGCGAACGTACGGCCGCAAAAGCACCGGTAGCCGCTATTGCGGTGAGCCGTCGTCAGCTGGCCAGGGCGCGGTTCTTCCAGATCTGCGGACCCATGAACGACAGGTAGACGAGCGGCACGACCACCAAGAGCGCGCTCGGTCGCACATGACCGACGACGAGCTCGAACAGCACGCCGAAGCTCGTCACGACCACGACCAACGCCACGTGCGTCGAGGCCCAGAAGACCACGTTGTTGCCGAGCGCGCGC
Source organism: Polyangia bacterium (assembly GCA_035607415.1). Taxonomy (GTDB): domain Bacteria; phylum Myxococcota_A; class Polyangia; order Palsa-1104; family Palsa-1104; genus JAQBQH01. The sequence continues at coordinate 48,526 of DATNAQ010000160.1, forward strand.
TCGCGGTAGGCGCCGGTGACGAGGCGCCGCGCCTGCCAGACCGAGAGCGGCAGCGTCAGCGCGATGGCGAGCGCCACCGCCAGCGGCAGCCCCAGCACCACCAACAGTGGCAGCGATCCGTATGCGATCACCTGTCCGACGGCGTACGCGCGCACGGCGCGGCGCGGGCCCAGCGTCGACACCAGCGTCCGTTTGCCGACCAGGCGATCCCCCTCGTAGTCGAGCAGGTTCATGACCATCATGCGCGCGATCTGCAGGACGAAGCTGGGGAACAGCGCCAAGAGCAGCAGCGGATCGAGACGGCCCGCCTGCAGCCGGAAGGCGAGCGCGGGACAGAGCACGTGCAGCACAGTGGCCACGGACAGCTCCCCCATGCCGCGATAGTTCAGCTGCAGCGGCGGCGCCGTGTAGAACCAGCCGAGCGCGATCATGCACACGCACACCCAGCGCGCGTCGTCGCTCGGCATGGCGATGGCGAGCGCGACCCCGACGAAGAGCAGCACGAAGGCCGTCCCCAGGCTCACCGCCGGCGGCAACTGACCGTCGACGAGCACGCGGCTGCCGCCGGTCCACGACGTCGGCGCCGGATTGGCGCGATCGGCTTCGTAGTCGAAGTACTCGTTGCAGTAGTGCGTCATGAGGTGCACGCACGAGACGAAGAGCTGTCCGTAGAGATAGGCACCGAGCGTGACGTGAGCGCCGCGTAGCACCGCCAGCGTCGCCCCCAACCCGTACAGCAACGCGCTGTAGAGGAGGAACTTGGGGCGTCCCAGCCGCAGCCAGGCACGTACCCCATTCATCGAGATGGCCATCGAAATCGTCTCCCTGAGCGAGCCGCGCTCGCACCCACTGACACACTGCGTCGGTAGCATGGGAGATGAGTTGTGATCAATTAAATTGTATGCAATTTATTTGACGGCGACCGCCTCCAGGATCGACACCGTCGGCGAAGGCAGCACCCGGCGCAGGCGGAAGCGGCTCTGCGCCAGGAGCGCCTCCAGCTCGGCGCGGCCGCGCTCGCGCCCCTCGCTACAGACGGTCATCATCTGCACGTCCGAGAGCGCGCCCAGGCCGGCCGCGTCGTTGCGTTCGGTGATCCACTCCACGAGGAGGAGGCGCTGGTCCGCGCGCATCGCCCGGCGCACGACGTCGAGGATGTGCGTGCAGCGGGCGTCATCCCAATCATGCAGGATGTTCTTGAGGAGGTACGCGTCGGCGCCGGCGGGGACCGAGTCGAAGAAGCTGCCCGGGTGGAGCTCGACGCGATCGCGCACCCCGCGACGGGACAGCAGCGCCGCGGCAGAGGCGACGACGGCGGGAGCGTCGCACAGCATGCCGGTCAGGTGCGGATGGCGCACCAGCAGCTCCGACAGCAGCGTGCCGCGGCCACCGCCGACGTCGCAGACGCGCTCGATCTCGCCGAACGGGTAGAGTTCGGCGACGAGCGGCGCGTCGGCGATGGTGCGGCCCATCATGAAGCCGGCGAAGGTGTTGCGCTCGTCGGGGTGCTGCTCGAACCAATCCCAGACGCTCATGCCATGCACGCGCTCGAAGGCGTTGCGGCCGGTACGCAGCGTCTCGTCGAAGTCGTTCCACGCGCGCACATTCGACGGCGAGCCGATGTATTCGCAGGCGTCGCGCAGGCGCGCCAGGTTGCCGCCGGCGAGCGCGCGCGCGAGGCGGTTGTTGGCGAAGCGGCCGTCCGCGCGCAGCTCGAAGACCCCGAGGTGGCTGAGGGCGCGCAGCGTGCGATGCAGCGCATCGGCGTCGACCTGGCAGCGTTCGGCGAGCTCCCGGGCGCCGAGGGGACCGTCGGCGAGCCGATCGGCGATGCGAAGCTGCGCGGCCGCGGCCAGGAGCTTGGTGGCCGCCACGCCGGTGGCCAGCTCGAGGACGCGCACCTCCGGCGGCACCAGCGCCTCGGCGGTGGCGCGCAGCGCGCGGCGCAGCGCCAGCACCGCGCGGATGATCCATCGTGGCGGCGGAGGGGGAAACGGCGCGGGCGAAGGCTCTTGGTCGAACCGCATGGCGGCGCCTATAGCCCGGCGGCGCGCCCGGTTTCAATTAAATTGTGTACAAGCTAATTGGAGGCGCGCGCTCACTCGTGGCCGTCACCCACCAGGCGGGTCAGCCGCTCGAGGAGCTGCCGCATGTCGCTGCGCATCCGCACGAAGGTGGGCATCGGCAATTCGAGGCGGCAAAGCAGGTCGCGCGGGATCGGCACCGACCGCTTCTCCAGCGCGCGGCCGGCCGCGGTGAGCCAATTCTCGACGGCGCGCTGGTCGGTCTCTTTGGGCGTGCGGCGAATCAGGCCCGCCTCGTCGAGTCGCCGCAACAACGGCGTGAGCGTGCCCGAGTCGAGATAGAGGCGCTCGCCGATCTCGTTTACCGTGGCGCCGTCGTGCTCCCACAGCACCATGAGCGCGAGGTACTGCGGATAGGTCAGCCCGAGATTCTGCAGCATGGGCGCGTACGCCTGGACCACGAGGCGGGCGGCGGCGTACAGCGGAAAGCAGAGCTGATCGTCGAGTCGAGGTCCGGCGGGCGACGTCGAATGAGCGCGCTGCGAGCGCGCGCGGCGTGGTTTGCGGATGGCGATGGCGGGCCTCCCGATTGGCGAATGATAGCACGCGGCGGCTTATTTCTTTTCTCGCGCAGGGCTCCGCGGGCATGATCGTCTCGTGAGCCAGATCCTCTTGCAGGTGTGGGGTTGTCGCGGCGGCCGCAATACCTGCAACTCGCACATCGGCAACTCGACCTCGTGCTACTCGCTGGCCGCCGGCGCCGACCTCTTCGTCTTCGACGCCGGACGCGGGCTCTGCACGCTCGCCGCCGCGCTCGCCACCGACGAGCGTCTGTGGGGCATCGAGCGGATTCACCTCCTCATCACGCACGCGCACATGGACCACTGGGAGGGGCTCAAAGACGCCGATTGGCTGTGGCGCCGCGACAACGAGCTCGAGCTCACCGTCCTCGCGCCCAAAGAGGCGCTCGACACCATCGCCGCCGGCCATCAACCGCCCGCGTTCGTCCCGCTCGACGTGCTCGCGCTCGGGACCCTTCGGCGCCTCTCGTTCGTCGAGCTGGCCGCCGGCGCCCCCATCGACCTGCCGGGCGCGACGCTGCAGGCGTTCTCGCTGCGCCACTACAGCGGCACCCCGCCCCACCAGCGCTACCTCGACACGCTCGGTTATCGGCTCGCGATCGCCGGTGGACCGACGGTCGCCTATCTGAGCGACCACGAGCCGACCGTGGACACACGCGCCATGGAAGACGAGGTCGCCTCGGGATCGCAGCTCGTCATCGTCGACGCCAACTACAGCGACGTCCCCCAGCACGCGTTCGGACACGGCTCCATCGAGTCGGCCGCCGAGCTGGCACGACGCCACCCGGCGACGCACGTGATGGCCGGCCACCACGGCCCTTTGCAGTCGGATTCGCAGATCGAGGACGCGCGGGGCCGTCACGGCGCCGGCCTGCCGAACTTCACGATCGCGCGCGAGGGCCGCGACGCGGTCTGGGATCCCGCCGCCGGCCGCTTCGCTTAGGAGCGTCCCGCCAAGGCGCTCGATCGCTCGGGCGCCTGCAGCTCCAGGCGCTCCTGGACGAAGCGCGCCACCGCCGGCGGCACCCCGGTGAAGCGGAGCGTGCACGGCGCACCGCCCTCGATCACCTTGGCGTGGAGGTCGCCATCGATCTTCTCGCCCGACGGCGCGTAGAGCTGGAGCTTGAGGTTCTTGAACGGCTCGAGCGTGCCGTCGCCTTCGAGGACGGCGCCCATCGCCGACAGCGAGCGCAAGCGGCCCGACTGCTCGGGTCCCTCCTCGTTCTTGCCTTCCAAGATCCGGTAGCGCACCTCGAGCGGCCGGACGAGCGGCACCAGCGCCAGGTCCACCTCGTCCAAGAAGAGGTCGTACTCGCCGCCGATCCCCTTGACCTCGAACGCGGAGATCGGCTGCGGAAACCCCTTGGCGACGATCTTCTGCTTCTCGCCGAGCTTGAGGTCCGCGCCGGCCAGCTCCAGCGTCGTCTGCGAGATCAGGATCTGCCCGCCGACGGTGTTGGACTCGATGCGCGCGGTCAGGTTCACGTTGCTGCCGACGACACCGTACTTGATGCGCTTCTGCGATCCGATGTTGCCGACGATGACCTCGCCGGAGTTGAGCGCGATGCCCATCTCGATCGCGGGCAAGCCGACGCGGGCGTTGTGCTCGTTGATTCCCTTCATCGCCCGCTGCATCGCGACCGCACAGGCCACCGCGCGGCGCGCATCGTCGGGGCGCGCGAGCGGCGCACCGAAGATCACGAGGATGGCATCGCCGATGAACTCGTCGATCGTCCCCTGATGCTGAACGATGATGTCGGCCATGGTGCCGAGATAGTGGTTGAGCAGGCCCAGCACCTCGTCGGGCGCGAGCCGCTCCGCCGTGGCGGTGAAGCCGCGCAGATCCGACATCATGATGGTCAGCTTGCGCGTCTCGCCGCCGAGCTTGATGTTGCCCGGGTCCTTGAGCATCTCGTCGACGACGGCGGGCGCGAGGTACTTCGAGAAGGTCCCACGGATGAGCCGCTTGCCGCGCTCCTCGAGCACGTATTTCATTGCCAGCGTCGCGACGAAGAGCGTGCCGAGCTCGGCGAAGAGAAAGACCGTGTTGAGATCGATGTTGCGCCGGCTGAAGAGCGCGACGTCGAGCGTCGCCAACAGGCCGATCGACGAGCTCGAGACGACCAGCGCCGGCAACGCCTGCAGGCGCATCATCGCCCAACCGAAGAGGCCCGCGCCCAGCGTCATGAAGAGCAGCACCAGCCGCCAGTTGCACGGGCCGGCTGCCGTGCGCATCAGCTGCCCGGTGAGCACGTTCTCGAGCACCGTGGCGTGGCCCTCGACGCCCGGCCCGTGCGACTCGAACGGGAAATTACGCAGGTCGTTCACGCCCTGCGCCGAGAGCCCGATGAAGACGTAGGCGTCCTTGAACAGCTCCTTGCGCGCGGCGCTCCGCACCGCGTCGCTGCGGACGAACTGGATCGTCTCGCTGTCGCCGATGAGCTGCATCGCCGGAACCCAGGAAAACGGCCCCTGGTGATAACCGGGCCCGAGGAAGTCGATCGGCAGGACGCCGCGCCGCGACACCGGCAGCGTGCGGCCCGAGCGCGCGAATTTTACGCTCGCGATCTCGCCCTTGTCGTCGAGCGTGGTCTCGAGCTCGTCGTCGAGGCCGACGCGCGCCATCTCCAACGGCAGCGACGGAAAGAGGTGACCGCCGGCGGTCACGGCGACGACGGTCCGGCGCGTGACGTCGTCGGGATCGGGCCAGCCGAGAAAGTAGCCGGAGTGCGCCGCCGCGTCGTCGAAGCCGTCGAGGTTGGCGGTGATGGTCGGGACGGTGACCAACGTCGTCGCGTCCTGGCGAAACGAGCCGCTCACCTTGCCGTACGCGAACTTTTCGAAGCCTTTGGGCAGCTCGAGCAGCGGATCGCAAGGCGCCCAGGCGGGCACGCAATCGTCGTCGCTCATCCAGCCGAGCACCAGGTGATCGCGATGAAGCGCGATGATGCGCTGCAGGTACAGATCGGTCTCGAACGTCGGGATGCGATCGCCGAGGTCGTGCTCGCGCAACAGCGCGGCGACCCCCTCGGGCACGCGCACGTCCGGCTCGGAGAACACCATGTCGAGCCCGACCACGCGCGCGCCGGCGTCGAACGCCGACTGGATGAGGACGGCCATCGCGTCGCGGTGCCAGGGCCAGCGGCCGATTTGATGGATCGCGTCCTCGTCGATCTCGACCATCACGATCTTGGGACCGAGCGGACGCGGACCGCGCCAGCGGAACTTGAGATCGGTGTAGAAGCCCTCCATCCGGCGCAGCGCCGGATAGACACCGTCGCGGAGCAAGCGGCTGCCGAGCGCGCCGTCGTCACCGCGTTGGGTGACCACGAACGCCAGCGTCCACAGGAGCACCAGCGGGAGCTGCACCAACCACACGCGCCACTTCCCCATCGGTGCTCGACCACTTTAGAGGGCGCGCTGTGGACCTGTCAAACGCCGAGGATGTATGATCGGCGGAACCCCGGAGTGTGCATGAGCAACGACGATCCCACCCCCACCTCGGTCGGCGTGCGCCGCGGCTCCCGAGTGGTTCCCGTCCAAAGCGTCGAGGAGAGCGAAGAGCAGAGCCGCATTCCCTGGTTCGAGGGATCGGTCGATACCTGGGAGCCGCAGATCTCCGCCCCGCCGCCGATGCCCGCGGCCGCTCCGCCCGCGCTGCGCGGCAAGGAGCGCCTGCGCGACGAAGGCGAGATCGCGCGCGGCGGCATGGGATCGATCCGCCGCCTCTACGACCACGAGCTCATGCGCCACATCGCGATGAAGGTGCTCGACGACGAGCTCGCCGGCAATCCGGACATGAAGGAGCGCTTTCTCGACGAGGCGCGCATCAATGGCCTGCTCGATCACCCCAACATCGTCCCGGTTCACGAGCTGGTGCTCGACTCGAGCGGGGTGCCGAGCTACTTCACGATGAAGCTCGTCAACGGACAGACGCTCACGCGCCTCATCGCCGCGCAGGAGACGCGGCGCGACCTCGAGCGGCTGCTCGAGATCCTCATCAAGGTGTGCGACGCGCTGGCGCTCGCGCACAGCCGCGGCATCATCCACCGCGACCTCAAGCCCGACAACATCATGGTCGGCGACTTCGGCCAGGTCTACGTGATGGACTGGGGCTGCGCCCACGTCATCGGCGATCGTTCGAAGGTGGTGCGGCCGCCCGATGCCGAGGGGATCGTGATCGGGACGGTGCAGTACATGGCGCCCGAGCAGGCGTGGGGGAAGATCAGCCAGATCGATCGGCGCACCGACGTGTTCGCGATCGGCGGCATCCTCTACAAGATGCTGACGGGATCGCCGCCCTACCCGGGTCCGTTCGCCGAGGCGCTGCCGGCGGCGCAGCGACGGCAGCTGCGCTCGCCCGACGAATCGACCGGCGTCGCGGTCAAGCCGCCGCCGGCGCTGAGCCGCATCGCCATGAAGGCGATGGAGAGCGATCCGGCCAAGCGCCATCAGTCGATCGAGGAGCTCGCCGAAGAGCTGCGCGCCTTTTTGCGCGGCGGCAACTGGTTCGCCATGCAAAAGTTCGCGCCCGGGTCGGTGATCGTCGCCGAGGGCGATCCGGCCGAGGCCGCGTACATCATCACCAGCGGGCGCTGCGAGGTGCGCAAGCGCGATCCGAACGATCCGAAGCGCACGGTGACGCTGCGAACGCTGGAAGCCGGTCAGGTCTTCGGCGAGACGGCAATCTTCGCCGATGCGCCGCGCTCGGCGAGCGTCGTCGCGATCGACGAGGTCAGCGCGGTGGTGGTCGAGCGGCGCGCGCTCGACGAGCTCATCCGGAGCTCGTTTTTGGGCCAGTTCGTCAAGGCGCTCGCCGATCGCTTCCTCGATCACGACGCCAAGCTGACCGCGCTGCAGAAGAGCGAACGCTAGCGCACGAACACTTCGACGCGGCGGTTACGCAGCTCCGCGACGTTCTTCTTCGTCGCCACCGCCGGCTCCGACATCCCCTTCGAGATCACGTGCACGCGCTCGGCCGGAACGCCGGCTGCGATCAGCCGGTCGGCGATCAGCTGCGCGCGCTGAAGGCCGATGCGCACGTTCGCCGCCTTGGAGCCGCGCTCGTCGGTGTGGCCGACGACGTCGATCTCGTAGGTCGCGCGCTCTTTGACCTCGGCGACGAGGTTCGCGATCGGGCCCGAGAGATCGCGCACCGGCTCGGCCTTCCGATTGAAGTAGATGATCATGCGGGCGCCGGGCGGCTGCGCGGCCATCGCCCCCGCGAACTTCGTCGCCACGTCGGCGGGCGCCGCCGTCCGCTTGCGCGCGATGCCGTCGCTGCCGACTTCGGTCGACGCGTAGCCCTGATCGAGCAGGATCTTTTGCCTACCGTCGTCGACGTCGACGCCGCCGACGTGGCCGCTCTCGTCGGCCAACACCACGACCTCCTCGACGGTCCGGGGACAACCGTTGTGGGCGGGATCCGCGCTCGGCGCGCCGGCGCGATCCGGGCACGCGTCGAGGCCGTCGGCGATGCCGTCGCTGTCGCGGTCGGGGATGGGCATCGCGTCGGCGAGCGCCTCGAGCGCGCGCCGGATCGCCCACACCGGCGAGCTCGGCACCGCGTGCGCGCGGCCGTCGGCGCCGACCTCGGCCGTGGCGTAGGCGCGATCGAGCACCGTCTTGCCGCGGCCGTCGTCGACCTCGACGCCGCCGACGTGTCCGTCGGCATCGGGCAGGAGCACCACGCGCTCGGCCACTTTCGGGCAGCCGTTGCGCAGCGGATCGGGCGACGCAACGCCGGCGCGCTCGGGGCAGGCGTCGTGTTCGTCGGCCACGCCGTCGCCATCCGCGTCGGCGATCGGCAGCGTGCTCGCCAGCGCCGCGACGGCGCGCACGATCGCGCTCGGCAGCGACGGCGGTAGCGCGCGGACCCGACCGTCGGGCGCCACCTCGGCGCTGGCGTAGGGCTGATCGACGAGCGTCCGTTGCTTGCCGTCGTCGACCTCGACACCGCCGACGTGGCCATCCGGATCGGGCAGGACCACCATCCGCTCGAGCGCCGCCGGGCAGCCGTTGCGCAGCGGATCCGGCGAGGCGACGCCAGCGCGATCGGGACAGGCGTCCGCGCCGTCGAGGACGCCGTCGTCGTCGGAGTCGGGAGCCGGCAGCGCGCCCGCGATGGCCGCGACCGAGCGCAGCACCGCCTTCGCCGTCGCCGGCGCAACGGGGTGCGCGCGGCCATCGGGACCGACCTCGACACCGGCGTAGGGCCGATCGATGAGCGTGCGGCTCTTGCCGTCGTCGACCTCGACGCCGCCCACGTGCCCGTCGGCGTCGGGCAGCACCAGCACCTTCTCCGACGCCTTGGGACAGCCGTTGCGGATCGGATCGGGCGAGGGCACGCCGGCGCGATCGGGACAGGCGTCCTGCGCGTCGGCGACGCCATCGCGATCGCGATCCGCCGGCGGCAGCGCTTGCGCCAGCCGGGCGACGCCCGGCGGCAGCGCCTGTGGCGAGCTCTGCACCCGGCGGGCGCGCTTGCCCTTCTTGTCGATCTCCGTCGACGCGTAGGCCTTGTCGAGCACGGTGCGGCTCTTGCCGTCGTCGACGACGACGCCGCCGACGTGGCCGTCCTCGTCGGGGAGCACGACGACGCGCTCGAAGCTCGACAGGCGCGCGCGCAGCGGGGCATACGTGACGGAGAAGACGAGGCGAAACTGCGGCGGCCCGGGCTCGCCCGCCACCGCGACGCCGACGCCGAGCCCGAGCTGGATCAGGTCGGCGACGAGGTAGTGCGCGGCGCCGAAGAGCTCGAGCGTCGCGACCTGTTGCCCACTCGGGAGGTTCGGCGCGACCGCCAGCGACAAGGTCGCCTCCGGGCCCACGCTGAGCCGTCGGTCGAGGGCCACGTAGTCGAGGCCGGCCGCGAGCTGAACCTCCGAGCCGACCGTGTTCCCCGCGGGCGCGAGCGCGGCGGACAGCTGCGCCGTGCCGCGATAGAGAAACCCGGCGTTGAGCGCCCAGCGCAGGTGCTCGCGTACGAGCCCACCGACGGTGAGCCGCGGCAAGACGCGCACACCGGCGTCGCCCGACAGGTTGTGCTGCTCACCGATGGGGATCCATAGATAGACGGAGGCGCTGAGCGAGACGATCGAATCGGGTTGGCCGAACAGGCGCGCGCGCGCACCCACGCGCGGATCGCCGGCGACGGCGCCGGTCGGCCCGAGGCCATTGAACGCCGTTCCGTTCTCCCACAGCACCATGGGGACGCTGAGCGTGAGCGCGACGCGATCGAAGAGCGAGCCCGCGAGATCGAGGTTCCCGTCGAGCTGATTGGCGATCGGCGCCGGCGCGCCCGACGCCACGAGCAGGTCGTGCGCGTAGTCGAGCGTCAACCCGGCGGCGAGCCAGCGCGTGGCGGAGTACCACGGATACTCGACGACGGTGAACGGATCTCCCGCCGGCGGCGGCTCGAAGCGGTTGAGCTGGTAGCCCGCCGACTGGGCAGCCGCGGGCCGCGCCAGCGCCACGGCGCAGACGAGCCCGATCCCGACGGACCAGCCGAGTCTCAAGTCAGGCTCTATTCGTCAACGGAGACGACGAAGGTGGTACCGCGCACGCCGAGGACGGTTCGCGGCGTCTTCACCTGCACCGAGCCGGGCTGCTGCCTGGTCAGCTCCCCGGAGCGCACCATCATGGTGCCCTTCTTCAGGTTCGCCAGGAGGTTTCCCTTCAGGTTCTTGGGATCGAAGAAGTAGGTATCGATGGCGACGCGGCTGTTGGGCCCGATCGAGAACGACGTGTTGTCGGTGAAGGTGATGCCGAGGCTGCCGTCGGGGCCGGTCTCGAAGACGTCGTGCTCGTTGAGGACGTCGCCGATCTTCACCGGCTCCTTCTTGGAGCCGCGCACGACGGTGACCTGGCCCTTCACGATCTTCGCCTTGCCGATCGACGGCGCCTCGGCGGCCGCGCGGGCCGACCATGCCACCACGATTGCCACGCACGCTGCTGCGACCCACTGCCGCATCGTCACCTCCCTGGATCGATGGATCTCCGGGAGCCGTCACTTTATCACTTGGCTCGCCTCTGTCGCGAATGCGAAAATGGCGAGCGTGAAGCTCTCGTCGAGCGTCGCGCGTGCCGCCGGTCTCGCGCTCCTCGTCGCGCTGGCCGGCTGCTCGACGCCGGCGGAGGTGTCGTGCCTTGCCGGCGAGTCGCTGTGTCATGGCGCCTGCATCCCCGAGGGAACCGCGTGTCCTGGTGCCGCCGTCGACATGGCGGGCGGCCTGTGCGACGGCGGCGGGTCGTGCGTCGCGGGCTGCTCGCTGCCGACCGACTGTCCCGCGACCACGAGCGCCTGCGTCGCCAACCTGTGCAACCCGACGGCGCACGTGTGCATGTTGGTCGACGCGCCCGCCGGCATTCCGTGCAGCGACAGCGGCGGCACCGCCTGCGACGGCATGGGCGCGTGCGTCGGGCCGGGCCCGTCGGGCGCACCGTGCAGCTCGAGCATGCAGTGCGAGTCCGGCCAGTGCGGCACGACCGGCGGCGGCTCGCACTGCTGCGCGCAGAGCTGCCCGAGCGGACCGTGCGGCGCCGCCGATTGCGACACCACCGGAGCGTGCGTGCTCATGCCGAAGAACGCGCCCTGCGGCGCCGGACTGTGTAACGGCGCGGGCACGTGCGTGCTGCCGTGCGGGCAGAGCATGTACAAGTGCGCCTTCGTCACGAGCCAGTCCTACGACGGGAACCTCGGCGGGACGGCCGGCGCCGACGCGACCTGCGCCTCGGCTGCGACGGCCGCGGGCCTCACCGGCACCTTCGCCGCCTGGCTGTCGGTCACCGGCACCGACGCCAATAGCCGCATCGGCGCGACCACCCAGCCGTATCAGCTCCTCGACGGAACCGCGCTGGCCGCCAACAGCGCGGCCCTCTCCGGCGGATCGCTCCTCAACCCGATCGCCCGAGACGAAACCGGGAGCCTCGTCGGCCCCGTCGATGTGTGGACCAACACCAACCCCGACGGAACCCTGTACGCGGCCGGCGCGTGTGGGGACTTCACGAGCAACCTACACACCGCCTCCGTCCCCGTGGCGGGATCGACGGGCGCCGCGGACGCCACCTGGACCGACAACCACACGATCTTCTGCGACGGCGCCGCGCGGCTCTACTGTTTCGAGCAGTGACCGCTCATTTGCCGCCGTTCGTCGTGACCCAGGTGCCGTCGCCGTTGGTGAGGTAGATGGTCGACGGCGACGACGGCGCGAGCGCGCAGCTGTACACCGTCGATGGGTACAGCGGCACCGGCGTGAAGCTGGCGCCGCCGTCGCTCGACGTGGCCAGCCCGGTGTTGCCGCAGGCGTAGACCGCGGTCGGTGTGGCCGGATCGAACGCGACCGTGATCGGGTTGTATCCGAGATAGCCGATGTAGACCTGGGTGAAGTTGGCGCCGCTGTCGATGGAGCGATAGCAACCGCCGTCGTCGCACGCGACGAGGTGGCTCGGCTGCGCCGGATTGACGGCGACGCGCGAAAAGCCGGAAGAGCTCGGATACTGAAGACCAGCCACCGCAGACCAGGTGGCGCCGCCGTCGGGCGAGCGCCAGATGTTGCTACCGCTCAGGTACAGGACCGCGGAGTTGGTCGGGTCGACCGTCAGCGTCGACATGCCCGACGCGATCGACGGCGTGATCGCGCTCCAGCTGGCCCCGCCGTCGACGCTCTTCCACACGTTGGTGCCGTTGACGGCATAGACGCGGCTCGAGCTCGACGGGTCGATGGTCAACGCGAACGGGCCGCCGGTCAGCGGCAAGAGCGACGTCGTCTGACCGCCGTCGGTGCTCTTCCACGTGTCGTAATAGCTCGAGCCGTACATCGTCGTCGGCAGCGATGGATCGAACGCCAGACGGGCCGCGTCGTTCGACTCGGCACCGACGGCGGTGAAGGTGGCTCCGCGGTCCGTCGAGCGCGCCAGGCTCCCACCGAAATTCAGGGCCGATCCGTCGATCCAGACGGTGTCGGCGTTGGTCGGATCGACGACGAGATTGGCTGTGTTGATGCCGCGCCACTGCCACGGCGTCACGTCGAGTGACAGATAGCCGGGCTGCAGCCCCGGCGCGCTCGCCGCGAACGTGAAGGTGCCGGCGGCGCCGACGGTGACACCGGCGAAGGTCGCGGTCGTGTCGCCGCCCGTCATCGCCGACGTCGGACCGCCGAGCGGCGTCGACGGCGAAACCGACAGCGACACGGTCGTGCTCGCCGCCACCTCGTTGCCGCCGGAGTCCTCGACGTGCGCGACCAGATCGAAGGGCTGATCGCGCGAGGCGATCGTGTGTGCGAGCGTCACTTGCAGCGCGAGCTGCGCCGGCGCGCCGGCCACGACGTCGAATGGATCGCTGACGAGCACCTGCGAATCGATGGGCGCGAGGCCCGACGCCTGCAGGCGGTAGCCCGAGCAGGCCTTGTCGAAGATGACGCTGTCGAAGCTGGCGACGCCGGCCGAGATCGCGGCCTGCGTGCCGCCCATGAGATATCCCGCGCATGGCGACGACGCCGTCCAGATGTCGATCTGTCCCGACGCAGTGGTGTCGATCGCGCCGGTGCTGTCGACGACGCCGACGCGCGGCGACGGCACCATCGTCTGATGCGCGACCGCCGTCGTCGGCTGCGTCAGCCAGGTCAGCTTCGTGCCCTTTACCTGCACGAGCGGCGTCTCCGCCGGCGGTGCGTCGGGCGTCGTGGCGATGAGCGTGTACGCGCCCCAGTGATCGAGCGACAGGAGGAACGTCGCCACGCCGTTGTTCGCGGCCACCGTCGTCAGCCCGGCCAGCGTCCCGCCCGTCGGATGCACGCCGAGCGCGATGAACACCGGCCGCGCGATGGTGACCGGCGCGTTCGCCGCGTCGAGCACCTGGAACGACACGTTGAACGACTTGCCGCTGCCCGTGGCCGCCGGCACCGATTGCACGATGAGATGCAGCGGCGGCGCACCGATATCGGTGCCCGACGCGAGATCGCCGCCGAGATCGTGGGGCTCGCCGCCGTCGCCGTCGCCGAGATCCGACGTGCCGTTTCCGTTGCCGTCGCCGCCGAGGCCACCGGCATCGGGCGCAGTGTCTGCGACGGGCAGCCCGGTATTGCAACCCATGCAGCACGCGAAAACGATCGCCAGACTGCGCATACCACCCACTTACGCCGCGCGTCGCGGCGCTCGCAACGAAAAACGCCGCAACGCGTGACCGCCTGCACAATCGCCGAGACGATGCCCCAGCGCAGGTCAACTAGCCGAATTGGCTGGTCGAGCTGTCGGGCGTCGGCCCCGCCGCGCTGAGCACGTGCCGCTCCTTCGCCTCGTCGACGAGGAACGCGGCGAAGTGATCCGCGAGCGGGAGGCCGCACAGCGCCTCGACGAAGAGGAACTGGCCTTGCGAGTTGATCTCGAGGAAGACGGGCTCGCCGTCGTCGGTCAGCTTCACGTCGAAGATGCCCATGGCCAGCGACAGGTCGCGCAGCGTCGCGCGCAGCCGCTCTTCGAGGTCGCCGTCGAGCCGATAGGGGCTGAACGGGATGTTCAGATCGCATCGCCAGTCGAGCTCCTTGGCCTCGATGAGCGCGCCGTCGCAGCGGTCGCCGCAGACCGAGATGCGCAGGTGGCGCTCGCCGGCGATGCACTCCTGATAGATCGACGGCGTGAGCGCGAGGACTTCGTCGCTCGCCAAGAGCTCGGGGCCGGCCACCGCCGTCTTCGCCACCTCGATGCCGCGCGGCGACGCGACCTGCTTGATGATCGCGCCCGGATACGCCGCGCAGAAGCGGCGGATGCGCTCCGGATCCTGGCTCACCAGCGTCGCCGGAACGCGCAGGCCGGCGCGCTCGGCGGCGCGTAGCTGCAGCTGCTTGTTCTCCGCCAGCTTCGTCGCGACGGGATGGCTGACCCAGCGGCCGACAAACGCGTCGAGGAGGATGCCCTCGACGACGCGATCGACGCTGGCATTGATGTACGACGAGTAGGCGTCGTCGGCGCCTTCGGGCAGCCTCTGCTTCGGCGACGTGCGCCGGTACCACATCACGTCGAGCGTCTTGGCGTCCACGGTCTTGCCGTCGACGGTCGGCAGCAGCGCCGGCTCGTCGAGCTGCGTCGACCAGCTGAGCCCGCCGCGCAGCGCGAGCTGATCGCACGGAACCAGGCAGCACCAGGCATCGTGCTGCTCCTCGAGCTTCTTCTTGATGAGGTGCCCGTGAGAATCGTTGCCATAGGTCATGATGCCGATACGTGGTTTCATGCGCCGCTCGCTCGTTGTGGATGAAACCCGGCCGGCGGATGGTCCGCCGGCCGGTTGCTGATCACCAATGGGCGATCGTTTAGTAGGTGCTGTCGTCGGGCTGCAGGACGTCGAGCCATCCTGCCGAGTACGAGTACGTGGTGTGGCCGCCGCTGCCGTCGCCGCCACCGATGACGATGCCACCGCCACCGCCGATGGGGTTACCGCCGATGGACAGGCCGCCGACGACCTCGCGCAGCTCGCTGTCGAACATCTCGAGGCGCTCGGGCACCTTCACTTCCGCATCGACGCCGTTGACCCGCTTCTGAAAGAACACCGCCGGAATGAGCTTCATCTTCTGTCTCCTGTCTGAGCTTCGTCGCGTCGCCCTCATTGGCGAGCGTCGTGCGACACGGCTTTGCACTCGCTGCGCCATGCGGCCGAGATCACGCTCGACGAGAAAATCCCGAGCATCTGCGCGCGCACCGAGGGCGTCGTCGCCGCTCGTCACGACAGTTGGCCTAAACGAATTGCCTAGCCGACGGGCGCGCGCCGGCCGCGATCCCGCGTCGCATCGCGAGATCGCCCATGGCACCACGCTTGCTCACGTCCCCGCGCGATGTGTCGGGTCGTCTTCCTCGCTTCTCTGATCGTCGTCGCGTGCGCGGCGGGCTGTCATCGCCGCTCGGCGCCGGCGCCCGTCGCTGCCATCGGCAACGAGCCGCGCGCGCCACTCGCGGCCACGCCGCGCGCGAACGACGCCGCGCCCGGCGACGAAGGGTTCCTCGGCATGATGGTCGCGCCCGAGACCGTGGACGTCACGTCGCAGCTCGAGGCGCGCGTCGCGGAGATCAAGGTTCGCCCCGGCGACCGCGTCGCGCGCGGCGCCATCGTCGCCCGGCTCGATACGCGCTCGGCCGGGCACGAGCTCGCCATCGCCGCCGCCGAGCTGGCCGCCGCGCGCACCGCCCGCGACGAGGCCAAGCTGGAAGAGGCGCAGTCCGACGAGCGGTTGTCGCGCCGCGAGGGCGTCGTCGAGCTACGGAGCGGGACGGTGCGCACCGTCTCCGAAGAGGAGCTGTCGGCGTCGCGCTACCAGGAGAAGGTGGCGGCGGTGAAGGTCGCGGCCGCCGAAGCCAACGTGTCCTCGAAGGCGGCGCACCTGGCGCAGCTACGCCTGCTCGTGGCCGAGGGCGCCGTGCGCGCGCCGTTCGACGGCACCATCGCCGCGCGCTACGCCGACCTCGGCTCGCTCGTCGGCAAGGGCGCGCCCATCGTGCGCATGATCGAGAGCGGCGAGCTGCGCGTGCGCTTCGCCATCCCGGAGGAGCGCGCCAACGCGCTCGCCGTCGGCGATCCGGTGCGCATCGTCGCCGGCGCCGAGACGCTGACCGGCGTCGTCGAGAAGATCAACCCCGAGATCGACGCCGCGGCGCGCATGATCTTCGCCGAGGCGTCGCTCGACGAGCCCGCGCGCTCGTCGGCGCGCGTGCGCTCGGGACAGGTCGCGCGCGTGTACGGCTCTTCGTCCGCCGAGCATGCGTCCGCCGAGCATGCGGCGGCCGACGTCGGAGATGCGAATGTCCGCGCCCAGTAGCTCGCCGTTCCGCCAGGAGGCGCTCGACTACCACGCACGCGACCAGGCGGGCGGCGCGCTCTTGCGGCTGTCGCCGGGGTGGTCGCGCTGGTCGTACTGGCTGCTGCTCGCGATCGTCCTCGCCGCCACCGTCTACGGCTTCGTCGGCCGCGTCAACGATTACGCGAGCGGACCGGCCGTCATCCGCGTCGACGGGCGCGTCGACGTCACCGCCAAGGTCGCCGGCACCGTCGCCCGCGTCGAGGTGCAGCCGGGCCAGCGCGTCGCCGAGGGCCAGCCGCTCGTGCAATTCTTCATGGACGACGAGCAGGCCGATCGCGAGCGGCTGCAGAAGGAGTTCGACCTGCAGCTGCTCAAGCTCCTGCGCGATCCGTCCGACGCGGCCGCCCGCCAGAGCCTGAGCTCTTTGCGCGCCCAACGCGAGCTGGCCAGCGCGCGCCTGCAACAGCGGCTGGTGGCCGCGCCGCGCGCCGGCATCGTCAGCGACGTGCGCATCCACCCGGGTGAGCACCTCGGCGTCGGTGATCACGTCGTCACCATCATCGGCGACGACGCGCGCATGTCGCTGGTGGCGCTGTTGCCCGGCCGCTATCGCCCGATGCTGCGCCCGGGGCTGCCGATGCGCTTCGAGCTGAGCGGCTACAAGTACGAGTACCGCCAGCTCACCATCGACTCGATCGGCGACGAGATCATCGGCCCCGCCGAGGCCAAGCGCTACCTCGGGCCCGGCGTCGCCGACGGTGTCGCCGTCGACGGACCGGTCGTGCTCGTACGCGCCAGCATGCCGTCGACGCGCTTCTCCTCGGGCGGCCGCGACTACCGCTACTTCGACGGTCTGCCCGCGCTGGCCGACGCGCGCGTGCGCTCGGAGCCGATCGTCGTCAGCTTCGTCCCCGCCCTCAAGGTGTTGTTTCCCCATGAGCCATAACGCCGCCCCCGCTTCCGCACCCGATCTCGAAGCGCGCTATCCCGCGCTGGGCCGGCTGGCGCCGCGCCGTCGCCGCCGCATCCCGGTGATGCGCCAGCTCAGCGCCGCCGAGTGCGGCGCCGCCTGCCTGGCGATGGTGCTCGGCTACTACGACAAGGCGGTCCCGCTCGACGAGATCCGCTCCGTCATGGGTATCGGCCGCGACGGCGCCACCGCGCTCGCCATCCTCAACGCCGCCAGCCGCTACGGGCTGCGCGGCCGCGGCGTCAAGCTCGACGTCGACGAGCTGCACTGGCTCCCCGCCGGAACCCTCCTGCACTGGGAGTTCAACCACTTCGTCGTCTTCGAGCGGCTGCGCGGCGGCTTCATCGAGATCGTCGATCCGTCGAGCGGCCGGCGGCGCGTCAGCCCCGAGCAGCTCGGCCGCTCGTTCACCGGCGTCGCGCTCGTGCTCGAGCCGACGGACACCTTCACGCCGAGCGCCGCCGGCGAGCGTCCGATCTGGAAGCAGATCCGCGCCATCGTCGCCGACTCGGGGCAGTGGACGCGCATCATCGTCGTCTCGCTCTTGTTGCAGCTATTCGCGCTGGCGCTTCCGGCGCTGACCGGCACCGTCGTCGATCGGGTGGTTCCCCGCGGCGAGGTGCACCTGCTCGGCATCCTCGCCGTCGGCATGGTCGGGCTCGTCGGCTTCCATTTTCTGGCGTCGATGGTGCGCGCGCACCTGCTCATCCAGCTGCGCACCATCTTCGACGCGCGCATGACGCTCAGCTTCCTCGATCACCTCCTCCGGCTGCCCTATGCCTATTTCCAGCAGCGCTCGGCGGGCGATCTGATGATGCGCGTCAACAGCAACACCAGCATCCGCGAGCTGCTGACGTCGGGCCTCCTCTCGACGGCACTCGACGGCAGCCTGGTCGTGCTCTACCTCGGCATGATCTTCATCGCCAGCCCGGCGTTCGGCGCCGTCGTCACGCTCCTGGCGGTCGCGCAGCTGGCGGTGTTCTTGTGCTCGCGCCGGCGGCAGCAGGATCTCATGACCGACACGCTCGAGAAGCAGGCGCGCGCCGAGAGCTATCTCGTCGAGCTGCTCGCCGGCGTCGAGACGCTCAAGGCGAGCGGCAGCGAGCTGCGCGCCGGCGAGCACTGGTCGGGCCTGTTCGTCGACCAGCTCAACATCGCGCTCGATCGCGCGCGCCTCAACGCCGTGGTCGACTCGCTCAACGGCGCGCTGCGCATCGCCTCGCCGCTCGTCGTGCTCGGCTTCGGCGCGATGCAGGCGCTCGACGGCACCATGACGCTCGGCGCGGTGCTGGCGCTGGCCGCGCTGGCCGGCGCCTTCCTCGGCCCGCTCGGAAACCTGGTCGCGACGGCCACGCAGCTGCAGCTCTTGTGGAGCTACCTCGAGCGCATCGAGGACGTCCTCGGCGCCGCGCCGGAGCAGCCGCTCGACGAGGCGCGACAGATCCCGACGCTGCGTGGCCGCATCACGCTCGACGACGTCAGCTTCCGTTACACCACGACGGCGCCGTCGGTGGTGCGCAACGTGTCGCTCGAGATCGAGGCCGGCGACTTCGTCGCCATCGTCGGACGCTCGGGCTCGGGCAAGTCGACGCTGGCGAGCCTGCTGCTCGGCCTCTATACGCCGACGGCGGGCCGCATCGCCTACGACGGCGCCGATCTGGCGGGCCTCGACGCACGCGCGCTCCGCCAGCAGGTCGGCATCGTCAACCAGCGCGCCTACCTCTTCGGCGGCACGCTGCGCAACAACATCGCGATGGGCGATCCGCAGCTGCCGCTCGACCAGCTCGTGGCGGCGGCGCGGCGGGCCGAGATCCACGACGAGATCAGCGCCATGCCGATGGGCTACGACACGCTGCTCATTGACGGCGGCGCGTCGCTCTCGGGCGGTCAACGGCAG
The DNA here is from genome assembly GCA_035607415.1 of Polyangia bacterium. GTDB lineage: Bacteria > Myxococcota_A > Polyangia > Palsa-1104 > Palsa-1104 > JAQBQH01. Next base: position 67,782 of record DATNAQ010000160.1, read on the forward strand.
CGCGTCGCCCTGGCGCGGGCGCTGGCGCGGCAGCCGGCCATCCTCCTGCTCGACGAAGCGACCAGCGCGCTCGACGCGGTCACCGAGCGCGCGGTGCAGACGCAGCTGGCGCAGCTGCCGTGCACGCGCGTCGTCATCGCCCACCGGCTGAGCACGATCCGCGAGGCCGATCTGATCCTGGTCATGGACGACGGCCGCGTCGTCGAGCAGGGGACGCACGCCGAGCTGCTGGCGCGCGGCGGCGCGTATGCCCGGCTGATCTCCGCGCAGGTCGAGCCGGCGCAATAGAAGCGCGGCGCCGATCTACTCGGCGGCACGACGATGACCCCGGTCATTGCGTCACGGCGCGCGAACAGCGACGATTCCGCTCGATGCGCACGATCCCGCTCTTCGCGATTCTTTTCGTTTCCCCGCTCGCCGTCGCCGATCCCACCGCAGCGCCCGTCGCCGCCCCGTGGGATTCGCCGCCACTGAGCGCCGCGCCGTCGGCGATCGCGCACGCCTCCCACGCGCTGCCCACGCCCGCCGGCGTCGACCGCCAGGTCCTCCTCGACGAGCGCGTCTACCATCTCGCCGCCGACGGCTCCTCCGAGCGCCGCCGCCACCTCGTCTTCCGCGTGCTCACCAGCGCCGGCGTCTCGAGCGGCCCGGGCCTCGAGATCGCGTGGGAGCCGTGGTGCGAGACGCGGCCCGAGGTGCGCGCGCGCGTCATCAGTCCCGACGGCGCCAGCCACGCGCTCGAGCCCGCCACCATCGAAGACACCGGCGTCGCGCTCGGCGAGTCGCTCTACGGCGACAGCCGGGTGTTGCGCGCGCCCTATCCGGCGCTGTCGATCGGCGCGGTCGTCGAGGAGGAGATCGTCGAGCACCACGCCGCGGCGCCGTTCGCCGCCGCCACGTCCGTGCACAGCGAGCTGCTCGCCGGGACCTATCCGACGGAGCGCCTGCGCCTGATCGTCGACGCGCCGGCCGCGCTGCCGCTGCGCTGGAGCGTGCATGGACCGGTCGCCGTCACGCCCGCGCGGCGCGACGCCGGCGGCCGCACGACGCTGACGTTCAACGTCGCCCCGCTCCCCGCCCTCGAACCGGTCGCCAGCGCGCCCATCGACGAGCTGCTGCCGGTGGTCGGGTTCTCGACCGGAGGCTCGTGGCAGGACGTGGCGCGCGGCTACGATCGCATCGCCGAGGCCGAGCTGGCGAAGACGCCGCGCACCGAGCTCGCCGGCCGCGCGCGTGCCGCGCTCGGCGCCACGCCGCCGGTCGATCGTGCGAGCATCGCCGCCGCCCTCCTCGCGTACGTGCGCCGCGAGGTGCGCCCCGTCGGCATCGAGTTCGGCAAGTCGTCGATCGTGCCGCACGTGCCGGCCGACACGCTGCAACGCCAGTACGGCGACTGCAAAGATCAGGCGCTCCTGCTCGTCGGCTTGTTGCGCGCAGCCGGTGTACCGGCGCAGCTCGCGCTCTTGCGTGTGGTCGGCCTCGACACCGACGACAAGCTCCCCGGCCTCGAGCGCTTCAATCACGTCATCGTCTACGTGCCCGGGCCCAAGCCGCTGTGGATCGACTCCACCGACGAGTGGGCCCGCGTCGACGAGCTGCCGCCGACCGATCAGGGACGCCTGGCGCTCCTCGTCGCCCCCGGCACGCGCGCGCTCGTGCGCACGCCGGTCGCGCCGCTCGGGGCCAACAAGATGATCGCGACGCGCGACGTCTTCCTCGCCGAGGCCGGCCCCGCGCGCGTCACCGAGACGGTCGAGATGTGGGGCACGTTCGATCGCATGATCCGGACCTTCATCAGCCAGGCCGGCGAGAAGCGCGTGCGCCAGGTCTTCGAGTCGGTCGCCTCGAGCGTGCACCGCTCGGAGAACATCACGCGCTACCAGGCGACCGACGCGCGCCGCCTCGACCTGCCGATGCGCATCGACATCGACGTCGCCGGCTCGTCGCTCGCCTACACCGGCGGCGGCGGCGCCGACGTCGTCATCCCGCTCGCCAGCCTCGTCGACGAGCTGCCCGACTGGATGCGCAAGCCCGACGCCAAGCGCCGCGGCTCGTACGACTTCGCCGTCGAGCAGACGAGCGTGCTCGAGTGGCGCGTGGCCGTGACGGCGCCGCCGGGGCTGGTGCTCGACGCGCTGCCCGCGGATGGCAACATCCCGATGGGCCCGCTGCGCGTCAGCAAGCACTTCTCGCGCGAGCCGAGCGGCGGCGTGCTCGCGGCGCTGCGCCTCGAGATCGGCAAGACGCGCTTCAGCCCGTCGGAGCTCGAGGCCATCCGCACCGCGTGCAAGTCGCTCGAGTCGACCGATCCGATCACCCTCAAGTTCATCGACGTGGCGCGCGCCGACCTCGACGCCGGGCGGCTGCGCCAGGCGCTCGACGGCTATCGCCGCCTGATCGCCCTGCACCCCAAAGAGGCGCTCCATCACCAGGAGCTCGCCGACGCGCTCCTGACGGTCGGGCTCGGCGAGGCCGCCCGCGGCGAGGCGGCGCGCGCCGTCGCGCTCGAGCCCAACAACCCCGCGCCCCAGCGCACGCTCGCCTGGATGCTCGAGCGCGATCTCGTCGGGCGTCCCTTCGCCAACGGCTTCGATCGCGCGGGGTCCGAAGCGGCGCTGCGGCGCGCGCTCGCGCTCGACGCCAAGGACGTCGATGCACATCTCGATCTCGGGGTGCTCCTCGAATACGACGCCGACGGCCGCCGCTACGGCGCTGGATCGGCGACGGCGCAATCGCTCACCCAGTATGGCGCCGTCGACAAGGAGATCCTCGAGCGCGCCGGCTACGCCGACAATCCGCTGTGGGACCTCGTGAACCTGCATCGCTGGAAGGAGCTCGAGCAGGCGACGCGCAAGCTCGGCAAGGATGAGGCGCACGCCCGCTTGCGCCTCGTCGCCGTGGCGGCCCTATCGGGCGTGCCGGCGGCGCTCGCCGAAGCGGCGACCTATCCGTCGGAGGTTCGCGCCGCGGCCATCCGCGACGCCGCCGAGTCGCTGCTGTGGCAGCGCATGTATCCCGAGGCGGCCGAGCTCTTCGAGCGCGCTTCGCACGATCCGGACGCGCCGAGCTGGGTGTCGCCGCGCGCCGACCTGGCGCGCCGCCTGCGCCGCATCGAGGACGTGCGCATCGACGACAAAGATCCGGTCGCGCCGGTGCGCCGCTTCTACGCCGAGCTGTTGCGCCCCGACGACGAAGCTCACCTGATGACGCGGTTGAACGCGCTCGTGGCCGCCGGCGGGCCAGCCCTCGACGAGACCGCAGAGCGGTCGGTGATGATGTCGCGGCGCAGCTGGCGCGCGCACGAGCTGCCGTACGAGGTCCTGCGCGACGCGCTCGTCAGCATCGGCGTCGCCGAGAAGGAGGGCGACGATCACACCGGTTGGCGCATCCGCTACACCAAGCCGCTCAACACCGGCGTCGATACCGAATACGTCGTGCGCGAACATGGCCGCTACCGTCTGCTCGCGTTTCGCGAGGCCGAGGTCGCCATCGGCCACCGCGTGCTCGACGCGCTCGAGGCCAAGGACTTCGCCGGCGCGCGCCGCTGGCTCGACTGGGTCGCCGAGTACTACCGCAACGGAGATCCCATCGATCGCAGCGCGCCCTCGCCGTTGGCGCGCGTGTGGAACCCGGGCGGCGGCGGCTCGCCCGAAGCGGCGCGCGTCGCGGCGCTCATGCTGCTGGTCAGCCGCTCGGCGCCCGACGCCAAGCTGGCGCTCGACGGGCTGCGCGGCGTCGCCGCTTCACCGCCGCCGGGCGTTCCACTCGACGCCGTCGACCTGATGATCGCGCGCGCGCTGTTGACGCTCGATCGCCCCGACGACGCGCTCGCCGTCGCTGCGGCGGCACCCGAGCCGGCGTCGCGGCTGTGGTTCAACATTCGCGCGTCGGCGCTGCTGAAGCTGAAGCGCTGGAGCGAGCTGCGCCGCGCCGCCGACGCCGAGCTCGCGCGACTGCCCGATGACGCCGCGGCGCTGCGCGCGCTCTGCCGCGCCGACCAGAACGATCGCCGCTGGGACGCCCTCGATCGCGACATGCAGCGCCTCGTCGCCACCGGCCGCGCCACGCCGAACGACTACAACGAACGCGCCTGGGCGGCGCTGTTCCGCAAGGGCGCAGACGAGCACGCGCTCGATGATGCGCGCCGCGCCGCCGAGATGAGCCACCGGCGCTCCGGCGGCATCCTGCACACGCTGGCCGCGATCGAAGCGGGGCTCGGCCGCAACCGCGATGCGTATGCCACGCTCGTCGAGTCGATCGAAGCCGGCGACGGGAAGCCGTTTCCCGGCGACTACTACGTGCTCGGACGCATCGCCGAGAACCTCGGCCTCCGCGACGTCGCGCTGGCCGAGTATCGCAAGGTCGTGCGCAAGGATCCGGCCAGACCGTCACCGTTCGACACCACCGAGCTGGCCGAGACGCGCATCCGCGCGCTCGCCAAGTAGCGTTTTCGGCGGCCAGTCTCCGAATTCCGGAGAGTGTGAACGTGTAAGGTGCGGAAGTTCCGTTGGCTACCCGGCGGCACGCGGCTTGAAGTCATCCGCGGACGATGGGACTTGCTGCCGTACTTTGGATCTCCACGCTGCTTCGGCTGTGCGCCGGCATCCTCGCCGTTCAGGATCCCTCGGCGCCCGTCGACGTCGCGGCGGCCACGCGCTACGCCGAAGCCGCGCTGCACGCCGCCGACGCGCGCCACGTCGATCCCTGGGAGCTCGTCGGCGTCGCTCGCCACGAGAGCCGCTTCCGCGTCGACGAGATCGGGCCCGACGGCAAGGACTGCGGCATCGTGCAGACGCGCATCACCGGCAGCCGCTACAGCTGCCGGCAGCTGCGGCGCGACGTCGACATCGCCTTTGCCGAGGGCGCGCGCGAGCTGGCGCAGTACCGCGCGAGCTGCCGCGGACACGCCGACTTCGATCGCTGCCGGCTCAACCGCTACAACAGCGGCGTGCGCTATGCGCGTCGCGGCTTCCACGGCCACTATTGGCTGCGCGTGCTCTGCTTCGCCGAGGCGGCGCGCGTCGGTGCGCCGGGCGGCGGCTGCGATGTCGTGCAGTCGCGCGCGGGGATCGATCGCGCGATCCTGCGATCGCTGCCGGGCGCGCACACGCACGAGCGGCTCTTCGCCGACGCGCGCCTCGTCGGCGTGGCGTACTAGAGCGCCGAGCGGCGGCGTTGACGGCTACGTCCGGGACGACCTACGCTGAAGGATGCTCGAGGCGAGGATGAGAAGGGCCGTGACCGCGGCCGTGGCGATCGGCGTGGCGCTCCTGGCCTTCGCACCGACGGAGGCACGGGCCGAGGGGATGAGCGCGAAGGAGGTCGCGGCGACGGCGCACCGGCTCGCCGAGCGCCTCGGAATGCCGCAGGACAAGCGCGCGCTCGTCGAGCGGCGCCTGGCCGCGCTCATGGAGGACGCGCGCTTCCGCTCCAAGTATGGGACCACGCCGATCCGCGGCGTGCTCGCCTATCAGATGGGCGAAGGGGGCCTCGTCGTGAAGGTGAAGAAGGGCCACGGCCTCGCCCGCCTCGAGGGCGAAGCGGGCGACGAGAAGCTCGTGTTCAAGAGCGTCACCGTCGGCGCGCAGATCGGCGGCTCTTCGGAGTGGGGCCTCGGCCTGGTGCTCGGGCTGACGTCGCCGCGCATCTTCGGCGGCGACTACTCGGGCGGAACGGTCGGGGCCACGATGGCCGCGTCGGGCACCGGGATGATGGAGCTGACCAGCAAGCAGGCGATGGACGGGCACAAGGTCTATCTCATCGGCACTGCGACGGGCGCCTCGGCGAACGCGGGCGGCGGCAAGCTCACCATCGAGGTCGAGCGCTGAGCGCCTCGTCGCGGGCGATGGCGAAGCGATCGTTCGGCGCGGGCAAGAGAGCGCGCGCGAGCGTCGCCGTGTCGTTCCGCCGCCACGCCACGTCGGCCGCGGACGGCAGGGCGCCGAGCGCGGCCGACGCCGGGTTGGCCAGGCGCATCGCCTCCGACGGGCCGAGCGCGTCCGACTCGGTCAGCGGCGCCACGTCGTCGCCGCCGTGCGTGAAGAGGTCGCCGCACAAAAGCGTTGCGGTGGTGGGCTCGAACAGGTAACCGCACTCCCAATTGTGCGGCAGGTGCGGGGCATCGAGCCAGCGCACGCGCTTCTTGCCGAGCGCGAGCTCGGCGCCGTCGGCCAGCGCCAGCGGCGGGCGATCGGCGAGATCCTGCATCGACACCACCAGGAACTGATTGAAGGTGAAGCCGCCGGGCATGACGCTCGGCGGAACCGGGGTGCTGATGCGATAGATGTTGTCGGCGATCTCGTGAACGTTGGTCATCGTGCCCTCCACCCCGATGTACCGGCCGGCGGCAAAACGTTACACGAAGATTCTAGGGCGTCAGGCGTGGCCGCGAAGCCAGAACCGCGCCGTCACGATCGACCCGGCGCTGACGTGCCACGCGACGCGGAGCTGGCTCGCACAGTCGCGCGCCGCCAGCAGCCCGGCGGAGAGGCCGTCGAGCGCCGGGCCGGCGTCGCGGGCGATCATCTCCAGCGCCGCGCGCGGCTCCTCGGCCACGCGCAGCTCGAGCTCGCCGCCGCCGCGCGCCTCCACGTGACGCGCCAGCAGCGCCGCGCACGCGCTCGCCAGCCAGATGTCGACCCCGCGCAAACCGGCGTCGCGGGCGAACGCGAACGTGATGTTTTCGATGTGGACGATGTCCTTGCCTTCACGACACTGCAGCACCAGCCGCAGCCGTCGCGCCGACAGGAGCAGCCGCTCCTCGCCTCTCGGCTCGCGCATCGGCGTGCTGCTTTGCAGCCGCCGTGCCGCCGCCGCCTTCGTGGACGATCGCCGGGTTGCGTGACGCGCGCGCGACGGAGCCGCGCCGATCCGCGTCGGCGGCGCGGATTTCCGCGGCGGACGCGACCAGGCCGCGGGCGTCACGACAGCCATCTCGCCGGCGCGCCGCACCAGCGGAGTTCAGATGCGCCAGACCCACGCGGTGAAGTCGTCGGTGTGCAGCGTGACCTTGCGCGGCCGCGCGCCGCCGGTATCGGCGCCGACGATGGGAATGTCGAGCGCGTCGAGCACCTGCTCGGCGACGGCGACGTTGCGCGCGCCGAGGTCGCTGCCGGCGCGAAGATCGGCGCCGCCGAAGAGCTTGGCGCGCAGCCGGCGTCGATCGCATCCGGCCGCTTCCAGCTCGTCGAGGAGCACGGCGATCGCGCGGTTGCCGTAACGGCCGGGCTCGAGCGCGTCGAGCGCGCCGGTCGGCTCGACGAAGTGGCAGGCGCCGCCCATGCGCTCCTCGACGTCCCACAGGCAAACGAGCACGGAAGAATCGACGGCGGCGGCGAGGTTCGTCGGCACCGTCGCGACGTGCCACTGGCCGGGCCGGGCCGTCGCCAGCTCGCGACCGCCGCGACGTTCGCGATCGAGCAGATCGGTCAGCGACCGCATGTCACGCATGCCGCCCATCACGGCCGCACCGTCGACCACAGCGTCCCGCGGAACGAGAAGGCGACGCCGACCATCGGGATCGCCTGACTGACGAGCTGCCCGGCGCGATAACGATCTTCGAGGTACCAGGCCACGAGCAGCGACAACGTCGGCGCTTCGAAGCGGCCGCGCCGCTCGCGCGCGAAGGTATAGGCGACGACGGGCCCGAGCTTCTGGATCGGCGTGTTCGGATTGGTGTGCGGCTCGCCGGCGGCGTAGGCGCTCGCCGGGTACCACGTCGCCGTCAGGATGTACTGCAGGCCCGCGGTGAGCCCGAACGACGAGCGATAGACGGCGGCAGTCTCGCCGTGCAGCATCCAGCCCGATCGCGGCAATAAGAGACCGTAGAGCTGATCGTAGAAGACGGTGTCGCCGTTGCGCAGCTGCGCGTCGACGAGCTGAGCGCGCCAGCTCGAGCGGAAGCCGAGCCAGCGCCACGCCGCCTGCACCGTCGCGCCGAGTACGAGCTGGTGCACGACGGTGCGATACAGGTCGCCCGGCATGCTCGGCGGGCCGCCGAGCTGGACCGGGCCGAAGCCGACGTCCGCGTCGGGCGAGCGGTACGAATGGAGCGCGCCGACGGCGCCGAAGGTCAGCGTCGGCTCGTAGCCGACGTAGAGCTGCAGCACCGAGAGCGGCTGCAGCTCGACCCCGATCCCGGGGCGGACGAACGACGGCGCCGCGAGCAGCGGCACGACGACGCCGAAGAAGTTCGACGCCAACAGCGGGCGCGGCGACGGGTAGAGCCCGACGCGATAGCGCGCGCGGAAGTCGTCGCCGACCCCGAGCGGGTTCACGCGCAGCGCGAACACATTGTCGTAGCTGATGCTCGCGGGATGCTCGGCGGCAGCAACGCCGGCGAGCACGACGAGCAGCCCAAAGATGGACACGAGCAGACGCGACTTCGACATGATCCCCCTTCACCGCCGGATCAGTTGGCTCCGGCCGCCACATGCAAAAGCAGGAAGCGGGCCTACGCTTCTTGCCGCCTAACGCCGCGATCCGCCGACGGCGCGCGCGGCAATCCGCGTCGCCCTTCCGCGTCGCGCGCGGATTACCGCGACGGCGCCTCGCGCGCCGACGACCACGCGACGACGTGCGCCGCCATCGCCGGCAGCGGCAGCACGCGGTCGACCGCGCCGCGGCGGATCGCCTCTTTCGGCATGCCGAAGACGACGCTGGTGGCCTCGTTCTGCGCCACGGTGGCCGCGCCCGCCTGCTTGAGCTCGACCATGCCGGCGGCGCCGTCGTCGCCCATGCCGGTGAGCAGGACGCCGAGCGCGTGGGCGCCGGCAGCGACGGCGACGGAACGGAAGAGCACGTCGACGCTCGGCCGGTGGCGCGACACGAGCGGCCCGTCCGACAGCTCGACGCGGTAACCCGCGGCATCGCCCACGACGACGACGTGGCGGTCGCCGGGCGCGATCAGCGCGCAGCCGAGCTGCACGCGATCGCCGTGGCGCGCTTCGCGCACTTCGATGCGGCACTCCTGATCGAGCCGCCGCGCGAACGCGGCGGTGAACGGCGAGGGCATGTGCTGCACGACCACGACGCCGCACACGTCCTCGGGCAGCGGCACGAGGAGCGCGCGCAGCGCGTCGGTGCCGCCCGTCGACGCACCGACGGCGACGATGCGCTCGGCATCGGGCAGCGCGCGGCCGGTCGCGCGCGGCAACACGACGTCGGCGGTGAGCCGCGGCGGCGCCACCAGCCGGCGCAGCACGCGCGCGTGCGCCGCCGAGCGCACGGTGTCGATCAAAAGCAGCGCCGACTCCTGCAGGAACTGCGAGACCCCGAGCCGCGGCCGCGACACGATGTCGACGGCGCCGGCGTCGAGCGCGCGCAAGGCGACCTCCGGTTGATCGGTGTGACCGGAGCAGATGACGACCGGGATCGGATCGGTGCTCATCAGCTCGCGCAGAAAGGTCATGCCGTCCATGCGCGGCATCTCGAGGTCGAGCACGATGACGTCCGGGCGCGAGCGGGCGATCTTCTGCCGCGCGATCAGCGGATCGGCGGCGACGGCCACCTGGAAGCGCCCTTGCGCCAGCACGCCGCCGAGCGCCTCGCGCACCACCGCCGAATCGTCGACGACGAGCACGCGCAAGGCGCTCACCAGCGCACCCCGGAGGCCGCGTGCGCGTAGACGTTGGGCGCGATCTTGCGCACCGGCAGCCCGGGATCGACGATCTCCGCCGATCCGAGAAACAACAGACCGTCGGGCGCCAGCCGCTCGAGCAGCCGCGCCACCACCGCGCGCCGCGTCGGGCGGTCGAAGTAGATGAGGACGTTGCAGCAGAAGATGACGTCGTGCTGCGCGGCAGGCAGGACGTCGCGGTGCAGGTTGCAGCGCAAAAAGCGGATCGACTCCTTCAGCGACGAGACCGCGCGCATGCGGCCCTCGTGCTGCCCGGTGCCGCGCAAGAGGAAGCGCTTGCGGTACGGCTCCGGCACCTGGCGCGCGCGCTCGACGGGCCACTCGCCCGCTTGCGCCTGCTTGAGCACGCGGGTCGACAGATCGGTGGCCAGCACCTCGGTCCGCCATCCCGGCTCCAGCTCCGCCTGCAGCGTCATCGCCAGCGAGTACGGCTCCTCACCCGTCGAGCACGCGGCGCTCCACGCGCGCACGTGCGCCGAGCGCCGCCCGGCCGCCGCCAGCGCGTGCCAGCGCGGCACGACGCGCTCGCGCAGGAGCGCAAAATGCGCCGGATCGCGAAAGAAGCGCGTCTCGTTGGTCGTGATCGCGTCGACGAGCTGCACCAACTCGGCCTCGTCGCGGCTGGCGTAGTGGTAGTAGTCGAGGAACGTCGGCGCGCCGACGGCGCGCAGCCGGCGCGACAGCCGCGCCTCGACGAGCGCCCGCTTCGGCGGCGGCAGATGGATCCCGGCCACGCGATGGACGAGGCGGCTGAGCAGCGCGAACGACTGATCGTCGATGCGCCCCGGCGCGCCCTCATTCACGGCCGGCCTCCTCGCGCAGCGACGACGCGGCCAGCAGCTCCGCCGGCGACAGCACGCGCCCGATGTCGAGGAGCAGCGCGAAGCGATCGTCGACCGCGGCCATGCCGACGAGGTAGTCGAGCCGCACGCGCGTGCCGAAGGTCGGCGGCGGCAGGACCTCGCCGTCGCCGAGCTCGAGGACGCGGCCGATGGCGTCGGCGTGCAGCGCGAGCAGCAGCTTGTCGCCGTCGAAGCTCACCTCGACGACGGCGAAGCAGCTCCAGCGATCGGCCGTGCGCGCGCCGAGCCGCAGCGCGCCGGCGAGATCGACGACCGGCACCACCCGTCCGCGCAGGTTGGTGACGCCGCGGATGGCGCTCGGCATCGACGGCACGCGCGTGACCGGCCGATGCTCGACGATCTCGCGCACGCAACCGATGGGCAGCCCGACCTCTTCGCCACCGACGAAGACCGTCACGAATTGCATGGCGCCCTCCCTAGAACGGCTCGAAGTCGCCGGCGGCGGTCGCGACCTTGCCGCGCGCCGGGTCATGTCCATTGGCCGCGCGCGGCATCGGCACCGCCGGCGGCGTCGCCGACGTCGCTCTTTGCGTCTCGCGCGTGCGGAAGGTGCCGATGAGCGCGCGCAGGCTCTCGGCCTGCGCCGCCAGCTCCTCCGACGTGGACGACAGCTCCTCCGCCGCCGAGGCGTTGCGCTGCGTGGCCTCGTCGACCTGCGACATCGCGCTGTTGATCTGCGCGACGCCGGACGCCTGCTCGCGCGAGGCCGCCGCCACCTCCTCGACCAGCGTCGCCGTCTTGTGGATCGACGGCATCAGCTCGGCGATCAGCTTGCCCGAGCGCTCGGCGACGGCGACGCTGGCCGCGGCGACGGTGGCGATCTCCTGGGCCGCGACCTGGCTGCGCTCCGACAGCCGCCGCACCTCCGCCGCGACCACGGCGAACCCACGCCCATGCTCGCCGGCGCGCGCCGCTTCGATGGCGGCGTTCAGCGCCAACAGGTTGGTCTGGTACGCGATCTCCTCGACGATGCCGATCTTCTGCGCGATCGACTGCATCGCCGCGATGCTCTCGGTCGCCGCCCGCGCGCTCTCCTCCGCCGCCGTCGACGCCGCCGCGGCCGCCTGCTGCGTGTCGCGGCTGTTCTCGGCGTTCTGCGAGATCGACGCCGACATCTCCTCCAGGTTCGAGGTCGTCTCCTCGACCGACGCCGCCTGCTCGCTCGTGCCCTGCGAGAGCGCCTGCGCCGTCGCCGACACCTGCTCCGACGCCCCCGCCAGCGCGGTCGAGCCGGCGCGCAGCTCGTCGATCATCTTGGCCAGGCTCGCCGTCATCCGCGCCATCGCCTTGAGCACGCGGCTCGGCTCGTCGTCGCCGCGCGCCTCGATCCGACGCGTCAGATCGCCGGCGGCGAGCTCGTCGGCGGCCTGGACGGCGATGGCGAGCGGAACCGTGATGCTGCGGATCAGCTGCCACATGAGGAGGATCGCGATGACGAACAGCACCACGAGCAGGGTCAGCTGCAGCCCTTCGGCCTTCTGGTACACGTCGGTCGCGTGCGTCTCGGCGTTCTGGATGCGCTCGAGCGCGGTTCGGTCGATGCGCGCGACGAGCGCCTCGATCGCCTCGGTCGGCGGTTGCCCGAGCCCGTGCGCATCGCGATCATGGACCGCGAGCTCGTGATGGCTGCGGCGGAGGACGCCGAGCTCGGGCAGCTCGATCGCCAGCCGCGACGCGGCGTCGGCGAGCTCCGACAGAAGCGCATCGACCTTGGCGTCCTCGCGATCGAACGCCTGCGGGTCCTTCTCCCGCAGCTGCCTCTCGAAATGCAGCTGGGCTGCGCGCGCGGTGTCGACGGCCGACACCAACAGCCGCGGCGACTGCAGCCCCTCGCTGAAGTCGTGCTTGAGCCGGGTCACCAGGTTCACGTTCATGATCCCGCGCACCAGCGCGATGCCGAGCAGGAACGAGACCACCGCGATCATGCGCGTACGAACAGACAGCTTCGACAGCATCAACGACCTCCCCCAGACTGTTCAGCCGCGCGGCGGATGACCGACGCGACGTCGACGACGAGCGCGATGCGCCCGCTTCCCAAGACGGCCGATCCCGAGACCACTTCGGCGCGGCGAAACAGGCGCGCCAGCGGCTTGACCATGGTTTGCTGCTCGCCGACGAGCCGATCGACGACGAGCCCGGCGCGCTCGCGGCCGTGCTCGACCACGACCACGCTCGGCCGCGCCGCCGCCGTCGCCGCGCCGAACATCTCGCCGAGCCGGACGCAGGCGAGCGGCTCGCCGCGCACGTTGACCACCGCGGTCGCGCCGTCGCCCGCGTCGCCGAGCTCGAGGCAGGCGCGCACGGCGTCGCTCGGCAGGAGGTAGGTCTCGCCGCCGGCCTCGACGGCGAAGCAGCCGAGCAGCGCCACCGTGATCGGCACGCGCAGATGGAACGCCGTGCCGTCTCCCGGCGCCGTCTCGACGTCGACCCTGCCGCGCAGCGCCTGTAGATGCCCGAGGACCACGTCGAGCCCGACGCCGCGGCCGGACAGCTCGGTCACGTCGTCGGCCGTCGAGAAGCCGGGCTCGAACAACAGGCCGTACAGGCGGCGATCGTCCCAGCGCGACACGTCGCCGTGCCCGCGCTCGGCGGCGCGGCGCACCACGCGGCCGCGATCGATGCCGCCGCCGTCGTCGGCGAGCGTGACCTGCAGCTGTCCGCCTTCGCGATGCGCGCGCAGCCGGATGAGGCCGACCGCGTCCTTGCCGGCGGCGACGCGGCGCTCCGGGGCCTCGATGCCGTGGTCGATCGCGTTGCGCAGAAGATGCGTGAGCGGATCGCGCAGCTGCTCGACGACGCGCGCGTCGACCTCGACCTCCTCGCCGGAGACCTCGAGCCGCGCGCGCTTGCCGTGGGCCGCCGCCAGGTCGCGCACCATGCGCGCGTAGGGGCGGAACGACGGGCCGATCGGCACGGTGCGCGCGCTGGCGACCAGCCCTTCGAGCTCGCGAACCGGCCGCTCGAGGGCCTCCCAGTCCGTGCGCGCGCGCGCGACCAGGACCTCGCCGAGCATCTCGAGCATGCGATCGAAGCGGCCGAGATCGACGCGGATGGTCGCGTCGGCCTCGGGCGCACGGCCGTCGGCGCCGTCGCGGAGGGCGGCCCGGAAGGCCGCGCCGAGCGCATCGAAGCCGGCCAGGAGCCGCGCCATTTGCGCCGGCGCCGGCGGCGACTCCGTCGCCTGCAGCAAGCTCTCGAACGCGTGCGCCGCCGCCACCACGTCGTCGAAGCCGAACAGCGACGCGTTGCCCTTCATCGTGTGGGCCAGGCGCAGCAGCTCGGCCTTGTTGGCCGCCGCGCGCGGATGCGCCTCGAGCGCGAGCAGGCCTGCTTCGATCGCGGCCAGGAGCTCTTCGCCCTCGCCGGCGAAGGTGCGCAAGACCGCGGCGCGATCGAGATCGACGTCGGGCTCGCTCACAGCAGCTTCACCAGGACCGAGGCGTCGTCGGTGTGAAAGACCAGCTTGCGCCCGACGCTGCCGCCGACGTCCTCCTGCAGGATCGGAATGCGATGACGCCCCAGCACGCGCCGCGCGACCGTGACGTTCTTGGAGCCGAGATCGCTGCCCGCGTTGCGGAAGGCGTCGATGACGCAGGAGCCGCCGAAGACGCGCGCGCGCAGGTTCACCAGGTGCGCGCCGAGCTTCACGAGCCGCTCGACGAGCGCGTCGGTGGCGTATTCGCCGTGCTTGAGCGACGGCGCGTCGCCCATGGTGTTGGGCAGGACGAAGTGGTTCATGGCGGCGAGCTTCGACGCGCGATCCCACAGGCAGACCGACACGCAGGAGCCGACGACGGTGGTGATGTCGACCGCCGTCTGCGTGACGTGAAGGTGGCCGGGATGTAGATAGACCTTGTTCGCGCCGTACGCCGTCTCCATCGGCACGAACAGCCGCGTGACCTTGGCGTCCATCAGCGCGCTCCCGCGCTGGCGGCGAGCGCGACGCCGGCGTGCTCGCTCAGCACGTCGAAGAGCGCGAAGTCGACCTGCTCGAAGCCGGCCTTGTGCGGCAACAGGCGGAACATCACGATCACGCCGGCGACGGCGTCGCCCACGCGCAGCGGGATGCAGACCGCCGGTTTTCCGTCGGCGGCGTCGGCCTCCTCGGGCGTGGCGAGCTGGATGATGCCGCCCCGCGCCGCGTCGCCGATGGCTCCGTGCTCGATCGACACCGTCGCGTACGCCGTCTCGTCGACGCCGAAGGAGGCGATCAGGTTCAGCCGCTGCGGATCGTCGTCGCGCTCGAACAGCGCGACCTGCTCGGAGCCGACGAGGTTGATGCACACTTCCAGGATCGCGGTGACGACCTGGCGGCGATCGAGCGTCCGATGCAACAGGCGCGTCGCGACGTGCACCTGGCTGACGATCGCGTGCTCGCGCTCGATGCCGGCGAGCTCGCGCGCGACCTCGGCGTGCGCCTCGGCGAGCAGGTCGAGCCTGTGCTGCAACTCGTCGCGCTCCTGCAAGAGCGAGCGCAGCACCGTCAAGAGCTCCGGGCGCGTCGCATCCTCGAGCCGCATGGTCACTGCCCCAGGTGGCTGCGCAGCTTGGCGAGCAGCTCGGCGGCGGTGAACGGCTTGTTCACGTAATCGGTGGCGCCGAGGCTGTAGCCGGCTTCGACGTTCTCGCCCTCGGAGCGCGTGGTCACGAAGATGATCGGGACCTGGCGCGTGCTCTCGTGCTGGCGCAGCTCGCGGCACACCTCGAAGCCGTTCATGCGCGGCATCATCACGTCGAGCAGGATCAGATCGGGCCGCTCGGCGAGCGCGCGCTGCACGGCTTCGACGCCGTCGCGCGCGGTGATCAGATCGTAGGGCCCGCGGCCGAGCGCCATGCGCTCGACCATCAACACCGTCTCGGAGTCGTCGACCAGCAGCACCTTCTTCCGTGCCGGCGTGCGCTTCGCGGCGGCGGCCGCGCCCAACCCCCTCGTGACCTCGTCCTCGTCGTCCCAATCGCCCATGACACCTCCCACGGGGCGGTGACGACTGCAGCGCGTATGCCACGCCGGAAACCCGCGACTTCCCGTGGGAGCGCGACAGCGCGGGCGATCGCGGGCGCGGGATTCCGTGCCGGCCGCGGCGAGATTCCGCGTTGCCCTCGCGAACGGGCCAGGAGTCGGCGGCCGCGATCAGCGGGGTGGAACGGGCCGAAGACGAGCTCGCCGTCCGGCGTCATGATGTCGCCGAAGACGGCTCCGAGCTCGACTGCTACGTCGATTGCTACTGGCTGCCGCGGTGGATGACGTCGTGGCCGCCGCCGCCGTCGATGACGTCGCGGCCGTCGGCGCCGAGGATCTCGTCGTTGCCCTCGAGCCCCCAGATGTGGTCGCCGCCGCCGCGCCCCCAGATGGTGTCGTTGCCGTCGGAGCCCCACAGATGATCGGGCCCGTCGCTGGCCTCGAGGATCTCGAGATCCGCGTCGGCGCCGGTCTTCCAGCTCGTCCACGCCTCGGGGCGATCGCCGCACTTGTCCATGTTGGCGGCGAAGCCGTACCAGCGCGTCTGGCGCGTCTTGGCCGTCGGTCCGCCGAGCTGCGCCCAGATGCCGGGGTTGCCGCTGCGCGCGAAGCCGGCGATGTCGTGGCCCGGCCCGCCGATGTAGACATGGCCGCCGCACACGTAATCGGCGACGAGCTGATCGTTGCCCGGGCCGCCGTCGAGCCGATCGGCGCCGTCGTGATAGTCGGCGACGTCGGGGCGCACGCCGTCGCGCCAGGCGGCGCCGATGTGGTGGCTCTCGCTCAAGAGCGCGTCGTCGCCGTCGCCGCCTTCGAGCCAGTCCGCGCCGTCGGGCCCCGTGAAGAGCACGTCGGCCTCGTCGCCGCCGACGAGGTGATCGTCGCCGGGGCCGCCCGAGGCGTGCGCTTCGAACTCGCGCGGGAACTGGCCGAAGAGCTGCACGGTGTCGTTGCCGGCGTCGCCGTAGGCGAGCACATAGTGGAACGGCGCGGCGCGATGCGCGTGGACCGCGAGGTAGTCGTCGATGGCGCAGACGATGGTGTCGGGCGCGGTCGCGGCGCAGCCTTCGCCGGCGCTGAAGCCCTTGGCGACGACCTTGACGCGCCCGCTCGAGCCGTAGATGGCGATGTCGTCATCGCCGCTGCCGCCGAGCACGACCACGCCGAGATCGACGATGCGCCCCGCGCGATCGCTGACCGCGTCGAGAAACACCGACGAGGCCGGCTGCCCCTGGCCGGCGCGCACGTCGCGCCCGGGCGCGTCGATGTGATCGACGAACGAGCTGCCCACGAGCGCCTCGATGCCGTGCAGCGGTTCCTCGCCGCCGTCGCCGTTGGCGCAGCCTTCGGCGTCGCAGCCGCCGTCGAGCCGGATGTCGACGCCGGTGATGGGGCTCGGCGTGCCGTCGGCGAGCCGCTCGACCTGGCCGGGCGGCATCGCCGTGACGAAGCTGGCGATGTCGTAGCCGTCGCCGCCGATGAAGGTGTCGTTGCCGGTGTCGCCGCGCAGGAAGTCGTTGTCGTCGCCGCCGTCGAGCCAGTCGGTGCCGTGCCCGCCGATGAGGACGTCGTCGCCGGCTTCGCCGTACAGGTGGTCGTCGAGGATGTCGCCGAAGAGCACGTCGGCGCCGGCGCCGCCCCAGATGTAGTCGCTGCCGCCGCGGCCGTGCACGATGTCGTCGCCGGCGCCGGCGTCGATGACGTCCTTGCCGTCGCCGCCGTCGACGAAGTCGTCGCCGCCGAGCGCGCAGATGACGTCGTCGCCGCCGAGGCCGAAGATGACGTCGTCGCCGTCGGTGCCGACGATGACGTCGTCGCCGTCGGTGCCGACGAAGCGGTGGGCGTCGCCGGGCGTGGCGCGCACGTTCACGCGGCGGCGGAGCTCGGGGTCGGCGCAGGGATCGCGGCCCATCTGCTTGTCGGCGAGCGCCAGGCTCGCGGCGTCGACGGCGACGCCATTGCAACCGGTCCACACGAGCGCCGCACATACCCACCACTTCATGCGCGGCGCGCCTTTGCAACCACGGTGCCGCCGTCGATCGCCAGGCTCGGCGCGGCTTCCGGCGCCGGCGGCTGGGGTGTGCCCGCCGGCATGTTGCAACCTTTCGACGGCAGTTGGCTCGGCTCGTGAACGTCGATGAGGTATGGCGAACCGACGCATCCTGGCGGCGACCGATCTGACCGAGCCGAGCGACGAGGCCCTTCGTCAGGCCTCCGAATGGGCGCGCCTGCGCGGCGCCGAGCTCTTCGTCTGTCACGTCGCGCCGAGCCTGGTCGGCAGCAACATGCTCTTTCCGCAGGCGACCGAGCGGCAGGTGCGCGACCAGCCGCGCATCGAGGCGCGCATCGCCGACGCGGTGTCCGACCGCAGCTGCGCGGTGACCGGCCGCGAGGCGACCGACTTCCACGTCATCGTCGCCGCGGGCACGCCCTACGCCGAGATCGTGCGTCAGGCCGAGGAGCTGCGCGCCGACCTCGTCGTCGTCGGCAGCCACTCGCGCAGCGGCCTCGCCGGCATCTTCCTCGGCAACACCGCCGAGGAGATCGTGCGCCACGCGCACACCTCGGTGCTGCTGGCGCGGCCACGCCACCATCGCGGGCGCATCGTGGTGGCCACCGATCTGTCGGATGCCGCGCGTACGGCCCTGCGCGCGGCGGCGGAGCAGGCGCGCCTCTCGACGGCGCGCATCACGCTCATGTACAGCATCCACAAGGAGCTCGAGACCGCGCTCGGGATGAGCAGCTTCGGCTCCGGCTACCAGTTCATGGACCACGAGCGCGGAGACCTGCGCACGAAGGCCGAGCAGAAGCTTCGCGATCTGATGGAGCGCGCCGACGTCACCGGAGACGCGGTGGTGACCGAAGGCGCGCCCGCGGCCGAGCTGGTGCAGCTCGCCGACGAGCTCGGCGCCGAGCTGGCCGTCGTCGGCGCGACCGGCCGCACGGCGCTGCGGCGCATGCACATCGGCAAGGTCGCCGAGCGCATCGTGCGCCACGCGCCCTGCTCGGTGCTGGTCGTTCGCTGAGCCGGCCGCGCGCTCACGGGCCGAGGGGAACCTCGGCCTCCAGCGCGGGCAGCCGCTCGAAGTGGAGGATGGTCGTCGCTTCGCCGCGCTCGGCGACCGCCAGCCACTCGGGCTCGCCCGCCTCGTTGAGCCCGAGGCTGATGTGGGTCGGCTGCTCGATGAGGTGCGTGAGCGCGCCGCGCTCGGAGCCGACGGTGATGGTGAGGTGGCCGCGCTCGGAGCCCTTGGTCTCGAGCTCGATCTCGCGCAGCGGCAGTCGATCGCCCATCTCCTGCACGCCGATCGCGCGCTGGGCCACCTCGACACGGACCGCTCGCCCGCCCGCGAGCCGATTGAGCATCGCCAGGAACGAGCGCCACTTCACTTGCGGAATCTCGACGATGCGGGTCATGTCCCCCTCCTCGGGCGCAAGGTAGCGGGCGCCATCGACCGCGCAACGAGGTAAAATATGGGTGTGCGTCGTCTGATCTTCGCGTTGTGTCTGACGGCCGCGTGCTCCTCCGGAAACGGAGGAGGCGGCGGCGGTGGTGCCGCTGGAAGCGGCGGTGGTGGCTCCGGCGGCGGCGGCAGTGACGGCGGCGGCGGCGCGATCGGCGCGCCCGAGAACGGCGTCGCCACCTACTACGACGCCACCGGCGCCGGCGCGTGCAGCTTCGACGCCACGCCAAACGATCTCGACGTCGCCGCCATCGACATGCCCGAATGGAACGGCAGCGCCCAGTGCGGCGAGTGCGCCGCCGTCACCGGCCCCCACGGCAGCGTCACCGTGCGCA
This sequence comes from Polyangia bacterium, assembly GCA_035607415.1. Lineage (GTDB taxonomy): Bacteria > Myxococcota_A > Polyangia > Palsa-1104 > Palsa-1104 > JAQBQH01. Next base: position 87,041 of record DATNAQ010000160.1, read on the forward strand.
TCGTCGATCTGTGCCCCGAATGCGAACAGGGCCACCTCGATCTCAGCATGGAGGCGTTCGCCAAGATCGCCGACGTCTCCGCCGGACGCGTGCCCATCACCTGGCAGGTCGTCCCCTGCGCCGTCACCGGCAACGTCGAGTACCGCTACAAAGAAGGCAGCTCGCAATACTGGACCGCCATCCAGGTGCGCAACCACCGGCTGCCCATCACGTCGCTCGAGGTGCAGCTCGGCGGCGCGTGGCAACCGGTCGCGCGCAGCGACTACAACTACTTCGTCGACGCCGCCGGCGTCGGCACCACCGGCGGCTTCTCGGTCCGCATCACCGCCAGCGACGGACAGCAGCTCGTCGACGCGCTCCCGCCCGTGCAGTCGGCGCTCGTCGTCACCGGCGCCGCGCAGTTTCAGTAGCGCGCGCGGCGCCGCTACGCGCGCTCGGCCGCGGTGCGCTCGCCGCGACGGCGCAAGAGCACGAGCGAGATCGCGAGCGCCAGGATCAGCGCCGCCAGCACCGCCAGCTCCATCACCAGCGGCATCGTCGCCCCGGTGTTGCTGCTGCCGTCGTTGAGCGCGCCCGTCGCCGTGTGCTCGCCCATCACCGCCGTCAACACGAGCACGCGCCGGATGACCGAGATGAGCCCGACCAGCAGGAACGGCTCGGGCACGAGCGCGTGCTCGCGAAACGACACCTGCACCGTGTAGAGCAGCTCGACGAGCAGCAGGATGAGCAGGATCTGATCGAGGAGCCCGGTGACCTTGCTCGCGATCGACCAGTCGATCGCGCCGTGCACGAAGTGGATGAACGCCGCCACCAGCAGCAGCACCACGATCCCCGCGAGCAGGAGCCCGAGCCCGATGTACACCGCATCCTCGACGACCGTGTAGTAGCGCGCGATCCCCGCGCGCGCCGGACGGCCCGGATCGCCCCCGCTCCCACCAACGCCCATCGGCTACGATCTAGGCAGCCTGCCGCGCTGCTCAAGCGATCGGCCGCGCATTTCTTCTACAGCCCCGCCACGCTAGCGTCCGTCGAGAAACCCAACGATTCCACGATGGCTGTCCTCCGTCGACAGCCCACGAAACCCATCTCGCATAGACTCGAGGAGGTCTGCGAATGCGACTCGTTCTCCCGCTCGGAATCTCGGCGCTGCTGCTCGTCGGCTGCAACAGCGGTCTCGATCAGCAGTCGGCCACCAAGGTCATGACGTCTGCGCTCACCGGCACCGCCAGCGCGCAGGCGCAGTTCAAGCCAACCAACAACAACACCAACGGCAGCGTCGACGTCACCCTCACCAACCCCGCCGGCTCGGGCAGCGCGCACGTCACCGGCTCGGCGACGCAGACGTCGAACGGCTGGAACGTCACCTTCGACATCACGTTCGCCGGCTGGACCGATCTCGCCACCAACGTGACGCTCGACGGCGCGCTCCACGAGGCCGCGTCGTTCACCACGATGAGCCCGTTCGTCGGCGACGTGAAGATCACCGGCAACGTCAAGGCGTCGGGCGCGGTGCAGGCGTCGGTCGACTTCGACGTCGACGCCAGCTACAGCCCGACCGCGGTCCACGTCGACGGCGACGTCGGCGGCGCTTCGCTCAAGATCGATCTCGGCGTCTAGGCCTGCTCTTCTAGCGCCGTCCGCTCTTCTTGTCCTCGAGCTCGGCCGCCAGCTTCGCCGGCGCCTGACAACGCCACGCCTCGACGATCAGCGCGCGCAGCTCCGCCTTTCCGACGGCGGCGAGGCGCACCAGCACCGCGGGAAAGCCATCGTAGTGTGGCTCGGTGAAGAATTTGTCGGGATCGCTCTTCAAGAGCGCGAGCTTCTCGGCGCGCCCGCGCACCCGCACCGCGAGCACCTCGGGACAAGGCACGCGCGCCTTCTTCGGGTGGACGCGCTCCATCCACACCCACGCGAACCCTTTGTCCTTGCCCTTGTTCTCGACGCTGAACGCGAAGCGCCCTTCGGCCTCGCGCGCGCCCGGCAGCGATCGCGCAATCTTGCGGACGTCCGACTGATTGGCCATCGCGCCCCGAGCGTGACAAACGGGCGCGCGACGGTCAATCGGGACGGTTACGACTTGTGCGCCGCCTTCTTGCCCTTCTCCGGCGTCGTGGTCTTGCCCGCGGTCGCGGCCTTGTCCTTCTCGTTCGCAACGGCCGGCGTCGCCGCGGCAGCAGCCTTGGCCTTGGCGAGCTCCGCCTTGGTGGCATCGAGCTGCTGCTGCGCCGTCGCGAGCTGCGTCTTCAGGTTGTCCCGCTCCGTCGTGACGCTCGCGAGCGTCGTCTTGGTCGAGTCGAGCTCGGCCTTCGACTGGTCACAACCGACGCCGGCGAGCATCGCCACGATTCCCAGGCTCATGACCCATTTCATGCAGTGTCCCCTTTCGCGCAGCGCGCGGTGGTTACAGCGGTGGTGCGGAGGGGCGAGCATGGAGCGTGCCAATTCGCGGCGGCGTCAGGCGCGGCGCTGCCTCCGGTGCGGCGTCTGAAAAACATGCAGCGCGCGGCAGCGTGGAAACAAAACGAACGTCGTCAGTGCTTCAGTCGATCGACGACGGCGGGCAGCTCGTGCAGCGGGCGCGCCGCGGCCGACCGCGCCGCCGACGGCTTCCAATCGATCCCCGCGAGCCTGGTCTCGACGTCGTATTCGCCGAGCTCCGCATCGAGCATGAGATAGCCGATCTGCTTGGCCGCGGCGTCATCGGCGCCGCCGATGCCGGGCACGAAGAAGCGCACGTCGATCGTGTCCGCGTGCTTGCCGAGCACCTCGAACGCAATGTCGTCGACCCCGAGCTTCCGACCGTCGCCCGTCTGGATGCTCATGCCGGCTTTGCGCGGGCGGAACGCGATCACGCGCCAGCCCGCCACCGGCGGCGCCGCGGCGACGAGCCGTTGCACCGCGGGAAAGGCGTCGCGAATGCCGTCGGCGCTGACGATGAGCTCCTTCGGCGTGTTGCGCACGCCGACCTCGAAGGTCAGGCGCGGATCGATCTTGTGCAGCTCCGCCGCCAGCCGATCGGCGATCTTCTCGTCGCCGCGCGCGATCGTCGCCACCTCGGCCGCGTGCGCGCGAAACCAATCCCAGAAGGCCGCATTCGCATCACGCGCGCGCACCTGCGTCGCGCCGAGCACGATCGCCGCCACCACCAGACCACTCACCACCAGCCGCCAGCTCATGGCGCGACTCTAGCAGGAGCCGCGCCCAGCTCATTCGGCGCGGATCACACTCGCCGGATCGGTGCGCGACGCGCGCCACGCCGGCACCAGGCTGCCGGCGAGCGTCATGAGCGCCACCAGCCCCAGCGCCACCGCCAGCGTCGGCGTGTCCGTCGGCGCCACGCCGACGAGGAGCGCCTCGAGCGATCGCCCCGCCGCCCACGCTGCGCCGAGCCCGAGCGCCGTGCCGATCGCCGCCAGCATCAACCCCTCGCGCAGCACCATGCGCAGGATCGACGCCGGCGTCGCGCCCACCGCCATGCGCACGCCGATCTCCTGCGCGCGATTGGAGACGGCGAACGACAAGAGGCCATAAATCCCGATCGCCGCGAGCAGGAACGCCAGCCCGGCGAAGGCCACGATCACCCACAGCTGCGTCCGCCGCGGCGCCGTCTGCGTGCCCACGATGTCGTCGAGCAGCTGCACGTTCGAGATCGGCTGCTCCGGATCGGCGTCGTGGATGATCGCGCGCAGCGCCGGCAACAGCGTCGTCGGATCGCCGGCGGCGCGCACCGCCAGATCCTTGGGCGCATAGAAGGGCATCCAGCCGTCCTTGATCTGACGATAGGGCACGTAGACCTGCGGCTCGCTCTCGCGCTCGGGCCCGCGCACGCGCACGTCGCCGACCACGCCGACGACGGTGCGCTCTTCGAACGCCACGTTGAAGCGCCGCCCGAGCGCGCTCTGCCCGGGCCAGTGGCGCCGCGCGAACGACTCCGACACCACCGCGACGAACGGACGATCCTGCGCGTCGCCGTCGCCGACGTCGCGCCCGGAGCGCAGGGGGATGCCGAGCGTCGCGAAGTACTTCGGCGTCACGTAGCGCAGGCTCACCGTCGGCTTGACGCCCTTGACCGGCGGCTCGCCGGTGATCGTGATCGGCCAGATGCCGCCGCCCATCGCCATCGGCATGAAGCTGGCGTAGGCCGCGTTCTTCACGCCAGGCAGCGCGCGCGTCGCTCGGAGCACGCGATCGTAGAAGCGCGCACGCACGGCCGTGACGTCGTACTTCGGATGCGGCAGCCAGGTGCGCAGCGTCAGGACACCGCCGGCGCGAAACCCGGGATCGCGCGACTGCACGCGCCACAACGAGCGCAACAGCAGGCCCGACGACACCAGCAGCACCAGCGACGCCGCCACCTCGGCGACGACGATGGCGCGCACCAGCCGGCCGCGCCGTCCGCCCACGCCGGCGCGCGCGCCTTCGCGCAGCCCGTCGGAGTCGATGCCGCGGCAGGCGCGCAGGGAGGGCACGACGCCGAAGAACAGCGCCGCCAACACCGTCGCCAGCGCGGCCGCGCCGAGCACGCGCGGATCGATCGACGGCATCGCGCGCACCGGCAGATCGGCCGGCACCAGGCCCGTCAGGAGCGGCAGCGCCAGCGCCGCCAGCCCCAGGCCGAGCGCGCCGCCGGCGACGGCGACGACGAGGCTCTCGGTCACCAGCTGCCGCACCAGTCGCGAGCTGCCGGCGCCGAGCGCGGCGCGCAACGCCAGCTCGCGCCGCCGCGTCAGCGCGCGCGCGAGCAGGAGGTTCGCGATGTTCAAGCAGGCGATGAACAGGACGCACAACGCCGCGCCCGTCAGCGTCAGCACCAACGTGCGCGAGCGCAGCGACACGTCCTCGCGCAGCGGCCGCACGAACGAGCGCAGGCTCTTGTCCTCGTCCGGATGCGCGCGCTCGAGCGCCGACGCGATGCTGTCGAGCTGCGCCGTCGCCTCGGCGATCGACACGCCCGGCTTGAGACGCCCGATCACGCGCAGGTAGGTGTTGCTCGCGTCCTGGAAGGCGTCGGCGTTGAAGCGCATCGGGCGCCAGAACTGTGTCTCGCGCAGCGGATAGGCGAACCCCGCCGGCATGACGCCGATGACGGTGTATGGCTCCCCGTCGAGCGAGATGCGCTGGCCGAGCACGCCCTCGTCGCCGGCGAACGCCGTCTGCCACAGCCCCCACGACAAGAGCACCGTGCCGGGCGCGCCGTCGCGATCGTCGTCGGCAGTGAAGCCGCGCCCGAGCGCGGGCGAGACGCCGAGCACCGGCAGCACCTCGGCCGTGAGCGCCGCGCCGTCGAGCCGTTGCGGCTCGCCGCGCCCGACGAGGTTACCGGAGATGATCCAGGTGGCGCCGGCGCCGTCGAACGCCGCCGCCTTCTTCCACTCGCGGTAGTTGGTGGGCGACACCTCCCAGTGCGCGAGCACGTTGCCCTGCGACTGCCACAGCGCGACCAACCGATCGGAGTCGGCGAACGGCAGCGGGCGCAACAGCACGTAGTCGGTGAGCGAGAACGCGGCAGCGTTGGCGCCGATGCCGAGCGCGGTGACGAGGAGGACCGTGATCGTGAAGCCGGGCGTGCGCCGGAGCGTGCGCAGCGCGTACGACAGATCCTGACGCAAGACGTCCCACTGCGTGCGCGCGGCGGTGGCGAGCGCGTCGGCGACGGCGGCGGCGATCAGCGCGGCGACGGCGAGCGGCCCGCGCGCGTCGCGGCGGCGCTGCCGGTGCACGCGCCACATCTCGTCGCCCCACTCGTCGCGGAACGACGCCGGATAGAGCCGCAGCAGCGCGCGGTACCACAGCGCCGGGCGCATCGTCAGCCCTTCGACGGCACGAGGCCGTTGCGCCGCGCCAGCACCAGGCTGCGCTCGAGGCGGCGCGCCTCGGCCAGCGCCACCGCGCGCCCGCGGGCGGTGATGCGGTAGTAGCGGCGCCGCTCGTCGTCCTCGCCGATGGCGGGGCGCGTGCTGCGCTCGGCGATGAGGCCCTGCTCGAGCATGCGCTGGATCGAGCGATAGAGCGTGCCCGGCTGGATGCGCATGGTGCCGTCGGTGTAGGCGAGCACGTCCTGGATGATGCCGTACCCGTGCCGCTCGCCCTCGGCGAGGATGAGCAGGATGTGAAACGTCACCGGCGGCAACGGCAACAGCTCGAGCGCGTCGTTCTCTTGTTTGCTCACACTGCGACTATACACACTGTGAATATATCATCAACGCATATATTCACATCGCATACACACCGACGGAATACATGAGTCGGAGTGCGCGCGAAACGGCGCCGCGCGCGCGAAACGGCGGTGCGCCGCGGCTCAGGGCGTGATGGTGTTGACGACCTTGAACATCGGCGCGCCCGTCCCGTCGTCGGCGACCTGCCACACCTCGGTCGGCGCCGTCAGCACGTCACCCGCATCGTCCCAATCGATCGGCCCCGACGTGCCGACGAGGTTGATGCTCCCGCCCGCCATCACGAGCGCGTTGACGCCCGCTTGATACTGCCCCGGTCCGATCTCGATCTTCGTCCCGGTCGCGTCCGACATGCGCCCGAGGTTGGCCGCGATCGCGTGCCCCGTCGGCTTCCCGCCGACCGCCGCCGCGCCGATCGCGATGGCATAGGCCGCGTCGTACGCGTTGGCCACGAACGCCGTGTCGGCCGGCGACTCCTGACTGAACGCCGCGCGGTAGCTCACGTCGAACGCCGCGTACACCGGACCCGACGGATCCGAGAACGCGGGCAGCGCCGGCGCCGTCCCGCGAATGCGCGACAGGTACGCGAAGTCGTAGGGCCCCGGCCCCCACAAGGTCGGCGTCAGCGCCGAATCGGTCATGAGGTACTGCGTCATCGACTGCCCCGGCGCGCCCGCCAGCGCCGCCACCAGCGCCGGCGCATCGAAGTCGACGATCAGCACCGCGTACTTGGGCGCGTCCATGCGGCTCACTGCATCGGCCACGTTCGGCGAATCGAACGTGATCGGCGTGGCGTCGGTGCGCCCCGACGTCGCCACGAACGCCTTCTCCAGGTTGTCGGCGTACGGATCCATCGACACCCACACGATGTCGAGCGAGTCGGCCGCCGGCACCAGCGACGACAACACCTTGGCCTGCAGGTTGTCGCTGCCGCAGGTGCGCCAGATGAGCCCGTCGTCGGGCAGATCGCGGATCGTCGGCGCGCTCGCCGCCGGCGAGACCACCGCCACGCCGCGCGCCTTCGCCTCGGGCGCCAGCGCGATCAGCTCCGCCGACGTGTTCGGCCCCACCACGGCGACGGCGCCGTACTGCGTGACCGCCAGATCGAACGCGCGCAGCGCCGTCGTCGTGTCGCCGCCCGTGTCGCACGCGACGTGGCGCACCGGCACGCCCTGCGTGTTGAGCTCGTTCGCCGCCAGATCCACCGCCTGGCGGATGGCGTGATCGTTCGGCCCGTCGATCGGCTCGCTCAGAAGGTAGAGCCCCGCGATCACCAGAGGCGTGCCCGCCGCCGTCGCCTCGACGGAGATGCGGCACGGCGTGGTGTCGACGCACTCATGCTGCGGATTGCAGTAGAGCTCGTTCTTGCAGTCGCTCGACGTGTTGCACTCGTGAAAGTCGAGCGCCGCCGAGCAGCCCGCGCCGCACAACAGGGCCGCGAAGAGGAGCTCTCTCATCAAAAGCGTCCCACCGCCGCGAGCCCGCCGCCGGTCGGCCCCATCATCGGCACCAGCGCCACGCGCGACTCCGCCGGCTCCTTGCGCAAGAACGCGCGCCACGCGAAGTACCCGGTCACGCCCGCCGCCACCGCCGTCCCCACCCAGAACCCGTCGGCGACGTTGGCGCGCACCGTCGCCTCCGACTGCAAGCGGCTCTTGTCGCTCGGATAGACCGCCGAGTGATACGCGTTCTCCTTCACCAGCGCGTCCGCCGACAGCCCCACCGCCACCGCCAGGAACGCCACCGTCGCCCCACCGACGACGATCGTGATCAGCCGATCGCGCTTCTTGCCGCGCACGAACGCGTCGTGCGCCGCCGCGCGCTCTTCGGCCGGCGTCGGCGGCGGCTGCAGCGTCGGCTCGAGGTTTCCCGTCTGCGGCTGCGCCGGCTGCGCTGGCGCCGGCGTCGCCGGTTGCGGCGGCGGCGCCTCCTGCGCGCGCTCCTCCAGCTTCTTCTTGCGCTTCATCTCGGCCAACGCTGCCACGCGCTGCTCGGCGCGCGCCTTGAGCTTCGGCTCCGCCGCCGCCGAGTCCGCATATAGATGATAGGCGTCGTAGGCGTGGTCGATGTCGCCAAGCTTGTCGTACGCCTTGGCCATGTTGTAGAGGAGCGCCGCGACCTGGCGGATCTCGTACGCCTTCTGCAACAGCTCGATGCAGCGCTTGTAGTCGGCGCCCTTGTACGCGTTCACCGCCTCGGTGGCGAGGCGCTCCACCTGCGCCTCCGGCGTCTCCGCCGCTGCGCGCTCCGCCGGCCCCAGCCCGCAAAACAGCGCCACGACGACCGCAAGCCGTACGCCGGTCACGGCATTACGTTAGGCCGTACCGACGCAAGCTGTCAACGTCACCAGACGTGAACGCGGTCGGCGGGCGCGAGATAGAGCTTCTGTCCCGGCTTGACGCTGAAGGCGTCGTACCACGCGTCGAGGTTGCGCACCGTGTCCGCGCGATACTCCGGCGGCGCGTGCCCGTCGGTGAGCAGCCGCTGCCGCGCCGCCGCCTCGCGGAACTTCGTGCGCCAGCTCTGCGCGAAGCTCACGAAGAACTGCGCGTCGCCCTTGAAGCCGCTGACGGTGCGCGCCTCCTTGCCGCCGTTCGACGCGCGATAGGCGTCGTACGCCGCCGACAACCCCGCCACGTCCGCGATGTTCTCCGCCGACGTGAGCTTGCCGTTGACGTGCATGTCGGCAAACGGCTGGTAGGCGTCGTACTCGGCGATGAGCTTCGCCGCCGACGCCTTGAAGTGCGCGAAGTCCTCCTTGGTCCACCAATTCTTCATGCGCCCCTCGGCGTCGAAGAGCGCGCCCTGATCGTCGAAGCTGTGGCTGATCTCGTGCCCGATGATCGCGCCCGCCGAGCCGTAGTCCATTACCGACGGCCGCTTCGGATCGAAGTCGGGCGGCTGCAGGATCGCCGCCGGGAAGTTGAGCGCGTTCATCGCCGGCAGGTTCACCGCGTTGACCAGCTGCGGGTTCATCACCCACTCGCCGCGATCCACCGGCTGCCCCAGCTTCTTGAGCGCGCGCTCGTACTCGAACATCGAGGCGCGCTCGTGGTTGCCGAGCGCGTCGCCGCGCACCACCTCGAGCCCGGAGTAGTCGCGCCACTTGTCGGGATAACCGACGCCGACCTTGAGCGCCGCCAGCTTCGCCTTGGCCTTGGCCTTGGTCGCCGGCGCCATCCACTCCAGCTGGTCGATGCGCCGCGCGAACGCCGCCATGATGTTCTTGACCATCGCCTCGGCGCGCGCCTTCTCCGACGGCGGGAAGTACTTGGCGACGTAGAGCTTGCCCACCGCCTCGCCGAGCGCCGCGTCGGTGGCGGCGACGGCGCGCTTCCAGCGCGGGCGCAACGCCGGCGTCCCGCTCAGCACCTTGCCATAGAACGCGAAGTCGTCGTCGACGAGCTTCTTGGTCAAGACGCCGCCCACGTGCTCGATGGCGTGGAACGCGAGGTACTCCTTCCACGTGGCCAGCGGCACCGACGCCACCAGCGCCGACATCGCGACGAACGCCTTCGGCTGCCAGACGACGAAGGTCTGCTGCTTGTCGAGCCCGGCGGCGGCGAAGTACGCGTTCCAGTCGAGCCCCCTGGCCTTCGTCGTGAAATCGGCGCGCGACCAGTGGTTGTCGCCCTTCTGCACGTCCTCGGTCTCGACGCGCGGCGCGTGCGCCTCGGCGATCTTCTTCTCGAGCTCGAAGATGCGCCCCGCCTTGGCGGTCGCGTCGGCGATGCCGAAGTCGCCGAGGATGGTCGCGACGTGCGCCTTGTACTTGTCGCGGATCTCGGCCATGCGCGGCGACGGATCGAGGTAGTAGTCGCGATCGGGCATCTCGAGCCCGCCCTGCAAGAGGAACGGCGAGTAGCGCGACGGATCGTCGAGATCCTGCGCCACCCACAACCCGAACAGGTTGTCGGTGTCGAAGTTGGTGTTGTTGAGGACGTCGACGTCGGCGCGCAGCGTGGCGCCGAGCGCGCGCGCCAGGCCGGCGGCGTCCTTGATCGCGGCGATGCGATCGAGCGTCGGCTGCAGCACCGCGAGCCCCTTCTTCTCGATGGTCCCTTCGTCGAGGAAGGTGGCGTAGTAGTCGCCGACCTTGCGCGCCTCCGAGCCGGCGGCCGCGTTGCCCTTGGAGGCGGCGGTGATGAGATCGGCGGTGCGCTTGGCGGTCAGGTCGGCGACGATCGAGCTCGTGCCCCACCCCGCGCGATCGGCGGGGATCGGCGTGCTCTTCATCCACGCGCCGTTGCAGTAGGCGAAGAAGTCGTCGCCGGGGGCGACGGAGCGGTCCATGCCGGCCGCGTCGAGGCCGGTGGCGGCGTGGACGTGCGCGGCGAAGGCGACGAGGCTGATGAAGAGGAGATGGGGGCGCAGTTTCATGGCGCCATATGAACACCGATCGGTGGGGAAAGGTTCAGAGATCGGTGCCGCAGAGCGGGTCCTTGCCGCCGCAATCGCGGATCGTCGGCAGCGGCAGCGGCAGCGCCGGCGAACGCGGCGGCGTCTTCACACGCAGATGCGCCTTCGCCGTCCGCCGCGACGACTCGGGCCGCGACGACTCGGGCCGCGACGGCGCCGACGAGGACGGCTGCGGCGCCGCCTGCGGCGCCGCCTGCGACGCCGCTGGTGACGCTTGCGCCGGTGCCGTCACCGCAACGCTCGCCGGCTGGACCGTCGTCGGCAGCGGCGCCGGCGCCGGCACGTAGACCACGCGCGCCCGCTGCGTCGCGATCACCAGCGCCGGCAGCGCCATCACCACCGCCGCCGCCAACAGCCACGGCCACGGGAATCGCCGCCGTGCCGCCGCCGCCGGATGCGCCGCCTCGACCAGCGCGCGCAGCCGCTCGACGTCACGGGCCAGCTCGTCGTTGCGCCCCGCGAGCTCGTCGTTGCGCCCGGCGAGCGCGGCGCCGCGCACGACGCTGTCGCGCAGCGCCTGCGCCATGCCCTCGCGCTCGTCCGCCGCGCGCTGCCGCTCGGCCTCCTCGGCGCGCCGCCGCGCCGCCTCGCGCGCCGCCTCCGCCGCGGCGATGGCGCGCAGCCGCTCCTCCTCCTCGCGCCGGCAGCGCTCCTCCTCGGCCCGCCGATCCGACTCCATCGCGCGCAGGTCGTTCAGCGCGAACAGCACACTGTTCTCCGATCGCATCCCCCGCAGGCAATGCACGCCGCCGGCCAACGCCAAGCATGCGAAACCGCACGACCGCAGCGACGACGAATCTATGATTCGTAGAATCGCTGCTACTTTTTCGATCGCGCGCGCAAGCCGAGCTGATTGAAGCGCAGCCGCACCTTGCGCGCCGCCGCCGGCGTGGCGACGCCGAGGAGCCGCCGCGCCATCACCGCGAAGTCCCCATCGCTCGCGCGATAGAGCTCGTCGTAGAGCTGCCGCTCGAGGTCGCGCGCCACCGCGTGCAGCCCCGCCTGCGCCCGCAGCTTCAGCGCCACCGTCGCCCCACGGCCGCCGCCACCGCCGTCGCCGTCCGCGTCTCCCGCCGCGCTCGTCATCAGCCGCCGCACCGCCGCCGCCGCCACCGGGATCATCCGCGGCGCCGCCTCGGTCGCGCCCGTCCCGCGCCGCGCCGCCGCCAGCGCATCGGCGAGCGCGAACACCAGCGCGTTCGACACCACCAGCCCGAGCTCGCGCACGTTGCCCGGCCAGCGATGCCCGCGCATCGCCGCCACCGAGCTCGACGGAAACACGAAGGTGATGGCCGCCGGATCCGGCGTGTCGCGCCCGAACGCCACCGCCACGCGCGCCGCCGCCGGCACCCGCGCCGCGGCCGCGTACTCGGCGAGCAGCGCCCGATCGGCTCCACGCGCGAAGGTGCGCTCGACGAAGGCCGCGATCAGCTCCTCCAGATCCGCCGTCCGCGCGCGCAGCGGCGGCAGCGTGAGGCGCGCCGTCGGGTTCAAGCGCGCGTACAGATCGGCGCGAAACGTCCCCGCCGCCACCATCGCCGGCAGATCCGCGTTCGTCGCCGCCACCAGCTTGACGTCGATGGCGCGCGCCGCCGTCTCGCCGAGGCGCGTGACCCGCCCGTTCTCCACGGCGAGCAGCAACATGCGCTGCGCCTCGAGCGGCAGGTTGCCGATCTCGTCGAGCAACAGCGTTCCCTGGTCCGCCGCCTCGAGCACGCCCGCGCGATCGACCGCGCCCGAAAACGCGCCGCGCGCGCTGCCGAACAGCTCGGCCGCCACCAGCGTCGTCGGAATCGCCGACAGATCGACCGCCACGAACGGCCCCTTGCGCCCGCTCGCCGGATGGATCACCCGCTCGGCGAGCGCGCTCTTGCCGCTGCCGGTCTCGCCGAGGAGCATGAGCGGCAGCGAGGTGCGCGCCAGCGCCAGCGCATCGCGCCTCAGGCGCGCCATCTCCGTCGAGCGCCCCCAGAAGTAGCCGCCCGCCTCGGGCGCCTCGCGCCGCGCCGCCACCAGCCGCTCGATGGTCAGCCCCATCGCGCGCGCATCGAACGCGTCGGCGCCGGCCACCGTCAGGTACTCGTCGCCGTCGACGCTGTCGGCCGCGTCCTCGAGGACCAGCTCCTCGCGCGACGTCAGCAGCACGACCGGCAGATCCGCGCGCCGCTGCCGGAGCGCGCGCAAGATGTCGAGCCCCTGCAGACGGCGCCGCCGCTCCGGATCGGGCTCGCTCGACGGCGCCAGCCGCGCGTCGGGCAGCTCGAACGCCACGTCGAGCAGCACCGCGTCCACGTCGCCGGCGCGCGCCAGCGCCGACTCGGCCTCGGCGAGATCGTGCGCGTGCGTGAGCGTGCAGCCGAGCCGCTCGGGACACTGCCAGCACGGCCCCGGCAGCTGACAGCGCGTCACGTAGTCGTAGTCGCGCAAAAAGCGGTGGCACAGCTCGGCGTAGCGATCGCCGTCGTCGACGATGAGGAGGCGCGGCTTCTTCATGCGCCCTCCGCCAGCGCGCGCAGCCGCGCCTCGATATCGCGCGCGATCCGCGCCGCGCGCCCGACCGCCGCCGGCGCCCCGGCGCGCACCTCGGGCTCGAGCCGATCGATCTCCACGAACAGCGCGCGCACGTCGTCGAGCGGCGGCGCGCCGGCGAACGCCACCAGCGACGCGAACACCGCCGAGGCGTGCTGCCCCGGCCGCAGCTCGTACAGATCGCGCACCAGCATGTCGACCATCTCGCGCGTCGGCTCCGGCGGCAGGTTGCGCGCGGTCCGCGCCACGTACTTGCCGACGTCGTGCACCAGGCTCTGCAGCTGCCGCCGCGTCATGCGCTCCTCCCGAGCGCGGCGCGGATCGCCGCCGCGTCGAGCGCCGGCACCGCGTCGACGTCGCCGTAGAGCCGGCGCAAGTTGGCCAGCCGCCGCGGCGGAAAGTCGTGCACGAAGAGCGCCGGATGGGCAAAGCCGGCGGCGCGCAGATCGGCCAGGATCAGCGTGCCCTGCTCGTCCTGCAGGTAGCGCAGCGCGCGCTCGCTGTCGCCGGCGAACAGCCGCGCCGCGGTCGCCGTCACGTCGCCGACGAGCGCCGCGGCCGGCGCGCGATCGAACCGCAGATCGATGAGCAGCGCATCGGCCCCGCGCGCGCGCAACACCGCCCGCGCGTCGGCCGCCGAGTGCGCCGCCTCGATCTCCAGCTCCGACAGGAACACGCGCGCGAACTCGGCGTACTCGTCGCCGTCCTCGATCACCACCAGGCGCCTCACGCCGCCACCTCGGCCGCCGACAGCGCGCGGAACAGGCGCACCACGACGCACTTGGCGAAGCCGTCACCGCCCGCCTCCACCGAGAGGCTGCCGTCGCAGCGCGCCAGCGCCGCGCGCACGAGCGTCAGGCCGCGCGCCTCGAGCGCCTGCGCCGGCGCCGGCAGCGGCGACGGGTTGGTGTCGCGCACGCGGATGCGCACGATCTCGTCGCCGGTCGGCTCGAGCGCCACCGCCACGTCGATCGCCACGCGCCCCGGCTCGGGACCGTTGGCCGCCGCCGCCACCGCGTTTCGCACGACGTTGCGCAAGACGAGCGTGAGATCGAAGTGGTAGCACTCGACGGCCACGCCGCCCGCCGGCGCCGTCATCACGATCTCGACCGGCGCATGGCCGAGCTCGCGCCGCACGTCGCCGACCATGGCGTCGAGCAGCGCGCCGTCGACGACGGTGTGCTGGAGGCGCGTCGTGAAGCCGCCGAGCGCCGCATCGAACGCGCGCAGCCGCCCGTGGGCTTCCAACACCCGCGCCGCCGCATCCGAGTCGCCCCGGCCGAGGCCCGCCTCGGCCCCCGCGATGGCGTCGATCGCCCGCCCTGCCGCGGCGAACGCCGGATCACGCCGCACCAGATCGATGCGCGGCCCGAGCGCGCGCATGAAGGCGCCGAGGTGCCCGGCCCACGCCACCGCCAGCGGCTCGCCGCCGTAGAGCCGCGTCAAGAGGAAGCGGCGCTCCTTGTCGTCGAGCTTTCCCTCGGCCACCGCGCGCACGGCGTCACCGACGGCGATGATGCGATGCTTAAGGAGCTCGTGCCGCAAGCAGCCGACCAGGAACGCGATCGCCGGCTGCAGCTCGGGATGATCCGCCGCCAGCGCCTCCAGCGACGCGCGCCGCCGCCGCCGCCACGGCGCGATCACGAGCGCGAGCGCGACCAGCGCCGCCGCCGCCAGCAGCGATGGCCCCCACACCCACACCGCCGGCATCGGCGCCTCCGGCGGCGGCTCGAACGGCGCGCCGATGTCGTCGCCGAGCTCGCCGAGCTCGCGCCGCGCCGCCGCCACGTCGCCCGCCCCGGACACGCCTTTTTGCGCCAGGTACTTGCGGAACATCGCCGCCGCGCGTCCGTCGAGCCCACGGGCGCGGCACGCCCGCGCCAACGGCAGATACAGCGCCGGATCGATCGGCGCCCGCCGCGACGCCTCCGCCAACAGCGTCCGCGCCTGCGCGTCGTCGCCGCCCGACAACAGCGCGATGCCGCGCCGATACTCGTCGTCGGCCTGCGCGAGCGCCGCGTGGGCGCGCGCTCCTTCATTCGTCGAGGGGTTTAGGGATTTCCAGGCGGTGAAGGCGGCGGGATCTCGTCGTTGCCACAGCTCGTCGGCCCGCTTCCACGCGCGATCGCGCTCGGCGCAGCCGCACAGCACGAGCACGGCAGCGAGGCAGGGAACCGAACGGCTCACCCGCTCGATTATACCTCGCTGCCGCCGTCGCGCTTACGGATGGCTCGACGGGTCGGCCGGGTTGGTGTGACGCAGCACCTCGTCGCCGTCGGCGAAACCGTCGCCGTCGCGATCGAGCGCCACGCGCACGCCTTCGCCCGGCGGCACGCAGGTGAACGTCATCGGGCCCAGCGCCGAGCGCGCGATCAGGCTGCGGAGCTGCGCGTCTGCGATCGCCGGCAGCGCCATCGACGACGGCTGCCACGTGCCCGAGCCGAACAGGAAGCCCGCGTCGACACCGTCGATGCTGCCGGTCTTGGCCACGAGGTCGCAGTCACCCGCGGTGGCACGCGCCTCGAGGAGATCGAGCCGCGCCCCCGCCGTCGCCGCGTTGGTCGACGTGAGCGTGATCTGCTGGCCGACGATCGGGAACAGGTTGGTGTCGAACGCCATCAGGTAGGCGACGATCGCCGCGCGCAGCTGCAGGCCCATCGGATCGCCGGCCGGACCGGTGAACACGACCTGCCCCTGGCCGTAGGCGTTCGGATCGATGTACGGGATGCCGAACGGATTCGGACCCACGTGCTGGCCGCCGGTCACGACGTCGTTGTTGGTCTGCAAGAAGACCTGGCCGGTGAAGAAGTGCTCCAGCTGACCGAGCGAGCCGTCGTGCTGGAAGCCGAAGCCACGCACCTGGTCGGTCGGCGTCTGCTGCTCGGGCAGGAACAGCGTGCCCGGCTGCAGCGTATCCGGCGACGACAGGAACATGCCGACCTTGGTGTAGAGGTTGCGCAGGTGCGGGACCTTGAAGATCTGGCTCTCGAACTCGAACGAGAGCTTGCCGCTGGTGCCGAAGAAGCCCGGGTGCGGCGACTGGCCCGCGTTGCCGTTGCGATCGAGCGTGTGGCAGCCATTGCAGTTGTGGAAGCGATCCGACGGCAGCTCCTGGCCCGTCGGCGCCGTCGCCGAGTAGAACTGCGCGCCCACCTGCTGCTGCGCAGTGAGCGAGTTGTCGAGGTTGCGGATCGGGTTCGGCGGATAGCTGATCTGCATGGCGAAGGTCGCGTAGTCGGTCATGTCCGCGTCCGACAGCATGGCGTCGTTACCGACGAGGCCCGGGAAGGCCACGTTGAACGACTTGAAGGCGCGCATCTCGTCGAAGATGCCGGCGTTCGGCTGCGCCGAGATCACCGGCGCGCCCGTCGCCGGGTCGATCACCGGCGTGCCGTCCTGGTTGACCGCGCCGTTGCGATCGCCGCGCCAGTGATTGGCGCCATGGTTGTCGAGGCCGCGCAGCGACTGCGTGGTCATCGGTCCCTTGACCGGCATGTTGAACAGGAAGGTCGGCGCGAACACCGGCAACAGCTGCGAGATGACGATCGGCGGGATGGTGAAGATGTTGGCGTTGGTCTGCGCATCCGCCGCGCTCGAGGCGTGCGTGATCGACAGCGGGATCGCGCCCGGGTTGCCGAGGTCCCACGCCAGCTCGTCCTTGTCGCCGCCGATGTGGCAGCTCGCGCACGCCGTCGTGCCGTGCGCCGAGGTGAGGTTCGCGTCGTAGAGGTACTTGCGGCCGTTGGTCACGGCAGCCGGCTCGGGATTGAACATCGCGGCCGTGCCGACCTCGGCCTTCTTGCCGAGGTCGACGATCGAGATGCTGTTGTTGAAGCGCGTGAGCACGTAGGCGACGTGCGTCGCGTCCGAGACGACGAGGCCGGTGGGACCGCCGCCCGAGAGCACGACCTGCTTGGCGAAGGTCGGCATCAGGTTGCCCGCCTCGACGTCGGCGGTCGCGTAGATGGCGAGCTTCTGCGAGCCCTGCGCGATGGTGTAGAGCGTCGCGCCGTCCGACGACACCTGCACGCCCTCGGGGAAGGCCAGGCTGAGCGCCTTCTCCGCCGGGTTGCCCGGCTGCGTGAAGTCGACGTGCGGGTTGAGATCGTGCGGCGTCACCGCGCCCGTCGCCGGATCGATGACCGTGATGCGGCTGTCGGTGAGGTGGCCCGCCACCGTCGTGAAGCCCGGCGTCTGGCCCTCGAAGCGCACCTGGTTGATGGCGTCGGTGTTGGTGACGTAGACGCGGCCGGTCTTCGGGTTGACCGCCATGTTGAACAGCGTCGTGCCGACGTGCGCGTAGGCCGCGCCGGCGACGGGCACCGAGCCCGAGGCGTCGATGGCGAACACGTCGAGGTCGGGCAGCTTCACCTTCACGAACGGATCGAAGACCGTGCCATAGGCGTCGACCCAATGCTCACCGTTGAACTTCACGATGAGGCCGGTCGGCGGCATCGGAACGGTGCCGAGGCCGGGGATGTTGATCGTCGCCGGGCCGGGCATGTGGCCGCCGTACATCGTCGACACGGCGTACGCCGACACCGACGTCGTCTGGTTGCCCGAGTTGAACGCCGCGGCGTAGACGGTCTTGCCGTCGGCCGAGACCGCGAGCGCGCGCGGCGTGTCGGCGAAGAACGTCAGCTTCGTCAGGCGCGTGCCGCCGAGCGACGAGCCGAGGTTGTTGGCGTCGAACACCCAGACGTCGGCGCGACCCACGCCCTGCGTCTGCAGATCGTAGGCGTCGCCGCTGTTCTGGCCGCGGTGCGCAGTGGTGATGAACGCGCGGTCGTGCTGGGGACCGCCGAACACGATGTCGCGCGGCTCGTCACCGACGAGCAACGTGCGCGTGACCGCGGCGATGCCGAGCGCGTCGACGTGCAGCACGCTCACCGAGTCCGAGAGGTGGTTCACCACCCAGACTTCGTTTTCGTTGCGCGCGGCGACGGCCAGCGGCTCGAGGCCGACGACCACCGAGCCGATCTTCGACAACGACTTGCCCGAGACCCGGTAGATCTCGAGCCGGTTGTCGGGCGTGTTGCATGCGAAGAGGAGCTTCCCGCTCGGCGACAGCGCCAGAGGACGCACCTGCAGCGTCTCGAACTCCGTGAAGTTTCCCCCGGCGGGTACCTTCCTCAGCTCGGCCGTCGACTCTGAGTCGACCGTACCGACCGTTCCGCTGCACCCGCCCACGGCGAGCATCAGCGACAGGGGTAACAATCTCCGCAGCAGCATCGCGTCCTCCTCTGCCCTCAGCTGGACAACGCTGACGGTATTTTCCACCCTGCAACCGGCCCGATGTAGGCGAGAAGCAGTAAGATCAGGGGGCTGGCTTTCTCTTTTTTCGACAGAAGAAAATTGCGTCCGTCGACAAAAATCACATGCGGAACGCAACCCTCCACGACGCGCGAGGATTCTCCGTGTCGCACTTTTCGTCCGCGACATGTGGGGACGCCATGCACCGACATGTGTTTTCACCGTCGGAGACACGAAAAATTCTCTTTTCGGAGAGTGATCCGTTACGGCTTCGAGACCGTTTCGATGGCGCTCACGACCAGATCGGGCTGCTCGGCGGGGATCATGTGGCCGCTCTTTTCGGCGACGACGAGCGACGATTTCGGCCCCTTGGCCAGCTCCTTCTGCGCGCCCTGCCAGTCGTACTCGATCGCGGCTTCGTCGAGCGGGCCGATCACGCCCGGCCCCGCCCAGTCGCCGCCCTTGCCGTGCGTCAGCACCACCGTCGGCACCGGCAGCGTCGGCGGCAGCGACGGCAAGATCGCGCCGGCAGCGGCGACGAGCTGATCGGCCGCGATCAGGGTGCGCGGCCGATAGGTGAGCGCCGCCGACCGCCCCTCGAGGTGCAGCGGATTGACCAGCCGCAAGAGGCCGACGGTGGCGAGCCAGCGCCCGCGCGAGAGGTTCGAGCGCATCTTGGCGATCGTCTTCGGCCAGCGGCTCATCACCGACGCCGTCGCCGTGTCGACGAGCACGACGCCGACGACGTCGGCGGGATGGGCCGCCTGCCAGGCACGCACCAGCGCGCCGCCCGCCGAATGGCCGACGAGGACGTAGGGCGGCTTCTCGCCGGCGGCGGTGAACGCGCCGCGCGCCTCCTCGACGAAGTCGGAGGCGGTGCGCGCGCCGGCGACCGGATCGCTCCAGCCCATGCCCGCGCGATCATAGGCGCAAGCGCGGTGCGACTTGCCGACCTCGGGCAGCACGCGCTCCCAGTCCGTCGACGACGACAGCCCGCTCGCCTCGAAGATCACCGTCGGTGAGCCGGCGCCGGTGCACAGGATGTGGAGCTTGCGCCCGCTCGCCTCGACGAGCTTCCCGGTCGGCTTCCAGGTCGCGGCGTCCTTGGCCTCCATCTTGGTTTCGTAATAGACGCCGCCGCCGATGGCCGCGATCGACACGAGCACCAACGCGATCAGCAGCTTCTTCATGGCCGAAGCTTAACGCGAACCCCGGTTCCCGTCGGTGTCAAACCTCGTTGTCTACTCTTGCGAACGCGCGCGGTCCTCGCGTAAAACGCTGCTTTCCGCCGAGGAGCCCTCCGCCATGCGCTCGATTGTCGCCGTCCTGGCCTTGTGTCTCGCGCTGCCTGCTTACGCCGACGACCCGAAGTACGAGTACCACGATCCGGCAAACCCGACGCCGCCGCAGCCGACGACCGGCCACATCTCGTGGAAGGCGAACATGACGTTCGGTCTCGTCTACGTCGCCGGCAACGCGCAGTCGCTCGGCCTTTCCGGCACTGGCCTCGTCAGCGCGCGCCGCTACCACAACGAGTTCACGCTCTCGGGCGGCGGCGCCTACGTCGTCACCGGCGTCTCGAAGTACGGCATGGGCGGCCCCATCACCGACACGACGGTGTCGGCGGCCAACTGGGGCATCAAAGGGCGCTACGACCGCTACTTCCTCGAGAAGAACACCGCCTACGTCTCGTTCCAGTCGTCGGGCGATCGGCCCGCCGGCTTCATCTATCGCCTCGAGCCGCAGGTCGGCTACGCGCGCCTGTTCTTCAAGTCGCCGCATCAGCTGCTCCGCGGCGAGATCGGCTACGACTACACCTACGAGCATCGCGTGCCGCAGCCGATGGGCGCCGAGCGCAACGTGCAGTACCACTCGGGGCGCCTGTTCGGGTACTACGAGAACAAGTTCACGCAGTACGCGTCGTTCTCCGAGGGGCTCGAGCTGCTCGAGGCGTTCAACAGCCTCGACTCGTTCCGCGTCAACAGCGTGACCTCGCTGTCGTCGCAGATCTACAAGAACATCGCGCTCAAGGTGAACTTCACGCTGCACTTCAACAACACGCCGGCGCTGCGCCCGTCGCCGACGAACATCGATCCGGCGACCGGCGTCGTCTATCCGCCGTACATGGGCGACGACGCCTACTTCCAGAAGGTCGACACGCAGCTCGACGTCGTCGTCGCCGTCACGTTCCTGTAGGCCGCTCTCCGTCGCAACACGGCTCGGCGTCGCCGCGGCCGGGCAGATCGATCGTGACCAGACAGCCGACGCCGGGCAGCGTGCGCGCGTGGACGCTGCCGCCGTTGGCCGCGACGGTGCCGCGCACGATCGACCAGTCGGCGCCGCCGGCGAGCGCCACCGCGGGGCGCGCGCCGTGACCGATGCCGCCGCACTCGTCCTGCACGTCGATGCGCGCGCGGCCGCCGAGGAGGATCTGGGCGCGCGCGACGACGCTGCCGCCCGGAGGCGTGGCGGCCACGGCCTCGTGAAGCACGCGCACCAGGCCGCGGCGCAACAGATCGCGCACGCCTTCGACCTCGATCGGCGTGGCCAGATCGACGAGCACGGTGACCCGGCGCGCGGCCGCGGCGGCGCGTACCTCGGCGACGGCGTCGGCGAGCACGCCGGCGAGCATGAAGCGCTCGTGCCCGGCGGCGACGCGGGTGCGGCTCGCGGCCCAGGCCTGCACGCGCTCGCCGGCGAGCCGTCCCAGCTGCTCGACCGTCTCGCGCTCGACGGCAGCATCGCGGCGCCGCCCGTGCTCGCCGACGGCGGTGGCGAGCGCCGCGTAGAAGCAGCGGATGAGCAGCTGCTGCTCGCCGGCGTCAGCGAGGCAGCCGTGCTCGGCCGCGAGCTCGACGACGGCCGCGTGCAGAAGGCCGGTCTCGCGCACCAGCTCGCTCGCGTCGAAGCCGAGATGGAGCCGCTGCGCTCCGTGCGCGCGGCCGTCGGCGGCCTCCTCGACGGCGTCATCGCGGCCGGCGAGCAGGTGCGCCACGTCGTCGAGAAAGCGTGACCAACCGTCCTCGAGCGCGGCGCGGCCGACGGTCCCGCCGCCGAGCTTCTTGCCGACGCGCGCCCGCCAGCGCTCGAGGATCTCGGCCTTGTGGGCCTCGATGAGCCCGCTCAACCTCACGATCGATTGAAAAGCAGCCGGCGTGCCAAACGGCAGGATCCACAAGCAGTCCAACAGGATGCTCTAGACCAGGGCGCCCGCGACTCCCAATCTTGGGAACGCGGGTTCCGCTGCTCTCGTCCTACCGGAGAGCCATGGCCGACGTCGTGTCCAAAACCATCCTCATCTTGTGCAGTGACCGCGCGATGCAGGAGGCCTTGCGCCGCATCGTCGAGGCCGCGGGGTGCCACCCGTTGCTGGCGGGGACCATCGATCTGGCGAAGAGCAAGCGCGCCGAGCAGAGCCCGGTGCTGATGCTGGTCGACCCGCTGCTCGTCGCCGAGTGCACCGCCGCCTTCTCGACCGACGCGGGAGTTCCGATCGTGCCGGTTCCGGTGCGCACCTCGTCGACGGGCGTGCGCCGCATCGCCAAGCGCAACGACGCGGCGGTGCGCTGGTTGAGCAGCCTCGTCAACGAGCGCTGCGCCGTCGCCGCGAGCTGAACGGACGACCGGCCGGTCGCGCACCGAGCGAGCCCCTCGGCGCGAGTGATGCACGCGATCGGTCCGGAGGTTCACATGGTTCGGCTGATGGCATTTCTCCTGAGCTTCTGGCTCGCCCTCTTGTTCGTCGTCGCCACCGCGGCGCATGTCCCGAAGCTGATGGTGTTCTTCGTCGGGCTGGGCGCGCTCTGCGCCTTCTTCGGCGGCTGCATCTCGCCGCTCGTGAGCAAGGCCTGGCGCCTGGCCGGGCCGATCGCGCTGTCGATCGGGCTCTTCTCGCTGTGGATCGTGGCGCTGGCGACCAAGCAGCCGCTGTGGCTGCCGTGGTGCGTGTTCATGGGCACCTTCTGCTTCATCGGCGTCACCATCGCCGAGGTCATCTGGGCGCCGCGCAACCGCGGGACGATGGCTCCGGCCGACTCGTAGGCCTTGACAGTAACTCAGATCTGAGCGACTAACGCGCCATGCAGCGCATGGCCCGGCTCGCGATCCCGATCCTTCTATTGATGAGCGCGTGCGGCGGCGGCGCCCGCGTCGGCGAAACGACCGGCCGCGAAAGCGCCGCCGGCGACGTCGACGTGGCCGACCGCGAATGCCGCGTCATCCTGCGGCGCGCCGACTTCATCGCCGATCGCACGACCGGCCTCGCCGTCACCATCGACGTGGCGAGCGGCCTGCTCGCCGACCCGGGCGCGACGCCGGGCCTGCTCGTGAGCGTCGACGGCGGCGCGTGGCAGGAGGTGGCGGCGCAGCCCGCGACGGAGGATCCGGCGCCGGCCGGCTTCCAGCGCTTCGTGGCGCGCTTCACCTTCCTGGCGTCGGCCGACTTCATCGCCTTCGCGCGTACGACCACCGCCGTGCGCCTCTTCGATCACAACCGCCTGCCCGGTGACTTCGACGCCTTCCACGTCGACGCGTCGAACGGCTTCACCGTCGGCGAGGCGCCGGCTACGTGCCCGGGCCTGCCGCGGCTCGGCACGCTGACGTTCGGCGCCGGCTGGACGCAGACGCAGAGCGGCGAGCTCGTCGACGGCGGGCGGCTCGAGGTCGACTACGATCTGTCGCGCCTGACCGCGTGCCGCGACACGCACAACGGCTATCGCTTCTGGACGCTCGACGCCTACGCGCAGTTCCAGCCGGGCGGGCAGCTGGTGTCGGGCACCCTGGTCGCCTCGAATGGCGCCGTCGACATGCCGACGCCGTTCGTGACGAGCATCCCGGCCGGCGCGACCTCGGTGGCGCTGTGGTTCGAGAACGCGAGCCCGCCGTCGTGCGCGGCGTGGGACTCGCGCTACGGCGCCAACTACGTCTTCGCCGTGAGATCGAGCGAGTAGTAGCTGTCGCAGCTGAAGTGGCCGGTGTTGCCCATCGGCACGCACAGCGGCCGGAAACCGAAGCGGCCGTAGAGCTTCCGCGCCGCGTCCATGCGCGCCAGCGTCTCGAGATAGCAGGTGGCGTAGGCGAAGCCGCGCGCGGCGTCGAGGCAGCGCTGAAGGAGCGCCGCGCCGGCGCCGCGGCCGCGCGCCTCGGGCAAGAAGTACATCTTGCGCAGCTCGCACACGCGGTCGTCGCCGTTTTCGAGCGGCGCGATTCCGCCGCCGCCGATGACGCGGTCTCCGTCGGTGACGACGAAGTAGGCGGCGCGCGGGCGGCCGTAGGCGGCGGTCATGAAGTCGACCTCCGGATCGTTGATGGCGAAGCCCGGGCCTTTGGCGCCGAACTCGGGCATCACGTTGCGGATGATGCGCGCGACGTCGGGGTCGTCGGTCGCGCGGATCGGTCGAATCGTCAATCGCTCGTCCACGGCTCGTCGCTCCTGTCGGCAAGCCTAGCACGCAGCCCGCGACGCGCCGTATGATGACGTCGTGCCTTCCTCGCGCTGGGCGAACCTTGCGACGTCTCGGCCCGGCCGCGTGCTCTTGCTGGCGCTCCTGGCGACGGCGGCGTTGGTGCCGCTCCTCCTCAAGCTGCGCATCGATGCCGACGTGGTCGACCTGTTCCCGCAGAAGAGCGGCGAGGCGTCGGCGTTCGCCCGCTTCTCGCGCGCGTTCGTGGCCGAGCAGACGCTGCTCGTGCTCGTCGAGGGCGACGATCCAGTCAAGCTGCGCGCGTTCGCCGACGAGTACGCGCACGCGCTGCAGCAGTCGCCCGACGTGTCCGAGGTGCGCTGGCGCGTGTCGTCGGCGACGGGCGAGCTGTTGCGCGATCACCTGCTGTCGCTGCTCACCGACGACGAGCTGGCGACGGCGATCGCGCGGCTCGAGCCGGGGGCCGTCGAGGCCCAGGCGCGGCGGCTGCGCTCGCTGCTGTCGGCGCCGGGCGGCTCGTCGCTGGCGCCGATCCTGACGACCGATCCGCTCGAGCTCCTGCCGCTGATCTCGTCGCGGCTGTCGCACGGGCTGCCCGTCGACGCGCGCTCCGGCTATCTGCAATCGGCCGACGGCAAGGCGCTCATGCTCTACGTGCGCCCGCACGCGCCGACGAGCGACTATCGCGCCGATCGCCGTCTCATCGACGACGCCGGCGCGATGGCGCAGCGACTCGGCGCGCGCGTCTCGCACGACGGCCGCTTCCACGGCGGCGCGCAGCCCGAAGTGTCGTTCACCGGCGCCTGCGCCTTCTGGATGTACTACCAGGACTGGCTGCACCGCGACATGCAGCTCTCGACGGTGCTGTCGGCAGTGGCGGTGCTGGTGCTGTTCGGCATCTTCTTCCGGGCGGTGCGGGCGCTGCCGCTCGTGGCGCTGCCGCTCATCGTCGGGCTGGTGTGGACGGCGGCCGCCGCCGAGCTGCTCTACGGGCGCATCAACGCGGTGTCGCTGGCGTTCGGAACGATCCTCGTCTCGATCGGCATCGACGTGCCCATCCAGCTCTACAACCGCTTGCGCGAGGAGCTGCTCACGCAGCCGCCGCTCGAGGCGCTGGCGACGACGGTGCGCGTGCTCGCCGGTCCGTCGCTGACGGCGACGCTGGCGCCGGCGGCGGTCTTCTTCGCCTGCGCGCTGTCGAGCTATCGCGGGCTCGGCGAGCTCGGTGTGCTCGCCGGCATCGGGCTCCTCTTCAACTGGCTGGCGATGATGACGCTGTTCCCGGCGCTGCTCGCGCGCCTGCCGTCGCGCTGGTGGGCGCGGCCGGCGCACGCGTCGCGCACGGGCGGCCTGCTCGGGCGGCTCGGGCGCGCGGCGGAGACGCGGCCGCGCCTCGTCCTCGTGTGCGCCGCGGTCGTCGGCGCGGCGGCGGCGCCGCTGGCCACGCACGCGCACTTCGATCGGCGCCTCTTGTCGCAACCGCAGTCGATGCCGCCGGTGCGCGTGCAGGCCGAGCTCGAGCGAAAATTCGGCGAGCGCGATCGCGCGCTCATCGTGCTCGTCGAGGACGCCGACAAGACGCGGGCGCTCGAGCGCGCCGATGCGTGGCTCGGCGAGGTCGAGCGGCTGCGCAAGGACGGCATGGTGCGCAGCTATTCGTCGATCAGCGCGCTGTTCCCGGCGCCGGCGACGCAAGCGGCCAAGCGCGAGACGTTGCTGCGCAAGGGCGGTGCCGGCGGCGCCGAGCGCCTCGAGCACGCGCTCGCGGCCGCCGGGTTCGACACCTCGCTGTTCGCGCCGTTTCTGAAGCAGCTCGCCGCGGGCGCGCCGCCGCTGACGCTCGACGATCCCGCCGCGCGCGAGCTCGGCTTCCTCGTGCGCGCGCACGTCCACGACGACGCGCACGGCCGCACCGTCGCCACCTACGTCTATCCCGCGGCCGGCGCCGACGCGCGCGTGGTCGCGGCGCTGCGCGAGTTCGCCGCCGGGCCGACGGGCGGCGTCGTCACCGGCGCCCCCGTGCTCGAGGGCATTCTCCTGTCGCTGCTCCAGCGCGACACCATGCGCGTCACCGGCGCCAGCGCGCTCGCGGTCGCGCTCCTGCTCGCCCTCTACTACCGGCGGCTGCGCCCGTGGCTGGCGGTGATGCTGCCGCTGACGCTGGCGTGGGTGCTGTTCGCCGCCGCGCTCGCCGCGCTCGACCTGCCGCTCAACCTGTACAACCTGCTCGCAGTGCCGCTGGTCATCGGCTACGGCATCGACGACCACATCTTCCTCGTGCACCGCTACGAGGCCGAGCCGTCGCGCGGCGCCGGCCACGCGCTCGCCACCACGGGCCGCGCCATCGTGCTGACCTCGCTCTCGACGATGGCGGGCTTCGCCGGGCTCGCCGTCGCGCGCTTCGACGGGCTGCGCCTGCTCGGCCTCTCCGGCGCGCTCGCCGTCCTGCTCTGCCTCCTCGCCGCCTTCGCCGTCCTGCCCGCGCTCCTGACCCTGCTCTGCCCGCCCCCGCGCAGCTAGTGTCCCGTCTCGGAGAGTTCGCGCGCACCGAGCGCGGTGCGGCGCCGGCTGCGGATGTTGCGACGCCCGACTGCTAGTGCCCGTCGTGTAACTAGTTACACGATCAGCCACCGCTTTTTACAATGGGTACAGCTGGCGTAACAGCGCGGGTGGCATTGCGGGTTGGGCCCGGCCGAAGCGCGCAGGCGCTCAGCACGGCGCAGCGGACACGATCGGTGGAAACGGCACGCACCGTCCGAGCGAGTAAGCCGCGCGCCGAGCACTGGCGGACGGACGGGCCCCGCAATGACAGGACCCGCGCGTCCGTTACACCAGCGCGCCCACCTACTCCCCGACTTCGACGACGGCGTCGGCGGACTGGGTCTGGCGCCAGCGCGCGCGCAAGAGGTGGCGCCCCGGCGCCAGCGACGGGAGCTGACCGTGGGTCACGAAGGCGCCGCGCACCGGCAGGTCGCGCTCGCCCGGCGCGCACCCCGACGCGCGCGGCAGCGGCATCTCGGCCCCGTCGACGAGCAGCCGATCCTCCCCGCACCCCGGCACGCGGATGTCCTCCGCCGAACGGTTGACGTGCACGATCTCGAGATCGATCGGCTGCCCCGCGCGTGCGTGCGCCGTCGCCGCCAGCGTCAGATCGATGCGCACCAGCGTCGGCACCACCAGATCCGGCGACGACAGCTTGCCGAAGCGCACCGACACCACGTGGTGCCGCCCGTCGAGCGCATCGGACAAGATCGCGTACTCGCCGTGCGCCGGCACGTCGCGCGAATACAAATGCGGCACCGAGCACGCCTTGCCCGTGCCGACGAACGGCCGCACCTTGCCGTCGATGACCAGCTTGAACAGCGGCCCGGCGCAGCTATCGCCCACCACGACGGCGACGTTGTCGTCGGTGTCGTTGCCGAGCTTGGCCTGAACGCGCAATCCGACCACATCCGCGGTCAGGCGTAGATCGGGCAGGAGGGCCATCAGGATGAGGAAAACGGTTGGCATCGGCGCGAAGGTGTGGCCAGGATCCAAGCGTACCATGCGAGGCCTCGGGTCACTTCTGCCGCTCGCGCTCCTCGCCGCCGGTTGCGGCGGCGGCTCGTCGATGACCCATCCGTCGAACGACGGCATCTTGTGGCTGTCGTGGACGGTCAAAGGTCAGCCCGTCTCCGACGCGACGTGCAAGAGCATCGACCATCTCGTGCTCACGATGGACACGCCCGCCGGCGCCGTCGAGATCGAGCCGATCCCGTGTCTGCGCGGCCTCGGCTGGGAGTACGACGGGCTGCCCGAAGGGTACAACGTCGTCGTCCTCGACGCGTACGACGCCATGGGCGTGCTCTCGCTCGAGGGTGTCGGCAACGTGACCGTCGACGGCACCAAGGCCGCCGCGCCGACGCCGCTCGATCTGCAGCTCCTGCGTCAGTGACCGAGCAGGTCGATCTTCTCGATCAGGCCGTGGCGCAGCTCCGCCGACAGCGGATGCGCGCCGAGCCACACGTTCCATAGCGCGCGCTGCAGCTTCGGGCTCTGCGGCCCCTCTTTGTCCTTGTCCTTGCCGTCGCCGGTGCGCAGCTCGATCTCGCCGTTGTCGCGCGTGGTCAGCACCCACTCGTCGCCGGCGCCGGCGTCGACGTCGAACAGCGCGGCGGCGTCGTCGGCGCCCTTGACGCCTTCGAGCGCGCTCTTGACGTCGTCGCGCATGGCGTCGCCCTTGACGTCGCGCGCGAAGCGGAACACGGCGACCTTGGTGAAGCGGCCCCACACGAGGAAGCCGGGCGCGTGATCGCCGCGCGTCAGCTTGGCCTTGTCGCGCCCGCCGGCGCGCATCGCCAGCGCGGGGAAGGCGCGGCGGCCGTCCTCGTCGTCGATCCACATCTGCATGTCGTAGAGCTTGGCGCCGTCTTTGACGCGCGCGCCCTGACCGACGAGCACGAGGGGCCGTCCGTCGACGATGCGCCCGCCTTTGGCGGTCACGCCCGACGGCTTGGCAGCCGGCCTGGCCGCTTTGGGCGCCGGTGCCGCTTCGGCGGCGGGGGCTTCCGCCGCTTCCGGCGTCGTCTCCGGCGTCGCCGTCTGCGCCTCCGGTTTCGCCTCCGGCGTCGCTGCGGGCGCCGGCGCGGGGGTCGCCTCGGTCTTGCCCGCCGCCTTCTGCGACGCGCAGCCGCCGACGGAGATCACACCTAACAGCGCCGTAATCGCGAGCGTTTTCATGCTTGCGGTCAACCTCGGGCCGCATATCATCCGACGAATGTTGTTCTGGAGTCTACCGCTCGCCTTCTGGTTTCTCATGTTCGGCGTTTTCCTCGTCATCAGCGCCGTTCGCGGGATGCCCCGCACCGCGCGCATCGATCGCGTCACCCGCTCGCCCTATCTTCCCCGCGTCGTCATGGAGTTCGGCTACTGGATGATGGACGCGCCCGCCAACCTCTTCGTTCGCCTCGGCATCACGCCCAACGCCATCACCACCTTGTCGCTCCTCTTTACCATCACCGCCGCCGCCTGCTACGGCGCCGGCCGCTTTTTCGAGGCCGGCTGGGCGCTCGTCCTCGGCTTCATCTGCGACGCGTGGGACGGCATCGTCGCGCGCAAGACCGGCACTTCGTCGCCCGCCGGCGAGTTCTTCGACGCCACCGTCGATCGCTACAACGATCTCTTCGCCTTCCTCGGCCTCATGTACTACTACCGCAACGATCCCATCCCGCTCGCCTTCGCCACGCTGGCGCTCATCGGCTCGACGCTGACCTCGTACACGCGCGCCAAGGGCGAATCGGTCGGCATCGATCCCAACGTCGGCTGGATGCAGCGTCACGAGCGCGGCGTCTACCTGACGCTCGGCACCGTGTCGGCGCCGTTCGTGGCGCACTTCACCGAGCGCGGCGCGGAGCACCCGCGCTACTACGTGGTCGTCGCCGTGCTGGCGCTGATGGCGCTCACCGCCAACGTCACCGCCATCTGGCGCGCGCGCTTCGTGCTCGCCGGCCTTTCCAAGCGAGCCGCGCAGTGAGCCGCGAATTCGCCAAAGTCTCGACGGCGCTGCCGGGGCCGAAGTCGCGCGCCATCGTCGCGCGCGAGCAGCCCTACCTGGCGCCCGGGATCCAGCAGATCTCGCAGCTCGCCGGGCTCGCGCTCGAAGGCGGCCAGGGCGCCGTCGCCGTCGACGCCGACGGCAATCGCTTCCTCGACTTCAACGCCGGCATCGGCGTGGCGTCGATCGGCCACGGCCATCCGGCGCTGGCCGACGCGCTGCACGCGCAGGCGCTCAAGATCACCTCGGGCAGCTACGCGTCCGAGGCGCGCGCGTCGCTGCTCGAGCGCATCGCGGCGCAGACCTCGCGCATCGGCTCGGGCAAGCTCACCCGCACGATGCTCTACTCGGGCGGCGCCGAAGCGGTCGAATCGGCGCTGCGCCTGGCGCGCGCGCACACCAAGAAGCACGAGGCGATCGCCTTCTGGGGCGGCTTTCACGGCAAGACCACCGGCGCGCTCGCGCTCATGGGCTCGGACTTCAAGCACGGCCTCGGGCCGATGCCGCCGGGGAACTACCTCACGCCGTGGGGCGACCTCGAGATGCTCGAGCGCACCATCAAGCTGTCGACCTCGGGCAAGCTGGCGGCGATCATCGCCGAGCCGATTCAGGGCACCGCGGGCAACATCCTGCCGCCGCCCGGCTTCCTCGCCGGTGTGCGCGAGATCGCGCACAAGCACGGCGCGCTCTTCATCGCCGACGAGATGATCACCGGCTGGGGGCGCACGGGCCGCATGTTCGCGCAGGAGCTGTACGGCGTCGAAGCCGACATCATGACCTTCGGCAAGGGCGTGGCCGCCGGCTTCCCCGTCGCCGGCATCGTCACGCGCGACGACATCGTCGCCGACGCCGATCCGTGGTCGCGGCCGTCGTTCTCGTCGTCGTCGTACGGCGGCTCGCCGCTGGCCGCGGCGGCGTGCGACGCGGTCACGCGCGTGGTCGTCGACCAGCGCCTCGATCAACATGCGGCGCACATCGGCGAGATCCTCGTCGGCGAGCTGCAGCGGCTGCGCAAGTTCCCATTCGTCGGCGAAGTGCGCGGGCAGGGCCTTTTGTGCGCGATCGATCTCGTGGATCCGAAGACGCGCGCGCCGCTCGCCAAGGACCGGTGCACGGCGCTGTTCCGCGCCTGCCTCGAGCGCGGGCTTCTGACGATGGCCTACTCGCCGCGCGTGCGCATCAATCCGCCGCTCGTGATCACCGAAGCGGAAGCGCGTGAGGGCGTCGACATCCTCGAGGATGCGATGTCCACGCTCGGCGCATGAGCGCCGCGCCGGAGCCGTCGCACGTCCGCACGCTCTCGCGCGCGACGATCGCGTCGCTCGTCGCCACCGCCACCGAGATCGGCCTTTTGTGGCTGCTGGTCCATCCGCTGCGCGTGCCGCGTTGGGTCGCCTTCTGGGTGGTGCAGTTCTACTGCAACGCGGCGACCTTCCTGCTCTACAAGTACTGGGCGTTCGACGCGTCCGAGCTGGGCAAGCTGCGCAATCAGTACGTCAAGCAGCTGGTGATCTTCGGCGGCAGCCTCGCGCTCAACACCGCGATCCCGTCGCTGCTCTCGTACCGCTTGCACGTCGAGCCGGTGATCGCATTCATCATCTCGCAGGTGTTCGTGTACCTGGTCTGGAACTATCCGGGCAACCGGTACTTCGTTTTCCGACGGGAGGAGGGGACATGAGGCGAGCGTGGGTGGTGCTGTTGGGAACGACAACCTCGGCGACTACCATCGCGCGATCACGACGTCGTCGCCCGAGGCGCAGCGCTGGTTCGATCAGGGCCTGCGCCTGACCTACGCCTTCAACCACGAGGAGGCGGGCCGCTCGTTCGCCGCGGCGGCGGCGAAGGATCCGCAGTGCTCGGCCTGCTTCTGGGGCGCGGCGCTGATCCTCGGCCCCAACTACAACCAACCCGCCGGCGCCGATCGCACGAAGAAGGCGGTCGCGCTGCTGGCCAAGGCCAAGGCGGCGTCCGAAGGCTCGCCGGTCGAGCGCGCGCTCGTCGCCGCGCTGTCCAAACGCTATGCCGATCCGCCGCCCGCCGCCGACGATCAGAAGGGCCAGGCCGCGCTCGACGAAGCCTACGCCAGCGCCATGCGCGACGTGGGGAAGCAGTTCCCCGACGACGACGACGTGCAGGTGCTGTTCGCCGAAGCGATGATGGATCTCCGTCCGTGGCGGCTCTGGGAGCCCGACGGCAAGCCGGCGCCGGGCACCGAGGAGGTCGTGGCGACGCTCGAGAAGGTGCTGGCGCGCTCGCCGAAGCATCCGGGCGCCAACCACTACTACATCCACGCCGTCGAGGCGTCGCCGCATCCGGAGAAGGCGCTCGCGTCGGCCGATCGCATCGGCGCGATGATGCCGGGCGCCGGCCACCTCGTGCACATGCCGTCGCACGTCTATGAGCGCGTCGGGCGCTACAACGACGCCGCCGAGGCCAACCGCCAGGCCATCGAGGCCGACAAGAAGTACACGGGCACCATCGGCGATCCCGGCTACTACGCCATGTACGTCGCGCACAACTTCCAGTTCTTGTGGGCCGCGGCGCTCATGGCCGGGCGCGGCGACGAGTCCGTCGGCGCGGCGCGCGACATGCTGAAGCTGGTGCCGGCCGCGATGTGGACGCAGATGCCCGAGGTGTCGTTCTCGATCGCGGCGCCGGCGCTGTCGCTGGTGCGTTTCGGCCGCTGGGCGGCGGTGCTCGACGAGCCGGCGCCGCCGGCAGAGCTGCCGATGCCGACTCTGCTGCATCACTACGCGCGCGCGCGGGCGCTGGCCGCGACCGGCAAGCTCGACGACGCCGACGGCGAGGTCAAGACGATGGAGCGGGTGATGGCGACGCTGCCGAAGACGGCGGTGGCCGGCTTCACGCCCGGCGACGCCTACGGGGCCGTGGCCGTCGACATCGCCAAGGGCGACATCCTGTGCCGCCGCGGCAAGATGAAGGAGGGCCTCGCGCTCCTCGAAAAGGCGGTGGCCGCGCACGACCAGTTCCCCTACGCCGAGCCGCCCGATTGGTACTACCCGCCACGCCAGACGCTGGCGGCGTGGCTGTTGCGCGCGAACAAGCCGCGCGAGGCGCAGATGGTGCTCGAGCAAGATCTGAAGAAGAACCCCGACAACGGCTGGGCGCTCACCGGCCTGCGCGAGGCGTTGCGCGCGCAGAAGAAGCCGACCGCCGCCGTCGACGCCAGGCTGAAGACGGCGTGGTCGAGCGCCGACGCCAAGCTGGCCTCGTCCGACTTCTAGCCGCCGCGCCCGTCGCTACTCCGTCTGCTGGATCGTCTGCGTGTCGGGCACGCCACAGAAGGCGATCTTCTTCATCGCCGGCGGCGGATTGGCGCGCTCGCGCTGCGCCGTGGCCTTGCGATCGCGGAAGACGCGCGCGGTCTTCGAGCCCGGCTTGTCGATCAGGTTCATCGCGTTCTTCCAGGCCACCGCCGCCTCGGTCTCGTTCGGCCCCGGCTCCTGCACGAGCGCGAGCAGCCCCACGAGATCGTCGGTGATCGCCGGATCCGGCTTCGGCTTGCTCAGGAGCTCGACGACCGCCGGCACGAGCACGTGGTCGCGCAGCGGCGTGTAGTCGCCCGGATCGACCTGGCACCACAACAGCCGCGCGTGCAGCCGCGAGATGGCGTTGCCCGACTGCGCGTGCGGGCTCTCGAGGAGCGCGCGCACCGCGGCGTCGTAGTCGCCCTGCGACTCGAAGTAGTGCGAGACCATCACCTCGAGGATCTTGCCCTTGCACTCGGCATCGCAGGTCGGGCCCATCAGATACTTCGACATCCACTGCGCTTCCTTGTTGTGGAAGTCGTCGAGCTTCTTCGCCTCGTCGGCGGTGACGAACTCGCCGGTGCGCGCCGCGGCCAGCACCAGCGACGCCACCACGTGCGCGCCCGTCGAGTAGCTCTCGAACTTGGCGATCTCGTCCCACAGCCGCCGCTCGTAATAGTCGTTGAGCGTGTCCTCGAACAGGCCGGTGAAGCGCGCCACGTTCTGCTGCACCTCGCGCTCGTCCTTGAGCATGACGAGCGGTCCCGGCTGGCCTTGCGCCTGCGCCGCCTGCGTCTCGTCGCTGATGAGCTGCGCGATCGCGTCGGAGCGCTTCGACAGCTTGTCGTTGGAGCACGCCGGCACGTTGCGCGCGATGCCGTACTTCTCCTCACACGACAGCACGTACGATCGCGAGAGCCGGTGGTAGTCCTTGCCCGCGGTGTTGGCCAGCACCGACTCCATGTAGTCGGGGTTGTCCTTGCCGAGCTCGAGCGCGTACGAGACGGCGAGCTCGGGATCGAGGATGTTGCCGCGCGCCAGCGACAGGAGCACACCGTAGCGCTGCTCGACGGAGCCCGGCCCCTGCGCCGAGAGCACCGAGAGGTTCTTGGCGAGGATCTCGGCGCGCTCGATGCGCCACTGGTTCTCGGCCTGCGTCTCGGCGACCCGCTCTTGCGACTCGGCCTGGTGCTTGGCCACCTGTCCCTGGCGGTACTGCCAGATCGACGTGGCCACGAGGCCGGCCGCGCCGATCACGAAGCTCGAGAGGAACGTGTGGTACTTCATGATGAAGCGGCCGATCTTGCCGGTCTCTTCGTCGGGCTTGGTCTCTTCGCCTTCGGGCTTCTTCTCGGCTTCCGCCTTCTTTTCGTCAGGCTTCTTTTCGTCAGCCATGGTCCCTCATTCGTCGTCGGTCAGTGACTCGGCGCGCGCGACGGCGTCGCGTCCGAAGCGATCGCGGATCTTATCGAGCGTCTCGCCGAGGCGCTCGCCGCGCGCGCGCACCGGCTCGTCGAGCGTGAGCTGGCGCGGCGCATCGGCGGGCACGATCGACGTCGCCGCCACGCCCGACAGGCGCACGCCGGGCGCGCGCACCTTGGCGGCGTCGAGGAGCTCGAGCGCCACCTTGGCCATCACGCGCCCGTCGCTGGTCGCGGCCGGCAGCGTGCGCCGGCGCGTCGTGATGTGGAACTCCGTGTCCTTCAGCTTCAAGACGACGCAGCCGCAAAGCTGCGCGCTTCGGCGCAGCCGCTCGGCCACGCGCTCGGCCTGCGCGGTGACGCGGCGGCGCAGGATCGGCCCGTCGACCAGATCGTGCTCGAACGTGTCCTCGGCGCCGATCGACACCGCCGAGCGATCGGGCTGCACGTGGCGCGCGTCCTCGCCGCGCGAGAGCGCCTGCAGCTCCGCCGCGTGCTGGGGGCCGAGGCGCGCCGTCAGCGCTTCGATGGGATGGCGCGCGACCTGCCCGAGCGTCTCGATGCCGACGTCGCGCAAGATCTTCGCCGTCTTCGGGCCGACGCCGAAGAGCCGCTCGATCGGCAGCGGCTCGAGGAACGCGCGCGTCCCGTCGCGCGGCACCACCTTGAGCCCGTCGGGCTTGGCGAGGTCGCTCGCGATCTTGGCCACGAACTTTACCGCCGCCACGCCGACCGACGCGGTCAGTTGCAGCTCCTCGCGCACGCGCTTGCGGATCGCCTCCGCAACCACAGGCGCCGGGCCGTGCAGCCGCTCGGTGCCGCTCACGTCGAGGAACGCCTCGTCGATCGAGATGGGCTCGACGAGCGGCGTGAACGCGTCGAGCACGTCGCGGAACCGGTGCGACACCTCGACGTAGGCCTCCATGCGCGGCGACACGACGACCGCCTGCGGGCAGAGCCGCAACGCCTCCGCCATCGGCATCGCGCTGCGGCAGCCGAACGGCCGCGCCTCGTACGACGCCGCCAGCACCACGCCGCGCCGCCGCGAGCCGCCGACGAGCACGGGCTTGCCGCGCAGCTCGGGCCGGTCGCGCTGCTCGACGGCCGCGAAGAAAGCGTCGAGGTCGACGTGGAGGATGGTTCGATCGGTCACGGTCGGTATCATCCGCGCTCAGTGCAATCCCCCGACGATGACCGCTCCGGGATCGATCCGCTGGCCTCGACACCGATCATCGCCCTGATCCTGGGGCTGACGGGGGGGCTCGTACTGTCGTGGTCGGTGCCGATCCTTTCGGTCGTCCTCGTCTGGCCGTGGCTGTTCGCCGTTCCGGGCTGGGTGCTGGTCCGCCGCGTCGCGCCGGACCTGCCCCGACCCGGCGTCGTGGGCGTGGGCATCGTCGCGAGCACGTACCTCTCGGCCCACCTGGTCGAGTTCGTGAGCCGGCTCGATGGATTCGGGCGAGTGGCCGTGCTGGTGACGGTCGCCCTGATCGTTCTCGCCACGGTCGTCCTCACCCGGATCCGCCACGGGTGGCTCGCGCCGTGGTCGTTCCCGTCGGTCGGGGACGTCCCGGCCGAGGTGCGCCGTGCCGTCCGGGAGGACGCGCCGGCCTGGATCGTGGCTGGCCTGGTCAGCCTCGCGGTCCTGTTCGTCCTGGGCGTCAACGGCTGGCGCGAATCGCCCGAGGGGATGATCTCGGGCGGCTGGAACTGGAGCGACCTGCTGGTCCACGTCGCCATCGGCTCGAGCATCTCGGCCGGCAACTTCCCGCCGGAGGTGCCCTACTTCGCTGGGGTGCCGCTGACCTACCACTGGTTCGCCGACTTCCACGGCGCGATCGCCTCGACCGTGGCCGGTCTCGACATCATCCCGGTCTACTTCGCCAGCAGCGCCCTCTTCGCCGCCGTCCTGGCGCTCGTCGT
>DATNAQ010000016.1:0-50793 GCA_035607415.1 Polyangia bacterium
GCCGCCGACGTCGAGGTACTTGAGCGGCGCGCCCATCTTGTGCAGCTCGACGAAGAAGCGCCCCGCCTCGCGCATCGCGTTCTTGAGCGATCGAATCGCCGAGATCTGCGAGCCGAGGTGGAAGTGCAGGAGCTCGAGCGACCCGAGCAGGTCGTTCTGCTTCAGAAAATCGATGGCCTCGATCATCTCGCGCGACGTGAGGCCGAACTTCGAGCGGTCGCCGCCCGACGCCTCCCAGCGCCCCGAGCCGCGCGACGACAGCTTGGCGCGCATGCCGATGCGCGGCCGCACGCCCATGCGCTTGGAGATGTCGGCGATGAGCTTGAGCTCGGAGGCCTTCTCGACGACGAGGATGACGGTGCGCCCGAGCTTCGACGCCAACAGCGCCGTCTCGACGTACTCCTCGTCCTTGTAGCCGTTGCAGATGATGAGCGCGTCTTCGTCGTCGAGCATGGCCATGACGGCGAGCAGCTCCGGCTTCGACCCGGCCTCGAGGCCGTAGTGATACTGCTTGCCGGTCTGCGTGATCTTCTCGACGACGTAGCGGTCCTGATTGACCTTGATCGGGTACACGCCCTTGTACGAGCCCTTGTAGCCGTACTCGGTCATGGCGCGACGGAACGCTTCGTTGAGCTCGACGATGCGGTTCTTGAGGATGTCGTTGAAGCGGATGAGCAGCGGCAGGTTGATGCCGCGGCGCCGCACTTCGTCGACGAGCTCCTTCATGTCGATCGGCGACGAGGTCGGTCCGTCGGGCGTGACGCAGACGTTGCCCGCGTCGTTGATCGAAAAGTAACCGCCGCCCCACGCGCGCACCGCATACATCTCGGCCGAGTCGGCCACTCCCCAGCGGCGCGGAATCCCAAGAGTCGCTGCCATTTCTGCTTACGTGCCTCCGTTCAAATCCGTTCGCGAACAATGTACTCACTCGCGCGCAGAGATCAGTACAAAATGTACGGAAAAATGAATCGGCGACGCTTTCTGAAAGCGAGCGGGTACGTCCTCGGAGCCGGCGCGCTCGGCTTCGGTGCCGGCCTGGTGGCGGTGCAGCCGCGCCGTAGCGCCTTGCCTCTCCCCGACGGAAACGACGGCCGCCCCGAGGCGCCGTCGACGAAGAAGCGCGTCGTCGTCATCGGCGGCGGGCTGGCCGGGCTCAGCGCCGCCACCGAGCTCGCCGCCCGTCACTTCGACGTCACCCTCGTCGAGCGCGCCGCGCAACTCGGCGGCAAGCTGACCGCCTGGCCGGTGCGCGCGCTCGGCGAGGAGTTCCCCGTCGAGCACGGCTTCCACGGCTTCTTCGCGCAGTACTACAACCTGCGCGCGCTCCTCGACGCCGCCGGCGTCTCGGGCGATCTGGCGCCCTCGCCCGGCTATCCCGTGCTGTTCGCCGATCGCCCGCCCGAGACCTTCGGCAAGACCACGCGCTTCTTCCCGTTCAACATGCTCTCGGTGGTGCACCAGTCGCACTCGCTCCATCTCGGCGACTTCCGCCGCGACGGCGAGGGGCTCACCGAGCTCATGAAGTTCGACGGCGAGCGCACCTTCGATCGCTTCGACGGCATCGACTTCGCCCGCTTTGCCATCGACGGGCGCATCAACCGCCCGATGGTCGAGACCGTGCTCGAGCCGTTCGGCAAGACCACGCTCAACCGCGTCACGCGCCTCTCGGCCGCCGAGGCCATCCGCTTCTTCCACTTCTACTTTATGGGCAACCCCGAAGGGCTCGGCTTCTCGTACCTGCGCCGCGACTCGGTGACCGCGATCGTCGCGCCGCTCGCGCGCCGCTTCCAGGCGCTCGGCGGGCGCATCGTGAGCGGCAAGGGCGCGCGCCGGCTCGTCCTCGACGGCGGCCGCGTCACGCGCGTGATCATCGACGCGCGGCCGGCGCCCGAGCCGCGCGCCACGCTCGCGCTCGCCGAGCTGACGCCGGCCTGGCGCGCGCTGCCGCAAGCCGACGGCTCGAGCATCTTCGTGCGCAACAAGGGCAGCGAGCTGCAGGCCCTCGACGGCCGTTGCACGCACATGGGCTGCCCGGTGGCGCTCGACGACACCGGCGGCTTTCGCTGCCCCTGTCACGGCGGCCGCTACGATCCCGACGGCGCGCCGGTCGCCGGCCCGCCCAAGAGCCCGCTCGCGCGCGTCGACGCCACCCGCGACGGCGACCGCGTCCTCCTCGGCGGAGCCCCCGCCGGCACGCCACCATCGGGCGAGCCGCTCGAGTGCGACTACTGCGTCGTCGCCTGCGAGGTGCGCGGCGTGCAGGCGCTCCTCGGCGCCAGCGATCCCACGCTCGCCCGTCACGTCGCCGGCCTCGGCGAGGCCGATCCCTACGTCGTGTGGCGCCTGTGGCTCGACAAGCCGACGGCGCGCGATCGCCTGCCCTTCTACACGACCGCGCGCTTCCGCTTCACCGATTCGCTCGCCATCTACTCCGCGTTCCAGGAGCCGTTCGTCTCGTGGGCGCGGCGCAACGGCGGCAGCGTCGTCGAGGTGCACGCCTACGCCATCGCGCCCGAGGCGATGGTGCCGCCCGCCGAGATCCGCGCCGCGATGTGGCGCGAGCTGACCGCGCTCCTGCCCGAGCTCGGCGGCGCGCGCATCCTCCACGACGAGTATCAGCAGCAATCGAACTTCACGCGCCTGGCGCCCGGCGATCACCCGAAGCGCCCGGTCACGGCCACCCCCGTTCCCAACCTCACGCTCGCCGGCGACTGGGTGCGCCTGCCCGCGCCCGCATCATTAATGGAGGCGGCGGCCATGTCGGGCCGGCTCGCAGCCAACGACATCTTCGAGCACGAACAGCTGCGTCAGCTGCGCATCCCGACGGTGCCGCTCAAGGGCCCGCTGGCCTGACCTCGCGCCACACGCGCTCGACCATCCCCGCCTGCCCCATCGCGCGCGCGTAGCGCTCGAGCTCGCCCCGCCAATCGTCGAGCGCGCGATAGAACAGGCGCCACTGCGACGGATAGGCCGCGATCGCCTCGAGCTTGGCGCGCGGCAGGTCGTCGCCCGCGATCAGCGTCGCCGACAGCCGCCGCGCGCCCGTGCGCGAGCGCCGCGGCCAGCGCGTCCACTCCGGCATCAGGATCGCCGCCACCGCCAGCTTGCGCAGCTTCGGCCCCACGCGCTCCTGGATGAACGGCGCCGCCATCCACGTCGCCGCCGCGGCGCGCAGCTCCGAGCGCACGCTGCCGCGCGCCAGCGTCTCGTCGCGCTCGTCGATCTCCGCCTTGACGACGGCAGCGTCGAGCCGCGCCAACCGCCGCGGCAGCTGAAACGGCGTCAGCACGTACGGCGTGTCCTCGTAGTACGCGACGTCGGCGCCGACGAGCGCGCGGCAGGCCGCGTGCGCCACCTGGTGATCGACGTGCCCGCCGACGCCGAGCGGCGCCACCACCCGCCGCGCGCCCGCGTCGACGCGCGCCTGCAGCGCCGCGCGGATGGCCTCGACGAGCGGCGCCTCGTCGGCGCGCATGGGCGTGAACAGCTGCGCCGGCGAGCGGTAGCGCCGCCGCCGCACCACCGCGTCCGACCACTCGCCGCGCACGAGCGTCACGCCGAACGCGCGCGCGAACGCCTCGTCTTCGCCGCGCCGAACCTCCGCCTCAGCCTCGGGCGGCTCGAACAGCGTCATCACCGTCGCGCGCGCCCCGGCCGCGACCTCCCGCGCCAGCTGCCCCGCCGCGGAAAAGGCCACGTCGTCGGCGTGCGGCGAGATGTAGAGGACATCCC
Source organism: Polyangia bacterium (assembly GCA_035607415.1). GTDB lineage: Bacteria > Myxococcota_A > Polyangia > Palsa-1104 > Palsa-1104 > JAQBQH01. The sequence continues at coordinate 3,733 of DATNAQ010000016.1, forward strand.
CCATTCGCGCGCGATTGTACGCGACCCCACGGAGACTCCCCACCCCAACCTGCTGCAGTCGTGTTATAGGGGCGCTCGTACTTCCGCGGGTTTCTCCGCGGGCTCGTCGATTGCACCCGGCCCGCGCACCAGGAGTGAACATGACTCGCTTGGCCTTCGTCGCCGCCCTGCTCTTGTCGCTGCCGGCCGGCGCCGCGACCTTCCCCGGCACCGTGTGCACCGACACGCCCAAGCTCGGCTACGGCAGCGGACCGCTCATCCAGAACGTGAAGATCGTCAACGTCTTCTACAGCCCCGGCCACATGTACAAGGCGATGCTCGAAGACTTTGCCAAGGCGGTGGTGCAGAGCCCGTACTTCGACTGGCTCACCGAGTACAACGCCGGCGGCTACAAGATCGGGCGCGGCTCGTTCGTCACGACCTTCGAGGACAACAACGCGAATCCGGCCGCGATCAAGTCGGTCGACCCCGAGACCTACTTGAAGAGCATCGTCACCGCCGCCAAGGTGCCGCCGCCCGACGACGACACGATCTACATGCTCTACTTCCCGAGCAACGTCGATCCCACCGACGGCAGCGGCCCGTCGTGCATCAACAACGGCGACTACTGCGCGTACCACAGCTCGTACCAGGCGACGAACGGCCAGATGGTCCGTTATGGCGTCATCCCCGACATGGACGCCGGCCAGTGCAACCAGGGCTGCGGCCCGCCGGGCTTCGCCAGCTTCACCGACGTCTCGTCGCACGAGCTCATCGAAGCGGTCACCGATCCCGACGGCAGCGGCTGGTACGACACCGGCGCGCCCGACACGAGCAAGAGCAACTGCGGCGAGATCGGCGACATCTGCGCCGTCGGTGGCACGCAGGAGACGGGCATGATCGGCACGTTCGTGGTGCAGAACGAGTGGTCGAATCACAACAACGCCTGCATCACCGTCGATCCGAACGTCATGCTCAATGACTTCACCGTCGCCGCGTCGGCGGTCGAGGTGCCCGCCGGCGGCAGCGCCACGACGACGGTGACGGTGACCAAGAAGAGCGGCATGGCCGAGAACGTGACGCTGAGCGCGGCCTCGCCTCCGACGGGCCTGACGGCCTCGTTCTCGCCGGCGTCGGTGACGTCGGCCGGCGGCACGTCGATGATGACGGTCCTCGCGGCGCCGACGCTGGCGCCGGGCACGATGCTGACGCTGACGGTGAAGGGCACCGGCAGCGCCGCCTCCGAGACGGCGACGGTGGCGGTTTCGATCGTGGCGCCCGTCGACATGGCGATGAGCTCCGGCGGCAGCGGCGGCTCCGGCGGCGGCGACCACGGCGGCGGCGGCTGCGCCATCGCCGGCGTCGGCGGCCGCACGTCCGCGCCCGCGCTCGCGCTCTTCACGCTCGCCCTCTTCGCCCTCGCCTTCCGTCGTCGCCGCGTCTGATTCGACGCGTCATCCGTAGCTGTTAAGCGTCTTCTGCCCCCGAGGCGTGACGCCCCGTTCGTGCGTCGCTCTGACCCGGCGACTTCTGCCCCGCCCTCCGCAAACTGCAATCAGCAACCGCGAGTCTCCCAGTCGCATCACACACTTTCACACACGTCCAAAGGAGTCGAACTTCCGCGGTCTTGGGCGCAACAGTTGCACAAGGTCACACGCTCGAAGGAGCCTCCCATGCCCCGAAGCGCCCTGGTCCTCCTCGCCCTCTCCGTTTTCGCCACGCCGGCGCTCGCTGCTCCGGCCGGATCGCACTCGCTTCGCTCGACGGCACCCATCTCGCCCAACGCGGCGACGACGGCGTGCGGCAGCGGTGTCACGCCCAAGCTCGTCCCCGGCAAGGGCCCGCTGATCCAGCACGTGAAGGTCTTCGACGTCTTCTACAACCAGGGCAACCAGTTCAAGGACATGCTCGCCGCCTATTACACGGCGATCACGCAGAGCGCGTACTTCGACTGGCTCACCGAGTACACCATCGCGAACTACAAGATCGGCCGCGGAAGCTTCCTCGGCACCTACGAGGACACCAACTCCGCGACGACGGCCAAGACGCTCAGCGACTCCCAGGTGCAGACCTATCTGTCGGGGCTCATCGACGCCGGCAAGATCCCCGCGCCCGACGACGACACGATGTACATGATCTATTTCCCGACGCCGATCTCGATCACGCTCCAGGGGTCGAACTCGTGCCAGAAGGGCGGCTTCTGCGCCTATCACTCGTCGTACTCGCACAACAACCAGCGCGTCCGTTACGGCGTCATGCCCGACCAGGCGGCGGGCGGCTGCGCGACGGGCTGCGGTCCCGGCAACGCCTTCCAGAACACGACGGACGTCTCGTCGCACGAGCTCATCGAAGCCGTCACCGACCCCGACAACTTCACCGGCTGGTACGACGACAACTGCGGCGAGATCGGCGACATCTGCGCGATCGGGCAGGGCGAGACCGACGTCGTCAACAACTACACGGTGCAGAAGGAGTGGTCGAACAAGAACAACAACTGCATCGCCACCGACCCCAACGTCATGGTCAACGACTTCACCGTCGCCGCCTCGCCGGCGATGGTCCAGGTTCCCGTCGGCGGGAGCGCGACCACGACGGTCAAGCTGACGAAGACCGCCGGTAGCGCGGAGAACGCCACGCTCACGGCCACGGCACCAACGGGCCTGACGGCGTCGTTCACGCCGACGTCGGTCACGTCGGACAACGGAATGTCGACGCTGACCATCATGGCGTCGTCGATGGCCACCGTCGGCATGACGCAGACCGTGACGGTCAAGGCCACGGGCATGAGCGCGTCTCCGACGGCGGACGTGAGCGTCATGATCGTCGCTGCGCCGGACATGGCGATGTCGGGTCCGTCGGGCGGCGGCTCGGGTGGCACCGGCGGCGGCGGCTCGGGCGGCACCGGCGGCGGCGGTTCGGGCGGTGGCGACGGCACCGGCACCGGAACCGGTGGCAACGGAACCGGCGGCAACGGCGGCTCGTCGGGCGGAAACGGCAACCACGGCGGCGACAGCGGCTGCGCGATGAGCGGCGGCGGCATCGCCGGCAGCTGGGCGTTCGCCGGCTTCGTGCTCCTCGCGCTCGCCTTCCGCCGTCGTCGCGACGCGTAGTTTCTCTCGTCGTTTCTGTCCCCCACTGCTCCGCTCGTGTCACCTACGGTTACGCGGCAACTGCGGTCGCCGCGGCACCCTGCCCCAGCCACGCCGCAAGCTGACGCGGGGAATCGGGTCCCGCCCCTCGCTCACAGCTATGTTCACCCGCGATAATCACTGAGGTTTCCGGAGGTTTCGCACGGCCGGCGCGCGTGATCTCGCGCACGCCGATGGCCCTGGCGTTGCAGTTCGGCAGGCTCGAAGAGGAGCCCGCAATGAGCCGAACGATGAGTGCCCTGTTGGTCGCCGCCCTCGCCGTTGCCAGCCCCGCCGCGCAAGCGGCGCCCGTCAATGTGCAGCTCGCCAACCAGCCCGCGCAGCCCAACGCGAACAGCACGTGCAAGCTGACCTACCCGCCCAGCGGCGGCGGCGCGCTCCTGCAGCACGTCAAGGTCTTCGACGTCTTCTACAGCAAGGGCAACACGTACCGCGACATGCTGACGCAGTACTACACGTCGATCACGCAGAGCGCGTACTTCGACTGGCTCACCGAGTACAACGTCGCCAACTACAAGATCGGCCGCGGCAGCTTCATCGGGTACTTCGAGGACAACAACTCGACGACGACGAGCTCGACCATCGACGACACCGAAATCGGCGATTACCTCGACGGCCTCATCAGCGCGGGCAGCATCCCGGCGCCCGACGACGACACGATCTATCAGATCTACTTCCCGTCGAACGTCACGATCACGATGCAGAACACCAAGTCGTGCTCGTACTTCTGCGCGTACCACAGCTCGTACAAGCACAGCGGCACGCAGAAGGCGCGCTACAGCGTCATCCCGGACGTCACGCAGGCGCCGTGCAAGGGCGGTTGCGGCAGCTCGACGAACCAGTTCAACAACCTGACCTCGGTGTCGTCGCACGAGCTGATCGAGGCCGTGACCGACCCGGACGGCGGCACCAGCTGGTATGACCGCAACAACTCGTGCAATCCGACCGGCGAGATCGGCGACATCTGCAACGCGCAGCAGGGCACCGTCGGCAGCTACACCGTGCAGAAGGAGTGGTCGAACAGCCAGGGCGCCTGCATCGCCACCAACCCGAACGTCTCGGTCAACGACTTCACCATGGCGGCGAACCCGACGATGGTGAGCGTGCCGCAGGGCGGAATGGCGACGGTCATGGTGTCGCTGACGAAGACCGCGGGCATGTCGGAGACGGTCATGCTGACGGCGACGGCGCCGGCGCAGTCGGGCCTGGTGGCGTCGCTGTCGCCGACGTCGGCGGCCTCGGACGCCGGTAAGTCGACCCTGACGATCACGGCGTCGCCGACGGCAATGCTGGGCTCGGCGGGCGACGTGACCATCAAGGGCGCGGGCTCGATCGCAAATCCGACCGCGACGGTCGCGGTGACCGTGACGGCGCCCCCGGACATGGCGATGTCGCCCGACCTGGCGATGCCGCCGTCGGGTGGCGGCTCGGGTGGCACCGGCGGTGGCGGCTCGGGCGGTAGCGGCGGCGGAAACGGCACGGGGACCGGCACCGGCGGCAACGGCGGCTCGGGCGGCAACGGCAACCACGGCGGCGGTAGCGACAGCGGCTGCTCGATGTCGGGCAACGGTGGCGTCGCCGGCAGCTGGGTGTTCGCCACGTTCCTACTGTTGGGGCTCGCCTTCCGCCGTCGCCGCGTGTGACGCGAATCGCTGCTTTTTCTCCCTCCTCGTAGCACCTTCTCAAACGACCCGTCGATCACGTATAACCGCCGATTCAAGGGGTCGTGCCGTGAACAGGCTCGTTCGTCTCGTCTTCGCGTTCGTCGTCCTCATGGTTTGTGCGCACGCCGCCTCGGCGGACGATCGCGCGCGCGCTCGTACGGCGTTCCGCGCTGGCAGCCAGCACTACAACCTCGGCGAGTTTCAGCAGGCGCTCGACTCGTTTCGCGAGGCGTACCGCAAGTACGAGGATCCGTCGTTCTTGTTCAACATCGCGCAGTGCGAGCGCCAGCTCGGCCACAAGCGCGATGCCGTGCGTGAGTATCGCGCGTACCTGAACAACGCCGACAACGCGCCGAACCGCGAGTCGGTGAAGGAGACGATCGCGCAGCTGCAGAAGGAGATCGACGCCGACGACGAGCGCGCACGCGCGGCGTCGGCGAAGCACGCGGAGCCGCCGCCACCGGCGACGGTCACGCCAGCCGTCGCGACCCCGGCGGCGCCGGTTCTCGTCGCCGCGGCCCCTCCGCCGGCGGAGCACAAGCCCGCGTACAAGAAGTGGTGGGTCTGGACGATCGTGGGCGGCGTCGTCGCGGCGGGCGCTGCCACCAGCTTGGCGATCGTCTTCACGCGCAATGGACCGGCGCCGCGCGTGACCACTTCTCTCGGCACGGCGAGCCCGTTTTGATCATGCGTCCTTCATTTGTTCTCGTCGCAGCGCTGGGCTTGATCGTCGGCTGCGGAAACCGCAACGACAGCATCGTCGTCGTCACGCTCTCGTCGGTGACGCCGGTCGACGTGGCCAGCGTCCGCACGCAGGCGACGGCCGGCGGCGTCTCGCGCGCGTTCACGCTGAGCCCGAGCGGCGGCACGGCGGCGACGCCGCTCACGTATGGCATCGACGTCCCGCACGACATCACCGGCATGATCAGCCTGCACGTCGACGCGTTCGACGCGAACGGCAACAGCCTCGGCGGCGGTGACGGCTCGACGCCGATCAAGGCGGGCGGGCGCGCCGACGTGGACATCACGCTCGTCGGCGGCGACGCGCCCGATCTCGGCGGCGACGACGTCGGGGCGGACAGCCCGGCCGACATGGCCGAGCTGCCGCCGGACCTGTCGCTACCGCCGATGCTGGCGCTCGACAAGACGTCGCAGGCGTTCGGCGACGTCACCATCAACAAGACCAGCTCGCCGACGACGTTCGTGCTCACCAATACGGGCACGGTGCCGACGATGATGCCGTCGCTGACGATCGGCGGCTCGACCCCGGCCGACTTCACCATCACCACCGACTGCAACGCGCCGGTCGCGGCGCTCGACAAGTGCCACGTGACGGCCACGCTGACGCCGAAGTCGGCAGGGCCGAAGCAGGCGACCTTCACCATCGACGCGGGAACCGGCGTGTCGGCGAGCGGAACGGTCACGGGCAACGGCCTCACGCCGGGGCAGCTCTCGATGACGCCCGACACCGGCAGCTGCGGCAGCGCGCTGCTCAACGTGACGAGCACGACCACGGCGAGCTTCACCGTCAAGAACACGGGGCAGACGGCGACGGGCACGCTGGCCATCTCGAGCAGCGACTCGCAGTTCACCGTCAGCGGCTGCGCGCAGGCGCTCATGCCGAACGCGACCTGTACGCTGACCGTGACCTTCAAGCCGACGGCGCGCGGCGTGCAGAACTCGTCGATCAAGGCGGGCGATGGTGCGGGCGATCCGAGCCCGGCGACCGGCTCGGTGAGCGGAACGGGGCTGTCGCCGGCGACGCTGTCGATTTCGCCGTCGCCGTACACCTTCCCGTCGAGCCCGCGGCTGTCGCCCGGCGGGAGCCAGAGCTTCCAGGTCACCAACACCGGCGACGTCGCGACCAACTCGCTCATCGCGTCGGCGATCACGGGCACCAACGCGAGCGCGTTCTCGATCACGACCGACGGCTGCGGTGGCAGCCCGCTCGCGCCGATCCCGTCGAGCTGCAGCGTGACGGTGAAGTTCACGCCCGCGTTCACGGGCAGCCACAGCGCGGCGCTCGCCATCCGCGACGCGTCGTCGACGCTGAAGTCGGTGACGCTCGGCGGCAGCGGGACGCCGATCTGGACGCGGGAGCTGTCGTCGAGCGCGATCAGCGGCTCCTTGCAGAGCGTCTGGGCCGCCGACACGACGCACGCCTGGGCCGTCGGCGACAACGCGGCGATCTACGCCCGCGCGGCCAACGGCACCTGGACGTCGCAGGCCACGTCGTTCGCGTCGCCGCCCAACTTCACGTACCTCACGGGCACCGGCGCGACCGACCTGTGGGGCTCGGATGGCAGCTTCTTCTACCGCTCGACGGGCGACGGCACCTGGAAGGCGACGGGCTTCGGCTCGACGACGTCGGTGGGCGGGATCTTCCCGTTCAGCGCGAACGACGTCTGGGTGATGACGACGGACCAGGGCGGGCTCGGCTCCAACTTCATGCAGGTGTCGACGGCGACCAAGTACACGCAGAGCGGGACCACGTCGGAGACGGCCTATCAGGGCTGCAAGATGATGTGGGGGACCGCCGAGAGCAACTTGTACTGCGCCTACGAGCAATGGCATTGCGGTGCCGACTGCATCAAGGCGTGGGGCATCGCGCATCGTGACGCGACCGGAACGTGGGGGGTCTCCGACGCGATCTCGACGACCACGCTCGCGGCGCCGACGCAGACGCTGTGGGGCAGCGGAGCCTCCGACGTCTACTACTGCGCGAGCAATGCGCGGCCGCTGCACTACAACGGCACTTCGTGGGTGGCGGTCGATCCGTCGGCGCCGACGGGGGTCCTCTCGATCTGGGGCAGCGCGGCCAGCAACGTGTACTTCGTCGGCGCGTTCGGCATCGTGCAGGGCAACGGGTCGACGTGGGGAACGCCGTACCAGCCGAATGGGCTGTCGGCGGCCGGCGTGTACGGCACCGGCGCGAACGACGTCTACGTGGTTGGCAGCGACAGCGCGGGCATGTGCGTCTATCACTGGTTCTGACGCGCGGACAATTCACGAAATCGTGATAGATCCGACGGCGTGAGCGCGGGTCCCAAGGTCGTCGTCATCGGCGCAGGGTTCGGCGGGCTGGCGGCGGCCGTCCGGCTGCAGGCGCGCGGCTTTGCCGTGACGCTCGTCGACAAGCGTGACGCGCCCGGCGGGCGTGCTTACGTGTATCGGGATGCGGGCTTCGCGTTCGACGGCGGACCGACGGTGGTGACGGCGCCGTTCCTGCTCGAGGAGCTGTTCGCGCTCGCGGGACGGCGCATGGAGGAGCACCTCGAGCTGGTGCCGGTCGACCCGTTCTATCGCATCCGCTTTCACGACGGACGCGTCTTCGATTACACCGGCGACGCCGAGCGCATGGCGGCCGAGGTGGCGAAGTTCTCCCCCCGTGACGTCGACGGCTATCGGCGCTTCGTCGAGGAGTCGCAGAAGATCTTCGCCGTCGGGTTCGAAGAGCTCGGCGACGTGCCGTTTTCGCGCGCGCGCGACATGTTGAAGATCGTGCCGCAGATGATCCGGCTGCGCTCGCACCTGTCGGTGTGGGGGCTGGTCTGCAAGTACATCAAGGACGACGCGCTGCGCGTGGTGATGTCGTTCCACCCGCTGCTCGTCGGCGGCAATCCGTTCACCACGACGTCGATCTACACGCTCATCGCCTATCTCGAGCGCAAGTGGGGCGTGTGGTTCGCCAAGGGCGGCACCGGCGCCATCGTGCAGGCGCTCGTCGATCTGTTCGTGTCGCTCGGCGGGACGATGGAGCTCGGCGTGGCCGCCGAGGAGATCCTCGTCGAGGGGCGCAAGGTGACGGGCGTGCGGCTGGCGGGCGGACGCACGCTGCCGGCCGAGATCGTGGTGTCGAACGGCGACGCGCCGGCGACCTACAAGCGCCTCCTGCCGGCGAGCGCGCGCAAGAAGTACACCGACGAGAAGATCGATCGGATGCGCTATTCGATGAGCCTCTTCGTTTCGTATTTCGGGACGAAACGGCAGTATCCGGACCTGGCGCATCACACGATCCTGCTCGGGCCGCGCTACCGCGAGCTGCTCGACGACATCTTCGATCGCAAGGTGCTGGCGCCCGACTTCAGCTTGTACCTGCACGCCCCGACGCGGACGGACCCGTCGCTGGCGCCGCCTGGGTGCGAGAACTTCTACGTGCTGTCGCCGGTGCCGCACCTCGAGTCGGGGGACGACTGGTCGAAGCGGGGGCCGGAATATCAGGAGACGATCTTCGCCTACCTCGAAAAGTCCGGAATTCCGGAATTACGCGCCAACCTCGTGACTTCACGCTTCATCACGCCCGACACCTTCGCCGGCGAGCTGGCGTCGGAGAAGGGCGCGGCGTTTTCGATCCAGCCGGTGCTGACGCAGTCGGCGTGGTTCCGCTTCCACAACAAGTCCGAAGAGGTCGACGGGCTCTACCTCGTCGGCGCGGGGACCCATCCCGGCGCGGGGCTGCCGGGCGTGCTCTCGTCGGCGAAGGTAGTTGATCGATTGATCGCCGACGTCGCGGGGACGGGCAACGCGCGCGATCCCATCGCCGGCACGCACGCCGGCTGAAAGGCAGGAGCGGATGATCGGTCGTCTCGCAATCGTGCTGTTGGCCGTCGGCGGCGCCGCCGCCGCGCAGGAACAGGAGAAGACGGAGACGACCGCCAAGGCGGGCGCGTCGGTGGGCGACATGCACAAGGAGAAGCTCCTGCACGACATTTCGCGCGCCGCCTCGCCCGACGAGCATCACAAGCTGCTCCAGCCGCTCATCGGCAAGTGGAACACGCAGGCCAAGCAGTGGCTCGGGTCGCCGCGGCCGGAGACGGCGACGGGTCACGCCGAGGTGAAGTCGATCCTGGGCGGGCGCTTCGTCGAGGAGAAGTACGACAGCGTGATCTTCGGAAAGCCGTACCAGGGGCAGGGCTGGACCGGCTACGACACGCGCACCAAGAAGTTCGTGTCGGCGTGGGTCGACACCTGGGGCACCTGGATCACCGTCGAGGAAGGCAGCGCCGACTCGACGGGCAAGGTGCTGACGCTGACCGCGCAGGACTACGACAGCGCGACCGGCAAGACGCGGCCGATCAAGTTCGTGTACACCATCGAGAGCAACGACCACCACGTCATGCGCATGTACGAGCAGATTCAGGGCAAGGAGACGCTGACGATGGAGGTCGAGTACAAGAAGGCGAAGTGAGCGTGCCGGGGGGGACGACGACCGCGCTGGTCCTGCGCCGAGACGATCGGCTGGCGTGCCGCGCGTGGATTCAGCGGCACTCGAAGTCGTTCTTCTTGTCGTCGCTGCTGTTGCCGGCGCGGGTGCGGCAGGCGTCGTGGGCGCTGTATGCGTTCTGCCGGCGCGCCGATGACGCCGTCGACGAAGAGCCGGCCGGCGGGATGGCGCGGGTGGAGTCGTTGCGGCGGCGGCTCGAGCGGGTGTACGCGGGGCGCGCGGACGACGATCCGATCGATCGCGCGTTCGCGGCGGTGGTCGAGCGCTACCGGATTCCGCGCGCGCTGCCCGAGGCGCTGCTGGCGGGGATGGAGATGGACGCGCGCGGGACGCGCTACGACAGCGACGAGGAGCTGCTCGTCTACTGCTTCCGCGTGGCGGCGACGGTGGGGCTCATGATGACGCGCGTGATGGGCGCGAGCGACGACGTGGCCTACCTGCGCGCGGCGGATCTCGGCGTCGCGATGCAGCTCACGAACATCGCGCGCGACGTCGGCGAGGACGAGCGGCGCGGGCGGGTGTACCTGCCGGGGGCGCTGCTCGCGCACGTCGACGGCGGTGATCGGACCGCGACGCTGCGTGCGGCGACGCGCGCGATCCTCGAGCGCGCGGAGGGACATTATCGCGCGGCCGATCGCGGCGTGCCGCTTTTGCCGCGCGATTGCCGCTTCGCGATCGCCTCGGCGCGGCGCATCTACGCGGCCATCGGCGACGCCATCGCGCGCAACGGATACGACTCGGTGTCGCAGCGCGCGTATGTGTCGCTGCCGCGCAAGCTCCTCTTGGTAGCGTCGGCGTGGCCGGCGCGCTTCGGCAAGGGTGGCGACGCGGCGGAGCGCGCGGCCGCGCCGGGGCCGGCGGACGAGGCGCTGCGTGCGCTCGTGCGTGCGGTAGGATTGCCGGGGTGAACGCCGAGCTGTCAGCCGAGACGCGCGAGCACCTCGAGGCGCTCGAGCGCGGCTTCGCGGAGCGCGCGGCCTGCGACATCGGCGACGGCGGCCCCGATCGCGGCGCGCACGTCGACTTCGACGTGGTGCTCGCCGGCGGCGGGCTCTCGCTCGTCTATGCGGCGTACCTGGCGCGGCGCGGGCTGCGCGTGGCGGTGTTCGATCGGCGCAAGATCGGCTGCGGCCATCGCGAGTGGAACATCAGCCGCGGCGAGCTGCGGCCGCTGATCGATTCGGAGCTGTTCACCGAGGCCGAGGTCGATGCGCTCGTGCAGCTCGAGTACGACCATGGCATCTGCCGCTGGCACGGCGGCGGCACCTACCCGGTCCGCCAGGTGCTCGACTGCGTCGTCGACGCCGAGCGGCTGCTCGACGGGCTGCGCGCGCGCGCCGAGGCCGCGGGGGCGACGCTGATCGATCACCACGCGCTCGCCGGCTATCGCGTCGGTGCCGGCGGCGTCGAGGTTCGGCTGTCGCCGGCGAAGACGCTGTCGCCGGCGAAGGCGCTGTCGGCGCGCGTGCTCGTCGACGGCATGGGCGCGGCCAGCCCGCACGCGGCCTTCGATCTGGTGTGCCCCACCGTCGGCGGCGTGCTGACGAACCTGCTAGACGTCGACCCGCGCGTCGGCGAGATCCTGGTGACCACCGAGGACGTCGAGGACGATCGCCAGCACATCTGGGAAGGCTTTCCCGGCCCGGACGGGCGGTTCACCACGTACCTCTTCTATTACACCGAGCCGGCGCAACTGCCGCCGCGTCCGCTGCACGCGCTCTACGAGCGCTTCTTCGCCACGCGCCCGCGCTACAAGCGCGGCGAGGCGACGCTGGTGAAGCCGACCTACGGGTTCATTCCGGCCTACTCGCGCTTGCGGCCGATGCCAGCGGCGCGCGATCGTGTGCTGCTCGTCGGCGACGCGGCGGGGCGCCATTCGCCGCTGACCTTCTGTGGGTTCGGCTCGATGATCCGCTCCTTTCTTCCCGTCGCCGATGCGTTGCGCGCGCGGCTCGACGAAGATCGGTTGGATGCGCGCTCGCTGGCAAAGGTGTGGCGCGAGCCGCCGGGGCTGGCGGTGATGGGCGGCCTGACGCTGATGATGGTTCCGGGGCGGCGGCGCAGCACCGACCCCCGCGACGTCAACAAGCTGCTCGACGCGGCGTTCGCCTCGCTCGGCGAGCTGGGCGACGACGTGTACGGCGCCTTCGTGCGCGATCAGATCGGCTTTTCCGACTTCATCCGCTTCATGCGCGCGACGGCGAAGAGACGGCCGAGCATCTACGACGAGGTGTTCAGCGTGCTCTCGCCGTCGGAGATCGCGCGCTGGAGCTGGAAGCTCGGCGGCCTGGCGCTCAAGAAGTGGTCGAGCGGATGACGAAGCCGGGGAGCGCCAAGGATCCGCTGGCGTTCGTCGAGCAGCACGGGATCGTGCTGCAGTCGGCGCGGCACGCGACGATCCCGTCGCTGGCCGAGCACATCGCGGGCGAGAAGATTCGCGGCAGCTGGTGGGCGCATCCAAAGGGCCGCGAGATCTTTCGCGCGCTCGGCGCCGTCTACGCCTCGCCCGACGTCGTCGCCACCACCATCGTCGACGGCAAGATCACGCTCGTCCATCGGCGGCTCTGGCCGGCGCTGGCCACGCTCGGCTACGAGGGGCGCGTCGATCGCGCGCGGCTCGGCCGCGTCACCGAGGAGCACACCGACGCCGGGCGCCACGAGAAGCAGGTCGAGCCGTTCCCCGACTGGCTGCCGCGCGGGTTGAAGCTGCCGTCGCTGGAAGCGGCGCTCAGCCAGCTCGGTGAACGTGTGGCCGCGTCACTTCTTCGACGAGGCGATGGAGCGCCTCGTTCTCGGCCGACGGCGGGCCGAGCAGCTCGCGCACCGCGACGATGACGTCGGCGCGCTTCTGCTGACAGCTCTCGATGCCCCCCTGCAGCGCGGCGTTGGGGCGGCCGAGGGCGGCGTCGCGGCCGGTCGGCTTGCCGATCTCGTCGCTGGTGGCGCCCACGTCTTCCATGTCGTCGCGCAGCTGCAGCGCGCAGCCGATGAGCTCGCCGATGCGCGACCAGCGCGACACGTCGGCGTCGGCGCCGCAGCAAATGGCGCCGCCGGCGGCGGCGGCGCGGAAGAGCGCCGCGGTCTTGTGGCGGTGGTAGATCTCGAGCTCGACGGGATGCGGCTCGAGCTCGAGCGCCTGGCCGCCGATGACGCCGTGAGAGCTGCCGGCGGCGGCGGTCAGAAGCCCCATCAGGCGGAAGGCGACCGGCGCGCGGCGCGCGGGCGCGTTGGCCAGCGTCTCGAACGCGAGCGTGAGCAGCGCGTCGCCGACGAGGATCGCGGTGGCCTGACCGTAGACCACGTGGCACGCGGGCTGGCCGCGGCGCAGCTGCGCGTCGTCGAAGCAGGGCAGGTCGTCCTGCACCAGCGACGCGCAGTGGACGAGCTCGATGGCGGCGGCGAGGCGGCCCACCATCTCGTCGTCCCCGCCGCCGTAGCGATCGGCGACGAGGCGGCACAAGATCGGGCGCGCGCGCCGGCCGCCGGGGAAGACGGCGTCGTGCATGGCGCCGTGCAGGCGCGCGGGCGGAGCGTCGCGCGTCGGAAGAGCGCGCAGCAGCCACTCTTCGGCGAACGCCTGCGCGCGAACAATCAGCTGCTCAGGCGCGGACTGATTCCACGCCAACGTTAGGCGATCACTCACTAGGCACCCAGTTGTCACATTATATCCCAGGACGTCAGACGGCGGTATCCCGGATCGAAGTGAGCAGCGTCACGCCACGCCGCGTGAGATTTCGGCGGGCGGCGGCAGGTTTGGAACGCCGTTACGGTACGCCACCGAGTGGCCGCCGACGCTCGGGACGCGCGGGCCGGGCGTCAGGATGCCGACGAGGTTGAGCGGATCGGTCGCGGCCACACGCACCTCCTCGGGGGCGGGCGGCGCGGCCCCATGACGATGATGTAACGCACGGAGCGCCTCGACGGCGCCGGGCAGCGCGAACTGCTCGCCCGACACGCCGCTGACGAAGCGGCCGCCGCGGATCTCGCCGCGCGCCTCGAGGCGACGATAGACGGCGACGAGCTCGCGCCACGGCGGTGCCGCCGACTCGCGGACCAGGAGCTGGCGCATCATCACGCCCCAGCGGCGCAGGTAGGCCCAGGCGAGCTCGACGGGGCTGCCGTCGCCGAACGGGCCGGCGTCCTCGGCGCGGCGCGGGGCGTCGCGGTGCAGGAGCGACCAGCGGCCGGCGACGCCGCGGCGCGGGCGATCGGCGCGCGGCGTGAGCAAGCTGCGCAGGCCGGCGAAGCCGTCGCTGGTGGCGGCGCCGGTGCGCAGAAGCTCCCACAGCGCGTCTTCGATCTTGGTCATGGGCTCGGGACCGCCGGGGTTCAGCGCCGTCGCCAGATCGGCGACGAAGGCGGCGCCACGACGCTCGAGGTGCGCCGCGACCTCGCGCGCGAGCGGCGACAGATGCTCCCACGTCGACGGCGGCGCGTCGGTCCGCGCGTAGGGATCGATGAGCCAGCCCGCGTGCGTGCGCGCGAACAGGCCGATGGCACCGGCGCGCGCGCGCGGGTTGAGCTCGGCCTCGGGCGGCGTGACCCGCAGGCGCGCCCAGGCGATCTCGCCCGAGAGGCAGAGCTCGTCGAGCATCGCGGGCGCGTAGTCGTGCACGCGCGACGGAAGGACCTCGCGCTCCCAGGCGGCGGCGGGCAGCTCGAGCCCTTCGAGCTGATCGACGACCTTGGCCACGCCCTCGACGCCGTGCAGGCGCGTGCCGGGCATGACGTGCTGCCAGCGCAAGAGGAAGCGGACGAAGTCGGCGGGCGTGACGGGACGGACGCGCTCGCGCAGCGTGCCGATCGTGCGCCGGTGGATGCGCTGCAGGAGGCCGCGCTCGCACCACTCGACAGGCCCGCCGGCGCCGTGCGCGAAGTGGCCTTGCAGCACGCGGCCGTCGGCTTCGAGGCGCGCCAGCGCGATGTCGACGCGATCGATCGTCAGCTCGAGCGCGGCGCCGATCTGCGCCGCCGTCTGCGGCCCGGCGGTCATGAGGAAGCCGCCGACGAGCGCGGTGGTGGCGACGTCGTCGGCCGCGTAGGCCGCTTCGGCGACGGCGCGCCGCTCGGTCGCGACCCACAGGTCGGTGTGCACGGGGCGAATCGTCGACGCGCGCCCCGCCGCTGCCAGCTGATCGTAGAAGGCGCGCCAGCCGTGGCGCGGCGCCAGCGCGATCGCGGTGCACAAAAGGTCGTGCAGCTCGTCGGCGTCGCGCGGATCGGGCTCGGCCTCGGCCACCACCGCGCGGATCGCGTCGCCGTCGACGATGCCGAGATCGCCGGTGGTGCGCGTCGACTTCACCGCGCGCGAGCGGCGCTCCTCGAGCGGCGCGTCGTCGAGGAACGTGTAGGGCATCGCGTTCAGAATGGCGTGCGCCCACGGCGACGGCGCCACCGTGTCGCGCGCCACGCAGGTGATCTCGCCGGCGGCGACGCGCTCGAGCACGTCGCGCAGCCCGTCGGCGTCCATCGCCTCTTGCAGGCAGTCGCGCACCGTCTCGGTCACGAGCGGATGCTCGGGCAGCGCCATGTCCTCGCGCATGGCGCCGCCGTGGTTGTCCTGGCAGCCCGCCGCCTCGGGGAACACGGCGGCCATGAGGTCGGCCGCGCGCATGCGCAGAAGCGGCGGCGGCGTGCGCTTGCCCGACGTGAAGCGGAGGACCGCGAGCGCGCGCGTGGCGTTCCAACGCCAGCGCGTCTCCCACATCGGCGATTGCAGCGCCGCCTGCACCAGCGTCTCCTCGACGGTGGCGGGCGTGACGAAGCCGAAGATCGCGTCGAGCGGGAAGCTGTGCTGCGGCCCGATCGACAACAAGATCGCGTCGTCCGAGGCCGCCGCCTGCAGCTCGAAGTCGAAGGTGCGGCAGAACTTCTTGCGCAGCGCCAGGCCCCACGCACGGTTGATGCGCGCGCCGAACGGCGCATGGATGACGAGCTGCATGCCGCCGGCGTCGTCGAAGAAGCGCTCGGCGACCACGCAGGTCTGCGTCGGCACCGCGCCGAGCGCCTGCGCGCCCTCGACGACGTACTGCAGCGCCTCGACGGCGGCGCCGCGCTCGAGCTTGCAATCGTCGACGAGCAGCTCGAGCGCGCGCTCCGAGGGCAACGCCAGCAGCTCGGCGCGCAATTGGGCCACCTCGCGCGACAGCTCGCCGGAGCGCGCCAGCCCCTCGCCGTTCCAGAACGGCACCGTCGGCGGCAAGCCGGCGGCGTCTTCCACGCGCACGACGCCGTTCTCGACGCGGCGGATGCGCCACGAGTGCGAGCCGAGCAGGAAGATGTCGCCGGCCATCGACTCGATCGCGAAGTCTTCGTCGAGCGTGCCGACGACGGCGCCGGTCGGATCCTCGACGACGGCGTAGTCGGCCTTGTCGGGAATGGCGCCACCCGAGGTCAGCGCCGCCAGCCGCGCGCCGCGGCGGCCGCGCACCTTGCCGTTGACGCGATCGAGGTGCAAGTGCGCGCCCGAGCGGCCGCGGCGCGTGGCGATGCCGTCGCCGAGCATGGCGACGACGTCGTCGAACTCCTGGCGCGGCAGGCCGGCGTAGGGCGCGGCGCCGCGCACGAGCGCGTAGAGCTCGTCGTCGCCCCACGCGGCGGCGGCGCTCTCGCTGTCGGCGCCCTTGCCGGCGGCGCACGTCGCCACCAGCTGCTGCGACAGCACGTCGAGCGGCGCCGGCCGATCCACGTGTCGATCGATCTGCCCGCGCACCATCGCCCGCGCCGCCGCCGCGCACTCGACGAGCTCGTCGCGGGTCATGGCGAAGATGCGCCCCTTGGGCGTGCCGCCGACCGAGTGATGCGCGCGGCCGATGCGCTGCCGCAACACCGCGATCGATCGCGGCGATCCGAGCTGACAGACCAGCTCGACGTCGCCGATGTCGATACCGAGCTCGAGCGACGCCGTGGCCACCACCGCGCGCAGCTGCCCCGACTGCAGCCTGCGCTCCACGCCGAGCCGGGTGCGCTTGGCCAGCGCGCCGTGGTGCGCCGCGACGATGCCCTTTCCCAGCAGCGCCTCGAGATCGTGCGCCACGCGCTCGCACATGCGCCGCGACGGCACGAAGATGAGCGTCGTCTTGTGCGCGCCGATGAGCGCGCCGAGCCGCGCGTGCACGTCCTTCCAGGCTTCGCGCGAGGCCACCGCCCCGAGCGGCTCCTTCGGCACCTCGACGCCGATGTCGAGCGGCTGCTTGCGCCCGGCGTCGACGATGCGGCAGGGCCGCGGCGCGCTCTTGCCGATGTCGCTCGGCATCGAGCCGACCAGGAAGTGCGCCACCTCGTCGACCGCCTGCACCGTCGCCGACAGGCCGATGCGCACGAGCTTGCGCCCGACGAGCGCACCGAGCCGCTCGAGCGACAGCGCCAGGTGCGCGCCGCGCTTGTTGCCGACGAGCGCGTGGATCTCGTCGACGATCACGGTCTCGACGCCGCCGAGGACCCCGCGCCCCTTCTCCGACGTCAGCAGCAGATACAGCGACTCGGGCGTGGTGATGAGGACATGCGGCGGCCGGCGCAGGATGCGCGCGCGGTCGGTCTGCGAGGTGTCGCCAGTGCGCAGCGCCGTGCGGATCGGCGGCACCAGCGTGCCGAGACGCATCGCCGTCGCCTCGATCCCGCGCAGCGGCGCCTCCAGGTTGCGCTCGACGTCGGCGCCGAGCGCCTTGAGCGGCGAGACGTAGACGATGCGCGTGACGTCGTCGAGCTCACCGCCGACGGCGCGGCGCACCAGCCCGTCGATGCCGGCGAGGAAGGCGGCCAGCGTCTTGCCCGAGCCCGTCGGCGCCATGATGAGCGTGTCGCGCCCCGACGCGATCTCGGCCCAGCCGCGCGCCTGCGCCTCCGTCGGCGCGCCGAAGCGCTCGCGAAACCAGGTGCCTACGGCCGGGTGAAAGCGGTCCATCGTCATTCGGGCACGCTCCACATTAATACCCATACTGCGCAGATGTTCAAGCGTGCCTACGTCTCCCCTTGTATCGCCCCGTCGCGGTGCCTACCCACAATGCGTGGCGGCGCGGAGATTCCCACGGGTGCGGGCGGCACGCTCGATGGTCCTGATCGTCGCGGACGAGCCGGTGGCGCGCGAAGTCTATGGCGAGCTCTTCGCCATGCGCGGCTACGACGTCGTGCTCGCCCGCGGCGCGCGCGACAGCCTGCGCGCGGCGCGCAATCGGCGCATCGCCGTCGTGGTGCTGGCGATGGCGACGGGCGCGACGCAGCTGCGCCGGCAGCTGACGACGCTGCGCCCGCAGCTCCGCGTGCACGTCACGGGCCTTCTGTCGCTGTCGTTCGACATGCTGGCGCCGCTGGCCCGCCAGCAGCTGCACTGAGCGTCGCCGCCGGCGGCGTCAGACGCGCGGCATGGCGAGCAGGCGCTCGATCTCGGCGCGCAGATCGGCGCGCACGAATGGCTTGAGCAGCACGCCGTCGGCGCCGACGTCGGTCGCGATCTCCGGCGCGTACGGCACCGCCGAGCAGATGATCACGCGCGGCCGCGACGACAGCCCGAGCATGTTGAGCTTGGCGGCGACCATCGGCCCCGAGACGCGCGGCAGCTTCAAGTCGAGCACCAGCACGTCCGGCGCCATCGAGTCGAGCAGGCGAATCGCCGCGTCACCGTCGGAGGCGATGATGACTTCGTACTCGCGGTTGGCCAACTCCTCGCGAACCGCGTCTTGCACTCCTCGATCGTCATCGACGACGAGGACCAACTGACGACCCATCTGCCCTCCCCTCACCCTTGATTCTCGGTCTCCCGCCCCGGTGATCAAGGTAGCACGTCGGGCCGAGCGCCTTGCCACCCCCTTGCGAGGCGCCTAGAACTTCGTGCATGAGCGGCACAGTCATCGTCGTCGAAGACCACGCGCCGGTGCGCGAGCTCTACGCCGAAGCGCTGCGCGGGGCGGGCTGGCGGGTGATCGAGCGCCCGAGCGCGCAAGGGTTGCTCACCTTGATCCGACACGAAGGCGCCGACGCCGTCGTCGTCGATTGGACGCTGCCGGGTCCGAGCGGCCTCGAGGCGCTACGCGCGATCAAGCACGATCGGCGGACGCGGCACGTGCGCGTGCTGGTGCTGACCGCGCACTCGGCGTCGTCGCTGCGCGAGGCGGCGCTGACCGCTGGCGCTGAAGTTTTCTTACAGAAGCCATTACGTCCCGACGCGCTGTTGACCGCGCTCGATCCCTGCTACGCTGCCGCGCATGAGCGAGCAGAGCGAGCGGGGTAGATCGTCGAGGTCGCGCGGCGCGCGGGGCCGCGCCTGTCAGGGACAACGCCCATGACGAGGGCGTTGTGGGATCGGTATCGTGAGTATCTGACGGTTCATCCGTCGATCAACCTCTCGTTCGACCCGAGCCGGATGAAGTTCACCGGCGAGTACCTGGCGAAGATGGAGCCGGCGATGCAGAAGGCGTTCGCCGCCATGGACGCGCTCGAAGGCGGCGCGATCGCCAATCCCGACGAGAAGCGCATGGTCGGCCACTACTGGCTGCGCGACTCGTCGAAGGCGCCGACGCCCGAGGTGCGCAAGGAGATCGACGACACGCTGGCGCGCATCAAGAAGTTCGCCAACGACGTGCACAACTCGCGCGTGCGCGGCCAGGGAACCATGGGGGGACACTTCGTCAACCTCATCGTCATCGGCATCGGCGGCTCGGCGCTCGGTCCCGAGTTCGTGAGCGCGGCGCTCGGCGGCGCCAACGATCGCATGAAGGTCCACTTCTTCGACAACACCGATCCCGACGGCATGGATCGCGTGCTCGCCCGGCTCGACGGGCACCTCGGCGAGACGCTGACCTGCGTGATCTCCAAGTCGGGCGGCACGAAGGAGACGCGCAACGGCATGCTCGAGGCGCAGCACGCCTACGAGAAGGCCGGGCTCGACTTCGGCAAGCACGCGGTCGCCGTCACCGGCGCGGGCTCGGAGCTCGATCGCTACGCAGTCGAAAAAGGATTCCTCGCGCGCTTCCCCATGTGGGACTGGGTCGGCGGGCGCACCAGCGAATTGAGCGCGGTCGGCCTTCTGCCGGCGGCGCTGCAGGGCATCGACATCCAGGCGATGCTCGACGGCGCCAAGGCATGCGACGCGGTGACGCGCGTGCATGACACGCGCAAGAACCCGGCGGCGATGATGGCGCTCTGCTGGTACTGGTCGGGGCACGGCAAGGGCGAGAAGGACATGGTGATCCTTCCTTACAAAGATCGCCTCGAGCTGTTCTCGCGCTACTTGCAGCAGCTGGTGATGGAGTCGCTCGGTAAAGAGAAGGACCTGGCGGGCAACGTCGTGCACCAGGGCATCGCGGTGTACGGCAACAAAGGATCGACCGATCAGCACGCCTACGTGCAGCAGCTCCGCGACGGCGTGCTGAACTTTTTCGTCACGTTCATCGAAGTGCTGAAGGATCGCGACGGCAAGTCGACGGCGATGGAGGCCGACGGCTCGACGGCGGGCGACTTTTTGGCCGGGTTCCTGCTCGGCACGCGACGCGCCCTGTACGAGAGCGAACGCCAGTCGATCACCCTCACGATCGATCAAGTGAGCGCGCGATCGATCGGCGTGCTCATCGCGCTCTACGAGCGCACCGTCGGGCTCTACGCGTCGCTCGTCGGCATCAACGCCTATCACCAGCCGGGCGTCGAGGCGGGCAAGAAGGCGGCGGCGTCGGTGCTGGCGCTGCAGCAGAAGATCTTGAAGCTCCTCGGCGACAACCAGGGCAAGCGGCTCAGCGTCGACGAGATCGCCGAGAAGATCGGCGCCGGCGACGACATCGAGCACGTCTTCAAGATCCTCGAGCACGCCGCGGCCAACCCCGATCACGGCGTCACGCGCAGCGACGGGGCGACGCCGTTTTCCGCGACCTACGGGAGAGCATGATGCCAACGACAGACGACGGGAAGCAGAAGATCGGGCTCATCGGCCTGGCGGTGATGGGCGAGAACCTCGCGCTCAACATCGAGGAGAAGGGCTTCCCCATCAGCGTCTACAACCGGACGATCGAGAAGGTCGCCGAGTTCGTGCAGCAGAACGCGGGCAAGAAGATCCACGGCTGCACCACGCCGAAGGACTTCGTGGCGTCGCTCGAGCGGCCGCGCCGCATCGTCATGATGGTCAAGGCGGGCAAGCCGGTCGACGACACCATCGCCGCGATCAAGCCGTTCCTCGAGAAGGACGACATGCTCGTCGACGGCGGCAACGAGTTCTTCGAGAACACCGAGCGGCGCGCCAAGGCGCTCGAGGCCGAAGGCTTCAACTACGTCGGCATGGGCGTGTCGGGCGGCGAAGAGGGCGCGCGCCACGGTCCGTCGATGATGCCGGGCGGGCATCGCTTCGCGTACGACGCGCTGGCGCCGATCTTGACCAAGATCGCGGCCCAGGTCGATGACGGGCCGTGCGTCGATTACATGGGGCCGGGCGGCGCCGGGCACTACGTCAAGATGGTGCACAACGGGATCGAGTACGGCGACATGCAGCTCATCGCCGAGGCGTACGATCTGTTGCGCACCGTCGGTGGCATGGCGCCGGCCGAGCTCGCCGACGTGTTCGCGTCGTGGAACCGCAGCGAGCTGCAGTCGTTCCTCATCGAGATCACGTCGCAGATCCTGACCAAGACCGACGACCTGACCGGCAAGCCCATGGTCGACGTCATCCTCGACGCGACCGGCATGAAGGGCACCGGCAAGTGGACGGTGCAGCAGGCGGCGGAGCTGGCGGCGCCGGTGCCGACGATCGCCTCGTCGCTCGATGCGCGCGTGGTGGCGGCGATGAAGTCGGAGCGCGTGGCGGCGTCGAAGATCCTGCAAGGGCCGCGGCCGGCGCCGTCGTTCATCGACAAGAAGCAGCTCATCGACGACGTGCGCCATGCGCTGTATGCGTCGAAGATCTGCTCGTACGCGCAGGGGATGAACCTTCTGCGCGTCGCGAGCAAGACGCACGAGTGGGGGCTGCAGCTCGGGCGGATCGCGAGGATCTGGAAGGGCGGGTGCATCATCCGCGCGCAGTTCCTCGGCCGCATCAAGGAGGCGTACGACCGCAACTCGGAGCTGCCGAACCTGCTCGTCGACGGGGAGTTCGCGCGCGAGATGTCGGATCGGCAGGCCGGCTGGCGGCGCGCGATCGCGCTGGCGGTGCAGCACGGGCTGCCGATGCCGACGATGATGGCGTCGCTGTCGTACTACGACGCGTATCGGCGCGAGCGGCTGCCGGCGTCGCTGACGCAGGCACAGCGCGACTTCTTCGGCGCGCACACGTATCAGCGCGTCGATCGCGAGGGCACGTTCCACACGCAGTGGACATGAAGGAGCTCGGCAAGATCGCGGCGGAGATGCGCGCGGTCGCGCTCGGCTATCCGGAGACGTACGAAGAGCAGCCGTGGGGACACCGCGTGGTCAAGTGCGCGGGCAAGATGTTCTTCACGTGCGACGTGCACGACGGGGAGCTGAGCGCGACGGTGAAGCTGCCGCGCTCGGGCAAGAAGGTGCTGGAACGGAAGTACGCGGAGCCGACGCACTATGGGATGGGGAAATACGGCTGGGTGACGGTGCGGTTCAAGTCGGCGAAGGAAGTGCCCGTCGACGAGATGCGCGCGTGGATCGAAGAGACGTTCGTGTCGATGGCGCCGAAGAAGCTGATCGCGGCGCGCGGCAAGGCGCCGTCGGCGGCGAGCGCGAAGGCGCCGTCGAAGACGAAAAAACCGGCGCCCAAGAAGATCACCGCGCGCGCCGTGCTCGTGTGCGCGGACGAATTGCGGTCGAAGCGCGCCGTCGAGGAATATGCGGCGCGTGGCGTCGGGCTCGACGTGGTGGCGACGACGGCGAAGCTCAAGCTCGGCAAGACCAGGGCGCTCGTGATCGACATCGGGCGCAACCCGGTCGACGGGATCGCGCTGGCCAAGAAGATCGACGGCAGCGACGCGGCGGTGCACCTGTTCGTCGCCGGTGTGCGCGACGCGGACCAGACGCGTCAGCTGCGCGCGCTCGGCTCCGCCGAATGTTTCCGCGCGCCGGCGGGCGACGCCAAGGTCGCCGACGCCGTCGCCGCGGCGCTCACGAAGCCGCGCCGCTGACCTCGCGCGCCGGCAGCGCCGCACGCAAACGCCAGGCGTTACGGAACTTCTGGATCAGGGCCTGATGCCCCAGTGGCGGCAGTGTTCGCGCCAAGCGCCGCCCCTCGGAGAGCACATCGCTCTCGACCCGTTCGAACCGATACTCGGCAATCGCGCGCTCGGTCAGGCGCACGCGCGTGCGGCCCCACAGCCTCGCGAAGAGGTAGACCGCGGGCATCGTCAGCGCGCCAATGACCTTCAGCGTCGTCGGCGACGCATGCAGGCCATACTGATACAGGCCGAGGAGCGCGACCGCGATCGGCAACACGATCACGCACGCGTTCTGCCAGTCCTCACCCTGTCGTGGATCCTTGGAGTCGAGATCCGCGACCGTGCCGCGAGTCGCCCACGCCCGCGCCACTCGGACCCCGGCGGGGCGCAGGCGAAAGATCCACGGATCCGTCGAGAACAGCGAGCAACCGGCATACGTCAGCGCGCGCTGTAACGTATCGTCGGTCGCACGCGCGGCGCCGAAGTCGATCATCCAATCGAGACGATCGCAGCTGCTCCACGCGGTCTGCAGGTCGGGCTGCGTGCGCGCCCACGCCACGAGCTCGGGCGGCAGCGACGCGCGCGCGGCGAGCGCATCGATCCACGAAGCGCTCATTTGGGGTGGCGCTCGGCGAGCACCTTGATCGCCGCGCCGAGGTCGATGGCGCGATCGAGCGACAGCTTGTCGTCGTTCACCAACGCCGGCCACAGCTCGTGCCACTCGCCGTGCAGCTCGGCGAAGCGGCGCTCGTCGACGAGCCCGCGCACGCGGCGCGACGCGCGCGACTGATTGTTGCCGAGCGGCGGCGCGAACAGCGCGACGAGCGCGTCGTCGTCCTGCGTGCGCATCTTGCTCTCGGCGTCGGACAGGAGCTTGTCGGCGTTGGCGTTCATCTTGCGCGCCGAGAAGCGCCACTTGACCCAGCCGACCGCGGCGAGCGGCGCCGTGCCGACGGCGGCGAGAAGGATCCACGCGCCCGCGGTCACGACGGCCCCAGCTCGCGCGCCAGCTTCTCGACCGCCGCGTCGACGTCGAAGCGCGCAGTGTCGATGACGTGCTCGGCCTCGGAGTAGAGCCGCTCGCGCGCGGCGAGCAGCGCGCGCAGCTCGCTCATCGCGTGCGGATGCTGCGCCATCGGCCGCTGATCGCCCTGTTGGATGACGCGGTTCCAGTGATCCTCGGGGCGTGCCTTGAGCCAGACGGTGACGGCGCGACGGCGCAAGAGCTTGTAGGTCTCCTTGTCGTTGACGATCGAGCCGCCGGTGGCGACGACCATGCCGTCGCCGTCGGCGAGAAGGCCCATCAGCGTCTCGCGCTCGAGGCGGCGGTAGTAGCCTTCGCCGTGGATCTGGAAGATCTCGGACAGCGTCAGGCCGGCGGCGCGCTCGATGGCGGCGTCGAGCTCGACGAAGCGCAGCGACAGGCGCTCGGCGAGCTTGGGACCGATCGTGGATTTGCCGGCGCCGCGCAGGCCGATGAGCGCGATCGTCGGCGCCGTGCGGCGGGCGAAGCGCGCCTCGAGCCAGCGACGGACTTCGGAGAGCTCGATGGAGCTGCGGCGATCGACGAGCTCGTTGACGGCGGCGCGCTGCTTGGCGCGCTCGTCGTCGCCTTCGATGGAGGCGCGCGGATCGAGCAGCGCAGCCGGCGAGGTGGCGAGCGCGCGCGCGACGGCGTCGAAGCGCTCGAGCGAGATGTTGCCGTCGCCGGCTTCGAGCTGCGCCAGGAAGCGCGCGCTCACGCCCGAGGTCTCGGCGAGCGTGCGCTGAGTCAGGCCCTGTGACTCGCGTAACGCCCGCACGCGGGCGCCGACGGCGGCGAGCAGCGCGGAGCGTGGAGGGCGGCGGGCCATGGGCGCATCATACTGTGACAATTAGCAAAGTTGAGCGCTAGCAACTCTTTTTCGCGATCGTCGATAACCATCATGGGCTACCATGACCTCTCGTAGCAGGGGGGAAACCGCGTGAGCACGCAAGAACGGGCCGTCCGTGAGGGGGGCGCGGCGCAGCATGACGCCGCGGAAGGTGAGGCGGCGGCGGGCGGCGCGGCGAGCGGGTTCGAGCCCGCGCGGCTGCGTGCGATGCAGCGCCGCTGGGTGCAGCGCAAGAAGAGCGGGCGCGGCGGCGGCGCGGCGGCAATTCCGACGGGGCCCGGCGCGCCGCTCGGCGGCGGCGTGCAGTCGCGGATGGAGCACACGCTCGGCGCGGGGCTGGGCGACGTGCGGGTGCACACGGGCGGGGATTCGGCGGAGGCGGCGGAGGAGCTGGGGGCGCGCGCGTTCACCGTCGGGAGCGACGTGCACTTCGGGCGCGGCGAGTTCGCGCCGGGGTCGAAAGAGGGCGACCGGCTGCTGGCGCACGAGCTCACGCACGTCGTGCAGGGCCAGAAGAGCGGCGTGCAGCGCAAGCCGGCCGCGCCCGACGGCGGTGGCGGCGGCGAGCACGCCGATGCGGCACATGGCGACCACGAGACCGGCGGCCACGAAGTCAGCGAGCCCGGCGATGCGCCCGAAAAAGAAGCCGACGCGATGGGCGACCACGCGGCCGAACAACTCCACGGCGGCGACGGCGCCGCCGGCGGCGAGCACGCACACGGCGGGCACGCTCAAGCAGGGGCACATGGTGCGACCGCAGCCGGCGAAAAGGTCGCCGGCGAGTCCAGCGCGACCGCAGGCGTGAGCGCCGCGAAACCGAAGATTAGCGCCGGTGCACCCGGCCTGGGACGCAAGATCCAACGGGCCAAGAACAACAAGCCGACGCCGCCACCAACGGCGTCGGGAGGTAAAGCGGCCCCGAACAAGACCGGGGCCGCGTCCTCGTCGCCAGCGAAAGCCGGCGCGCCCGCGGCGAATGCGCTCAGCGCGCAAGACCAACAGAAGGTCGATGGCACCAAGAAAACCCTCGAAGCGTCGCAGGTGACGCCGGGCCTCAAGATTGCCCTGGAGGGCGCGGAAGCACTCATCACGAAGCTCGCGGTGCACGCACAGGATCCGGCCGTCGCTGCGCTCAAAGCGACCTATGATGCCAAGAAGGCCGCGCTCGAGGACGCGTTCGACAAGGCGTTCGGCGGCGCATCGCAAGCAATGCTGGCGATCAAGGTCGATCAGCCGAACGCCTTCGCGCTCTATCAGGCAGCCTGGAAAAATCCCGTCGTCGATCAGTGGGCCGGATTGGCCATGTTCTCGTGGAAGGATCGTCCCGCCGCCGTGCTCTTCAAGCAGACCCGCGATGCGCAGGAGAGGGCGATTCGCGACCATCATCGCGAGAAGATCACGAAGGCGACGCAAGATGTTCGCTCTACTCCGAACGAACCCGACCCAGCCAAACCGACCGACAATCCAGCGCAGCACATCGACGCGATCTTCGAAGGCGTACGTCCGTGGATGAACGCGCTCGGCGGGGCCAACGCATGGGAGCAGGTCCTTCAGGACACCTACATCTCGAAAAAAGAGCAGATCGCGGCAGCGACTGTGGCCCAACAGGCGAAGCAGGTACAGCAACAAGGAGCTGCGGCTCTGAAGGAGAAGTCCAAGCACCAGTCGTCGGGAGCGGCAGCTTCGGCTTCGCAGACGGGAGCTGCGGCATCGGGCGGCGCGGCAGCGACGTCGAGCGCGACGAATGGTGCGCCTGCGACCGGAAAGCCGACGCCGGACGCGGCGCACGCACCGCCAACGCCGCAACCACAGGCCAAGCCTGCGACGCCGACAGCGGCGACATCACCGACGCCAGCGACGGGACACGCACCGCTGCCGAAGGCGGATGCGGCGCACGGATCCGTGCCTCCAGCATCGACCTCGGCGAGCGCCGCGCACGGACAACCGCAAACCCATGCACCAGCGGATGGGGGCGCCGCAGGCGGTCCCATCCACGCCGACTCGTCCGCGAGCGTGACGCACGGCCTCGACGCGGCGACGGGCGGCGACAAGCACGGCCACGACGCGGCGACGAGCGGCGACAAGCACGGCGCCGGTCACGGCGGCGACGGTGCGAAGGGCCACGGCGAACATGGTCCCGAGGGCAACAAGCCCGGCGCTCACAACCTCACGCCTGAGGAGCACAACAAGCTCGAGCAACTCGAGGTCATGCTCGAGATCGCGAGCGCGGAGGCCGCTGACTCGGCCAATGCATTCAACGTCGGCGCCACTATCGTGGCGAACCTGGCCACCGCAGTGAATCCCGGTTTCATTCTGCTCGCGCTCGGGAAGTCGGGCGGCGTGATGGCCGCCAAGCTCAAGCACGAATTCGAAACCAAGGTCGGAACCAAGATGCTCAAGGATCTCCCGCCCGAGGAGATCGATCGGCTACTGCTCGACTGGTCGCAATCGGCACCCGACTTCGAACGCGCGTTGGGCGAAGTACGCGCTTCCTACGGGAAGACCCTCAGCGCGAAGGAAAAGATCAAAGCCGGTGGCGCGGGGTCGTGGCAGCTCGTCAAAGATGACTGGAAAGAGATCCTCGTCGAGGGCATGGAGGGTGGCGAGCATCTGGTCGAGCACCTCCCGAGCATCATCGAACAAGTGGCGCACGCGCTGCCCTTCCTCGGTATCGGCGCCTCGATCTGGGGTGTTATCTCCAACGTGCGCAAGGTGAAGGCCTTCCGGAAGCAGCTCGCGGAGCTACAGGAAAAACAGTTCGGACCCGGCGGGCAGCCAGTCGGCGCCGCCGCGTCTTCGCCGCCGTCGGGACATCACTAGACGGCCGCTCTTCAGTTCGAGCATTGTTCGACGAGGCGCTGTCGGATCTCCGCCACGGCGGGCGCCGGCTCGTCGCCGACGAACGTGGCGATCGCGACCCATACGCTCGGCTCGTGCGGCAGGGCGAGCGCCTCGCGCGCGAGACGGCCCATCATCGGCGCATACCACGCCGCTCCGGCAGGGCCGAATTCGGTCAGGCCGAGCCAGATCGCGTCATCGTTGCCAAAAGAAGTCAGGTACGCGTCGAGCATGCGCAGCGGTGAGGCCGAGTCGAGCGCACACATTGCCGCAGCCATGCACGCGCGCACGCGAGCCGCGTACCGCCATGTCGGATTGCTCTGCACGATCTCTTCGACGCGCGCCGGCGGCACGGGACGGTCGCCAGTGCGAAGGCCGAGCTCTGCACGGACGAGCTGCACGCCCGCGTCTTCGTTCTTTCGCAGGACCGGCGCCAGCGTGAGCACGTCGATGGCCTTGAGTAGGGCGTAGGCAGCGCCAGGATCGCCGCGATCGATCGCCGCGCGCGCCATTGCGTACTTCGCCAGACGCGTTTCGGTGAGACGGGCGGTCCCGCCGGGTAGTCGATCGACGGCGTGCGCGTCGAGCAGTACTTCGGCAAGCTCGGAGTACGACTCGTCGTCGCCGAGTTCGCGACTCGTGAACTCCAGCCACAAGGAGGACAGCGTGGGGAAATGAGCCAGCCCCAGCAGCCGCCCCTGCGCGCGCAAGCCGCTCAGCGCTTCGGATTCCGTAAGGGAGCGCTTCGCGTCTCCCCCGGCGACGAACAACGCCCAAATGCTCGAGAGCCCGGGGCTGACCGTCTCCGGGCTCGGGGACGCTGGGACCGGCGGCGGTAGGCCCTCGCCAAGCTGGGAGCGAAGCAGGCTGGACGGCGTACGACCGCGCAGCTCGACGCCGCGCTGGCCCGGAGCTGGCAACAGCTCACGCACCGGATCGAGGAACGAGCGCAACGCAGACAGATAGTCACGGTCGTCGATCAATGAACCGGAGAGCACATCCCAGGCGGCCAATCCGCGCTCGAGCGAGCTCTCGAGAAGCTGAATCCATTTGATCACGAGCTGCTGATCGAGGCCTCTGCGAACCATGAGCCCGAGCAAGAGAGCTGCATCGGGCTGCGGCTCGGCGCCGAGGCTCAGGTCGGCGTCGGCGACGCGCTCGATGAGGCGCGCCGCGTCCGGTGCGTTCAAGATGGCGGCCGTACGCGTGAGACCGCGGGCTGCAGCGAGCTCGGCGAGGAATTGGGCGCTCATCGACGTGACCCTTTCATGCCGAGCCTGCGGAAGCAATTGGCCCGTCGAGCCGTTTGCGCACGATGCGAGCCCCATCGATCTGTTTCATGACATTGCTGCGGAGCGACACACGCGTCGCGACGGCGACGGCGCGGGGCACCGAGTTTTCAATCGAAGCTCCCGCCGCGTGGCGCAACAGCGACGCCTTGAAGATGCGATAGGAGAGGAACGTGACCAGCACGGCGACCACGACGAGGACGGCAACACCGGCGAGCTCACGTACCACCAGCGAGTGGCCGGCGAGCTTCGAATAACCGAGAAAGCCGACGATGCCGCCGACGATCCCGCCGAAATTCACGTAGGCGACGACCTGCGTGAGATCGAAGTCATCGGCGTCGGCGGCGATGCGACGTACGACGTCCTCGTCGTCGGCGCGGAAACGCATCGCCAGCCGCCAAAGCGGCGGACGCGAATAGTCAGCGAGGATGACAGTGGCGTCGAGGACGTCGCGCGGCGAGTTGTCGTGCCCGAAACCGTTCGCGGCCATCCAGATGACCCAATCACCGCGCGTGGCGTTCTGCCACGTCGCGGCCAGAGAGGGCTGCGTCGCGGCGAATTCGAGAAGCTCGGACGGCGGCGACGGCGCGGCCCGCAGCGCGTTCAGCCACTCGCTCACGACGAAACTCTAGCATGCTGCGCCAATCGCTGGCGGAGCTCGTTGAGGGCCGCATCGACGCCGAGCGTAGGAACGAGCGCCGCCCACAGGACGGCGTCGTGCGGAGACGCCAGAAGTTCGGCACTGAGTCGCGCCCGCACCCGCTGATATGCAGACGACTCGACATCGAGGATGGACAGGACCGCACGCCAGAGCGGCGCGTCGTTGCCGAATCGCGCAAGGTAGGCATCGAACCAGGCGAACGCAGCGTCGAGCAGCTGGAGATGAAACGCGGCAGTGATGTGGACGCGCTGCGCGTAACGCCACGAGCCGTACAGGCGCGCCACATGATCAACCACATCGAAAGGTACGGGCAATCGCGCCGCGAACATTGCGGCCTCGGCACGAACCAGATGTGTCCGAGCGAACCTCACGATGTCGGCCTCTCCCTGTCGCGCGTAGTCGAAGTCCGCTTCCGACTCGAGTCGTTCGGCGACGGCTGCGGGATCGGTCGCGAGATCGGCGCGAGCCGAGACGTAGCCGGCCAGCTCGAGGTCCTCGGGTGCGCCGCCGCCGATCAATGTTGCGGGGTCGGGTAGCGCAGCGTACAGCTCGGCGTCGAGAAGCAGCTCGGAGGCGTCGGCGAGAGCGTCGGAAGAGAGCAGCGCGCACGCTAGGCGCGGCAGATGCGCTTCGCCGACGAGACGCACGATCTCCTGCGCCGATTCGCCCGATGCGATCGAAGCGACCGAACCGATGTCCAATCGCTCGGCTTCGACGCAGTCCATCCCGGCGCGACCGAGGGCAACCAGCAGCGCGTTCTCGGAACGCGGAACGAGCAATCGAGCGCAGAGGTCGGCGGCAGCGTAACCGCGCGCGGGCGGCAGGAGGTCGTCGAGCACGAGCCGGGCGCGCGCGGGCGACGGACCGAGACGACAGAGCTCGCGCAGCAGCGTGAAGCCGCCGCCACTGGAAGCTTCGTGACGTCGAGTGGGCAGTCGGGACACGCGATCATGCGCGAACGCTTGCGCACACTCGACCAGGCCGAACTCGTAGCTCAGCTCTACGAGGCTCGACGCATTCATCCGTCGCCGCGATCGAACGCGCGGCTGGGAAGGGCCCCGAGCGTCGCAGGGATTCTGCGGGGCTGCTTGGGATGCGGCGCGAGCGATTGTTCGACCACAACGGTGCTCGCGAGCCTACGTGCGCACCGCTCCCCCCTCCTGACCCCTGCCGCCATCCGTCCCACACTAGTACATCGTCAGACTGCGGTCGATCGAAACCAATCGGCAGTCGCCGCGTCGTGGAGCTCCTTCAGAACGCGCGGATCTTCGGGATGCCGGGCGAGCTCGGCGACGACGAGAGAGAGCGCGCGCTCGAACGACATCGCGGCAACGTCCGCGTCCAACCTACGCGCATCGCGACGCTCCAACGTCTTTTGAAGGAGCGCGACCAGGGCGCACCACAGTACGAGATCGACCGACGAACGGATCCAGATGCTGGTCGGATTCGACGACGCGGCCACGCGACTGACAACCGTCAGGTCGACGGATGCCACGGCCACGAGCGCGACAGCGGCGGCAAAGAGCAACGGTCGCGCGACCGAACGCGGCACATAGCGCGTTGGCCTCGGTACGCCCAGCGATAGACGGCAGCCACTCGCGGCGCGCGGCTGCGGAGGCGCGGCGAGTGGTCCATGGCCATCGCCGCGCTATGCAGGACGCTGCGCTTCGTTTGCTCCGAAGGCGTGGCCGCTGTCATGAGCCAAACGAGCCAATCGGCGCGAGGACATGCCGCAACGGCGGCGGCCGCGCTCGGTTGGGCGCGTACCCATTCGGCGAGGCCGCTAGGAAGGCCAGGTGCCGTAACGTCGAGCCAGGACATCGATGTGAGTATCGCCTGTCGAGGCGGCTCGGAGGACCTTGTCGACTGCACTATATTGCTTTCTATTTCGGTTTTTGCGCAATATAGCGCTTGAACCGGTCTACGCGATCCTATAACTGATCGTGCATGGAGCCGATCGGGTTCGAGACGCATCCTTCGCGGTATCGCCACTGGAAGCTGGACGTTCCGAGCGACGGCAGCGGCGTCGCGACGCTCTCCATGAACGTCGATGAGCGCGCGCCGCTGCGGCCGGGCTACGACCTCAAGCTCAACTCCTACGACCTCGGCGTCGACATCGAGCTCGCGGACGCGATTCAGCGGCTGCGCTTCGAGCATCCGGGCGTGCGCGCGCTCGTCATCACCTCGGGCAAGGAGCGCATCTTCTGCGCCGGCGCGAACATCCACATGCTCGCGTCGTCGTCGCATCCGTTCAAGGTCAACTTCTGCAAGTTCACCAACGAGACGCGCCTGTCGCTCGAGGACGCCTCGGCGAGCTCGGGGCTGCGCTCGATCTGCGCGTGCAACGGACCGACCGCCGGCGGCGGCTACGAGCTGGCGCTCGCGTGCGACGAGATCGTGCTGCTCGACGACGGGTCGTCGACGGTCTCGCTGCCGGAAGTGCCGCTCCTCGGCGTCTTGCCGGGCACCGGCGGGCTCACGCGCATCGTCGACAAGCGCGGCGTGCGCCGCGATCGCGCCGACGTGTTCGCCACGCTCGCCGAGGGCATCAAGGGCAAGCGCGCCGTCGAGTGGAAGCTGGTCGACGCCGTGGCGCCGCGCTCGAAGTTCGCCGAGGCCGTGCGCGAGCGCGCCAAGCGGCTCGCCTCGCTCGCCACCGCCGACAAGGGCGCCACCGGCGTGGAGCTCAAGCCGCTCGAGCCCGAGGTCGGGCCTGACGGCGCGCGCTACAAGTATGTCGAGCTCGCCATCGATCGCGCGCATCGCACCGCCACGATCACGATGCGCGGGCCCGATCAGGACGTCGCGGGCATCGACGCCATCGTCGCCGCGGGCAGCAACTGGTGGCCGCTGCGCGCCTTCCGCGAGCTCGACGACGCCCTGCTCCGCTTGCGCTTCAATCACGAGGACTGCGGCCTGCTCCTCCTCAAGACGCGCGGCGATCGCGAGCTCATGCTCAAGTGCGACGCCGAGCTCGAGGCGCGCCGCGCGCACTGGTTCGTGCACGAGACCATCTTGAACATGGCGCGCGTGCTGCGCCGCCTCGATCTGACCGCGCGCTCGATCTTCGCCATCCTCGATCCGGAGTCGTGCTTCGTCGGCTCGATGCTCGAGCTCGCGCTCGCCGCCGATCGCCGCTACATGCTCGACGATCCCAAACGCCCGGTGCACGTGCAGGCGTCGAAGATGAACAACCATGTGCTGCCGACGGCGAACGCCATGTCGCGCCTCGACATGCTCGGCATCGAGGAGGAGCTGCCCGGCATCGAGAAGGCGCCGCTCGACGCGCAGCAGGCGGACGAAGCGGGGCTGGTGACCGTGCTCGCCGACGACCTCGACTTCGACGACACCTTGCGCCTCGCCATCGAGGAGCGCGCCTCGCTCTCGCCCGACGCGCTCACCGGCATGGAGGCGTCGTTCCGCTGCGTGGGCAACGAGACCATGCAGACCAAGATCTTCGGGCGCCTCTCGGCCTGGCAGAACTGGATCTTCACGCGCCCCAACGCCACCGGCGAGCGCGGCGCGCTGTCGCTCTACGGAAAACCGGAACGGCCCAGCTTCGACTGGAGGAGGACGTAAATGTCGGCCGAGGTCTCGAACGAAAAGATCCCGAACAACGTCAACCTCTCGTCGGACAAGCGCCTGCAGCGCGCGCTCGAGCAGTGGCTGCCGAATTACCTCGATTGGTGGAAGCAGGTCGGTCCCGAGGGATATCAGGAAAAGGATATCTATCTTCGTACCGCGATATCGGTCGATACCGACGGCTGGGCGCATTTCGATTACGTGAAAATGCCCGATTATCGCTGGGGCATCTTCTTGAATCCGCCCGACGCGGACAAGAAGATCGGCTTCGGCGACAACTTCGGCCAGCCGGTGTGGAACGAGGTGCCGGGCGAGTTCCGCAACATGCTCCGCCGCATCATCGTCACGCAGGGCGACACCGAGCCGGCGTCGGTCGAGCAGCAGCGCCGTCTCGGCGCCAGCGCCCCGTCGCTGTACGACATGCGCAACCTGTTTCAGGTGAACGTCGAGGAAGGGCGTCACCTGTGGGCCATGGTCTATCTGCTCCATTCGTACTTCGGCAAGGACGGGCGCGAAGAGGCGGAGGGCCTCCTCGAGCGCCGCTCGGGCGACGCCGACAAGCCGCGCATCCTCGGCGCGTTCAATCAGCCGATCGAAAACTGGGTCGATTTCTATTTCTTCACCATGTTCACCGATCGCGACGGCAAATATCAGCTGTATGCGCTGTCGGAATCGGGTTTCGATCCGCTCGCGCGCACGACCAAGTTCATGCTCACCGAGGAAGCGCACCACATGTTCGTCGGTGAGACGGGAATCGATCGCATGGTGGCGCGCACCGCCGAGCTCATGAAATCGGGCGACGGCACCAGCGAGAGCGTGCGCAAGCTGGGCGGTATCGATATCCCGACGCTGCAAAAGTATCTGAATCTGTGGTTCTCGCTGTCGGAGGATCTGTTCGGTGGCGAGATCTCGTCGAACGCCGCCGACTTCTTCGCCGCCGGCTTGAAGGGCCGCTACAAGGAAGACAAGTACGAGGACCACCAGGCGCTCGACGGCCACTACCGCATGACCGTCGTCGAGGAGGGCAAGCTCAACGACAAGGACATCCCGCTGCGCACCGCGATGAACGAGGTGCTGCGCGACAACTACGTCGAGGATTGCCAGCGCGCCGTCGACAAGTGGAACCGCACGCTCGAGCGCGCCGGCGTGGCGAGCGAGATGCGCTTCCGCCTGCCCAACCGCCGCTTCCACCGCCGCCAGGGCATCTACGCCGGCCACCACTTCGACGTCGACGGCAACCTGATCTCGGCCGAGGCGTTCGAGCGCAAGCGCAACGAGTGGCTGCCGTCGCCGAGCGACATCGCCTATATCGAATCGCTGATGGTGCCGGTGCACGAGCCGGGCAAAATCGCGGGCTGGATCGCGCCGCCGACGCGCGGCATCAACGGCCAGTCCTTCGAGTTCGAATACGTGCGCGGCTGAGCGCGCGCCCCGACGTGATACGATAACGCCATGCCGAAGAAGCCGCCGCCTCGCGGCAAGCTCCTCAAGCTGAAGGTCAAGCCGAAGGCGAAGCTGAAGCTGGTGCCGAAGGCGAACGCGAAGCCGAAGACGATCGCGAAGGCGAAGGCCAAGCCGATGCGTCCGCGCGTGCCGTTACAGTCGATGCCGCCACGCCTGCCCGACACGACCAGCGACGAGCGGCTGCGCGAGGCGATGGAGGAGCTGACCGAGGCGCGCGCCGAGCTGTCGCGGCTCGGGCACGAGATGACGGCGGCGCACCGGCAGATCGAGGACGATCGCTTCGCGGCCCGCTCGGCGCGCGAGAACCTGCGCTCGGAGCTCGACGCCGTGCGGACGGATCTGAAGACGGCCCTGGCGGAGCTGGAGATCGCGCGCGCCGATCGCGAGCGCATCGCGGGGAGCGCGCAGCGGCGGATTCACGAGCTGGAATCGGCGTTGACGTCGGTGCGGGAGGAGGTGGCGGAGCTGCGGACGCCGCCGCTGCCGCCCGCGCCCACGACGAGCACGAGCGGCCGCGAAGACGAGCCGACCTAGTTGAACTGCGCCTTCATGGCGTCGAAGAAGCCGTCGGGCTCGTCGCCCATCGTCCAGTAGCCGACGCCGCCGAAGTGGTGCGCCTTGGCCAGCGCCGTCTTCTCCGTCATCGACGCCACGTCCTCGAACCACACGTCACCCTGCGAGGTCGTGCAGTGCGGCGCGAGCCCCGCCTCCTGATGGCCGTTCGGGCAGGTCGCCATGTGGTCGGTCTGCGACGAGTACGAGCCGCCGCAGCGCGCCGCCGACTCCTTCGCCGACGCGTACCAGCTGCCCGCGATGCCGTAGTTGGCGACGCCGAGCGTGTACTTCTCGGGATGGCCGAGCGACTCGACGCGCGTGACCACGTCGTTGACCCAGCCCTTCGGCGCCAGCGGCCCGAGGTGGTCGCCGCCGAAGTAGTGGTAGTCGTACGCCATGAGGTGCAGCACGTCGGCCGAGTCCTGGATCGACGCGTAGTCGTACGCCGCGTCCTTGTGGTCGGCGTCCATCGCCGGCAGCGCGAGCGTCAGGAGCTTGCCCTGCGCGTGCAGCGAGTCGGCCACCGCCTTGATGAGCGCGGTGTAGGGCGCGCGATCGCTGGCCGACCAGAGGTGCTCGTAGTCGAGCTCGACGCCGTCGTAGCCGTGCTTGGTCACGAAGTCGGTGACGGTCGCCGCGTGCTGCGCGATCGCCGCCGGCGACGACATGATGCTGCGCAGGTACGAGACGTCGGCGCTGTCGACGAGCGGGATGACCTTGATCTGGTGCTGCTTGGCCGTCGACATGATGTCGGCGTCATCGGCCATCGAGAGCACCTTGATGCTGCCGTCGGCGTTGAGCGTGCCCCACTTCGGGTGGATGGCGTCGTAGTAGTCGGGGTTGGCGAGGAACGACTTCTTGCCGGCGTCGAACGTGTCGGCGCCGATCCAGCCGCAACGCTTGTGCGCCGAGTGCGGCGCGGCGCCGGCGGTCGCGCCCGACGAGGACGGCGACGGCGAGCCCGTGCTGCCGGCGGCGGTGGCGCCGCTCGTGTCGGTGCTGCCGCTGGTGTCGGTCGTAGCCGAGCCGGTGGTCGCGCCCGTGCTGCCGCCGCCGCTGCAGCCGGCGGTGACGAAAGCCGCGCAAGCGGCGAAGGCCAGAGAACGAAGCGTGTACGACGAAAGGTTCATGGCGCCGGCCCTAGAGCAAGCGACGCGCCAGTGCACATCGCCGGCATTTCCGGCACACGAATCCGGAAAACTGTAGTGGTCGGGCTACAACGCGCTGCGACGCTGTGGCTTCATCCACGCAGCCCTCGCTCGTCGAGCGGGCGAGCGACGGTCACTCGGCGCGCGCGGCGGGCGCAGCGTCGGCGGGCAGCTTGGCGGCGGCGCTCGGGATCCAGGCGTCACCGACGGCGCAGGCGATCCCGGGCACGGACACGATCTCGGCCCAATCGTCCTTGGGGCGGAAGCGCACCTTGAGCTTGCCGCCGTCGACGACCTTGGCCCAGGGGCCGAGATAGCGCGCGGCGTAGACCTGCGTGCCGGCGGCGACGGGCGCGTCGACGATGCGCTCGTTGGTGCCGACGCGCGGCGGCTCGCACGCGGGCGCCGCGGAGACGCCGGCGATGGGCGCGATGTCGCCGAGCCGCTCGTGGCGCACGCCCTCTTCGACGAGCTCGTCGCGCTTGACCCAGCCGTGCAGCGTGGTGCCGTCGGGCCAGCGCGTGGTCACGCGCATCCAGCCGCCCTCCTCCTCGACGCGCTTGAGCTCGAGCGCGCTCGGATCGTCGACGGCGGCTTCGATGGCCGCGCCCTTGCCGCCGGGCGCGCTGCGAAAGTGCAGCGTCGATCCCTTGGCCACGAAGCGCGTCGCGTCACCCGACTCGTCGACCGACAGCGACGGCTCCTTGACGTCGTCGAGCGTGAGCGCGTCGCAGGGCAGCGTGAGGCCGCGCAGCTCGATGCCGGTCAGGCGGATCGACGCGTCGACGACCTTGGCGCGCACGTTGGCGTGCAGCGTGAGCTTCTCGCGCCCCGGCGCCAGGTGCAGCATGCCGCTCAAATCGTCGACGCCGCGCTTGGTGCGCGCGGGGATCTCGTTGGCGCCGAGGTGCGCCTCGAAGGCGAGCGCGCCCTTGACCCGCACCGTCGCCGCGGTCTCGAGGCCGCCCGGCTCGATGCTGATGGGCATGCCCTCGATGCGCAGCTTGAACGGCGACGCCTCCTTGGGCGTGACCTCGACGGTGAGCGCCGGCGCCTTCTTGGCGTCGATGGCGCAGGTGCCGCGCGCCTGCGCAACACCGCCACACGCCAGCGAAATCGCGATTGCTGCCGCAAACCGCATTTTCGCCCGCATAATAGCGCCATCGAATCGGGACGCAAAGCGGGCGACGTGATTCGCGATCTGCCGCCGTCGACGCGCACGGCGGGCGAGCTGGTGGCGCGCGAGGTGGCCGCCTTCGTCGGCGCGGCGCTCTTGCATCCGTTCGGCCTCGCGCGCCGGCGCACGCGACCGACGCCGCGCAAGGCCGAGGGGCGCACGGTGGTGCTCGTGCACGGCTATCTCGCCAATCGGTCGACGCTCCTGCCTTTGCATGCGTACTTGAAGCTGCGGCGCATCGGGCCGGTGTTGTCGTTCGACTACGAGAGCTCCCAAGGGATCGAGCGCGGCGCGATGGCGCTGCGCGACTTCTGCAAGCAGCACGTACGCGGCGGGCGGATCGATCTCGTGTGCCATTCGCTCGGCGGCGTGGTCGCGCGCTGCTGGCTGCAGGAGCTCGGCGGGGCGCGGCGCGTCGATCGCTGCATCACGTTGTCGTCGCCGCATCGCGGGACCTACGGCGCCTATTGGGTCGCGGGGCGCGTGGGGCGCGAGCTCAGGCCCGACTCGCCGATCATCCAGCGGCTGGAGGCGTCGCGCGAGGCGGCGGCGAACGTGCAGTTCACGTCGATCGTCGCCGGCTCGGACAACATCGTCTTCCCGCGCGTGTTTGCGTCGCACGAGGAGCTGGTGCACGTGCCCGACGTCGGGCACGTGGGCATGCTGTTCTCGCCGCGCGTCTTGCGCGCCGTCGCCGATCGCCTATAGCCTTACGCTTGGTGATTTCTCGCGTCGGGGCGATCGCGCTCTTCGTCGTCGCGTGCGTGGCAACGGCGCAGGCGCAGGCGCAGCGCGAGCCGCAGGCGCAGCGCGAGCCGCAGGCGCCGCCGCCGGCACCGTTCACGCCGCCCGCGCTGCTCTCGCGCGTCGCGGCGCCCTACCCTGCCGAGGCGCTCGCGGCGGGACTCTCGGGCACCGTCGTGCTCGAGCTCGACGTCGACGACAAGGGCGCGGTGTCGAACGTCGCCGTCACACAGGGCGCCGGCCACGGCTTCGACGAGGCGGCGGCCGCGGCAGTGCGGCGCTTCGTGTTCGCGCCGGCGCGCAGCGGCGATACGCCGGTGCCGGCGCACGTCACCTATGCGTACAAGTTCGTATTGCGTGCGCGCGCGCAGCCGAAGCCGCCGGCGCCGGCGGCCAAGGCGACCTTGCGCGGCGGCGCCTATCTGAAGGGCACGCGCGCGCCGCTCGCCGACGGCATGGTCATCGCCCTCCACGGCCTTCTGCAGGAGCGCGCGACCGTCGGCGCCGACGGGCAGTTCACGCTCGCGCTGGGGCCGGGGAAGTGGCACGTCGTCGTCAGCGGGCCGAAGGCGCGCCGCTTCGAGACCGACGAGACGCTCGCCGCCGGCCAGACGGTGTCGGTGCGCTACTGGGTCGAGCCGTCGCAATACGGCCGCTACGAATCGACGGTGCGCGCCGATCCCAACCGCGAGGAGATCAGCCGGCAGACGCTCACCACCGAGGAGCTGGTGAAGATGCCGGGCACCATGGGCGATCCGCTGCGCGCCATCGAGAACCTGCCGGGCATGGCGCGCGCGCCGTTCAACTCGGGCCTCCTCATCGTGCGCGGCGGCAAGCCGACCGATTCGCGCGTGTTCCTCGCCGGCGCCGAAGTGCCGCAGCTCTATCACTTCGGCGGCTTCACGTCGGTGTTCCCGGCGCAGCTGCTCGATCGTATCGACTATTTTCCCGGCAACTTCGGCGTGCGGTACGGACGCGCCATCGCCGGCGCCGTCGACGTCGATCTGCGCGAGCCCAAGCGCGATCGCATCCACGCCGCGCTCGAGACCAACGTGTTCGACAGCGGCGCCGTCGTCGAAGGGCCGATCGGCCAGGGCAGCTTCGCGCTGGCGGCGCGGCGCAGCTACGTCGACGCGATCATGGGGCTGTTCCATGTCCCTGGTTTGCAATTCACGACGGCGCCCGTTTATTACGATTATCAGG
The DNA here is from genome assembly GCA_035607415.1 of Polyangia bacterium. Lineage (GTDB taxonomy): Bacteria > Myxococcota_A > Polyangia > Palsa-1104 > Palsa-1104 > JAQBQH01. The sequence goes on from DATNAQ010000016.1 coordinate 43,375, forward strand.
GCATCTTCGAATATCCGCTCGGCGGCGGGAAGTTCCGCGCGCTCGTCTCGGGATCCGACGATCAACTGGTGCTGTCGTTCGCGCGGCCGCAGGACGCCGATCCGGCGATCAGCGCGTTCGGTACGCACATCTGGTACCACAAGCTGCAGATCCGCTGGACGCGCACCGTCGGCAAATGGTCGTTCTATCTGCAGAACTCGACGGGGCTGCAGGGACAGAGCGGGCAGCTCGGGCGCACCTTGAATTTCGACATCTTCGCGGTCGGCTCCGATTCGCGCATCGAGGCCCGCTACATCATGAGCCGGCATTTGCGCTTTTTGTTCGGCGCCGATTCGCAATATGGAAACGTGGGAATCGCGGCCGATATCCCGCCGCCGCCGGAAGAGGGGCAGATCCCGGGACCGCTGTCGTCGACGCCGTCGTTTCACGAAAACGAGAAGCTCAATGTCGGCAACCTCGGCGTGTACGCCGAGGCGACCTGGACACCGACGGCGCGCATCTCGGTGACACCAGGTCTGCGCTTCGATTACTTCTCGGCGCTGGCCGCGCCGGCGTTCAATCCGCGGCTGAGCGGGCGCGTGCAATTGGCGTCGTATACGTGGCTCAAAGCGGGCGTCGGCTTGTATTCGCAAGATCCGCAGGCGCCCGATTACGATCCCAACTTCGGCAATCCCAAGCTGCGGCCCGAGTCGGCGATCCACTACACGCTCGGCGTCGAGCAGGGCATCCTGCCCGGCCTCATGGCCGAGGTCACCGGCTTCTACAAGGACCTCTACGATCTCGTCGTCGTGTCGAACGACTTCGTGCAGCGCGGCGGACAGACGGTGCCCGAGCGCAAGGCCAACGACGGCGTCGGGCGCATCTACGGCGGCGAGCTCATGCTGCGCCAGGCGGTGTCGAAATGGTTTTTCGGTTGGATCAGCTATACGCTGATGCGGTCGGAGCGAAAGGATTGCGCGACCTGCGAATGGCGGCTGTTCGACTTCGATCAGACGCATATCCTGATCGTCGCCGCGCACGTCTATCTGCCGAAGGGATTCGAGGTGGGCGCGCGATATCGATATATCAGCGGATATCCCTATACGTTGTCGTACGGCGGTTGGTACGACGCCGACGTCGACGTCTATGCGCCGGCGCAGGGGCCGGTCAATACCGGGCGGCTGCCGGCGTTCAATCAGCTCGATGTGCGCGTCGACAAGACCTTCGTGTTTCAGCGCTGGGTCTTGAAGGCGTATCTCGATATCACCAACATCACGAATGATGCGAACGTGGAATTGAACCAGCCGAATTACGATTTCACGCGGCGGGCGTCGCTCACCGGGCTGCCGATCATTCCGTCGTTCGGGATTCGCGCCGAGCTCTGATGCGCGCGCACGTCCTCTTCGCGTGCCTGACGGCGCTGGTCGCGCTCCCCGGCTGCATCACGCACGTGCAGAAGCAGTGTCCGACCTGCGCCGTCGTCGACGCCGAGGCGCCGAAGCTGCCGCCGCTCAAGCCGGGGACGACGCGGCTCTTCGTGCTGGTGCCGGGCCTGCTCGGCTACGGCTGGGAGTGGGACAAGCCGGTGGCGCGGCTGCGCGCCACGCCCGGCGTCGACTTCGTCGTCTTCTGGTGGGAGCCGTGGGGCTCGGTCGATCGCGCGGCGCGCGCGCTCGATACCGTGCTCTCGCGCGCGCTCGCCGAGGCGCCGCCGTCGGTGCGCGAGATCATCGTCGTCGCGCACTCGGCGGGCGGGCTCATCGCGGCGCATGCGGTGGGGCGGCTGCCGACGCCGGCGCGCAAGCTCACGCTCGTGACCATCGGCGCGCCGTTCGCGGGCATGCACATCTGCCCGTGGAGCGAGGTCGACGTGATCCACGCGCCGCTCATGCTCGGCGTCGCCGCCGTGTATCACAAGTATCCGCCGCCGCCGCCGGGCGTGGAGGTCATCGAGTACATCACGCGGTGGCCGGCGGATCCGGTGATGCAGCCGCACTGGGGCACGACGCCGTCGATGGCGGGCGTGGGGCCGCCGGGCGCGCGGCGCATCGAGGTCGATCCGTCGCTCGACCACAACGACGTGATCGATCGCGTGATGACCGATCTACTGACGCGGAAGTAGCGTCGAGCCGGGCGGATAGCGCTTGAGCAGCGAGCGGCCGGTGAGGCGGTAGAACGGATAATTGAGCACGTAGTGCAGGAGCACCGTGCCGAAGAAGAAGCGCAGGAAGCCGACCTCGGTGCGGCGCGGATCGGTCTCGACCCACAGCTCGTCGGTGTAGCGCGTGGGGCCGACCGCGCGCAGGCGGCGGAACAGGCCGACCTCGTCGCCGCCGACGAGCACGTTGGTGTCGAAGCCGCCGGCGCGGGTGAAGGCGTCGCGGCGGAAGGCGACGTTGGTGCCGACGGCGTAGTAGGCGGTGCCGGCGAGCGCCTGCACGGATTTCCAGAAGCCGTACCACAGCCACATGACGGCGTAGACCCAACGGCGTGCGCCGAGGTAGCGCGCCGGGCCGCTCAGGCCGACGAGCGGCGCATCGCCGGCGAAGGCGCGCGCGATCTTGTCGAGCCAGTCGGGCGGGCAGACGCTGTCGGCGTCGATCACGGCGACCAGCGGCGCGTTCGCGGCGGCGACGCCGGCGGCCTTGGCGTTGACGGCGCCGAGCGCGCGCTCGGCGACGACGCGGGCGCCGGCGGCACGGGCCACGGCGGCGGTGCCGTCGGTGGAGCAGTTGTCGACGACGATGACTTCGACCGCGCGCCCGGCGGCGGCCGCCTGCACCGACTCGAGGCAGCGGCCGAGGCGGCGCTCTTCGTTGTGCGCGGCGATGACCACCGTGATGTCGGGCGCGCGATCCACTAGACTGCAAATGATGCCACAACGGGTGCTCGCCGGGATCGCGTTTGTCGCCGTCACAGCGACGGGCGCGTGGGCGTTGCCGACGGTCGGCGCGCTGCCCGCGCGCGTCGAGGTGGAGAACGTGGCGGCGCGGAGGATGCGGCCCCTGCCCGATGCGCGGCCGGTGCTGGTGATGTACGAGGACAAGGACGCGCAGACGCAGAACGACAAAGCGCGCAAGGTGCTCGGGCGCATCACCGATCAGGCGTTCAACCGCGCCATCTTCGAGTTCGCGGCGGTGGCCGACGTGGCTTCGTACAACTGGTGGCCGGCCAAGAAGTACGTGCTCGCCGATCTGCAGAAAATAGCGGCGCGCGAGAACACGGTGCTGTTCGCCGATTGGACGGGCGCGGTGCGCAAGGCGTGGGGGCTGAAGGAGCACAAGAGCACGCTCGTGCTCACCGGCGCCGACGGCAAGGTGCTCTTCGCCGGCGAGGGGACGCTGTCGGACGCGCAGATCGCCGCGCTGGTCGCCGAGCTCAAGAAGCTCGGCTGCAAGACCGACTGACGTGCACACCGCCGGATCGGTGCTACGCCGATCGCGATGGACCAGGGCTGGCTGCTCGGGCGCGAAGAGCCGCGCTGCGACGCCACGTTCGCGGGCGTGACGCGCACGTGGCTCGACGGCGAGTCGTGGATCGAGCACGCGCCCGGCTGGCTCGAGGGGCACGTTACGCTGTTCGAGCGGCTGCGCGCCGGGGCGCCGTGGCGCGAGGAGTCGCGGCAGATGTACGAGCGCGTGGTCGACGTGCCGCGCCTGATCGCGGTGCTGCCGCCGGGCGAGCGGCCGCCGATCGTCGAGGAGATGCGCGGCGCGCTCGAGCGCCGGTACGCCACGGAATTTTCGCGCGTGTCGCTGGCGCTCTATCGCGACGGGCGCGACAGCGTGGCGTGGCACGGCGATTACGTCGCGCGCAAGCGGAAGGAGGCGCTCGTGGCCACGGTCTCCGTCGGCGCGGCGCGCAAGTTCCTGATCCGCCCGACCGGCGGCGGCGCCTCGCGCGCGCTGTCGCTCGGCTGCGGTGATCTGATCGTCATGGGCGGCGGCTGCCAGCGCACGCACCAGCACGCGATCCCCAAGGTGGCGCGCGCGCAGCCGCGCATCGCCATCATGTTTCGACCCATCTGGGAGTAGGAGCGCCGAGCGACGCCGCGCGGCGCACGAGGCCCAGGCCGAACCAGAGCGCGAAGAACACGAGCGCGAGGCCGGCCGCCAGGATCGCCGCCGCCGTCGGCGAGGCGGTGATGCGATCGGCGACGAGGTAGAAGTCGCCGCACATGCCGAGCGCGAGCGGCACCAGCGCCGCGAGCACCATCGCCGAGGCGAAGCGATGGAAGCGCTCGGTCTCCTCGCCGCGCTCGACGAGACGGTGCCACGCCGCCGGCGTGATGAGGAAGATGGTCGACAGCGCCACCGCCGACAGGCTGCAAAAGTGCAGCACCTTGAGCGACTGCGGCAGCTTCTCGAAGCCGGCGGTCATCGTCGTCGCGAGCTGGAAGCCGAGCAGCGCCTGCGCGCCCGGCAGCACCACGCGCGACTCGGTGAGCACGTGGTGGATCTTGTCCTTGAGCTGCGCCTTCTCGCTTTGGTCCGCGGACATGGGCTGTTCCTTTCCGTAGCGGCCGACGAGCTCGACGCCGTACCACATGGCGAGCGCGACGGCGGCGACGACCGGCGCGATCACCCACATCGCGCGCGCGCCGAAGATGCCGACGGTGGCGAGCGCCACGTCGAGCCCGAGCGCGACGGCGAACGGCAAGAGCGCGACCGAGGCGAAGCACGTGACCAGTCGGTGGAAGGCGGGCGTGTCCTGGCCGCGCTCGCAGATGCGGTGGTCGGCGCCGGGCGCGAGCGTGAGCGCGAACGCCACCAACAGAAGGCTGAGCGCGACTAGCTTCACCAGCTGCGCGGCGTACGGCAGCTTCTCGAAGCCGGGCTCGAGCACGGCGCGAAACCCGAAGCCGATGAAGACCTGGATGCCGAGCACGAGCATGCGCAGCTCGTCGAGACCGTACTGCACCCTGCTCTTTAGCGCGGCCATGCCCTCGATCGACGAGGAGCAAGGCAGGTACCAGGGTCGCTCGCTCGGGGGGCGGCCGAGCGGCGTGGCGCGCCGGCTGCAGGATCCGCATGAGACGGAGGTAGCCATGAAGCGCATCGGGTTGAGTCTGCTCGTCTTGGGGTTCTTCGGTTGCGCCAGCTCGACCGAGCTGGAGAACAAGTCGCGCGTGCACACGATGCGCGCGGATGCGGCGGCGCAGAGCCGCGATTACGACACGGCGGCGCAGGAGAAGCACAAGGCGGAGGAGCTGCACGCCAAGGCCGTCAAGAAGGCCTACAAGGAGGGCGCCACGAACGACGTGGAGGTTCCTTCGGACGTGCCGGCCTCGCCGACGCCGTAGCTCCGTAGAGCGGTCTCGCTACGGCGTTTCGGGCGCGAGCGGCTCGAGCGCGCCGCGCGCACCGACGTAGAAGCGGCGGCCGCGCCACTCCACTTCGGCGGAGGCGCCCGCCTGCGTCGCGCCGGCGCAGACGAGGAGCTCGCCCGCGAGCATGGCGGCGAGCGCGCGCCCGAACCCGCCCGGAACGCCGTAGCAGCGGCGCAGCGTCAGCGCCAGGAGCGTGCGGGCGCCGACGAGCGCCGCGGCGCAGGCGAGCGCGAGATCCCAACCTTCGCTGCGCGCCGCCGTCGCCAGGAGCGCACCGAGCACCACGAGCGGCGTGCAGCCGAGCAGCATCACGTAGGTGGCGAACAGCGCCGGCCGCTGGCGGCGCACCACGAGCGACCAGCGCGCGTAGCGACGGACGATGCCGCGCAGCGTGCGGCCTGAGTCGGTGAAGCGCGCGGGCGCGGCCGACGTGGCCATCGCCAGGCCGGCGTCGTGCAGCCGGCGCGCGAGCTCGAAGTCTTCCCCGAGATACGGCTCGAGCGAATGGAAGCCACCGACGGCGGCGAGCGCCTCGCGCTTGACGGCGAGGAGCGCCCCGGCGAGCAGCGGCACGCCGCCCGAGCGCTCGCTGAGCGCGGCCAACGCCAACAGCGCGTGCGGCGTCGACGAGAGCAGCGCCGCCGACCAGCGATCGCCGGCCGTGGCCGCGCTGACGTCGATGGGCGGCGCCGAGGCGGCGCCGGCTTCGCGATCGGAGAGCAGCGCGCTCAGGAGCGAGGGCAAGGAGTCGTCGTCGAGCTGCACGTCGCTGTCGGCGATCACCAGGATCGGCGCCTCGGCCGGCAGGTGCGCGTCGACGACGGCGAGCTGCGCCGACTTGCGGTTGGCGGGCGTGTCGATGGCGGTGACGACGATGCGCACGTCGGCGCCGCCGGCCACGAGCTCGTCGCGCACGCGCTCGATCACCGCGTACGCCGGGTCGACCGCCGACGGCACGCAGAAGAAGATGGTGCGCGGGCCTTCGTAGCGCGCGGTCACCGACGAGCGCAGGGTCTCGGCCAGCGACGGGTCGAGCCCTTCGCACGGGCGAACCAGCGCGATGTGCGGCCAGATCCGTGGGCGGCGCGCCGACTCGCGGGCGCGGCGGTAGAGCGAGCGCGTCGACGAGATTGCGATGGCGGTGAAACCGAGCGCGAGCAGCGCCCAAGAGCACACGACGAAGGATAAGGTCATAGGTGGCGCATCTTGAATCGTAACAGAAATTGGATGCCTCGGTCAGAGAAGCGGTCGAGGTCCAGGAATTCCCCGACGCCTGTGCTGCGGGTCACGTCGTTGAGCCGCGCCGCGTAGCGGGTGTAGAACGGCGCCGCCTCGAGGATGCGCGTCGGCGTGCAGCGCAGCGTGCGGCCTTCGTCGTCGACGGCGAACCAGCGCGGGACCCAGAGGCCCCACGGCGCGCGGCGGCGCTCGCCTTCGGGCAGGAGCGCGGCGGGACGGGCGGCGGCGTGCTCGTCGTCGCGCGCGTCGACGACCCAGGCGCGCGCGCTGCCGGAGCGCTCGTGCGTGGCGTAGACGATGGTCGTGCGCGCCTCTTTGCCCTGGGCATCGTGGAAGCGCGCCCACGACCACGAGCGGAACGCGCGCTCGAGGCGACCGTCGCCGGCATTGATGTCGTGGTAGCCGACGCCGTCGAAGCGATAGTCGGGGCGCGAGAAGCGCACGCGCACGCGCGCCGAGCGCATGAGCACGTGCCACAGGTGGCGCACGCCGTTTTCCGCGTGCAGCTCGACGGGCTCGAGCGGCGAGGCCAGCGGCTCGACGTCGATGGTGCCTTCGACGCGCGCGCCGATGCCGGCGATGCTGACGAAAAAGGGCGCGCTGCGCTCGCGGATGGTGATGCGCAGGCCGCCCGGCCCGAGCCCACTGCCGACAGGCTCGATCGAGCTGCCGCCGATGCGCGGTCCGCCGTCGCCGACGCCGCCGAGCGCGGACGCGCCGTGCTCGCTCATGACCCACGCGCGCTTCTTGCCGCGCTCGTAGAGCGCGAGGTTGACGCCGAGGTGCTCTTCGGCGCGCGGGCGCTCGCCGCGACGGATGCGCGCCGCGTAGTCGGGCGAGAAGACGCTGCCGATGAAGAAGATCGCGGTGAG
>DATNAQ010000027.1:0-297105 GCA_035607415.1 Polyangia bacterium
GCGCGCGCCGCGGCCACACGCGCCGGCCTACCGGCACCCTCGTCTCGATCGCGTGCGGGTCGGGCCGCGGCGCCGCCGTCTCGCGCACGTCGCCGAACAGCGCGCGCAGAAAATCGCCCAGCTTGAACGCCACCGGCTCCGCGTCGCGCGCCGACGCGAACGCCGCCAGCGCCAGCGCCATCGCCTGCGTCGTGGGCCAGCGCGCCTCGCGCTCGAACGCCAGGCCGCGCATCACGATGCGCTCGAGCTCGATCGGATAGTCGGGCACCACGTCCGACGGCGCCCGGATCCGTCCCGCGCGGAGCGCGTCGATCACCTCGTCGTCGGTCTTGCCCTCGAAGAGCCGGCGCCCGACGGTGAGCTCCCATAGGATCGCGGCCACCGCGAAGACGTCGGCGCGCCGATCGACCGGCTCGCGACGGCACTGCTCGGGCGCCATGTAGCGCAGCTTGCCCTTGAGCTCGTTGGAGCTGGTCTCGGTGCGCCGGTGCGTCGCCTTGGCGATGCCGAAGTCGACGATCTTGACGTCGCCGTCGAAGGTGACGACCACGTTGCGCGGCGACACGTCGCGGTGGACGATCTCGCGGCTGCGGCCTTCGTCGTCGACGAGCTCGTGCGCGTGATGCAGCCCGGCGCAGACGCCGATGACGATGGCGATGGCGTGCGCGAGCGGCATGCGCTCGCCGCGCCGGCCGAGCGCGCTCACGATCGACCACAGATCGTGCCCGCGCAGGTACTCCATCACGATGTACCAACGATCGCCGTCGCGCCCGAGATCGAGCACCTGCACGATGTTCGGATGGCGAAGCTGCGCTGCGAGCCGCGCCTCGTCGAGGAACATGTCGACGAACGACGGCGACGACGAAAACGCCGCGCGCACCTCTTTGATGACCACGGTCTTCTCGAAGCCGGCGGGCCCGACGAGGCGCGCCAGGTGCAGCTCGGCCATGCCGCCCGTGGCCAGCGGTCGCAGGAGCTCGTAGCGGCCCAGCTTGACGCGGCTGGCGGTCGCTTCGTTGGTCATCAGTAGTGGCAGTAGTAGGGGCCGGCGGCGTCGTCGTCGCTGATCGCGTTGCCGGGACAGGCGATGGGTTGGTTGGTGGCGCAATTGCCGGCGGCGCAGACGTTGGGCAGCCCGTACGCGGTGCTGCAGCAACCCGACCAGCACTGGTCGTTCGTACCGCACGCGCAGTAGTAATGAGGGCCGTGCGTGTACAAGCACGGGAGTAGGCCGCAGCTGATCCCGCAGGCGCCGCAGTTCTGCGCCGTGTTCACCGACGACGGCTTGCCGCCGCAGCAGCGCTTGAGCGGATCGCTCGTGTCGTAGTTGAAGCCGTCGGGCCGCGGCTTCGACGGGCTGCAGGTGCCGTCGGGGCGGCACTCCGGGTCGGTGTGGCAGGCGTCGGCGGCGGGCATGCATCCGCAGCCGGCGCCGAGATCGCTGGCCGATGCGAGCAGATCGGAGCCCCCGTGCGCGGGCAGCGCCAGATCCGCGACCGCGGGCGCGAGATCGCCGCCGCCGCCGTCGAGGTTCTGGCCGCGTGTCAGCGAGCTGAAGTCGTAGCAGCCGGCGACGACGAGCAGCAGCCCCAGCGCGAGGCGGCTCCTGGTGGAAAGCATGGCCGGTTCCCCAAGAGCAAACGAGGTGCCTCCGCGGCGGCGCGGCCAAGTGGCCGTTTTCCGTCGCGCGCGATCGTCGCTGCAACCCGGCGATCGTATCGCCGCTGTGACAGATTGGGGGGCGCTCGGCTCGTGCGATTGCGCTATTTGCGGCGCGCGGGAATGCGCGCGAAATAGGCCACGCCGACGCGCCCGCCGGTGAGGCGCTCGAGCTTCAAGGCGAGGCCGAGCGAAGGACGGCGATCTTCGCGCGCGATGTGGTCGATGTGGCGGCGATTGATCCCGAGCGCGTCGGCGAGCCGCTTGCGATCGATCTCGTGCTCGTCGAGCCAGACCCCGAACAGCCCTTGTCGGATCGACGGGCGACCCGGTCCACTTCCGCGCGCGCGCTTGAGCTCGTGCATCGTTCCCCCTCGTCGCGGCGGATCGCAAGCGGCGGACCAGCCGCGGCCATCAAGCACTTCGCTCGATTGGCCGCGCGACGAGGTCGAGCGGTTGTTCCCTTCCGGAGACAGTCGAGGAGCGCGCCCTCAGGGCCCACGGGTGCGCAGCCGATTAGTCCGCGATGTCGCGTAGACGCGGAAGCCGCTCGGTTCGTTCGGCCTCGCCGAAACGGATCTCGGAGAGCACGAGCTCGAGGTCGGCCGCTTCGACCTGCAGCGGCGCGATCGCCTCGACGAGCCGATCGTCGACCTCGGGCTGGCGCTGCAGCCTGTTCAAGATCGCGGCCGCGCGACGATGCGCGCCGAGCGCCTGGTCGAAGTCTTCGTCGCGCTGCGTGGACGTGCGGTTCGTCTGCCCCTGACGAGACAGCGCCTCGTCCGCGCACTTCAATAACGAGCGGATCTGCTCGATCGCATCAGTCATCGGTCACCTCCGCGCGTCGTCGGTACGCGGCTTGAAGTATCAACGAGTGTGCAACTCGGCCATTCCTACGTCGGCGCGCACCAGGCGGAGCGAGACTATCTGTGCACGCTCGGCGAGAAGCTGCGTGCGGCGATCCGCGCCTGTCTCACGAGCGGCCGGCCGCACCTCGCGGTCGCGCTCGACACCGCGCGCGACGCGGTCGAGACCGTGTTGACCGACGAGCAGGCAACTTCTGCGCGCCTGGCGGTCGCGCGTGCGCGCGCCGAGATCGCGCTAGAGACCTGGCGCGAGTCGAATGACGTTCGGCACTGACCGCCGCCGAAGCGCCGATCGAAACGACGTCGAAGCTACTCGCCCCGCTCACCGAGCGCGAGCTTCTCGTTCGCCCGACTCATCATGACGAGGTGAGCGAGCACGATCACCAGGCCGAGCGTGTAGTCTGCCAATCGTCGCATGCTCCCTCCCGCTTTGACGGCGCGAGAGTAGGAACGCCGCAAGCGAGGTCAACCCCGGATGCCGCGCGCTGCCGGAATCATTGCCGAACGGGCGCGTTGCCCACAGCGTCGACGCAGTGCGCCGTTCAGATCGCGAGCAGCACCGCCGGCGCCTCGGTGCGATTGCCGTCGGTGGCCGCGAGCGCGCTGTCGATCGACGCGAATCGGGCCTTCGCGCGCGACGCTGCAGATGCACGCGGCGCGCTGGAAGGCGCAGTTCCACCACGCGCTCACCACCGCGTTCGCCGCGGCGTCGCTCGCCGGGCGCCGCGCCTTCTCGGCGAGCCCGACGTCGGCAATCGCTGGCGCTGCGCTCGCCGAGCGCGACGAGACGCAGGTCGAGCTCGGCGTCGAGATGCACACGACCTGGTGGTCGACGACGCGCCGGAAGCGCGCCTCGTTCCCATCGTGCGCGTCGTCTCCGGCCGGGCGACGCTGCGCGCCGATCCCGGAGTCCCATCCGTCGTGGCCGAGGCCGCGTCCTCGAGATAGCGGAAGCTGCCGTTCGGCGCGCCGGCGCCGGGCGCGCCTATTGGTCGCAAGTCACCGGCTGCGTGTCGAGCAGGACGTCGTCGATGTAGAGATCGAACGCGGGCTGCGCGACCGACGCGTTGACGAAGAAGGGCCCGATGCCGAGCTCGCTCAGCTTCTCGGCCGGCTGCACCGGCGTCATCAGCGGGCCGAGCGCGGGCACCTCGGTGCCCGAGAGCGAGAGCGCGCCGGCGAGATCGACGCGCCAGACGTAGCAGGTCCATTCGCCGAAGCCGGGCGGCGCGCCCTTCACCGAGCCGCCGGGCGGGACCCAGCTGTCGAGCGTGGTGTGATCGCCGGCGACGGAGATGCCGATGCCCTGCGTGTTCATCGCGTCGGCGACGAACAGGCGCACCTCGTCGGGACCCATGGGCGGGTGCGGCAGCCAGATCCAGGCGCGCGCCCAGAACGTGGTCGCGTCGGCGAACGCGCCGAAGGTGGCGATCTCGCTGATGTCGACGTCGCCGGTGCCGCCGGCAGGGACGGGCGCGAGCTGAAGGTGGAGCGACTGCGTGCCGCGGTGGACGAAGCGCGCGTCGTTGTTGACCTCGACCAGCGAGGTCGCGTCGCTCCGGCTCACGCGCCAGCGCGACATCGAGAAGCCCGACTCGAAGTCGTCGCAGAACGGCACCGTCGTCAGCGACGAGCAGACGCTGCCGCCGGCGCAGGCGTCGCCGCGGCCGTCGCCGTCGGCGTCGGCCTGATCGCCGTTCGGCACCGTGGGGCAGTCGTCGAGCTCGTCGGGGACGCCGTCGCCGTCGCCGTCGGTGGTGGCGGCGGAGAGCGTGACGGCGACGCGCGTCTGCCGGCCGCTGGCGCTGGTGACGCGCGCACCGCCGAGGAGCGGCGCGCCGGCGACGACCACGCGCAGCTCGGATGGCGTATGGGGCAGCTCGAGCACGATGGTGCCGGGGACGTGCGTGGCGCCGGGGCGCGCGCGAACCAGCGCGTGAAACGGATCGTAGACGCTGATGGCGAGCGCGTTGGGCTCGCTGCCGTCGACGGACGACACGTCGACGAGCACCGTGGTTGGGCTCGCGCAGCCGGCCACGGCCGCCACGAGCACGGCAAGGCCGTACCTCACGAGCACGCCTCGATTATCGGCAGCCCGGCGAGCCGGGTCAACGCGGGTGTGTTCCCGACAACACGCTCTGTCGACGGAAGTCCCAGGAGACGGCGGCGAGCACGTGATACATTAATGAAGGATGGATTCCCGCTCTGAGGACGACGAGCGGCCCACGGACTCGCTGCTGCAGGCGGAGGCGCCGGCCGCTCCCGAGGGACTGCGGCTCGTCGTCGTCGCCGGGCCCGATTGCGGTCGGGAGCTCCTGTTGACGCGCGGCACCTACTTCGTGGGCAAGGCCGAGGGCTGCGATCTGGTCTTGTCGGACGGCGCGGTGTCGCGGCGCCATCTGCAGCTGCAGCTGGTGCGCGAAGGCGTGGCGCTGCGCGACCTCGAGTCGAAGAACGGCAGCTTCCTCGGCGGCGCGCGGCTGACCGAGGTCGTCGCCGGGGCCGGCGCGCTCATCACCATCGGCGAGACTACGCTGCGCCTGGTCAGCGAGCGCGCGCCGCGGATGCCGCCGTCGAGCGCCGGATCGTTCGGCGGGCTGCACGGGCGCTCGCTGGCGATGCGCGAGCTCTACAGCGTGCTCGAGCGGGTGGCGGCGAGCGACGCGCCGGTGCTCATCGAGGGCGAGACCGGCACGGGCAAGGAGCTGTGCGCGCACGCCATCCACGCCGCGGGCGCGCGGGCGAGCGGGCCGTTCACCATCTGCGACCTCGGGGCGGCGGCGCCGTCGCTCATCGAGAGCGAGCTGTTCGGCCACGTGCGCGGCGCCTTCACCGGCGCCGATCGCGATCGCGAGGGCGCCTTCGTGCGCGCGCATCGCGGCAGCCTGTTCCTCGACGAGATCGGCGAGCTCGACGCGGCGCTGCAGCCGCGCCTTCTGCGCGCGCTCGAGCGCGGCGAGGTCAAGCCGCTCGGCGGGAGCCAGATGGTGCGCGTCGACGCGCGCGTCATCGCCGCGACCAATCGCAACCTGGCCGCCGAGGTGCAGGCGGGGCGGTTCCGCTCGGATCTGTTCTATCGGCTCGGGGTGCTGCGCGTGGAGCTGCCGCCGTTGCGCGCGCGGCGCGACGACATTCCGCTCCTCGTCGAGCGCTTCCTCGCCGAGGACGCGCCCGACGCCGGCGTCGACAGCGAGGCGCTGGCGCTGATCGTCGAGTACGACTGGCCGGGCAACGTGCGCGAGCTGCGCAACGTGGTGCGGCGCGCGACGTCCCTTTTGGCCGGCGAGCGGGTGATCGCGCCGCGCCACCTCGGCATCGACGCGCAGCTCGCCGAGCCCGAGCGCTTTCACGCGGCCAAGCAGGCGCTGGTGACGGCGTGGGAGGCGGAGTATTTGAAGCAGCTGCTCGCGCGCGCGGGCGGCAACATGAGCCGGGCGGCGCGCATCGCCGGGCTGGAGCGCGCCTATCTTTATCGGTTGGTGCGCAAGCACGGGCTGCGCAACGAGGGAGACGAGCCGTGAGCGGCGCGCGGATCGCGTGGACGCTGGCCGCGGCCCTCGTCGTCTGTGCGACGGCGCGCGCCGAGAGCGATCGCGAGGCGCGCGCGCGGGCGCACTACGAGGTCGGGCTCGGGATGTATCACCTCGGCAACTACGCCGATGCGGTGCGCGAGTTCAGCGCCGGGTACGAGCTGTCGCCGCGGCCGGAGTTTCTGATCAACCTCGGGCAGGCCTATCGCAAGCTGCACGATCTCGATCGCGCGCGCGACATGTTCGAGCGCTACATGGCGCGGGCGCCGGCGGATGCGCCGGATCGGGTGCAGGTGCGATCGCTGCTCGCCGAGGTGGAAGCGGAGCGCGCCGCCGTGCCGCCGACGCCGGGCGCACCGCCGCCGAGCGCACCGCCGCCGCGCGCGCCGCCGACGACCAACGCGCCGTCCGCGACGAACGCGCCATCGCCCGCGCTCGTCGTGACTCCGCCTGCGCTGTTGGCCCGCGAGCCGCCGCCGCGCCGGGGGCTGCGCCGCTGGTGGTGGACGATCCCGGTCGGTGCCGTCGCCGTCGGCGCGGCGCTCGGCGTGACCTTGTACCTCACGCTGCGATCGTCGCAAGTGTCCTGCGGCAGCGCGACCATCGCCTGCGTCGACCTCCGGCCGTGAGCAAGGGCGTCGCGCGCTTCGGCCGCTTCGACGTGTTGGCGCGCATCGGCGCCGGCGGCGCCGGCGAGGTGCTGCTCGTCGACGACGGCGGGCGGCGCCTGGCGCTCAAGCGCCTCTTGCCCCACTTCGACGCCGCCGACGCCGCGTCGCTGTTCGAGCGCGAAGGCGCGCTGGCGGCGCGCCTGGTCCATCCCAACGTCGTGCAGGTGCTCGAGCACGGCCACGTCGGCGGCGTGCCCTACGTCCTCATGGAGCTCGTCGACGGCAAGAGCCTGCACGCGCTCGTGCGCGCCGCCGGGAGGTTGCCGGCCGGCGCCGCCGCCTTCGTGGTGCGCGAGGCGTGCCGCGGCCTCGCCTATCTGCACGGCGTCACCGGAGACGACGGCCGCCCGCTCGCGCTCGTGCATCGCGACGTCAGCCCGGCCAACCTGCTCGTGGCGCGCGGCGGCGCCGTCAAACTGTGCGACTTCGGCATCGCCAAGGCCACCGCCGCGACGGGGACGCGCACCGTGCCGGGGTTCGTCAAGGGCAAGCGCGGCTATCGCTCGCCCGAGCAGGAGTCGCGCGCGCCGCTCGACGCGCGCAGCGACGTGTACGCGGCCGGCGTGGTGCTGTTCGAGGCGCTCACCGGCGGGCGGCCGGGCGACGACGACGAGCGGCCGTCGCGGCGGGTCGATGGCGTGCCCGCCGCGCTCGACGAGATCTGCGTGCGCGCGCGGGCGCGCGATCGCGCGGCGCGGTTCGCCGGCGCGGCTGAGATGGCGGCGGCGCTCGACGCCGTCGTCGCCGAGTTGCAGGGCGACGCGCAGCTGCGCGCCGGGATGACCCGCTGGTGTCCGGCGCCGCCGACGGCGGCCGAGCCGACGCGCACGCGCACGCTGGCGCGGCTCGACGGCGGCCGGCGCTGGCTCGTCGCCGCCGCGATCGTGGTCGTCGCTGTCGCGCTCGGCGCCGTGGCGCTGACGTTCCACCGCCGGGCCGATCCCGCGCCGCCGACTTCCGTGCCGACTTCTGTGCCGACTTCCGCGCCGACCTCCGCGCCGACGACCTCCGCACCGGTGACGGCGACGATTCCGCCGCCGCCCGCTCCGCCGGCGCCTCCTGCCCTGCCTTCGCCGGCGCCGTCGCAGCACGCACCTCCGCCCGCCAAGCATCGGCATCGCGCGACGCGGCGCGGGTCGGACTACATGCCCGATCCGTTCCACCGCTGATCGGCCCACCGCCTGCTCCACGAGCGGCCCGATACGGCCTTGACACAGACCGACGGTCGGTCTATACACGACTCCGAGATGCCCCGTGTAGTCAAGGCCGCCGACGTGCGGCGTCGAGAAATCCTGGCCACCGCGTACCGCCTCTTCGTCCGCGACGGCTACGACGCCACCACCGTCAACGCCATCATCGACGCCCTCGGGCTCTCCAAAGGCGCCTTCTATCACCACTTCGACTCGAAGGAGGAGGTCATGCAGGCGCTCGCCCACGGCATGGCCGAGGAGATGCGCGCCAAGCTCGCCCCGTTCGTCGCGCGCCGTGACCTCTCGCCCGTCGACAAGCTCAAGCTCATGTTCAGCGCCGGCACGCAGTACAAAAAAGAGCACGCGCCGATCGTGCGCGCCGTCGCCGACCTCTACTGCCGCGAGGAGAACCTGCGCCTGCGCCAGCGCATCGTCGCCGAGGCCATGGCGGTCGTCGGCCCGCTCTTCGCCCGCATCCTCGACGAGGGCATGCGCGACGGCACCTTCGACATCGAGCACCCCGTCGAGACGGCGCGCCTGGTCATGCACCTCGGCACCTTCCTGCACGACTCGTGGGGCGACGCGATGAAGCGCGCCGTCACCGATCTCCCCGGCGCCGTCGCCACCGTGCGCCGCATGTTCGCTTCCTACGTGTCCGCGCTCGCGCGCATCCTCGGCGTCGAGCGGCACGCGCTCGGTCTCGACGATCTCATGGACGACGAGACCCTCGCGCTCTTCCTTCGACCGGAGAACCGCTGATGCGCACCCGAATCGCACTGTCGGCGCTCGTGCTCGCGCTCGCCCCCCTCGTCGCCGCCACGCCGGCCGCGGCCGCGCCGGCGCCGGGCACGCCCGAATTCGCACGCACGCTGCTCCAGCACATCGACGACATGTATCGCGGCGATCAGTCGCACGGCGTCATGGAGATGGAGGTCAAGACCCGCCACTGGCAGCGCTCGATGTCGCTCGAGTCGTGGTCCAAGGGCAAGGAGTACTCGCTGGTGCGCATCCTCGAGCCGAAAAAAGATCGCGGCACCGCGACGCTCAAGGACAAGCACGACCTCTTCACCTACCTCAACAACACCGGGCGCACCGTCAAGATCTCGGGCGCCATGATGGGCGGCTCGTGGATGGGCAGCCACTTCACCAACGACGACCTCGTGCACGAGTCGCGCTTCTCCGAGGACTTCGACATCAAGATGCTGCCGAACGACAAGCTCGACGGCGTGCCGGTCTATCGCATCGAGCTCACACCGAAGCCGAACCGGCCGATCGTGTGGGGCAAGATCGAGGTCTGGGCGCGCATCTCCGATCAGCAGCCGCTCAAGGACGTCTACTTCGACGAGGACAAAAAGCCGGTGCGCGAGCTCGTGCTCAGCGACTTCAAGAGCATCGGCGGGCGCATGCTCCCGACGGTGATGACGATGCGCCCGCTCGATGGCTCGGGCGAGTACACGAAGGTGACGTGGAAGGAGCTGAGCTTCGACGTCAAGCTCGACCCCAGCTTCTTCAGCGTCCGCAACCTCACCTCGAGGTAAGCCATGACGAGGCTCGGCATCGGCAAGATGGCGTGGCGCAACCTGTGGCGCAATCCGCGCCGCACGCTCGTCACCATCGGCACCATGACCGTCGCGCTCACCGCGCTCGTCGTCTTCGCCGGGCTCATGCGCGGCATGCAGACGGCGCTCGAACAGAACGTCGTCGAGCTCGAGACCGGCGACGTGCAGATCTTCGCCAAGGGCTACGAGGATCGGCCGTCGCTGTACGAGCGCATCGCCGATCCCGGCGCGCTCCTCGCCAAGCTCGATCAGGCCGGCTATCCGGCGACGGCGCGGCTGCGCGCCAGCGGTCTGGCCGCCGCGGGCGCGAGCTCGGCGGGCGCGCTCCTCATCGGCGTCGACGTCGAGCGCGATCGTCGCGTCAGCCGCGTCTGGCGCGAGGTCGCCGACGGCCGCTGGCTCGATCCGTCCGATGCCAAAGGCGTGGTCATCGGCCGGCGCCTGGCCAAGTCGCTCGCCCTGCACCCGGGCAGCGAGATCCTGCTCCTGACCAACGCCGCCGACGGCAGCATGGCCAATGAGCTCTACCGCGTGCGCGGCGTCCTCCGCAGCATGGGCGAGGCCATCGACCGCGGCGGCGTCTTCATGAACGCGGGCGCCTGGCGCGCGCTCCTCGTCGTCCCCGACGGCGCGCACCAGATCATCGTGCGCCGCCCCGCCGGCGTCGATCTGAAGACCGCGCGCGCCACGGTCGCCAGGCTGGCGCCGGGCTACGACGTCAAGAGCTGGGTCGAGCTCTTGCCCACGCTCGCCAACATCCTCGAGACCCAGCGCGGCTCGATGGTGCTCATCGATCTCATCGTCTACGCCGCGGTCGCCATCGTTCTGCTCAACGCCATGATGATGGCGGTCTTCGAGCGCATCCGCGAGCTCGGCCTGCTCAAGGCCGTGGGCATGAAGCCGGGCAGCGTCTTCGCCCTCGTCGCCGTCGAGGGGCTGTGGCAGACCGCCGTCGCCGTCGCCCTCGGCCTCGCGCTGGCGGCGCCGCTGCTCTGGTACCTCGTGCATCACGGCATCAACCTGTCGTCGCTGGCCGGTGCGAGCGTGCAGGGCGTCGCCTACAACTCGGAGTGGCACGCCGAGGTCGATCGATCGACCTTCACCGGTCCGATCACGATGCTCATCTTCGCCGTCGGGGTGGCGCTCACCTTCCCGGCGATCAAGGCGGCGCGGCTGCAGCCGGTCGACGCCATGCACTACCGGTGAGGAGGCCCTGATGCTGCGCGGCCCGGCGCTCTACAAGATGGCGTGGCGCAACCTGTGGCGCAATCGGCGCCGCACCATCATCACGCTCTCGTCGCTCGCCTTCGGCGTCTTGACGGCGGTGAGCTTCACCGCGCTCACCGATCAGTCGCTCGGCGACGCCATCGATCTCGCCGCGCGCATGTCGAACGGCCACGTCACCATCGAACAGAAGGACTACCGCGACTCGCCTTCGCTCGAGCGCACCGTCACCGGCGACGCCGCGATGCGCGCGCGCATCGCCGCCGATCGCGACGTCGTCAAGGTCGTGCCGCGCATCTCGGGCCAGCTCGTCGTCGCCACCGCCACCGACAGCTTCGGCGCCGGCTTCGTCGCGCTCGACCCCACGCTCGACGACGAGCGCAGCTTCGCCCCGCTCGGCCAGATCAGCGAGGGCAAGCTCTTCGCCGCCGGCGACGCGCAGGGCATCGTGCTCGGCAAGACGCTGGCCAAGAACCTCGGCGCCGCGCTCGGCAAGAAGGTCGTCTACACGCTCACCGACAAGCACGGCGAGATCGTCAGCGGCCTCGGCCGCGTCCGCGGCATCGTCGCGACCGGCTCGCCGAGCGCCGACGCCGCGCTCTGCCTCCTACCGATCGGCGCGGTGCGCTCGCTCATCGGCTACGGCCCCGACGAGGCCACGCAGCTCGCCGTCTACCTCCGCGATCAGCGGCGCTCCGCCGAGGTCGCCCAGCGCCTCGGCGCGCTCGTCCCGCCCGGCACCGTCGCGCTCGGCTGGGCGCAGGTGAACCCCGATCTGGCCGGCTTCGTCACCGTCAAGGTGATCGGCTCGGAGGTGATCGAGATCTTCGTCATCCTCCTCATCGCCGCCGGCATCTTCAACACGCTGTTCGTGAGCGTCATGGAGCGGCTGCGCGAGTTCGGCATCCTGCTCGCCATCGGCTTCTCGCCGGGGCGGCTGTTCCGCCTCGTCCTGTGGGAGAGCTTGTGGCTGGCGCTCGTCGGCCTCGTCGTCGGCGTGATCGTGACGGCGCCGCTCTATCACTACATGCACGTGCACGGCATCGACATGACCGCGCGCGTCGGCACCAACCGCGTCGAGATCGCCGGCGCGCTCATGCCGATGGTGGTGCACGCGACCATCTACACCGACCACGCGATCGTCATCGCCATCGCCATCGTCGCGGTGACGATGCTCTCGGGGCTGTATCCGGCGTGGCGCGCCGCGCGGGTGCAGCCGGTCGACGCCATCAAGCTGGGCTACTGAGGAGAACCATCATGAGCGAACCGGTCGTCGTCATGGAGCACGTGTCGAAGCACTACCGCCAGGGCTCGACCGACGTGCCGGCGCTGCGCGACGTCAGCCTCACCATCGAGCGCGGCGAGTTCACTGCGCTGTGCGGGCCGTCGGGCTCGGGCAAGACGACCGCCCTCAACCTCATCGGCGCGCTCGACAAGCCGACGTCGGGATCGATCAAGGTCGAAGGGCACGATCTCGGCAGCCTCGGCCGCGGCGCGCTCAGCGAGCTCAGGCGCGATCGCATCGGCTTCGTCTTCCAGGCCTACAACCTCGTGCCCGTGCTCACCGCCTACGAGAACGCCGAGATCGTGCTGGCGCTGCAAGGCGCCGCGCCCGGCGCGCGCCGCTCGACGGTGATGAAGGTGCTCGGCGACGTCGGCCTCGGCGGCATGGAGGCGCGCCGCCCCGACGCCATGTCGGGCGGCCAGCAGCAGCGCGTGGCCATCGCGCGCGCCGTCGCGGCGCACCCGGCGATCATCCTCGCCGACGAGCCGACCGCCAACGTCGACTCCGAGACCGCCGAGAAGCTGCTCGAGCTCATGGAGAAGCTCAACCGCCAGGAGGGCGCGACCTTCCTCTTCTCGACGCACGATCCGCGCGTGATGGCGCGGGCGCGGCGCCTGCTCAAGATGGTCGACGGACAGATCGTCGAGGACCAGCGGAAGAGCTGACATGGAGCGACGCCTCCCGGCAGCGGTCGTCGCGCTCGTCGTGCTGATCGCGGCGCGCGACGCCCGCGCCATTGGCAGCGCCAAGGGCGACGACGCGTCGATCACCGCCGTCGGCAACGCCTGGCTGCTCGGCGCCTACTACCACAGCTGGTCGCTCACCCCGCCGCTCGAGCCGCCGCCCGACGACGGCATCACCGCCGGCGTGCTCCGCCTCCTGCTCGACGGCGATCTGCCGTGGAAGGTCAACTACGAGGCCAACTTCTACTTCGAGCTGTCGCGCGGGCCGACCAGGCTCGGCGCCAACACCTTCCTCACCGCCGCCTCGTTCACCACGCCCTATCGCACGCCGTACCTGGCGTGGAGCTTCTGGACCGACGGCTCGGTCACGGGGCAGATGGCGGTCGACCGCCTGCGCTTCACCAAGAGCTTCGGCCCCGTCGACATCAGCATCGGCCGCTTCCCCATCAACCACTCGGTCACCTTCCTGTTCACGCCGAACGACTTCTTCGCCCCCTTCTCCGCCACCACGCTCAACAAGCAGTACAAGCCGGGCGTCGACGCCGTGCGCGTCAACGTCGGCCTCGGCCAGCTCTCGGACCTCGAGGTGCTCGGCGTCCTCGGCTCCGATCCGAGCGGCGCCGCCGCCTGGTCGCGCTCGGCGCTGACCGCGCGCCTCGAGACGGTGCTCCTCGGCTTTCACGGCTCGATCATCGGCGGCAAGATCGCCGAGCGCTGGATCCTCGGCGGCACGATCCAAGGCGACATCAAGGGCATCGGCCTGCGCGCCGAAGGCAACTTCGGCATGCCCGACAAAAACGGCGACGGCCACATCGACGGCCCGCTCTACGGCCAGGTCGCGGTGCGCGTCGAGCACAGCTGGCCCTGGCACAACGTCACCGTCGGCGGCGAGTACGCCTACTTCTCCGACGGCGCCGCCGACCCCGCCGGCTACCTCGCGCGCGCCGCGCTCTTCTTTCCCGACGAGCTGCCCTACCTCGGGCGCCACTACGCCGGCGTCAACGGCGGCATCGACCTCATCCCCATCCTCAACCTCGGCGTCGTCGGGCTGGTCAACGCCGCCGACGGCTCGGGCATCACCACGCTCAGCCTCACCTACAACGCGTCGAACGAGGTCGACCTGAGCCTCGGCATGCTCGCCGGCTGGGGCTACCGCCCGCGCCAGGCCGCCGACGGCTCGATCGTGGTGCGCAGCGAGTTCGGCGCCACGCCCATCACCGCCTTCCTGCAGACGACGATCTCGTTCTGACCGCCGTACGCCTAATTCGGCGCCGGCGCGCTCTGGTGGCCGCCGGCGTGAATCGCGCGCGCCAGGCACTCCATCGTGTGGTCGACGAAGGTGCGCGGCGACTCCTCGTCGAAGGTCTCGATCGCGACCGCCAACGCCGCCGCGAACGCCTCCAGCACCTCGGCGAGCGGCCAGCCGAGCGAGACGCAGACCTTCGCCAGCGCCACGATCGGCTGCTGCAGCTCGTCGACGAGGGCGCGCGTCGCCGCCATGTCTCCGAGCTGCGCCCTCCGTACCTTGTCGAGCGTCCCTTGCACCGTTCCAAAGATAGTGTCGCCCGCGCGCGCGCCATCATCGATTGGCTCCCGTAATCCGCCCGCTTCATCTACACCGGCCAATCGATGGTTGCCGTCGGGGCAGAGCACATCATCGCCGCCAGACAACGCCGCCCAGGCGGCAGGAGGAACAGATGTTTCGGCAGATCCTGAAGATGGCGAAGATGGGGGCCGTCGTCGCGGCCTTGGCGATGCCGGGCGTGGCGCTCGCGCAGGGCGCCGGCGCCGGCTCGAGCGCAGGCAGCCCGACGGGCAACACGATGGGCACGGGCAGCCCCAGCGACTCGACGGGGACGCTCGGCAACGAGCCGAACGACACCAGCAACCCCAACGACACGACGACGCGGACCCACAAGCAGTCCAAGCGCAGCACGAGCACGACCAAGAGCAACGACCGCTCGGGCTCGTCGGCGACCCCGAGCGGCCCGAGTGACTCGAGCGGTAGCTCCCACTCCGACAAGGGCTCCGGCTCGTCCAGCGACACGACGCCGCGGTAACGGCGGCGTCGCGGGTCGCGGTCACGCGTCGACACGCGATGCGCCGAAAATGCCGCAGACGAATGCAGTCGTTCCCTGATTTCGTCAGACATCGTCCCGTGCGATGGAGAGCTTCGCTGTGGAACGCGGCCGGGCCTTACATTCCACTCGAATCCGTCCGGAGATCCCCATGCGCGTGTTTCTCGTCGATGACCACGAGCTGTTTCGCTCCGCCCTGCGGATGATGCTGGAGGGATTCGCCGGCGTCGAGGTGGTGGGCGAAGCGCCCTCGGCGAGAGAGGCGCTGCGCGATCTCGAAGCGTGCGCGCCCGACGTCGCGCTCATCGACATCACGATGCCGGGCAGCAACGGGCTCGCCCTCATTCGCGAGCTGCGTCGCCTGCGTTCGCCGGGAGCGCGGCTGGTGCTCACCATGCACTCGTCGGCCGACTTCGTGACCGAGGCCTTCGACGCGGGCGCCAGCGGCTATGCGCTCAAGGATGACTCGCCGAGCATGCTCCTCGACGCGATGCGCGCCGTCGTCGGCGGCAACCGCTATCTGTCGTCGCGCCTGCCGGAGGCGGCGACGGCCACGTTGCAAGGCGACCAGAAGGACGGCGCGGCGAGCCACCAGCTGTCGCCGCGCGAGCACGAGCTCTTCGATCTGCTCGTGCGCGGCTATCGCAACCGCGAGATCGCGCGGCAGCTCTTCATCAGCGTCAAGACCGTCGAGACCCACCGCACGCACATCTTCAAGAAGCTCGGCGTCCACTCGCTCGCCGACCTCGTGCGGGTCGCTGCGCAGCGTGGGCTGCTGCCGTCGGCGACACCGCGTTGACCTGCTGCTGTGGCTGCAGCTTTTCGGCGGTTCCGTGGATGCGTGTCCCGCCGTGCGCGAGATCCGAGGCCAGCGTGCGGGTGACCTCGCGCAGCGACAGCGAACGCGCCCGCCGATCGAGGGAGACCGCTCGGGCCAGATAGATGGTCGACGCGATCGACTCGGCGCCGATGCTGGCGACCACGGTCTGCATGCCGCCGCGGCGCAGCGCCAGCGCCATGAGACCGGTGTCGTCGCTGACGCGGATGACGGTTGGGACCGGGCGGAGCCCACGCTCGCGCTCGAGCCGCGCCAGCAGGTCGGGGCCCGAGCGGCGCGCGAGCTGCTCGGCGAGATAGAGAACGGCGACCGAGTCGTTCTGTCGCATCAAGCGCAGCCCGCTGGCATAGTCGGTCGCGACCAGCGGCCGGCATCTCCGCTTGCGCAAGGCGGCGACGATCTGCCGGCTCAAGGCCGCGTCGCGTTCGACGAGAACTACGGTCATGCTGCCCATGTGCCGTCCTCGCGTCCCGGCCGCAATCCAACGAACACAGGAATTGCCTGAGGCCGCCCGCGTCGTCGGGGTGTGCAGGGGACGCTAACACCTCGACGACGCGGCTCCCGCCCACCAACCCTCCCACCGCGGCGGGAGGGGTTGTCTCACGGACGTCGGTACGACCACAATCGATTGAACACCCGAAACTTCGTCGATCACCAGCTCCGCGTACGTAGACGACCCGACGGCACCGCGCGGTGCTGCCCGTCGCCCCGCGGCAACAACAGGCCGGCGCCAGAGCGCGCTGTCCGTCGAAGACCTGGCGGATGGCGATGCAGAGCTCGCCCGGCGACTGGCTCTCGAGCGCATAGCCATACAGCTTTTGCTGTACGCCGCCGCCTACTCGGCGAGCGGGAGCGAAATCACGAAGGTCGTGCCGACGCCGAGCTTGCTCGAGACCTGAATCTTGCCGCCGTACCGCTCCACGATCCGGCGCGCGATGGCCAGGCCGAGGCCGTTGCCGCGGCGGATCGGGCTGCGCGCGACGTACTCGGCGTCGAGGATGTGCTGCCGGTCCTCGTTCGACAAGCCGGGACCATTGTCCTGCACGCGGAAGCTGAAGCCGCGCTTCGAGCGGCCGGTCGCGACGTAGATGCTGCCGCCCGCCTGGGTGTACTTGACGGCGTTGCCGACGATGTTGGAGAGCACGCGGCCGAGCTGAGAACGGCCGATGGCGATCGCCGCGTCCGCGTCGTGGAGGCTGGTGACGAGGCGGAGGTTGCGCCTGGCCGCCAGCGGCGCGAGCACGTCGAGCGCGTCGGTCACGGCGGCGCTGGCGGTGCAACGCCCCCGCAGCGCCGGCTCCCCATCGTGCGGACGCAGATAGTCGGCGAGCTCGTCGAGCAGGCCGCGCATCTGGTCGACGCCGCGGCGCGCCCGGTCGATGTGCTCCTGCATCGAATTGCCCCCCGATACGAGCGCGCTCTCCATCACGTCGAGGCTCATGCGCACCGCCATGAGCGGCGTCGCCAGATCGTGGTGCACGCCGCCGAGGAGCGAATCGATCTCCGAGCGCGGATCGTTCGACGGCCGCAGCATGCGTTCGGCACAGCGTCCGATCTCGGCGAGCAGCGGCAGGTCGCGCCGCTCGTAACGGCCGCGCTCGCGCGAGAAGATGGCAAACCCGCCGTTGACCTCGTGGCCGAGCGGCACGCACGCGGCGGCGCGCACACCGGCGGCCTCGGCGAGCGGGCGCAGCCCGTCGGCGCCATCCGCCGAGGAGAGGTCGGCAATGACCATCGCCGTGCCGCCGAGGAAGGTGTGGTGCAGGGGCCCCGTGCTGTCGGCGACGCAGCCGCTGAGCGCGAGCACCGACTCGCGCTTGCCCGCGTCGACGTGCGCGACCGCCCGGTCGACGACGCGCCCCTCGTCGTCCATCACGACGAGCGCGGAGCATTCGCCGAATTCGGGAAGCAACAGCTGCGTCAATCGCTCGAGGATCGGGGTCTGCACCTCGTCTCCTGGGACGCGTTGTCGGGCTTGCGCGTCGCGAGGACGAAATCTACCACCAACCCGCGGGATGGAGGCAAGATGCGGCGCGCGCGACGCCGAGCCCGCCGCCTAGTTGTTCGGCGGCGCTTCCGAGACCGACGCGAGGACGTCTGCCGATTGGCCCTGTTGCTCGCGCGCCAGGTCGCCGAGTGCCACCACGCCGACGAGCTTCTTGTCGCGGTTGACGACGATGATGCGGCGGATCTGCTTGTCGCGCATGAGGCGCGCCGTCTTCTCGACGTCGTCGTCCTCGTAGCAGTAGGTGATCTCGGGCGTCATCACGTCGCGCACCCGCGTCCGGCTGGCGTCGCCGCCCTTGGCGACGCAGCGGACCGTGATGTCGCGGTCGGTGAGCGCGCCGACGATGCGCTCGCCGTCGCACACCGGGATGAAGCCCATGTCCTCGTCCGCCATCTTCTTCGCCGCCGCCATGATCGAATCGTCGGGAGCGATGACGGTCACCTCCATGGTCATGATGTCTTTGATTGCCATTTTCCCACCTTCTGCGGGGAGACTGTTGCCGCCGGTCGCGCAAACAACCCGGACCGTCCAGTTTGCCGTGGACACCTGACCCATTGCAGGCCGCGTTCGCCTGCACAGGATCTTCCGATGCGCGTCTTGCTCTTCTTTGCGCTCGCCGCCTCCGCGTGTGCCACCAGCACCAAGGCCACCTTGATCGAGAAGGGCGTCGCCGACGACAAGAGGCGCCAGGAGATCTTCGAGGCCACCCTCGAGGTGCTCGATCGCAACCCGCAGTATGTCGACGAGTTTTTCGAGATGACGCGCAAGCACCACGCCACGCTCGAGCGCTTCACCGTCGACGAGACGCGCGCGCTCAAGGATCCGAAGCTGGCTCGGCTCAACGCGATGTATCTGCGCGATCAGCCGGAGGCGCTGCAGGAGGTCATGGAGCAGATCCTCGCCCACTCCGAGCACCGCCCCGACGCGCAAAAGGCGCTCGCCGACGCCATGAAGGCCGCGTTCAAGGATCCGGCCCAGCGCAAGACGCTCAAAGAGTCGCTGAAGGCCGCGCTCAAGGACGACAAGGACGAGAAGGACGAGTAGCGTTCCCGTCGCCCCCGTGCACGCCCGCCGCCCGCGCATATACCAAATGGAGGGTGGAACCGCGCGACGCCGGTCAATGGCCGCCAGGGCGCGTCGTCAAGGTCACGGCGACCGTGCTGCTCGTCGTCGGCCTGGCCCGCGCCATCGTGGCCGCGCGCGTCCCGCTCCTGGTCATCTTCCTCGCCATCGTCCTCTCGACGCTGTTTTCGTTTCCCATCGACTGGATCGCGCGGCGCTGGCCGAAGAAGATCGCGATCGCCATCACCGTCGTCGCGCTCGCCGGCATCCTCGCCGGCATCGGCTTCTGGATCGCCCCGACGCTGCGCGGGCAGCTCGAAGGGCTTCCCGACAAGATCGCGGCCGCCACCGATCAGCTGCAGCAGTGGCTGCAGTCGTCCGGCATCGACGCCAGCAAGGTCTCCGTCGCCGAAGAGACGGCCAAATCGATCAAGCAGGCGGTGCCCGTCGCCTACCGCGCGCTCGAGATCGTCTTCGGGCTCCTGTTCGTCATCGTGCTGGCGTTCTTCCTCGCCGCCGGCAGCGACGGCATCCACGGCGGGGTCCGACGGCTCCTCCCGCTACGCCATCACCCCGACTTCGACACCTGGTGGACCCGCGTCGGCACGACGCTCCGTCGCTGGACCGGCGGCATCGTCGTCTCGATGGTGATCATGGGCGTCGTCTCCGGCGTCGGGCTGTGGATCGCCGGCATCTCGTCGCCGCTCCTGCTCGGCGTGCTGACGTTCCTCGGCACCTTCGTGCCCTACGTCGGCGCCATCGCCAGCGCCCTGCCCGGCCTGGCGATCGCGCTCGCGCAGTCACCGCGTCACTTCTGGTACGCGCTCGTCGTGTACGTCGTCGTCCATCACGTCGAGGGCTACTTCGTGCAGCCGTTCATCATGCGCCGCGCCGTCGATCTCAAGCCCGCGGTGCTGCTCTGCTGGGAAGCGATCGCCAGCGCCGTGTTCGGCATTCCTGGGATCATCGTGGCCACACCGCTGCTCGCCTGTCTGCACGCGACGGTGCAGTGCCTGTGGGTCGAGCGCATCGAGCGCGAGCCGCGCGCCTGACCGCCGCGCGCTAGTACCTCGCCGCAGTGGTTTTGATCGGTTCGTTTCGGTTCATGACCTGGCGACGTATTCGCACGTCGCGGCGAGGTACTGCGCATCGATCCCAGGAGGCGTGCCGCCTCCCTCGTCGGGCACAGCCCGCCGAGCCTCCCTCCCGCTGACGGCCGGATTGCCGGCCGACGGCGCCTTTGGCGCCTTGAAAAGCCAGATCGGCAACCCGTCAAATTCACTGCGGCGAGGTACTAGACTGGATGCGGCGGCGTCGTCCGCGTCGTCGTCGTCGTCGTCAGGCGCGGGCCGGCGGCGCCGAAGATGATCCCGACCAGCAAGAACGCGCAAGCGAACGCGAAGTCCCACCAGGTCAACCAGGTGTTGGCGCGCGTCGCCAGGCCGATGATCCACAGGACGAACAGCCCGATGGCCAGCGCGATCGGCGCGCCGACGCCCATCATCCGCCCGGCCGGGTCGCCGGCGCCGAGCGCGATGCCAAACCCGCACAGCCCGCCGATGAGCGCGAGCCACGCCAGCCAGACGGTCGCGTGTTGACCGAGCGCCACGATCCACAGAACGACGAGCCCTACCGCCAATACCACCGAAATTCCTCGAACCACGATTGCCCCCTTTTCCGTTACTCCGTTCGCGCGTCGCCGGGACCGAGCCGTGGGATGGACGAGGAAGCAGGCTCGAGATCTCCGCCCCACAGCTCGGCACCGGCTTCGCATTCGTCGGCCACCGCGAGCTCGCACTGCAACCGGATGCGCTGCGCGGTGCGCTCGAGCTGCGCCCGCAACACGCCGAGCGCCTGCCTGGTGCGCGCCACGGTCTGCTGCCGCTCCGACGCCAACGCGGCCGCTTCTCCGCTCTTCGGCTCGTGTCGATCGCCGGTGACGACCTCGATGCACGTGGTGGCGTAGTGCAGCGCCAGCGCCGTGTTCATGTAGCCGTCGAGGAGCTGCTCCGTTTCGCCGCGGCGCAGGTTGAAGGCCTCGATCTGCCGGCACATCGTCTCCAGGCTCTGCCATTCACATCGCGCCGCCGGGCTCAGGTGTTGCGCGGCCCGCTCTCGCGCGACCCGGCTCGCGCGTCGCATCACGCGGCGCCGGATCGGCGGCAGCTGCATTCCCAGGAAGATCGCCAGCGCGTCGATCCCGACCAGCGCCGCCGCCGCGACGAGCAGTCCCGCCATCATCAACACGACGACGACGCCCCCGACGGGGATCGCATTTCCGGGATGGCCGGCCGCCGCGAGGATCGGCCGGCGATAGTCGTCCACACATCCGAATCCTGATGCCGTCATGGGCTCGCCCCAACCCGTCAGTACGCCGGCTGCGGGATGGTCGGCCGCGGCGACGGCACGCGCACGCCGATGCGCCGCGCCGCCTTGCCCTCGCTGCGCGCGCCGGCCAGGCCACCGGCGATCGACGTCAAGAGGCCGCCGGCGATCCCGGCCCAATAGAGCCACAGCGTCAAGCCCGCCGCGTGCACCAGCCCGCCGATGGCGCGCGGCCCGACCGCGGGCGCGGCCGTGCCTTCGCCGCTGAGCTGCACGATGTCGAACAGCACGCGGCCGAACAGCATCGCCAGCGCGACGCCGAGCACGCCGGCGATCGCTCCCCACACGACGAGGCCATGCATGACCCCGGTCTTGCCGTCGGGCGAACGGCCCGCGAGCGCGGCCACGAAGGCGCCGAAGAACATGCTGATCCACAGGGCGATCGCTCCCCAGATCAGGTTGCCGAGCGCCAGCCCTCTGGCGTGACCGGCCGTCGGGGCGAACGTGCTGAGCCCGATGGCCCAGCTCAGCCCCATGCAGAAGGCGAAGCAGCCGACGCCCACCGCCAGCCCCGAGACGACCGCGCGCAGCTGTACGCGCGACACCATCTCGACGGCGATGCCTTCCCGTCCAATGACTTCCTCCATCTCCCACCTCCGACGCTGCCACCAATGAGCAATCAGCGCGCCGGATCCGCCGGGCGCCGCCAAAATACACTCGCTGCCGTTCGCGCGTGGTCGGCAACTTGCAGACCTCCAGGTCGTCGATGCGCGACGGGGAGGCCGATACATTCAGCGAGCGCGGGCTCGCCGCCGTCGCCGTGGTGCTCAGCGCCGTGGCCGGCTACGTCGACGCGCTCGGCTGGGCGCTTCTGTCGCAGGTGTACGTCGCCAACATGTCGGGAAACACGGTCGCGCTCGGACGCGCCGTCGCGCACCGCGACCTCGGCGAGGCGGCCGCGCGCATCTGGCCGATCGTGACCTTCACGCTCGGCCTCTTCGCGAGCGAGCTGATCTACGAGCTCGTGCGCCGCCGCGGCCGGCAGTCGAGCGCCGGCTGGACGCTCGGCCTCGAAGCCGCCGCCGTCGCGTTCGTCGCCATCCTGCCCTGGCCGGCGGCGCCATCGACGAGCGGCATCACCTACTACCTGCCCACGGGCCTTTTGTGCGTCGCCATGGGGCTGCAGAACGCGACGCTCATCCGCATCGGCGCCTCCAGCGTCTACACGACGCACGTGACGGGCAACCTGACGAGGCTCGCGCGCGAGGGCGCGCACGCGCTGCCGTGGATTCACGATCCCGCCGGCAGCGCCGAGAGCGGCGGCGCCGGCAAGCAGCGCTCGAAGCGCCGCGTCGCCCTCATGACCGCGGTCTGGGTCGCGTACGCGATCGGCGCCGTGCTCGGCTCCATCGCCGCCGACCACTGGAACCGGCCCGGCGCGGTCGGCGCCGTCGTCGTCCTCATGGTGCTCGTCGCGATCGACGCCTTCGCGCCGATCGGCGGTCACCAGCCCCCCGTCGAGCCGCACCCGATGTTTTAGCGACGGCCGCAGGAGCCTTTCCGCGCGCGCCTGGCCGGCATCGTCAGCGGCGTCATCCTACCGTATGGCCAAGAGCGGATCCGTCGCCGGCGGAATGGCGCTCGCCATAGCGGCCGACGAACGAGAGCGCGAACACGAGGATCGCCACGATCACGTTGTTCCACACGGTCGCCGCCTCCATGTGCCCGATCGCCAGGCTCGAGAAGAAGAGCCAGACGGCGGCCAGCGTATTGAGCCAGCGCGCCGTCGGCTGCGCGATCGCATAGATGGCGAACACCGCGATCAACAGGCCGAGGATCCAGGTGTTGGCGCGCGCGTGCACCGTGTGCGGCCACGCGAACGCCGAGACGAACAACCAGGCGCCGAGCACCAGGTTGACGATGGGCGCCCACACCAACGGGTTCGACGAGCGCCGAGCTTGCATTGCCATGATTCTCTCCTTCCGTCACTCCGGGCGTCCGTGCTCGAGGAGGCCCGGCTCGCCGACGATCACCGACGGCAACGGCGACCACGAGGTCCCGTCGCGCGCGGCCAGCGACTCCAGGAGCTGCTTGGACGAGGAGAAGTCCTCGTTCATGCGCTGTAGATCGCGGTCGGCGTCGCGCACCAGATCCTCACGCGCCGAGCGCTCGAGCAGCCGCAGCCGGTAGATCCATGCCGGGAACGCTTCGATGCTGCCGATGATGCGCTCGAGCGAGGCGCTGATGCGATCGTGCTCGCGCTGGATCTGATCGATCGCGTCGAGCTGCTCGCGGCGGATCGCGAGCGCCCGCTCGTATTCGGCGCGCGCCTCGTCGGTGGCGCGCTGCGCCGCCTTCTCGAGCCGCTGTAGCTCCGACTCGACGCCGCTGCGCGGCACGGCGCGCAGGTAGCCGCCCAGCTCGTCGGCCTCGCGGATCAGCCGCGCCGCCTGCGGGCGCAGCTCCTCGAGCGACGTGAGCGCGGCGCCGACGTGCGCGTGGATCGGCGGCGGCGTTCGCTTGAGCACGCGCGCGATCTCTGCGTAGCCGGCGCGGATCGACGACACGGTCATGCGTAAGCCGGGATCGTTGAGCTCGACGCTCTCGGGCAGGCGCCGCCGCTTCTCCGCATCCTCGGCCGCCAGGCGCTTGCCGAAGCGCGGGCTCGCGACGTCGCGCACGACGCACATGCCGTAAAGCCACAGAGCGACGAGCGTCAACGCGACGTGCCCCGACAGGAGCGCGAAGCTGAACGCGATCGCCAGCACGGCGAGGTTGCGCGTGCCGCCCGCGGAGCGCCTCATCCGCGCGACGGCCGACGGACGTTTCATCAGTGCCGCCATCATCATCCCCTCCTTCCTCTTTCGAGGGTAACCACACCGACGCGGCGCACACCGGGGGTTTGCCGGATCGGCTGAGGGACGACGAGGCGCTAGTGTCCCGAGTCGGAGTATTCGCGGTCGTCGCGCCTCGCGCGCGGGGCGCCGCACCGCCCTCGGTGCACGCGGATCTCCGACACGGGACACGAGCGCGCCGTCAGCGCAGCGAGCGATAGCCGCCGGTGACGCCGCGCGGCGACAAGACGAGCTGCCACAGCTGGGTGTAGCGCGCGCGGAAGGCGCCCGCGCACGAGAGCAGGTAATAGCGCCAGAGCCGGCGGAAGCGCTCGTCGTAGCGCACCGGCGCCGCGGCGAAGTAGCGCTCGACGTTGGCGTGCCACGCCAGGAGCGTCTTGTCGTAGTGCGCGCCGAAGTTGTGCCAATCCTCGAGCACGAACGAGCGCTCGAGCGCGCGGCCGAGCTGCGCCACCGACGGCAGCACGGCATGCGGAAAGATGTAGCGGTCGAGCCAGGGCTCGATCATCGTGCTCGATTCGCGGTTGCCGATGACCTGCACGAGGGCGAGGCCGTCGTCCTCCAGGCAGCGGCGGACCACCTGCATGAAGGTCGCGTGGTTCTTGTGGCCGACGTGCTCGAGCATCCCGATCGACACCACGCGATCGAAGCGCCCCGCCACCTGCCGATAGTCCTGCACGCGGATCTCGACGGGCAGCCCTGCGCACATCTTGCGGGCGAGCTGCGCCTGCCGGCCGGCGATGGTCACGCCGACGACGCTGGCGCCGTAGCGTTCGGCGACGTAGCGCGCCAGCCCGCCCCAACCGCAGCCGAGATCGAGCACGCGATGCCCGCGGCGCAGGCCGAGCTTGCGGCAGACGAGCTCGAGCTTCGCCTCTTGCGCCTCGTCGAGCGTGCGGGCGCGATCCCAATAGCCGCACGAATAGACCATGCGCGTCCCGAGCATGGCGCGGAACAGCTCGTCGTCGCGGTCGTAGTGCGTAGGGATGTCGCGCAGGCAGCGCCGGCGCGTCTGCCGGTTGAACGCGCGCGCGCCGACAAGCCGACCGAGCCCGCGCAGCGCCGCGAGCCAAGCGCCGTGGCTGTCGCTGCGCTGCACGAGGCGCGCCGTCACCTCGTCGATCGCGTCGCACTCCCACCAGCCGTCGACGTAGGACTCGCCGAGCCCGAGCGTGCCGTCGACGAAGACGCGCCAGTAGAAGCGCGGATCGCGCACGCGGATGCCGACCGCCGCCTCCGGCCGGTCGATCGCGACGCCGGCGTCGCTCAGCTCGCGGCGAATGATCCGCTCCGGCGACGCGAGCAGCCCGAGCGGAGCGCGCTGTTCCATCACACGTGGGCGCGCCTCGACGTCGCGACTCACCGCGATCATGGCTCCTCCTCTGCCAGTCGTCCTGGCTGTCGGTAGATGCGGACGGCGCCGGCGAGCGCAATCGGCTGACTTCGGTAGACCGCGCCGCGGCCCGGGTCCAGCGCGCACCTGATCTTTCGACAAACGATCTCCGGCGCTCGCGCGGGCGCTTGCGCAGGCCAGGCCCATGCGTAATTGGCTCACTCGCCATGAAGACGGTCTTCCCGAGCTGGAGCGACACCGCGTTTCGCGTGACGCTGGTCGGCCTCGGATTGATCGGCCTCGGCGCGGTGATCGGACCAATGGTCTACGTGCGCACCCCCTACCATCAAAAGCGCGGCTACGCGCTCGATCAGCCGGTGCAGTTCGATCACCGGCATCACGTCCGCGACGACGGGATCGACTGTATGTACTGCCACGGCGACGCGCGCCGATCGGCGTACGCGGGAATTCCGTCGGCCGAGGTGTGCATGGGTTGCCACGCGCAGGTGTGGCCGAAGAGCATTCAGCTCGAGGAGGTGCGGCGCAGCTACTACTCGGGCGAGCCGCTGCGCTGGAATCGCGTGCACGACCTCCCCGATTACGTCTATTTCAATCACTCCATTCACGTGAACAAGGGCGTCGGCTGCGTGACCTGTCACGGGCGCATCGACCAGATGGCCGTCGTCTACCAGGTGGCGCCGCTGTCGATGGGCTGGTGCCTCGATTGTCATCGCGCGCCCGAGCAACACTTGCGGCCGCTCGCGCAAGAGACGTCGATGGACTGGCGGCCGCCGGCGGGGCAACAGAAGGCGCTCGGCAAGAAGCTGGCGGCGCTCTACCGCGTCCGCCACCTCACCAACTGCACGACGTGTCACCGATAGGAGACGCCAGGTGAGCAAGGTGCGCTCGTGAGTGACGGCGATCTGGTGCAGCTCCGGTTGGGGCCGGGCGAGGCGCCGCGGCGCTGGCGCAGCCTCGACGAGCTCGCCGGCCGCCTCGACGACGACGGCGGCGAGTTCGCGCCCGGCGCCGACGAAGGAGCGGGCTGGTCGCGCCGCTCGTTCTTGAAGCTGATGGGCGCGTCGCTGGCGCTGGCCGCCGGCTGCGATCGCACGGTGCCCGAGCAAATCCTGCCCTACAGCGTCAGCCCGCGCGACGTGCGCCCCGGCGTGCCGCGCTACTACGCCACGCACATGCTGCTCGACGGCTTCGCCATCGGCCTGCTCGCCGAGAGCAGCGATGGGCGGCCGACCAAGATCGAGGGCAACCCCGATCACCCGGCCAGCCTCGGCGGCGCCGGCCTGTGGCAGCAGGCGCACGTGCTCGGGCTCTACGATCCGGACCGCGCGCGCCGCGTGCAGTGGCAGGGCGCGCCGTCATCGTGGGACGCGCTCGCCGAGCGGCTGCGCCGGCCGCGCGGCGACGGTGGCGCCGGGCTGCGGATCCTCGTCGAGCCGACCAGCTCGCCGACGGTGCATCGCCTGCTCGCGCGCGTCCGCGCGCTCCATCCGCGCATGAAGGTCACGTTCGCGGCGCCGCTGCCGCCGCTCGACCACACGCTCGCCGGCAGCGAGCTCGCCTTCGGCCGGCGGCTGCAGCCGGGCTACGACCTCACCAAGGCGGACGTGACCGTGGCCCTCGACGCCGACCTCCTGACGTCGATGCCGATGTCGCTGCGCTGGGCCCGCCAGTGGGCGCAGCGGCGGCGCATCGCCCGTCCGTCGGATACGCCGAATCGGCTCTACGCGGTCGAGTGTCTGCCGACGCCGACGGGGATGGCGGCCGATCATCGGTTGCGCCGGCGCTCGGGCGACATCGCCGGCGTCGCGCGCGCGCTCGCGGCGCAGCTGCCGGGCCTGGCCTCCGCGCTCGGCGGCGCCGGCCACGCGCAAGACGAGAGCGCACGGTTCGTCGCGGCGATGGCGCAAGATCTGACGTCGCGGCCCGCGGGCTCGACGCTGATCGTCGTCGGCGAGCGCCAGCCGCCGGCGGTCCATGCGCTCGGTTTGGCCATCAACGCCGCGCTCGGCAACCTCGGCGCGACCGTTCTCGTCACCGAGCCGGTGCCGCTCGGCGACAGCGACCAGGATCTGGCCGCGCTCACCGGCGAGCTGCGCGCCGGCCACGTCGACACGCTCGTCATCCTCGACGGCAACCCGGTCTACAGCGCGCCCGCCGAGCTCGACTTCGGCCGCGCGATGACGAGCGCCGTCGATCGCATCTACCTCGGCGCCTACGAGAACGAGACCGCGGCGCACGCCACCTGGTTCGCGCCGCTCGCGCACCCGCTCGAGTCGTGGGGCGACGGCCGCGCCTACGACGGCACGCTCTCGCTGCAACAGCCGCTCATCCGTCCGCTGCACGGCGGCCGCAGCGTCCTCGAGCTCCTCGCCATGCTCGCCGGCGATCGCGAGCTCGACGGCTACCGCCTCGTGCGCGCCACCCACCCCACGCTCGACGTGGACGCGGCGCTGCAACGAGGCAGCGTCGGCGGCACCGCGCTGCCGGCGACGACGGCGCCGCTCGGGACGACGCAGCTCGCGGCGGCGGCGATCGCGCACGCGCTCGACACGTTGCCGTCGCCTGCCGCCGGCGCGCTCGAGCTCGGCTTCTACGCCTCGCCGACGATCCACGACGGGCGCTTCGCCAACAACGCCTGGCTCCTCGAGCAGCCCGAGCCGATGACCAAGCTGACCTGGGACAACGCCGCGCTGCTCAGCCCGGCGACCGCGACGCGTCTCGGCCTGCACACGCAAGACATCGTCGAGCTCGCCCACGACGGGCGCGCCGTTGCCGTACCGGTCCTCGTGCTGCCCGGCCACGCCGACGACGCCGTCTCGCTCTGGCTCGGCTACGGACGCAGGGGGGCCGAGTCGCTCGCCGCCGGCGTCGGCGTCGATGCGTACGCGCTGCGCACCGCCAGGAGCGCGTCGTTCGCCGCCGGCGCCGCGCTGCGCGCGACCGGGCACACCCACGAGCTCGCCACCACGCAGACGCAGTTTTCGATGCACGGCCGCCACATCGCGATGTCGGCGACGCTCGCCGAGTACCGCCAAAATCCCGACTTCACCGGCGACGACAAAGGCCCGCAGCCGTCGCTGATGCGGCCCTATCCGTACCAAGGGCTGCAGTGGGCGATGTCGATCGACCTGTCGATCTGCACCGGCTGCTCCGCCTGCATGGTCGCCTGCCAGGCCGAGAACAACGTCCCCGTCGTCGGCAAATTGCAGCTCCTCAAGCGCCGGCAGATGCACTGGCTGCGCATCGACAGCTATTACCTGGGCACGCCGGAGAACCCCAGCGTCGTGCACCAGCCGATGATGTGCCAGCACTGCGAGACCGCGCCGTGCGAGTACGTCTGCCCGGTCAACGCCACGGTGCACTCCACCGACGGGCTCAACGAGATGGTCTACAACCGCTGCGTCGGCACGCGCTTTTGCAGCAACAACTGCCCGTACAAGGTCCGCCGCTTCAACTGGTTCAACTGGAACAAGCACTACGAGGCCAACCGCGGCAGCTACGAGCTCGTGCACAACCCCGACGTCAGCGTGCGCGATCGCGGCGTCATGGAGAAGTGCACCTACTGCGTGCAGCGCATCCGCGGCGCCGAGATCCACGCGCGCATCGAGGATCGCGACCTCCGCCCGGGCGAGATCGTGACCGCGTGCCAGCAGGCCTGCCCGACGGGCGCCATCCAGTTCGGCTCGCTCTCGCACACCGACACGCCGATGGTGCAGTGGCGCAACGAGCCGCGCGCCTACTCGGTCCTCAACGACGAAGGCACGCGGCCGCGCACGCAATATCTCGCGCGCATCGACAACCCGAACCCGCGGCTCCAAAAATGAGCGCCGCGCTCGAGCCGGTCCTCGTCGGCAACCCGAGCGACGTGGCGCTCACCGATCAGCTCCTCGATCCGGTGTGGGGCCCAAAACGCAAGACCTGGGGCGCCGCGTTCCTCGTCACCGGCCTCGGCACCTGCATGCTCCTTTGCCTCATCCTCTACACGTTCTACGAGGGCATCGGCGTGTGGGGCGTCAACGTGCCGGTCGCGTGGGCCTTCGCCATCACCAACTTCGTGTGGTGGATCGGGATCGGCCACGCCGGCACCTTCATCAGCGCCATCCTCCTGCTCTTCGAGCAGAAGTGGCGCACGTCGATCAACCGCTTCGCCGAGGCGATGACGCTGTTCGCGGTGATGCAGGCGGGCATCTTCCCGCTCATCCACCTCGGCCGCCCGTGGTTCGCCTATTGGCTCGCGCCCTACCCCGCGACGATGAAGGTGTGGCCGAACTTCAAGTCGGCGCTGCCGTGGGACATGGCCGCAGTCGCGACCTACTTCACGGTGTCGCTGCTCTTCTGGTACCTCGGCCTCGTGCCCGATCTGGCGTCGGTACGCGATCGTGCGCCCACGCGCTGGCAGCGCTACGTCTACGGCGTCTTCGCGCTCGGCTGGCGCAACTCGGCGCACCATCAGCGCCACTACCGGATGGCCTACGGCCTGCTCGGCGGCCTGGCGACGCCGCTGGTCTTGTCGGTGCACTCGGTGGTGTCGTCGGACTTCGCGATCACCATCCTGCCCGGCTGGCACTCCACGATCTTTCCGCCCTACTTCGTCGCCGGCGCCATCTTCAGCGGCTTCTGCATGGTGGCGACGCTGATGATCCCGATCCGGCGCGTCTACGGCCTGCAGAACGTCATCACCACGCGGCACGTCGAGAACGTCTGCAAGATGATCCTCCTGACCGGGATCATCGTCGACTACTCGTACCTGTGCGAGTGGTACCTCGCCTGGTACTCCGGCGAACAGTTCGAGATGTGGACCATGCTCCACTCGCTGCCGTCGGGGCCGAACGCGTGGGCCTTCTGGTACACGATGTTCTCCAACGTCGTGCTCGTGCAGATCTTCTGGTCCAAGCGCGCACGCACCAGCGAGCTGCTCGTCTGGGTCGTCACGATCTTCATCAACCTCGGGATGTGGACCGAGCGCTTCAGCATCATCGCGCTCTCGTTGCAGCAGGATTTTCTACCGTCGTCGTGGCACGCCTTCCATCCGTCGCCGGTCGACTGGGGCCTGTGCCTCGGCACCGGGTGCTGCTTCGCCTTCTTGTTCCTCTTGTTCCTGCGCTTCGTCCCGTTCGTGCCGCTCGCCGAGCTCAAGGAGCTCAAGGCCGAAGTGAAGCCGCGGAGGCACGTCTGATGCGCGCCGGGCTGGCCGCCGAGTTCGGCAGCGGCGACGATCTCTTGATCGCCGTGGCGGAGCTGCGCCGGCTCGGCTATCGCGAGCTCGATGCGTTCACGCCGCATCCGATGGCCGAGCTCGAAGACGTGCTCGCGCTCGGGCGCTCGCGGCTCAACTGGGTCGTGTTCCCGCTCGGCATGGGCGGCGCCATCTTCGCCTTCTGGCTGCAGTGGTACTGCAACGCCTGGAGCTACGCGCTCAACGTCGGCGGACGGCCGCCGTTCGGCTGGATCACCGACATCCCGATCACCTTCGAGAGCGGCATCCTCGCCACCTCGCTGTGCGTCTTCGTCGGGCTGTTCTGGACCATCGGGCTGCCCAACCTGACCCATCCGCTGTTCAAGGTCGACGGCTTCGAGCGCGCGTCGCTCGATCGCTTCTGGCTGGCCATCGGCGCCGGCGACGCCGCGCTCGACCGCGCGCGCACCGGCGAGGAGCTCGCGCGCCTGCACGCGCTGTCGGTGGCGCCGTTCGGCGGCTGGGGCGATCCGGCGGGGGCCCGCCGATGAGGCGCGCGCTCGTCGCCGTCGCGCTCGTCGCCGTCGCGCTCGCCGCCGCCGGCTGCGAGGGCGTGCTGCCCGAGTTCGACTGGCAGCAGATGATCGATCAGCACAAGTTCCAGCCCTACGAGGCGTGCCGCTTCTTCGCCGACGGGCGCGCCATGCAGCCGCCGCCGGCGCACACGGTCTCGCGCGATCGCATCGTCGGGCGCCCCGCCTTCACCGAGGGCATCGTCGACGGGCATTACGTCGAGCACAGCCCGCTGCCGATGACGGCGTCGTCGCTGGCCGCGGGTCAGATCGCCTTCGACACCTACTGCGCCGCCTGCCACGGCCTCGACGGCAGCGGCCGCTCGCCGGTCGCCGAGCACATGGAGCTGCGCCGGCCGCCGCCGCTCGTCGACGCGCGCGTGCGCCAGTTCCCCGACGGCCGCATCTTCCAGGTCGCGACCCACGGCTACGGCCTCATGCCCGCCTACGACCTCGAGCTCACCACCAAGGATCGCTGGGCCGTCGTCGCCTACGTGCGCGCGCTGCAGCTCAGCCAGGCGGTGCCGCTCGACGAGCTGCCGCCCGACGCCCGCGCCGCCGCCGAACAGGCCCTGGAGCACACGCCATGAGCAGCGATGACGCGGCACTGATTGTCGAGACCGGCGGCAAGCCGGACGAGCGTCCGTTCGACGGAGGTGGCCGCGCCATCGTCGTCGCGCTGGCCATCGCCGCCCTCGGCGGCGCCGGCTTCGTGGTGGCGCTGGTGCTCGATCCGACGCAGGCGCTGAGCTCGTACCTCATCGCCTACTCGTTCGCCATCACCGTCGTCGTCGGACTGCTCGCCTTCGTGATGGGCGCGCACGCCATGAACGCCGCCTGGCCGACCGCGGTGCGCCGCGTCGCCGAGCTCGGCTTCGGCGCCATGCCGCTCCTCGTCGTGCTCTACCTGCCGCTGTTCTGGTCGGCGCGGCTCTACCCGTGGGCCCATCCCGAGCGCGTCGCCGATCACCACGTGCGCGAGCTCGTCTTACACAAGCGGCCGGTCATGAACGCGCCCTTCTTCTTCGTGCGCGCGATCGTGTTCCTGCTCTTGTGGACGCTGGTCGCCGAGCTCTTGCGGCGCTGGTCGCTGGCCATGGATCGCCCGGGTGCGCCGAGCCTCAAGGATCGGCTGCGCGGCTTCTCCTGCGTGCTCCTGCCGCTCGTCGGCATCACCGCGACCTTCGCGTCGTTCGACTGGATCATGTCGCTGTCGCCCGACTTCTACTCGACGATGTACGGCCTCTACGTCCTCTCCGGCGGCTTCGTCGGCGCGCTCGGCCTCATGGCGATCATGATGTCCTCGGCGCAGTCGGGCGGCTGGCTCGTCGGCGTCAACCGCTCGCACTGGTACGCGATCGGGCGCCTCCTGTTCGCGTTCCTCATCTTCTGGGCCTACACCGGCTTCTTCCAGTACATGCTCATCTGGATCGGCAACCGGCCGATCGAGGCCAAGTTCTACATCGAGCGCTTTCGGCCCGGCGATCTGTGGACCAGCTGGTTCCTGGTCTGGGGCCACTTCGCGGTGCCGTGGCTGATCCTGTTGTCGTACGCGGTCAAACGGCGCCGCGCGACGGTCACCGCGATGGGCGCGTGGCTGCTCGCCTGCCACTACGTCGACATGCACTGGCTCGTCGGCGCGCGGCGCCAGGCCGCCCAGGCCTGGCACTGGGCCGACGCGCCGGCGCTGCTCCTCGTCGGCGGCCTCGGGGTCGCGTTCGCGCTGTGGCGACAGCGCGGCACGCTGCTCTCGGCCGTCTGGGATCCCGATTACACCGTCGCCGTTCACTACGAGAGTCGATGATGGCCGACGAAGAGCGACACGAAGAAGTCGGATACGCCGCCGAATCGCTGCCGCGCGGGCTGGTGCTGCGCCTGCTCGCCGCGACGGTGATCATCTCGGTCGCGCTGTGCGTGATCGCGTACCTGCTGCTGCGGCTGCGCGAGTCGGCGCTGCGCCCCTCGCGCAGCTTTCCCGAGAAGAACCTGCCCGCACCGCACGAGGTCGCCAAGGTGCTGGCCGCGCCCTACGAGGTTCCGCTGCCGGTGCCGTCGCTCAAGGAGCGGCAGCGCACGCTCGTCAACAGCTACGGCTGGGTCGACCCATCCAAGCGCGTGGTGCGCATTCCGGTGCGCCGCGCGATGGAGCTGATGTTGCAACGACAGTCTTCCGGAGCGGCGCCATGAGGCTCGTCTGTCTGCTGTTGACGCTCACCGCAGCGACGGCGCGCGCGGCGCCGCCGGCGCTCGCCGCCGTCGACATCGAGGAGCACCTCGGCGCGCGCCTGCCGCTCGAGCTCGCCTTCACCGACGAGGATGGCCATCCGGTCCACCTCGGCGACTATTTCCGCGACGGCCGGCCGGTGGTGCTCGTGCTCGCCTACTTCCGCTGTCCGATGCTGTGCGATCTGGTGCTGCGCGGCGTCGTCGACTCGATCGAGCGCCAGGGCCTCGTGCTCGGACGCGACTTCCGCGCGCTCACCGTGAGCATCGATCCCAAGGACACGCCGGCGCAGGCCTCGCTCAAGCAGCACGGGATGCTGCAGGCGTTCGACGCCCCGTTCGCCACCGCGGCCTGGCCGTTCCTCGTCGGGCGGCACGCCGAGATCGCCGAGCTGGCGACGCGCCTCGGCTTTCAGTACGCGTACGATCCGAAGAGCGACCAGTACGCGCACCCCGCGGTCGCGTTCATCGTCACGCCCGACGGGCGCATCTCGCGCTACCTCTACGGCATCAAGTTTCGTCCGCTCGACGTGCGCCTCGCGCTCGACGAAGCGGCGCACGGCAAGATAGGCGGCATCATCGATCGCGTCCTGCTCACCTGCTTTCATTACGATCCGGCCACGCGACGCTACGGCGTCTACATCGTCGGCGTCCTGCGCGGCGGCGCGGCGCTGACCGTGCTCTTCGTCGGTGGGCTGCTCGCGCTTCTGTGGCGCAGCGACCGGCGGCGGAGGCTCGCGCCATGAACGACCCGGCGTCGGTCAACGACTGGCTGCGCACCATGCTCTTCCTGCCGCCGCAGGCGTCGACCATGGCCGAGTCGATCGATCACCTGCACATGCTCGTGATCCTCACGACCATGGCCGGCTCGGCCGCCGTCGGGCTCATGGCGGTCTTCTTCGTCATCAAGTATCGCCACAAAGGGCCGCAGAAGGCGGAGCGCGACCGCGCACCGACGACGCCGCCGCGCGTGGAGTGGGCGCTGGCGCTGGGGCTCTTCGGGCTCTTCTTCGGCCTGTGGGTCATCGGCTTCATGCAGTTCGTGCGGCTGCGCGTGGCGCCGCCGGACAGCTACGACATCTACGTCACCGCCAAGCAGTGGATGTGGAAGTTCGCCTATCAGGAGGGCGCCCACTCGATCACCACGCTGTACGTGCCGGCGGGGCGCCCGGTGAAGCTGATCATGACCTCGCGCGACGTCATCCACAGCTTCTACGTGCCCGACTTCCGCATCAAGGAAGACGTCATCCCCGGCCGCTACACGACGCTGTGGTTCGAGGTCAAAGAGCCGGGCGTGCACGACATCCTGTGCGCCGAATATTGCGGCACCAACCACTCG
The DNA here is from genome assembly GCA_035607415.1 of Polyangia bacterium. Classification (GTDB taxonomy): domain Bacteria; phylum Myxococcota_A; class Polyangia; order Palsa-1104; family Palsa-1104; genus JAQBQH01. The sequence continues at coordinate 34,498 of DATNAQ010000027.1, forward strand.
ACGATGCGCGGCCAGGTGGTCGCGCTCGACGCGGCCGACTTCGCGCGCTTCCTCGGCCGCGGGCTCGATCGCACCGCGACGGCGGCGCCGTTTCGGCAAGAGCCGGAGGTGGCGACGTCGCTCGGCCCGTCGGCGCCGATGAGCCTGGTGCGGCTCGGACAACAGGTCGCGGCGCAGCAGGGCTGCCTGCGCTGCCACACGCTCGACGGCACGCCGCACATCGGGCCGACCTGGGCCGGGCTGTGGGGCGCCACCGTGCCGCTCAAGGGCGGCGGCCGCGTGCTCGTCGACGAGGCCTACCTGACGGAGTCGATGATGGATCCGATGGCCCGCATCCGCGACGGCTATCAGCCGGTCATGCCCACCTACCTCGGCCGCCTGCGGCCGGCGGAGACCGCGGCGCTCATCGAGCTCATCAAGTCGCTCGCCGAGGTGCGCGGTCAGGAGCCGATGCAGGCGACGCTGCCGCACGCCGACGAGACGATGCCGGCGGGCGCTATCGGCCAGCCGCCGCCGCAGCCGGCGCAGCCGCTTCTGCAACACGCGCCGGCGCCGCCCGGCGAGCCGGCCGCCGCGAGCCAGGGTCTGCCGCCGCCCGGCGCGGTGGTGATGCCGGCACCCGCGGGCCACGTCACCGTCGGGCCCAACGGCCCCGTCGCGCCCAACGGTCCCGTCGGTGGCGCGCCGCCGCCCGGCCAACCACCGCCGCTCGTAGAGGAGGCGCCATGAGCCCGCCCGAGACCGCACTCGTCGCTCCTGCCGCCGCCGACGAGCCCGAGATCGATCCGCTGCCCTCGCTCGACGACGGGCCCGACTACCTGCGCGCCGGCAAAGGCGTCGCCTCCTGGCTCAACACGCGCGACCACAAGCGCATCGCGCTGCTCTTCTACGGCGCCGTGCTCTGCACCTTCATGCTGGGCGGCGTCTTCGCCCTCGCGCTGCGCACCGAGCTGCTCACGCCCGGCCGCACCATCATGGACGCGACCACCTACAACCGCATGTTCACGCTCCACGGGATCACCATGGTCTGGCTCTTTCTGATCCCGTCGATCCCGAACGTCTTCGGAAACTTCATCCTGCCCATCCAGCTCGGCGCGCGCGATCTGGCGTTCCCCAAGCTCAACCTCATCAGCTTCTACGTCTTCGTCATCGGCGCCCTCGTCATCCTCGGCGGGATGTTCGCCGGCGGCGCCGACACCGGCTGGACCTTCTACACGCCCTACGCCGACAGCTCGCCCACGCGCGTCGTCCCCGTCGTCACGGGCGTCTTCATCGTCGGCATCTCGACCATCTTCACCGGCCTCAACTTCATCGTCACGGTGCACAAGCTGCGCGCGCCCGGGATGCGTTGGAGCTCGATCCCGCTCTTCACCTGGGCCATCTACGGCGTGTCGATCATCATGGTCGTGGCCACTCCCGTCCTCGGCATGGCGCTCGCGCTCGTCGGGCTCGACCACGGCCTCGGGCTCGGCATCTTCGATCCCGCCGTCGGCGGCGACCCGGTGCTCTTCCAGCACATCTTCTGGTTCTACTCGCACCCGGCCGTCTACATCATGATCCTGCCGGCGATGGGCGTCATCAGCGAGGTGGTGCCGACCTTCGCGCACCGCCGGCCGGCGTCGTACACCGCCATCGCGGTGTCGACCATCGGCATCGCCGTCGTCGGCTTCCTCACTTGGGGCCACCACATGTTCTCCGCCGGCATCAGCGAGCTCGACGCCGGCTTCTTCGGCGTGCTCTCGATGTTCGTGGCGGTGTTCTCGGCGATCAAGGTCTTCACCTGGACGCTCACGCTCCGCCGCGGGCAGGTGAAGCTCAACGCGCCGATGCTCTACTTCTTCGCCTTCCTCTTCCTGTTCGTCTTCGGCGGCATGACCGGCGTCGCGCTGGCCACGCAGTCGCTCGACCTGCACTGGACCGACACCTACTTCGTCGTCGCCCACTTCCACTTCATCATGGTCGGCGGCTCGGTGACCGCGTTCCTCGCCGGGGCGCACTACTGGTTCCCCAAGATGTTCGGCAAGATCTACAACGAGCGCTTCGCCACCGTCGGTGCGATCGCGGTGTTCATCGGCTTCTGCCTCACCTTCGTGCCGCAATTCCTGCTCGGCAACATGGGCATGCCGCGCCGCTACTACTCGTACCCCGAGCGCTTTCAGTGGCTGCACGTGCTCTCCACCGGCGGCGCGTTCCTGCTCGGTGGCGCGCTCCTCCTCGCGCTCGGCAACCTTCTGTGGGCGCTCAAGTGGGGCCCGCACGCGCCGGCCAATCCGTGGGACTCGCGCAGCTACGAGTGGCTGACCACGTCGCCGCCGCCCCCGCACAACTTCCGCGTCACGCCGACGCTGGGCTACGATCCGTACGACTACTCGCTGACCGAGGAGGAGGCCCGTGAAAAGGCACGCGCTCGGTGAGCAGTACGGCGACTTCGCGCAGCAGGACGAGACCCTGCAGTTCGGCATGTGGGTCTTCCTTGCGAGCGAGGTGCTGCTCTTCGCCGGGCTGTTCGCGCTCTACGGCTCCTATCGCGCGATGTACGGCGCCGACTTCGCCGACGCCATCAAGCACAACACGCTCGCCTACGGCACGGTGAACATGTACGTGCTCTTGTGCTCGAGCTTCACCGTCGCGCTCGCGGTGTGGGCGACGCGGCGCGGGCGCAACGGCCTGTGCGTGGCGATGCTGGCGACCACGGCGCTCCTCGGCGTCGCCTTCATCGTCATCAAGCTCTTCGAGTACGCCGAGCACTTCCGCGAGCGCGCGCTGCCCGGGCCCTACTACCACATGGCCGAGCTGCCGACCTACGGCGCCAACCGCTTCTTCACGATGTATTGGCTGATGACCGGGCTGCACGCGCTCCACGTCACCGGCGGCGTGTGCCTGCTCGTGTGGCTCACCTGGCGCGCCGCGCATCGCTTCTACACGCCCGAGCATCACGTCGGGCTCGAGATGGGCACGCTCTACTGGCACCTCATCGACATCATCTGGATCTTCCTCTGGCCGATCATGTACCTCGCGTAGGAGCAGACGATGGCGGACGAGACGGCAGCGAAGTATCACGTGGGCGGCGTCGGCCTGATCGCGACCTTCGTCGGGCTCGTGGTGCTGGCGACGCTGTCGCTCTTGCTCTCGTTCCTGCACTGGCCGGTCGGCGATCTGGTGGTGTCGCTCTTGATCGCGCTGGTCAAGGCGCTGCTCGTCGTCTACTTCTTCATGCACCTCATCGAGCAGCCGTTCTCGAGCCACATGGCGATGCTGGTGAGCCTCATCTGGGTGACGCTGCTCATCGGCCTCGCCGCGGCGGACGTGGTCACGCGCCACACCTTTCCGGTGCGGCCCGAGCCGACCGAGGGACAGCCGTTCTACGTCCGCTGATCACATCTCGGTGAGCGGGCGGCGGCTCTCCATGCGCGGCTCGACGGAGCGGACGAAGAAGGCGAAGGCGGCGAACAGGAGGTAGCCGGTGCCGAACGCGAGGTTGAACCACACGATCCACGCCGACGCGCGGGTCACCAGGCCGATGACGAACACGGCCACGAGCCCGAGGCCGATGAGGTTCGGCCCGAGCGCCGTGCCCACCGGCCCGAGCCGATCGTGGGTCGCGGCCACGAGGCACAACGTCAACAGCGCGGCGACGCCGTCGACCCACACGATCCAGTCGGTCGAGTGGTCGACGAGGCCGACCAGCCACAAGAGAAACATCGCGATCCCGAGGGTGACGATGAGCGCGCGCAGCATGAAGCCACCTCGTCCGATCCCGATGCAAGAGCGCAACCACGACGGAGGCACGCATGCGCAGGCTCGCCGAGATCAACCGTGACAAGCTCATCGACGTGCTCGACGAGCGGCTGGCGTTCGAGCGGGTGAGCCTGCGCCTGTACGACGCGATCATCGCGCGCGTGGCGCACGAGGAGCCGGCGATCCGGCGCATGCTGCCGCGGCTCGAGGATCAGCGCGCCGAGGAGCGCGAGCACGCGAGCTGGCTCGAGCGTCAGCTGGTGCGGCTCGAGGCCGATCCGACGCGCCAGCGGCGGCGCGCCCGCGTCGCCGAGCTCGAGACGCACGGGCTCGAGCAGGTCATCGTCACCGCCGACGCCACCGTTGGCGAGATGATGCACGCGCTCGGCATCGCCGAGCTCGCCGACGAAGCGGGCTGGCGGCTCCTCGTCGAGCTGGCGCGCGACGCCGGCGATCTGCCCGCTGTCGAGGAGCTGGAGCGTCGGCGCGCCGCGGAAGAGGCGCACGTCGGCTTCGCGCAAAGGGCGCTGCGCGAGCTGGCGCGCAACGACGTCCTCGGCGTGCCGGTGACGCTGCCGAACAGCCCGTAGCCGCCCTTGTCTCCGTGATCGCGTGGATTCGATGATCGCCGATCCGATCGCCGATCCGGCTTTTCAAGGCGCCAAAGGCGCCGTCGGCCGGCAGTCCGGCCGTCAGCAGGAGGGAGGCTCGGCGGGCTCTGCCCGACGAGGGAGGCGGCACGCCTCCTGGGATCAATTGCGCAGTATCTCGCCGCGACGTGCGATACGTCGCCGCGTTGTGAGCCGAAACGAAGCGATCGAACTCACCGCGGCGAGATACTAGCGGTGCAGGCGCGGGGTGCGCACGATGTGCGGCGGCACCTCGCTGTCGGAGCGGCTCCACGCGCCGAGGATCCCGATGACCGCCGCCGCGCACGACACGCCGATCGTCGCCCAATACATCCAGTGCTCCTGCGAGAAGCGAACCATGGCGACGACCGACGCCCCGATCAGGAGCGCCGCGAGCGCGATGGTGCCGGTCGCAGCGGCGACGCGATCCCGCCCGTACAGCCCGATGAACAGGGCGAAGCAGGCCGAGAAGAAGTTGAGCACGATGAACCAGGGCGCCGCGCCGGTGGCCAGGCCGCCGATCACGAGCAGGCCCAGCGCCACGCCAAACAACACATTCCCGCTGCGAAGCATTTCGCCCTCCATCCAAGCATCCTGCAAAGGCGACTCCAGGAGCGCTCGCGAACGCCCATCACCGGGCGCCCGGCCGTCTCGATGGCTCGCTCATCCGGCTGGCGGCGCGGCGCCAAGCGCCTATGATGTCGGGAACGAATGCCACATCCCGCCTCCGAAACGGCCGTCGTCCTCGCCGGCGGCGTCGCCAAGGGCGCGTTCGAAGCCGGCGCGCTCGACGTCCTTGCCGACGCGGGCGTGGCCATCTCGCAAGTCGTCGGCGCCAGCTCGGGCGCGCTCAACGCCACGCTGCTGGCGGCCGGCATCCGCGCCGGCCGCGCGCGCGACGCCACGCAGCGGCTCATGGAGCTGTGGCGTGACGACGCCGGCTGGATGCACGTTTTCCACCTCTCGCTGCGCGACGTGGTGTCGCGCACCGGCATCTCCGACTCCAAGGAGATCCTGGCGCTTCTGCGCCGCGAGGTGCCGCGCATCGCCACCGCCGCGGTGAGCCCGGTCGGGTTGCGCATCGTCGTCGCGGCGCTGCGCGGCGTCACCGGCGCGCGCGACGGCCATCCCGCCACCACGTTCGAGGGCCTCTGCTCGTTCAACGGCGCCGACTTCGACGACGACGCGCGCCGCGAGGAGATCTACATCGCCGCCGCGGCGTCGGCCGCGTTTCCGCTCTTGTTCCATCCGGTCGACGTGCCGGCGCTCGGCCCGTGCTACGACGGCGGCGCGGTCAACAACACGCCGATCCAGCTCGCCGCCGCCGACGGGCTCAAGCAGGTCATCGTGGTCTCGCCCTATCCGGCGGTGTTCAACGCGCCGCCCGCGCTCGAGGGCCTGGAGCTGGTGTCGCGCCTGGTCGACATGCTCATCCACGAGCGCATGTATCGCGATCTGAAGATGGGCGACGCGGCCAACGCCACCATCGACAAGCTGCGCGCGCTGCACGCCGCCGGCACGCTCGACGCCGCGCAGCTCGACGCGGTGCTGCGCACGCTCAGCTTGAGGCCGCTGCGCATCCTCACCATCCGTCCCGACGCCGAGCTCGCGGGCAACGCCTTCGCCGGCTTCTGGCACCGCTCGCTGCGCGACGAGTACATCGACGCCGGCCGGGCGGCGGCGCGCGACGCGCTCGTCCACGTCGAGCGCTGACGAGGCAGCGCTTCAGCGCGTAGCGAGCGCGCTCATGCGCGCCGAGAGCTGTTGCAGGTTGGTCAAGACCGCGTCGCCGCCCCAGCTCGGCTGGCACGTGCCCGACACGCACTGCGGCCCGGTGTTGCCGAAGAGGCGGCACAGATCCCAGAAGAGGACGCCGCCCATCGGCTTGGCGAGCTTCTTGTCGAGCCCCGCGACGAGGCCGAGCATCGCCGGCAGGTCGAGGTAGTCGGAGCCGGCGCAGCCCTGGCAGCCGGGCTTGCCGAGGACGAGGCGATCGGCGCCGATGCCGGCGAAGGCGGGCCACGGCCCCGGGTAGTAGGCCCACTGGTGCCACGGATTGTCGGCGGCGGTGGTGTCGCCCGAGGCGGGCCAGCCGTTGGCGAGGTTCTTGTAGCTCTGCGCGATGCTGTCGACCGCGTCGGCGTCGCTGGTGCCGCCGCCGCAGCACTCGGCCTGGCCGGCGTTGTAGTACTGGATGCCCCAGTAATCGAGCTTGGGCGTGCCGTCGCCCTTGACGCAGTCCTTGTCGAGGCGCGCCAACACCCACGCGCTGTCGTCGCCGTTGACCGGCTGCTGGCACTGGCCGCCGAGCACCGCCGGCGGCGCGAGCGGATCGCCGACGACGGGCGCGGCGCACAGGCCGTTGCCGATCTGCGGCACGAACGCGACGAGCATGTCGTCGGGCACGGCGTTGATGAGGTCGCGCGTGGCGTTGTACTTGTCGCTGCCGTACTGGTAGACGCCGCCGAGCTCGATGTCGACGTCGAAGCCGTCGGCGACGAGCGCGTTCTGTTGCGCGAAGAGCTGCGCCACGTGCTGGAGCTGCGCGCGCATGCCGGCGACGCGCGCCGGCGTGGTCGCGCCGGCCGCGTTCCACCAGGCGAGGAAGTTGCTCGAGCCGACCTCGCCGCCGACGGAGAGCAGGATCCTCTTGCCGTGCGCCTGCGCCGAGCGCATGGCGTCGGCGAGGTTCGCTTGCAGCGTGAAGTCGCTGCTGCTGCCGCCGCCGTTGGCCCAGATCTCGCCGGGGTCGGTCTGGATGTTGCCGCCGCTGAACGAGAGGAACGACAGGACGTAGTGGGTGATCGGGCTGGTGTTGCCGTCTTCCCACTGCTTGACCTGGTTGATCGTCGGATCGGGCGAGGCGAGGCACTCGCCGCCGCGCGCGCCGGCGCCGAAGCCGCACAAGCAGTTGACGTAGGCGACGACGCGCGCGGCGCCGTCGCCGGTGTGCCCGGGCGGATTCGGCACGCCCGCGTCGCTGCAGCCGTCGACGCAGCCGTCGCTGCCGGCGTCGGCGCCGCCGCTACCGTCGCCGCTGGTGCCGCCGTCGCCGCCGTTGCCGTCGGGGCCGCCGCACCTTGCGCAGCTCGCCGGCGACCCGCCCGACGAGCAGGCCGTCATCGAAAGCGCCATCGCGATCGCAAGCAGGAGCAGACCCGGTCCGCGCATGCGCCCGGCCAGTGCAGGCCGCGTACCGCGGTGACGACGGCCGCCGGCCGCGCGGCGCCGCGTCGGGCGCCGGAGCGCGGGCCCCAGCTGTCCATCGGACGTTTACAGCGCCGGCGCGCGCGGCTACGTTGCAGGCGTGGAACACCATGACGTCATCGTGATCGGCTCCGGGTTCGGCGGCTCGGTGTCGGCGTTGCGACTCGCCGAAAAGGGCCACCGCGTGCTCGTGCTCGAAAAGGGCAAGCGCTTCGACGCCGCCGACTTTCCCGAGAACAACTGGAACGTGCGCCGCTGGATGTGGCAGCCGGAGATCGGGCTGCACGGCTTCTTCCAGATGTCCTTCTTCGAGCACGTCACCATCCTGCACGGCGTCGGCGTCGGCGGCGGCTCGCTCGTCTACGCCAACACGCTGCCGATCCCCAAGGACGACTTCTTCCGCGCGCCGTCGTGGGCGCACCTCGCCGACTGGCAGCGCGAGCTCGAGCCGCACTACGCCACCGCGCGCCGCATGCTCGGCGCCAATCCCAACCCGGTCCAGACGCGCGGCGACCAGGTGCTCGCCGAGATCGCGCGCGACATCGGCCGCGCCGGGCATCACCACCCGACCGACGTCGCCGTCTACTTCGGCACGCCGGGCGTGACCGTGCCCGATCCCTACTTCGGCGGCGCGGGGCCCGAGCGCACCGGCTGCATCCACTGCGGCGCGTGCATGACCGGCTGCCGCTTCGGCGCCAAGAACACGCTCGACAAGAACTACCTCTGGCTCGCCGAGCGCCGCGGCGCGACCGTGCGCGCCGAGACCGAGGTGACCGCGGTGCGCCCGCGCCCGGGCGGCGGCTACGTGGTCGAGACGCGCCCGTCGCTGCGTGGCAGCGGCCGCGGGAAGGAAGCGCTCAGCGCCGACAAGGTCATCTTCGCCGGCGGCGTGCTCGGCACCATCCCGCTGCTGCTCAAGATGCAGGAGGACGACGCGGGGCTGCCGCGGCTCTCGCCCCGCCTGGGCGACGGCGTGCGCACCAACAACGAGGCGCTCATCGGCGTCATCGCGCCCGAGGAGGACGACTTCTCGCACGGCGTGGCCATCACGTCGATCCTGCACACCGACGAGCACAGCCACATCGAGCCGGTGCGCTACGGCCACGGCTCGGGCTTCTTCCGCCTGATGGCGCTGCCCCACTCGCCCGGCCACAGCGTCGCGGCGCGGCTGGCCGGCGCGGTCGGCGGCTTCGTGCGCCATCCGGCGCGCTGGACCCGCGCGCTCGGCGTGCGCGATTTCGCGCGCAAGAGCCAGGTGCTCCTCTACATGCGCACGCTCGAGAGCACGCTGTCGCTCCGGCGCGGGCGCAGCGTGTGGACGGCGTTCCAAAAGGGCCTGGTCACGCAGCTCGCCGAGGGGGCGCCGGCGCCGACGGCCTTCTTGCCCGAGGCCACCGATCTGGCCGAGCGGTTCGCGCAGAAGGTGGGCGGCGTGACCATGACGCTTCTGACCGAGACGCTGCTCGGCGTGCCGTCGACGGCGCACATCCTCGGCGGCGCCTGCATGGGCGCGAGCGCCGACGAGGGCGTGATCGACGCGCACCACGAGGTCTTCGGCTATCCCGGCCTCTACGTCATCGACGGCGCCGCGGTCTCGGCGAACCCGGGCGTCAATCCGTCGCTCACCATCACCGCGCTCGCCGAGCGCGCGATGGCACAGATGGCGCCGCGCGCCGCCTGATCCTCAGCCCGTCGGCGACATGCACTGCGAGGTCTTGGCGTCGCACGTCTGCCCCGGGCCGCAGCACGCGGTGCAGCCGCACAACGTCGTCCCCGACGGGCACAGCCCCGCGCACGCGCCGTTGACGCAGACCTGGCCGCAGGCGCACGGCGGATTGCACGCGTTCGACACGCACTGCTTTCCGCCGAACTCGCTCACCTGCTGGCACGTCTGTCCCGACGGGCACGAGGTGCAGGTGCCGCCGCAGCCGTCGGACTGACCGCACGACCCGGGCGGGCAGCTCGGCGCGCAGCACTTGCCGTTGGTGCAGGTGTCGCCCGACGGACAGCCGCAGAAGCCGCCGCACCCGTCGGTGCCGGAGCCGCACGAGTTGTTGTCGCAGTGGGGCACGCAGCAGCTGCCGCCGTTGCAGGTCTCGCCGAACGGACAGCCGCAGGTGCCGCCGCAGCCGTCGGTGTTGGCGCCGCAGTGCGAGTTGTCGCAGTGGGGCACGCAGCAGGTCCCGCCGTTGCACGTCTCGCCCGACGGGCAGCCGCAGGTGCCGCCGCAGCCGTTCGACGAGCCGGTGCCGCAGTGCGTGCCGTCGCAGGTCGGCGAGCAGCAGGTGCCGTTCAGGCAGGCCTGGCCGAACGGACAGCCGCACGAGCCGCCGCAGCCGTCGCTGTTGTTGCCGCAATGCGTGTTGTCGCACTGCGGTTGGCAGCACGTGCCGTTGTTGCAGGTCTGACCAAACGCGCAGGCGCAGGTGCCGCCGCAGCCGTTCGACGAGCCGGCGCCGCAGTGGGTGCCGTCGCAGCTCGGCGTGCAGCAGCTGCCGTTCAGGCAGGTCTGGCCGAACGGACAGCCGCACGAGCCGCCGCAGCCGTCGCTGTTGTTGCCGCAATGCGCGTTATCGCACTTGGGCTGGCAGCAGAGCCCGTTGTTGCAGGTATCGCCCGACGGGCAGTTGCAGGTGCCGCCGCAGCCGTCGGACGAGCCGGGCCCGCAGTGGGTGTTGTCGCAGTGGGGCACGCAGCACGCGCCGCCGTTGCACTCCTGGCCGAGCGGACAGCCGCAGGTGCCGCCGCAGCCGTCGCTCGACGGGCCGCAGTGGGTGTTGTCGCAGTGCGGGACGCAGCAAGCGCCGTCGATGCAGGTCTGACCGAACGAGCAGCTGCAGGTGCCGCCGCAGCCGTTCGACGAGCCGGTGCCGCAGTGGGTGCCGTCGCACTGGGCGACGCAGCATTTGCCGGCGTTGCAGGTCTGGCCGAAGGGACAGCCGCAGGTGCCGCCGCAGCCGTCGCTGGCGCTGCCGCAGTTGACGTTGTCGCATTTGGGCGTGCAGCACGAGCCGGCGTTGCACTTCTCGCCCGACGGACAGCCGCAGGTTCCGCCGCAGCCGTCGGCGCCGCCGCAGGCGACGTTGTCGCACTTCGGGGTGCAGCACGACCCGTTGTTGCACTCCTGTCCCGTCGGGCAGGCGCAGGTGCCGCCGCAGCCGTCGCCGGCGCCGGAGCCGCACTGGCCGTTGCACGACGGCGTGCAGCACTGGCCGCTGGCGCAGGTCTGGCCCTGCGGACAGCTGCCGGTGTTGCACACGCCGTTGCAGCCGTCGGAGGCGCCGCACGCCTTGCCGAAGCAGTTGGGCGTGCAGCACTGGCCCTCGAGGCAGGTGGCGCCGCCGAAGCAGCTGCCGCAGCCGCACGAGTCGAGGCAGTGGCCCGACTGACAGAAGAAGCCGTTGTCGCAGCTCATGACGGCGCAGACGTCGGCGACGCAGCTGCCGTTGACGCAGATGCCGGCGTCGCAGTGGATGTCGGCGCACGGATCGGGCGGCTGGCAGAAGGTGGCGCAGGTGGTGCCCGACGGACATTCGCCGTCGCACGCGGTGTAGGAGCGGCACTGGCCGCTGAGCGGATCGCAGCTCTGGCCGCTCGGGCAGGTGACGCCGTCGCAGGGCACGCGGAAGCAGCCTTCGATGCAGGTGCCGTTGAGGCACGTCTGGCTACTGGGGCACTTGATGCCCGCGCACGGATCGGCGGTCGGGATGCACGCGGCGCTGCACACGCCGCCGTTGGCGCATTGCGCGGTGGCGCAGGGATCGGTCTGACAGGTGCCGCCGAGGCAGACGAGGCCCGCGGGACAAGGATCCGCCGGGTCGCAGGCGATGGCCGAGCGCATGTCGTCGGAGCCGCCGTCGGCGTCGCCGGCGCCGAGATCGTTGGTGCCGTCGACGCACAGGTTGCTCTGGCCGCCGGAGTACTTGCCGTAGCGCTGGCCCGACGCGCAGTCGGCGTCGGCGAAGCTGCACAGCCCGTCGGGCTGACAGGCGCCGGTCACGCCGTGCGAGCGGCACTGCGCCGAGTCGGTGCAGTGGAAGACGCTCGGCGGGGCCGGACAGCCCATGAGCGCGAGCGAGATCAGAAGGAGCCAGCGCATCCGCCTCGAGGTCGCCATTGCGCTTGCGCAAAGCACTCCCCGGGCCAGCCCGTCGGCGGCGCGGATTGGGCGAGGTTGCGCGACTCGAGCGGCCGAATTGCGCAAAGCGCTGCGCGAGTCGCGCAACGATGGGCTCGCCTGCGCGAGTTGGACGCGCAAGCTGCGCGCGCCGCGGCGCGAACGGCGCTTGCAACGTGGACGGCGCATGAGCTCGAAAACTGCGGAGGCGCCGATGACGCGCCGGTTCGGACGATATCGGCTGCTCGAGCGTCTCGGCGAGGGCGGCATGGCGGCGGTCTGGCGCGCGCGCGTCGAAGGGCCGGAAGGCTTCGTGCGCGAGGTGGTGCTCAAGCGCGTGCTCGCCGAGCACAGCCGCGACGAGGAGTTCGTGCGCGCGCTGGTGCACGAGGCGCGGCTGTCGGCGCTGCTCAACCACCCGGGCATCGTGCAGGTGCACGAGCTCGGGTTCGAAGAGGGCGAGCACTACCTGGCGATGGAGTACATCGACGGCTGCAGCCTGGCGACGCTGCTGGGCAAGACGGCGGCCGCGGGGCAGCCGCTGCCGATCGGCGTGGTGTGCCACGTGGTGGCGGAGCTGGCGGGGGCGCTCGCCTACGCGCACGAGCTCGCCGACGCCGACGGGGTGCCGCTCGGCATCGTGCATCGCGACATCAGCCCGTCGAACGTGATGATCGAGCGCTCGGGCGCGGTCAAGCTGGTCGACTTCGGGATCGCCCAGGCGGTGTCGCGGCTGCGCGACGAGCGGACGCGCACGGGCGTGCTCAAGGGCAAGCTCGGCTATCTCGCGCCCGAGCAGATCGATGGGGCGACCGCCGATCGGCGCACCGATCTGTTCGCGCTCGGCGTGGTGTTCTACGAGTGTTTGACCGATCAGCGATTGTTCGGCGGCGGGTTGAAGGCGCTGGCCATGGTGCGCTCGGCGGAGCTCTTGCCGCCGTCGGTGCAGCGGCCGGAGATCCCGCCCGACGTCGATCGCATCGCGCTCAAGCTCTTGGCGCGGGATCCGGCGCTGCGCCATCCGCGCGGCGACGAGCTGCAGGAGGAGCTGCTGGCCATCGTGCATCGGCTCGAGGGCGACGGGGCGGCGCTGGCGCGGGTGGCCGCGGGGCTGGGCGCGTTCGCGGCGCCGTCGCGGCCGCCGATCGTCGGCGACGAGCCGGAGGCCGAGGCGACGAGCATCCGGCTCGACGAGCGCGACATGGTGCGCGAGGGGACGATGGCGCTCGGCGACGCGGAGCTGGCGGCGATGCGCGCGGCGGTGCCGAAGGAGCGGACGATCGCGCTCGGCGAGGCGGATCTGATGGCGCTGGCGCCGAAGGCGAAGAAGGAGCTGACCACGCTCGGGCTCGACACGCTCGCCACGCGCGACAAGAAGGTCGAGGCGGCCGGGCCGCATCCGCTCGACGCGGTCGGCAAGCCGGCGAGCGAGCGCGGCACGAACGCACCGGTTGCGATCGCGCGCATCGGCGGCGAGCGCACGCGCGAGCCCACGAGTGAACGCAAGCGCGAGCCGAGCGGCGGACGCACGCGCGAGCCGAGCGGCGAACGCAAGCGCGAGCCGAGCGGTGAACGCAAGCGCGAGCCGAGCGGCGAACGCACGCGCGAGCGGACCGACAGCACGCGCCGCGAGCGCACGCGCACCGGACGCACCGCGGTCGTGCGCCCCCTGCCGCGCGCCCACGAGCGGGCGGCGCGTCAGGTCCAGCTGATGGCGGCGTTCGGCGTCGGCGCCGTCGTCGCCGTGGCCCTGCCGCTGTGGCTGCTGCGCGGCCGTGCCGCACCGCCGCCGGCGACGCCGCCCGCCATCGCCGCGGCGCCGCCCGCGATCGCGCCGCCGCCCATCGCCGCGCCGCCGCGCGCCGCCGACGTGCGGCTCATCGTCGACGGCGAGCCGGGCGCGCGCCTGGTCGTCGACGGCGTCGAGCGCGGGCGGCTGCCGGTCTCGCTCACGCTGCCGGCGCAGCCCGGCGTGCGCACCCTCGAGATCGACGAGCCGGGCCGCGTGCGCGCCATGCGCCAGGTGCGCGGCGACGTCGACGCGCAGCTCGACGTGGAGCTGCAGCCGCTGCCGGCGGCGCCTTCGCACGCGAGCGCGCGGACGCCGGCCGCCGCTGCGAAGAGCCCGGCGGCGCCGGCGCCGAGCGCGCACAAGAGCGCGGGCGAGATCGAAAGTCCCTTCTGATCCGAAATCAGTTCGCGAACGGGTTCTCGATCTCGCCGCCGCCTGCGTGCGCGGGCGTCTTCGCCGCCGCCGCCGGCGCATGAGCCGGCGCGTGCGCGCGCCGCGGCAACTGCACCTCGAGCGACAGGTCGCGATCGGCGACGATGGTGCGCGCGATCGTCTCGGCACCGGCGTGCGCGATCTCGAGCCGGTGCGGCAGCGCGTCGCGCGCGATCGGAACATCGAGCGGCACCCGCCCGAGGAGCCGGCCGTCGAGCGAGACCGACGCGCCCGGGCTGCTCGCCACCTGCAAGCGCACCGTGCTCGGCGCAGCCGGCGCCGGCACGCTCGACGGCACACCCGGGGCCGCCACGACCGGCGCAACCGGGCCCGCCGCGATCGGCGCAACCGGGGCCGCCGCAACCGGCGCCGCCGCGATCGGCGCCGCCGCCGGCGCGCCACTGCCATACACGCCGAGAAAATTCGTCACCACCACGCCGAGCCCGATCGCCGCCACCGCTCCCATCACCGCCATCGCCCACGGCGACTGTCCGCGCCCACCGCCGTCGTCATCGCCCCCCTCCTCGCCTTCGCCGTCGTCGGCGCCCTCGTCTCCATCGTCCGGCTCATCGTCGCGCGGCGCCATCTCGCCGCTCGAGCTCGACCCGGTCGTCTGCTCCCGCACCGTCGTCGAGATCGCCGCGCGCGGCCCGCCGCTGCCCTGCCCCGTCAGCTCGCGCGCGAACGCCTTGAGCCGCGTCGCGCTCCCCTCGAACCGGTGCACCAGCGGCGCCAGCGCCGCCACGATCTCGTGCCCGCTCGCGTAGCGATCCTCGCGCCGCTTGGCCAGCATCTTCATCACCACCGCGTCGAGCTCCGGCGGCACCTCGCTCCGCGACTGCGACGGCGGCGCCACCTTCGCCTCGCGCACCAGGCGCAGCGTCTTCAGCTCGTCGCCGCCGGCGAACAGCCGCCGGTTGGTCAGACACTCGTGCAGCACGATCCCGAGCGCGAACAGATCGCTGCGCGCGTCGAGATTCTCGCCCTCGGCCTGCTCGGGCGACAGATACGAGAGCTTGCCCTTGAGCACACCGGTCTGCGTGCGCTCGCGCCGGAAGTGATCGGCCGCCTTGGCGATGCCGAAGTCGAGCAGCTTGACCGCGCCCGCCGACGAGATCATGACGTTCGACGGGCTCACGTCGCGGTGCACGATGCACAAGGGCCGCCCCTCGTCGTCGGCGAGCTCGTGCGCGTAGGCCAGCGCCGCCGCCACCTCGCGCACGATGAAGCAGGCGAGGCCCACGGGCAGCGGCCGCTCGCGCTCGCGGCAGCGCTCGGCGAGGGTCACGAGGTCGCGCCCCTCCACGTATTCCATGGCCAGGAAGTACTCGCCGTCGACTTGGCCGAGCTCGTGCACCTGCACGATGCCCGGATGCCGCAATCGCGCCGACAACCGCGCCTCGGAGACCATCATGCGCACGAACTCCTCGGAGCGCGACAGCTCGGGGAGCACGCGCTTGATGACGACCTCGCGCGCGAAACCTTCGGGGCCGTCGATGACGGCGCGCCACACGACGGCCATGCCGCCCGAGCCGAGCTCTTGCAGGAGCCGATAGCGACCGAACGCGATCTCTTCCATGTCCGTCGGCATTGCGAACCGCAGACCAAGTTGGGAGGACCCATGCGTCACGTGCTCTTCTCGTTGTTCTTGACCCTCGCGTCGTTGCCGGCAGCCGCGCACGCCGGTGAGGCCGCCGCGGCGCCGCTCTCCGCGGCGCAGCGCATCGCGCAGGCCAAGGCGCACTTCGATCGCGGCCAGGCGCTCTTCGAAAAGGCGCAATACGGCGCCGCCGCGCTGGAGTTCCAGGCCGCCTACGAGTTCCAGCCGCTGGCGTTGCTCTTGTGGAACGCGGCGCAGGCCTACAAGAAGTCGGGCGACAACGCGCAGGCCATCGACTACTACAAGCGCTATCTGGAGGCGGATCCGAAGAGCAACAAGCGCGCCGAGGTCGAAAAGACCATCTCCGACCTCGACTTCAAGGAGAAGGTCGCCAACGCCGAGCCACCGACGGAGAGCGCGCCGCCGCCCGGTCCGCCGCGGCCGCAAGCGGGCGACACCGAGGCGCCGCCGTTCTCCGAGCTCGCGCTGGCGCAGGCGAAGGCCGATCGCGCCTCGCGCAAGCAGCCGCCGCGGCCGTGGTGGAAGGATCCGATCGCGCCGGCGCTCCTCGGGGCCGGCGTGGCGCTGGCCGGCGTCGGCGGCGGGCTGTGGGGCGCGGCCAACGCGACGGTCGGCTCGGCGAGCCATAGCTACGACGACTTCGCCGCCGCGCACGGCGTCGGCGGGCAGCGCGTGGCCGGCGTGGTGATGCTGTCGATCGGCGCCGCCGTCGCCATCGGGGGCGCCGCGCGCTACCTCCTCGTGTGGCAGCGCAACAAGGACCGCACCGAGTCGCGCCCCGTCGGTCACAGGCTCGCGAGCCGCATGTGGTGAGCGCGCAGGTTGCGCAAGCGGCGCGCGAGTCGCGCAAGCGGCGTGCGCGAGTTGCGCAGCCGGCGCGCGTCAGGGCATGGGCACGAAGAGCGCCGCGCTCGCGTCCGGTCCGCTGCTGCCGGCGCCGGTCAGATACAGGATCGACTGGTCGCCGAGCGCGAGGCCGCCGCCGAGCGCGCCGGGGTGCAAGAGCGGCAGCGGCAGCAGGTTCACCGTCACGGGAAACGCGACACTGCCGTTGCCGATGGACGGCGCGTCGTCGGGCGGCACCAGCTTCTCGACCTCGGTGATCGGCTCCAGCGACGACGTCAGCACCTCGCCGCCGAAGACGAGGAGCGAGCCATCCGCGAGCACCACCGCCTGATGGTTCTGGCGCGGCTTCATCACCGGCGCCTGCGTCAGCGGCTGCACGTCGACGAACGCGGGCTGCCCCGGATCGAAGACCTCGGGCGCGCTCACCGTGTTGGTGCCATTGAAGCCGCCCGCGATGAGCACGTGATTGTCGGCGAGGAGCGTCGCGCTGTGACCGACGCGCTTTTCACGCATGGCGACGCGGTACAGGTCGCTGCCCTTGCCCGGCTTCGGCGACGAAAACTGGTCCGGCGGCTGGTAGATGAGCGCGTCGTCGAGCACGCCGGCGCTGCCAATGCCGCCGGTCACCAGCACCTCGGCGAGGTTGTCACGCAGATCGGTCGCCACCGAGAACGCGCGCGGCGCCGGCAGCGGGATCGTCCTCGTCATGCCGCCGGACTGATACACGTACGCGTTCGGCGACAGCATCGTGCCGGCGGCGTCGGTATAGCCGCCGACGATGAGAACGCCGCTGTCGTCGTCGAGCGCGGTGGCGGTGTGGCCCCACAGCGGCGTCGGCAGCATGCCGTCGTGCGTGACCGTGAAGCGGCCGTTGGCGCGCGTCACGCGCACGACGTCGGCGAGCGGCCCCGCGTCGCCGACGCCGCCGATGAGCAGCACCGAGTCGCTGCCGTCATGGACCGCGGCCGCGGCGTGGAAGATGCGCGGCGACAGATCGTGGTCGATCGCGCTGTACGTGCCGCGCGTGGCGTCGTAGACCGCCAGCGTGCTCACGATCGTGCTCGCGTCGGGCACCGTGGGCAGGCCGTTCGCGCTCGCGGGCCGCGCCGTCGCGCCGTCGGCGACGAGCACGGCGTCCCCGCCGGCGAACGGCGTCGTCGAAAATCCGTAGCGCGCATCGCCGTCGCCGCGCGCCATCGGCGGCGTCACGAACGTATCGGGCGAGGCGACGAACACGGTCGCCGCCGACGCGCCGGCACGCAGTGGAAACGTTCGTCCCGCGGCGATCACGCTCACGCCGTCATTGGCCAGACCGACCACGTCGAGCGTCTGCGGCACCGGGCCGAGCAGCGCCGACAGATCGAGCGATCCGTGGTGCCCTTCGGAGAACGGCGCCGACGCCGTCGGCGGATTGGTCGACTCGGGATGCACCTCGAGCGTGCGCACCGCCACGAGCGGATCGTTGTCGTCGGGCACGAGGAAGTGCAGCGTCAGCTCCTGCCGCGGCCGACACGCGGGCAGGACGAGCGCGATCACGACGAGCAGCCGCTTCACCAGCCGACCCGCAGCTTGCCGTTGTCGAGCCCGACGGTGAGCCCGACGGTCACCGCGGCCGCCGCGACCACCGCGGCGCCGCCGATCCACCACCACAGGTGCTTCGGCCTGCGCTCGCGCGCCGGCCGCGACGGCCCCGCGACGACCTCGGGCGCGCGGCCGAACAGCGCCGCGGCGAAGTCGAGCCCGGCCGGCAGGCTCACGTCGGTCACGCGCAGGGGCGCGCCCCGCTCCGTCGCCGGCGCTTTCGCCGCCGCCAGCGCCTCGGCCACGCGCGCCAGGATCGGCGGCGCATCCGCAAAATCATCGCCGACCCGCGCCACCACCACCGCCGCTGCCGCGCGCCGCGCCGGATCGATGGCCGCCGCCCACAGCCGCCAACGGTCGGCGCCCTCGCGCTCGACGGCGCTGACGATCACGCGCTCCACCGACGCCACCCGCGCCAGCGTCACCGCCGCGTCGATGGTCTCGGGCAGCGGCCCGCGCCGCCGCACGCGCGCGCGCAGCGCCTCGGCCGGCCTGGCCGTCGCCGACTCGGGCAGCTCCACGCGCACCAATTGCGGCGCGGCGCCCGGCGCCACCTCGACCGCCTGCGTGTACGTCTGCTGCTCGCGCCCGACGAAAAACAGGTAGTGCATGCCCACCGTCAGCGTCGCCGCCGCCGGCGCCCCTCCGAACGGCTGCCCGTCGACGAAGAGCTGCGCGAACGGCGGCGACGAGGTCACCGTCACGCGCCGGACCTCGTGCGCGCGCCGCGCCCGCGCCGCCTCGCAGGTCTGGATCACCCGCGGCGGCACGCGCACCGGATCGAGCGTCACGTCGGGCCGAACCACCATGAGCGCCTCGCAGCTCTGGACCGCGTCGGCGTGCCGCCCGGCCATCTCCTCGACGGTGGCCAGCTCGGTCAGCGCCTCCACCAGCGTCTGCGACTCGCCCGACGGCACGCCCGCGCGCGTGACCAGCTCGACCGCGCGCCCGAGCTCGGCCTGGCTGGCCGCGAACTGAAAGCGCTGATAGGCCTCGCGCCCCGCCGCCAGCGCCGCACGCGCCGCCGACAGATCGGGCACGCTGCCCTGCCGCCCGAGCTGCACCAGCGTCAGCTCCGGCCGCGCGGCCAGCGCCCGTCCGAGGAGCTCGCCCACGCGCGCGCTCGTCTCGCCTGCTCCATCAGAGCCGAGCGCCACCGGCGCCGTCACCCAGGTCGTCACCTGCGCCGACGCATTCGACGCGCTCACCGTCGCAGCGAGGCCGAGGACGCAAGCGCAGGCGGATGGTCGCAAGGTCTCCGCTCAGTCGCGCTTGCGCGGCCGCGGCAGGTTGAAGCTGCCCAGGCGCGTCACCAGCGTGCGCCGCGAGATGCCGAGCAGCTGCGCCGCGCGCGTCTGATTGCCGGCGCACGCCTGCAGCGCGTCGAGGATGCGCTGGCGCTCCTCCGACGAGCCCTCGCCCGCCGGCGCCGGCGGTGCGCCCGCCGCCGGCTCGTCACTCTCGCTCCGCGGCGCCGCCACCGGCGCCACCAGCGGCGCGCGCGGCGTCTCGCCCGGCGTCGGCAGCGTGCGGCTCATCTTCTCGATCGGCAGGTGCTCCGGCATGATGACGCCGCTCGTGCACAACAGCACCGCGCGCTCGACGACGTTGCGCAGCTCGCGGATGTTCCCCGGCCAGCGATAGCCGCGGAGGAGCGTCATCGCCGCGCCCGAGATGCGCGGCTCGTCGGCGAGGTGGTTCTGCCGGCTCGCCTGCGCCACGAACAGCGCGGTCAGCCGCTCGAGCTCGTCGATGCGCTCGCGCAACGGCGGCAGCGTCATGGTCACGCCGTTGAGCCGGAAGTAGAGATCGGCGCGAAACTGCCCGCGCGCCGCCTCGGCCTCGAGATCGCGGTTGGACGCGGCGATGAAGCGCACGTCGATCTCGCGCGGCTTGAGCGCACCGATGCGCAGCACCTTGCGCTCCTCGATCACGCGCAGCAGCTTGGCCTGCACCGTCAGCGGCATCTCGCCGAGCTCGTCGAGGAACACGGTGCCGCCGTGCGCCGTCTCGAGCAGGCCCTGCTTCGACGCCTGGGCGCCGGTGAACGCGCCCTTTTCGTAGCCGAACAGCTCGCTCTCGAGCAGCGTCTCCGACAGCGCCGCGCAGTTGAGGCGCAGAAGCGGCATCTTGGCGCGCGGCGACAGGCGGTGGATGGTCTCGGCCAGCACCTCTTTGCCGACGCCGGTCTCGCCGCACAGAAGGACATTGATGGTGCCGCCCGCCACACGCTCGATGAAGGGCAGCATGCGCTCGATGGCGCCCTCGGCGAGCGGCCGCGGCGGACCGGCGAGCTCCTGCCCGCGCGCCCGCGCCCCGGCGACGGCGACCAACGCCTCGGGCGTGCGGCCGTCGCTCGGATAGCTGGCGAGCCCGATGGTGGCGGCGATCCCGGCGGCGGAGAGCTGGAGCCGCAGCTCGCTGGACATCGCGCGCGCGCGCTCGGGCTCGCGATCGAGCAGCAGCATCTCGTACTCGCCCGGCGCGTAGCCGGCCACCGCGTCGCCCGCCGGCACGCCGGCGGCGAAGATCGCCTCGGCCGCCGCGCCCAGCTCGGCGCGCGAGAGGCGCACGCGCAGAACGCTGAACGACCGCGGCTCGTGCGCCGCGCGCATGCACTCGTCCTCGAGGCGCGCCTCGAAGTAGCTGTGCCCCCACAGGTGGCGCGGCCGCTCGCTCTGCGCGCGCTGCAAGAGCATCACCGAATCGCCGATCGTCACCACGTCGCCTTCGCGCAGCGGCTCGGGCACGTTCGGCTCCAGCCGCCGGTCGCCCAGCTTCGACCCGTTCAGGCTGCCGAGATCCTCGACCTCGATGCCCGCGCCGATGCGCAGCCGGAGGTGCTTGCGCGAGAGGTTGTCGTCCTCGATGCGCACCTGGCACTCGGCCGACCGGCCCACGACCAGCTCGCCGCGGTCGGGTAAAGGCACACTTTGGACGCCCGAAGCCCCCATGATGAGGAGCGTCAAACGGCCATCGGGGACGTTCTCGGCCCGCAAGCGCGTGACCGACTCGAAGGCCTTTGCTTCATCATTCGACACGGGCTGCCGCCTCCGAGTTTATCACTCCTTGCGCAAGTCGCGCGAGGCTGGGCCCGCGTCATTGCACGACTTGGACCGCGACCGTCGAGGACCGACCGGCCTGGCCGGCGCGGGCCTGCGCAATCGGCGTTGCGCAATTCGTGAAATCCGGATGCGCGGGTTGCGCAACTTGCCCAAGTCGCGCAATGCGCGACTCGTCACCGCCGCGCAAATTGCCGGCGCGAGCTGGCAGACAAGCTGCAATGGAGCGCGGGCGAATCGCGGCGCGCAGTCGTTGCGCAGGACGAAAGTCGCGGAAAGATCGTAAAATATGCCGCGACCAACTCCGTGGCGGCGATGGGCGGCGGCTGTGAGAACCGGTTGCGTTCGTGTGTGGAGGTCGAAGATGCAGCGCATCGGCTTGTTGCTCCTGCTCGCGGCTGCCGTGGGTTGTCAAAAGACGCCCGTCGGCAGCGTCGCGCATTCCCTGATTGCGCCGGCGCATCCGCGGCCGCTCGTCGGCGACGGCGCGCTGTGGACGCCGCTGACCGCGCCGAACATCGGCACCACGACGATCGGCTCGATCGTCTACGACCCCGGCGTCAATCAGCTCGTGTTCCTGAGCTTCGACGGCACGCCGCAGATGTGGACGAGCACCGACGTCGCCAACTGGACGCAGATCCCGACCGGGACGCCGTGGCCCGGCGCGACCAACCCTGGCCCGCTCGTCTACAACAGCAAGAACGGCTACGTCTACGCGTTCAGCAGCAGCAGCCCGGGCATGGACACCTATTATTGGGACCACTCGCACTGGAACGCGCTGAACGTGTACGGAACGGAGCCGACAGCGCGCCCGAACTGGGGCGCCACGTACGATCCGGCGGCCGATCGGCTGCTCTTCTTCGGCGGCGGCGTCCAGCTCGAAGGCAGCGCGGTCAACGATTTCCACGCGCTCGACGGCAACCCCGGCGATCCGGTCAACCAGATCGCGTGGACGACGCTGACGCCGACGACGCCCGGTCCGGCGGGGACGGGCTACTGGATGTCGTGGGATGCGACCGCCGGCTTCGGCCGCCTGCTCGGCGACGACAACCAGCTCTACACGTTCGACACCACAACCTTCACCAAGACGTCGACGATGGCGACGCCCAGCAACGGCATCGAGCAGAGCATCTCGTGCGCGGCCTGGGATCCGGGTCTCGGCAGCTGGGTCGCGTTCGGCGTGCCCGACGGCAACGGCAACGGCAACAACGTCTACGAGCACGACGACGCGCACGACATGTGGAACCTGATCTCGGGCGGCGGCTTCAACAGCGACGGCACGCCGAAGAGCGGGCTGCCGCCGGGGTTCAACTCGTGCCACCTCGTCTGGTATCCGCCGCTCGACGGGTTGCTGCTCATCGGCATGACGAGCGCCAGCACCTCGACGTGGGGCGCGTGGATCTACAAGGAGGGCTGGACCGCGAGCGGTCCGCCGACGGGCGGTGGCGGCTCGGGCGGCGGCGGCGGCGGCACCGGCGGCACCGGCGGAACCGGCGGAACCGGCGGAACCGGCGGTGGCGGCGGCGGTGGCGGGCCGACGCCGATCGTGGCGCCCGCGCTCGACCTCTCACAGACCTTCAATCACACCGGCGTCGTCGGGCAGCCGTGGGTGCCGGGCTTCTCGGGCTCGCAGTCGTCACTGCCGCTCAAGGCGGGCACGGCGCCGTTCACCGTCGCGGTCGACGCCGGCGACGAGCCGTTCCTGGTCGATCCCAACACGCTCACCATCACCTGGGTGCCGGCGACGGCGGGCACCAAGAACCTCCACGTCACCGTCACGAACAGCGCCGGCTCGGCGAGCATCACGCTCGCCGTCAACGTGATCGCGACGACGCTGCCGGCGCCGGCGGCGATGCTGACCGCGTCGCCGTCGTTCGGCCCCGCGCCGCTGTCGGAGACCGTGACCTTCGCCGTCACGCCGGGCAGCGGCGCCATGCCGGTCAAGACGCTCGTCGACTTCGGGGACGGCGCGACGCCGTCGTATCTGCCGACGACGACGCACGTCTACTCGCGCGTGGCCGGCTATCAGATCGCCGGCACCTTCTGGCAGAACGACGGGCAGCAGGCGACCTCCAAGTCCGCGCTCGCCGTCACCACGCCCGACGGCATCGTGCCGCCGACCGTGGCGGCGACGGCGACACCGATGGGCGGCATGAGCGTCTCGTTCGCCGCAGCCGCGCAGCCGGGAACCAACCCGGTGACCTATTACAGCTGGGACTTCGGCGACGGTGCCAGCGCGCCCGGCCAGAACGCGCAGCACACCTTCGGCGCACCGGGCAGCTACTCGGTCGTGGTCGTCGCCACCGACAGCCAGACCTTCTGGGGCTCCGACAAGGTGCTCGTCGTCCTCAACAGCGACGGCAGCATCGAGCCGACCGTGCGCGCGTCGGCCGATCCGGTCACCGGCGACGGGCCGCTCCTG
Organism: Polyangia bacterium; assembly: GCA_035607415.1. Classification (GTDB taxonomy): domain Bacteria; phylum Myxococcota_A; class Polyangia; order Palsa-1104; family Palsa-1104; genus JAQBQH01. The sequence continues at coordinate 57,945 of DATNAQ010000027.1, forward strand.
GTCACGCTCAAGGCCGACATGGCCAACGTCGGCGCCTCGGTCAGCTCGATCAAGTGGGACTTCGGCGACGGCTCGATGCCGGCCGTCGGCCCGACGCTGAGCTCGGTGGTGCACACGTACGATTCGGGCGCCTACACCGCGCACGTGACGGTGCAGACCGAGGCCGGCGCCGAGGCCACCGACGCCATCACGGTCATGATCACCGACCACGGCGGGCTGCCGCCGCAGATCATCACCGTCGGCGGGGCCACCGCCACCGTCGGCAAGGCCTATACGTACGACGCCGATCAGACGATCCACGCGCGCGCCGAGGGGCCGGTCAGCTATTCGACCGGGCCGGGCACGCCGAGCGGGCTGCGCATCGATCCGCAGTCGGGGTTGGTGACCTGGACGCCGAGCAAGAACGACGTGGGCGTGCAGCGGCTGAGCTTCCTCGCCACCAGCGCCGGCGGCGTCGGCATGCAGGCGTTCGACGTCACCGTCGACAAGGGCAGCGGCGGGGGCGGCTGCGCGCTGGCGCCGGGATCGGCGGCGACGGGCGCCTGGCCGCTCGTCGTGCTCGTGGGGTTGGCGCTCGCGGTGGCGCGCCGGCGCCGCGTCAGTCGGTGAGGGTCACGCGGCGATCGATGCTGGAGTTGCCGGGCACGACGACGGTGATGGTGCGCGCGGGGAGGCCGGGGTTGACGAGGGTGACGCGATGGCGGCCCGCCGCGAGGCGCAGGCCGACGACGGGGGTCTGACCGACGCCCTTGCCGTCGACGACGACGTTGGCCCACGGCGAGCTCTGCAGGTTGAGCGTGCCGAACGTGGCGGGCGTCCTGGTCCTGGTGGTGATCGGCGCGGTCGCGGCGCCGCTCGGCGGCGGCGTCGGCGGCGCGACCGGCGGCGACTGCGGCTGCGTCGTCGTCGGCTGCGTTGTCGTCGGCTGCGTCGTCGTCGGCTGCGTGGCCGTCGGCTGCGTCGTCGCCGGCTGCGTGGCCGCGACGGGCGCTCCGGTCGCGCCGCCGTCACCGCCCGCGCGCGGACGCGCCGCCACGATCACCACCGCCGCCACCACTGCCGCGGCGCCGGCCGCGAGCACCGCCGCGCCGCGCCGTCGCGGCACCGGCGGCAGCGGTGTCTCCACCTGCCCCATCGGCGACGTGACCTCGGCGCGCGCCGCGCTGGACGGCGTCGCCGGCGATTTGCCCGCGCGCGTCGGCGACTCCACGGGCGGCGTCGCGGCGCGGGTCGCGGCCGTCGCCAGCGCGCGCCGCGAGGAGTCGTCGTCGTCGCGCCCGCTCTCGGAGAACCCGCGCATGCGCGCGCGATGCTGCTTGAGCTCGTCGCCGCACAGCTCCGCCATCATGCGCGCCAGATCGCCCGGACCGAACGCCGGCGCCCGCGAGCGCAGCGCCCGCTCCAGCTCGGTGGCGAGCGCCTCGCCCGTCTGAAAGCGCGTCTCGCGATCGACCTGCATGCCGCGATCGATGATCGCGCGCACGTCCTCGGGGATGAGCTCGGCGTAGCGATCGCGCTCGGGCGCGCGCCCCTGTTGCACCAGCTTGAGCGCCTGCACGTCGGAGTCGGCCTTGAACGCGGGATGGCCGATGACCATCTCCAAGAGCACCGTCGTCAGCGAGAACAGATCGGAGCGCCCGTCGATCTCGCTGCCGCCGGCCTGCTCGGGCGACATGTAGCGGATGGTTCCCTTGAGCTCGCCGCCGCGCGTGTGATGCAGCCGCACGTGCGACGCCGCGCGCGCGATCCCGAAGTCCACCAGCTTCACGTCGCCGCGAAAGGAGACGATGATGTTCGACGGCGTCACGTCGCGATGAACGATGCCGAGCGGCCGCTCCTCGGCGTCGCACGCCTTGTGCGCGTAGTCGAGCGCGCGCGCCACCTGCGCCGCGATGTAGAGCGCGCACTCGAGCGGAATCGGCTGCTGCGTCTTGAGCGCGTGCTGCAGGACGCCGCGCATGTCGACGCCTTCGATGAGCTCGAGCGCGAGAAAGATCGCGCCGCCCTCGATGCCGAAGTCGTGCACCGTGCCGATCGACGGATGCGACAGGTGCACGACCAGCCGGATCTCGTCGAGGAACATGGTGGTCAGCTCGGCGATGTCCGAGATCTCCGGCAGGATGCGCTTGATGGCGACATAGCGGCTGACATGCATCGGGCCGTTCATGCGCGCCAGGAAGACCTCGGCCATCCCGCCGCGTCCGAGCCGCTCGAGCAGCTCGTATCGTCCGTAGCTCTGCATTTTGCGCTCCAACCGCGCGCCAGCGACGCGGGTCGGCTCCTTCATTGTAGCGCCCGCTGCACGACTCGCGCAAACACGGAGGCGCCGCGCGACTCGCGCAGGACGACGCTTACAAAGGAGCCAGATGCCGTCCGCGATCGACTGGTACCGGCTCCTGCGCAGCGAGCTCGAGCACGAGGACGCCCTGCTCACGCAGCGGCTCAACTGGTTCGTGATGTCGCAGTCCTTCCTCTTCACCGCGTTCGCCATCGTGACCGCCAACGCTGAGCGCTCCGCGGCCGCGCGCACCGCCGTCCCGCTCGCCCTCTTCATCCCCGTCGTCGCGCTCTGCACGAGCGTGGCCATCGCCATCTCGATCGCGGCCGGCCTGCTCACGATGCGCCGCATCCGTCGCGAGTTCGCCGCGCGCACGTCCGACGGCGGCGACGAGCTGCCGCCGCTCCACGGCCGCGGTCACCTGCGCGCGCTCGGCATGGTCGCACCGACGGTGCTGCCGCTGGTGTTCACGGCGGTCTGGCTGGCGCTCCTCATCGGTGTCGTCCGGTAATCGGCGGCCGGCGAATGGCAGCGTCACCGCCGCCGCTTATCCGAGATGGACCATGGCATCCAAGATCGAAGACTACGGCGTCGTCGGCGACGGACGCACCTGCGCGCTGATCGACAAACACGGCACCGTCGCCTGGCTGTGCGTGCCGCGCTTCGACTCCGACGCGTGCTTCGCGTCGCTGCTCGGGCGCGAAGAGCACGGCGAGTGGCTGCTGCGCCCGGTGACGCCGGTGCGCGCGGTGAAGCGCCGCTATCGCCCCGACACGCTCGTCCTCGAAACCGAGATCACCTGCGACGAGGGCAAGGTCCGCCTCATCGACTTCATGCCGGTCCGCGACCGCTCGACGGTGGTGCGCATCGTCGAGGGCCTCGAAGGCGAGGTGGCGATGTACTTCGATCTCGCGCCGCGCTTCGGCTACGGCGTCGATCTGCCGTGGGTGCGCCCCGACCTCGACGGCTTCGCGTTCCTCGCCGGGCCGGAGGCGCTGCGGCTCGAAGGCGGCGGGCGCTTCGACGTCAAGCTCGCCCACGTGATCTCCGAGTTTCGCGTGCGGCCCGGGCAGCGCATCGCCTGGTCGCTCGAGTCGTTCCCGTCGCACGAAGCGCCGACGCGCGGCCTCGATCAAGAGGCGCTGTTGCGTGACACCGAGTCGCGCTGGCGCGCCTGGACGTCGCGTTGCACCTATCACGGCCGCTGGCGCGACGAGGTGATGCGCTCGCTCATCGCGCTCAAGGCGCTCACCTACGAGCCGACCGGCGGCATCGTCGCCGCCGCCACCACGTCGCTGCCCGAGGAGCTGGGCGGGGAGCGCAACTGGGATTACCGCTTCTGTTGGATCCGCGACGCGTCGCTCACCATCTCGGCGCTGCTCCTCGGCGGCTACCGCGACGAGGCCAAGCGCTTCCGCGATTGGCTCCTGCGCGCCGCCGCCGGCGATCCGGCGCAGGCGCAGATCATGTACGGCGTCGCCGGCGAGCGGCGGCTCGCCGAGCTCGAGCTCGACTGGCTGCCCGGCTACGAAGGCTCGAAGCCGGTGCGCGTGGGCAACGCCGCGCATCAGCAGTTCCAGCTCGACATCTACGGCGAGCTCATGGACACGGTCTGGCAGGCGTTTTCGGCCAAGGCCTTCTCCGGCCACGACGAAGGCGCCGAGATCGCGCACGGCCTCATGGACTTCGTCGAGCTCGCCTGGCAGCGGCCCGACGAGGGCATCTGGGAGGTGCGCGGCGCCGGCCAGCGGCACTTCACGCAGTCGAAGCTGATGGCGTGGGTGGCGATCGACCGCGCCATCAAGCTCGCCGACGGCGGCTTCGGCGACGAGCGCTGGCAGGGCCGGCGGCGGCGCTGGTCGGTGCTGCGCGACGAGATCCGGCGCGACATCCTCGACCACGCCTTCGACGCCGAGCTCGGCGCCTTCACCCAGTCGTACGGCTCCAAGGCGCTCGACGCGGCGGTGCTGCAGATCCCGCAGCACGGCTTTCTCTCGGCGACCGATCCGCGCATGCTCGGCACGGTGCGCGCCATCGAGAAGACGCTCTTGCGCGACGGCCTGGTGCGGCGCTACGCCACCGAGACCAACGTCGACGGCCTCCGCGGCGACGAGGGCGTGTTCCTGCCGTGCAGCTTCTGGCTCGCCGACAACTACGCGCTGCAGGGGCGGCTGCACGAGGCGGAGCAGCTGTTCGAGCGGCTGGTGTCGTTCCAGAACGATCTCGGGCTCCTCTCGGAGGAGTACGATCCGCACCGCAAGCGACTGCTCGGCAACGTTCCGCAGGCGTTCACGCACCTGGCGCTCGTCCACACGGCGAGCATCATCGAGGGCGAAGCGCGGCGGCGCGCGGCGACACCGGCGAGCCCGGCGCAGCCGTAGCGCCCCGGCGTCGTGCGGCTATTTGCCGTGCCAGGCGGGCGCGCGCTTCGCCAGGAACGCGTCGATGCCCTCGCCGGCGTCGTCGAACGACATGTTGCAGGTCATCTGCTCGGAGGCGGCGCGATAGGCGCCGGCGAGGCCGAGGTCGACCTGCTCGTAGAAGGCGCGCTTGCCGAGGGCGACGACCGCGCCGCTGCGCGCGAGGATGGTATCGGCGAAGCGCGCCACCTCGGCGTCGAGCCCGGCGGCGGGGACGACGCGGTTGACCAGGCCCCACGCGAGCGCCTGTCGGGCGTCGACGAGCTCGGCGGTGAGCAGCATCTCCATGGCGCGCTTGCGCCCGATGTTGCGCACGACGCCCACCGCGGGCGTCGAGCAGAAGACGCCGATGTTAACGCCGGGCAGCGCGAATTTCGCCTCCTCGACGGCGACGGCGAGATCGCACATCGAGACGAGCTGGCAGCCCGCCGCGGTGGCGATGCCGTGCACGCGCGCGATCACCGGCTGCGGCAGCTCGGTGAGCTTGAGCATCATGCGCGCGCAGGCGGCGAAGAGATTGCGCTGCCACGCCTCGTCGCCGGCGTGGGCGCGCATCTCCTTCAGATCGTGGCCTGCGCAAAAGCCGCGGCCGGCGCCGGCGAGCACGACCACGCGCGCCGTGGCGTCGGCGGCGACGGCATCGAGCTCGGCTTCGATCGCGGCGATCATCGGCAGCGAGAGCGGGTTGAAGCGCTCGCCGCGGCTCAAGGTCAGCGTCACCACGCCGCCCGCGCGGCTCGACAGGACATAGGGAAGCTCGTGCTCGCTCATCGTCGCGCTCCTCGCCGTGCCCGGAAGATAACGCGATTTGCCAGCGCGGCCAGCGCCTAGCGCCTGGTCAGGCGAGCGTCCGCGAGCCGGGCCTGCACGGAGGTGCGCGGGCCCTTCAGGTAGACCTTCTGGCGCCAGGTCTTGCCGCCGGCGAAGGCGACCTGCACGTCGTAGCGCTGGAAGGCGGCGACGTCGAGGCGCAGCGGCGTCTTGCCCTGCCTGCGGCCTTGCACGAGGACATCGGCCGCCGACGGGGTCGACTCCACGACCAGGGTGCCGCGTGGGCGCTCGAGCGCGATGTCGAGCTTGCCGGGCGCCGCCACCGTCGACGCGACCGGGGCGTAGCGCGCTTTGGAGAGGCTCACCTGGTGCGGCCCGGCGGCGATCTCGAGCGCGAGCGGCGCGACGCCGACCGGCGTGCCGTCGAGGCTGACGGCGGCGCCCGGCGGGCGCGTCGCGATCTCGAGCGACACCGTCGCCGGCGCACGCGCGGGGACTGGGCGCGCCGCGGGCTGCGGGGCGGCCGCCGTCGGTGCCGTCGCGACCGCGGTCGGTGCCGTCGCGACCGTCGTCGGTGCCGGCGCGGCCGCGTGCGCGGCCGCCGCGATCGCCGTGGCCGCGTGCGGCACCGAGCGCGCGCGCGCGACGAACATGACGACGAGGCTGACGAGCACGGCGGCCGCGAGCTGCGGCACCGGCGCGCGACGCAGCCACGCCGGCAGCGGCGCGACCACGCCCGCGAGCAGCGACGCGGCCAGCGACGTGCCCGGCTCGGGCGCCGCCTCCTGCACCGACCACTCGACGACGTACTCGGCGCCGCCGTCGGAGACCTTGCACGTATTGGCGGTCACCTGCTCGAGGTTGAACGCGGCCGTCTTCTTTTTCGGCGCGCTCGGCCGCGCATGCACCGGCTGCATGCGCGCGACCACCGTGCGGCTGCGCTCGTCGAGCGGCTCGAACGCCACGTCCATCCCCGGGATCAGGTTCGGATGGCCGCCGTGCACGCGCCGCACCGTGCCGCGGCCCTCGAGGACGCGCTCGCCGCCGAGGAGCTCGAGCCGAAAGCGCACTCGCATCCCGCGCAGCGCCGGCGCCGGCGTGACCAGGAAGATCTCGTCGCCGTGGAGATAGCGGCCGTACTCGGCGACGAAGGTGTCGATGTCGGGCGCCAGGCTCGCAAGTCGGAGCACGACCACATGCAGCCCCTGCTTCGCCGACGACAGACTCTCCACGCTGCCACCGTATCCGGTGCTTCGCCGACTGTCAGTCGCCCCCGATACGAGTTGGCGCTAGCTTGATCGAGTCAGCGACGATGTCGGATTCGGTGCGCTCCGCTATTCGCTCTTGTTGTCGAAGGTGCGCGCGATCTTGAGCTCGGTCGCGCCCTCGGCGAACGCATCGGCGGCTTGCGACAGCGCCTTCTGGCTGTGACGCACCGTCACCTGCGCGCGGATGCGCGCCGCGCCCTCGGGGACCACCGGGTGGCAGAAGCCGATCGCGAACACGCCCTTGCGAAACAGGAAGTCGGCGAGCCGCTGCGCCGCGACCGCGTGACGGATGAGCACCGCGACGGCGGGATGATCGCCTTCGGCGGTCCATAGGCCGTGCTCGGCGAGCGCGTCGCGGAAGAGCTTCACGTTGAGCCCAAGTTGCTCGCGCAGCGACGGATCGGAGCGCAACAGCGACAGCGCCTCGAGCGCCGCGGCGACCGACGCCGGCGGTAGCGCCGTCGACGACAGATAGGCGCGCGACTTCTGGCGCAGCCAGGTCACGATCTCCTTGCGGCCGGCGACGAAGCCGCCGGCGCCGCCGCCGAGCGCCGCGCCGAAGCTGCCGCTGACGAGATCGATGCGATCGGTCAGGCCCAGTTGATCGTGCGTGCCGCGCCCGTGCTCGCCGACGATGCCGATGCCCTGGCTGTCGTCGACGGCGACGAGCGCGTTGTACTTGGCGGCCAGGCCGTAGATGTCGCGCAGGTTGGCGGTGAGGCCCGAGAGCGGGAAGACGCCGTCGGTGACGATGATGCGGAAGCGCGCCGCGCGCGAGCGGCGCAGGCGATCTTCGAGGTGCTCCATGTCCTGGTTGCGGTACGAGTAGACGCGCGCGCGGCAGAGCCGCACGCCGTCGGTGAGGCTGGGGCGGATGAGCTCGTCGCAGAAGAGGTAGTCGCGATCGCCGAGCAGCGACTCGAAGAGGCTGGTGTTGGCGTGATAGCCGCTCGGGAAAACGAGCGCGTCGCCGGTGCCGAGAAATTTGGCCAGCGTCTGCTCGAGCTCGGCGTGGAGCGGCAGCGTGCCGGCGGCCATGCGCGGCGAGGCGAGGCCGACGCCCCAGGTCTCGATCGCGCCGATCGCCGCCTTCTTGACCGCGGGATGGGCCGACAGGCCGAGGTAGTCGCTCGAGGCGAAGTTGAGGAGCTCGCGATCGCCGATGCGGATCGTCGGCCCCGGCGGCGTCGTCAGGAGCGGCTCGCGGCGGAGAAGCCCCGCCTGCTCGAGGTGCTTGGCCTCGGTGCCGAGGAACTGCAGGAACGCGCTGTTCCTCATGGCGCGCCTCCGTTCGATCCGGTGGCGATGAACCACACGAGCGCGCTGGCGCAGGTCTGCCACGCCATCGCGTTTTCGTCGCCGGTGGCGAGACAGTAGCGATCGATGTTGCGCGCGACGTGGGCGTCGTCGGCGGCGTCGCCCATGCGCAGCCGGAAGTCGACGGCGAGCGCGCCGGCGATGCGGCGACTCTCGCGCGCGAGGTCGTGCCGGTAGTCCTTGCCGTGCGTCAGGATCTGGAGGCGCTGATCGCTCGGGATGAGCTCGGCGTCGCCGAGCATGCGGCTGACCACGAGGTCCAGGTCGACGGCGCAGCTCGACAGGCGGGCGCCCTTGCCGCGGCAGTATTGGCGGGCGGCGGTCATCAGGCACTCGACCTTGAGCCGCTGCACGCTCGACGCGCAGCTCGAGCGGTTGAGGACGTGCACGTAGTCGCTGGCCTGGGCCAGCGCCGCCGGCGGCGTCTCGCGCAACGCGCCGAGCGCGCGCTCGAGGTAGGCCACGCGCGGCTCGACGCCGTAGCCCTCGTCGGCGGCGGCGAGGCGCGCGCAGGCGACGACGGCGAGCGCGCCGGCGAGGGCGAGGGACAGGCGGCTCACAGGCGGCCTCGCACGCGCCCGTACTGGCGACGGAAGATCTGCACGTAGTTGCGGAGGTGGCGCTCGTACGGATAGACCTCGAGCAGATCGGGGCGCGACGCGATCCAGCCGGCGTCGAGGTAGATGTCGAGGCTGTCGAGCCCGTAGAGGCGCGTCAGGAAATAGTCCCGACCGGCGAACGCGGCCTGCATGCCGTCGCCGGCGCCGGCGGCGACGCCCGCTTCGCTGAGGAGCGCGCCGTAGTGGAAGCCGTGCACGAGCAGGCGCGCGACGGCATCGTAGCGATCGCTGTAGAGCGCGCTGCCCGCCGGCGACGGTGCGACGTGGATCTCCTCGGCGCTGAAGTGGCGGCCGGCGAAGTCGAACGTCGTCGTCGTCGCCGCGGCGGCGTCGCCCTCGAAGTAGCACTGGAAGCTCACGAACGCCGAGGCGTCGCCGCCGGCGCGATCGCGCGCGAGCACGGCCTCGACGTCCGACCGCGCGCCGGCCGACGCGAGCACGGCGCGTGGATCTTGCGCGAGCCGCCGGCAGGTATCGAGCGACGCGCCCCAGTGCACGTGGAGCTCGCGGCACGAGCCGGCCGACGGCTCGTAGCGGCTCTCGAACAGGAGCTGGCCGAGGACGTGCTCGAAGACCTGGCTCGCGCGTCGCTCCCCCGTCGGTGCCGGCCGATGCGCGAGCGAGCGCAGCCGGGCTTCGCAGTCGCGCGCGCGGAACGCGTCGTCGCCGGGCTCGGGCAGGTTGGTCCACACGTGGTGCGAGGCGTGCGGCGCCGACGCCAGCAGCTGCTGCTCGGCGCGGCCGAGGTCGCCGAGCTTGCCGACGCCCCTGCCGAAGTCGTGCTCCAGCCCCTGCACCACGCTCGCATCCGCATGCGTGCGCACGCCCGACCACGCGCGCTTGAGCAGGCGCCACGCATAATGCAGCGCCGGCTCGTCGCGCTGGCGGCGCGTGCACGGCGCCGCCGCCGTCGCCTGCTGTTTTTGCGGCGCGCACTCGCCCAGGCTCTTCACGTAGCCGAGCGCGAAGGCGCGGCGCATGAGCTCGCAGCCGGGCAGGTTGGGATCGACCGTCGCCGCCGCCGGCTGCGCGATCGGATCGGGACAGTAGCTGGCGCCGATGCCCGACGGGCTGCGCTGGAAGCGATCGAGGAGCCCGAGCGAGCGCGCGTCGATGCAGGCGAGCGCGAGCAGCAACGCGATCGCCACGCACACCGCGCGCTGCAGCGCCGGCCCGAGGTCGAACGCCTCGCCGCGGTTGTCGCCGAGCGTGACGCGCCGCCGCTCGCCGCCGACGAAGTGCGCCTCGTCCGAAGCCCAGTGCGCGCGCGCCGTCGACCAGCGGAAGTAGTGACGGCTCGGCTCGCCGAGGCGCCAGAAGCGGAACATGAGCGTGCCGACGACGACCGCGAAGCAGCCGATGAACAGGAGCGTGCCCCAGCCGCGGCTCTCGAGGCGCTCGGCCGCGAGCACGCCGAAGCTGGCCGCGGCGACGACGCCGGCGGTGAGCAGCGTCAGCGTCACCAGGGTCTTGGCGCCGATCACGGCTCGACCTTGGCGCGGCTCACCAGCTTGTCCTCGATGGTGATGCGCCGGTTCTTCGACTTGGCCTCGCGCACGGCCGCCTGCTCGGCGGCGCTGAGCGTGCCCGAGAACGCGGGCACTTCCTCGGCCGGCGTGTTGTCGGCGTGCGTGCAGATGACCACGTGGTCGGGCACCTCGTTGCCGTACTTCGCGATCTCACGATAGGCGGCGAGCGCGCGCTCGAAGCCGAGCTCGAGGTTCTTGTCCTTTTGCCCTTCGTTGTCGGTGTGGCCGTGGATGACGAGCATGCGCTTCTGCAGCGGGCCGACGTCGAAGTTGAGCACGGTGTGCGTGTCGTCGTTGAACAGCTTGGACATGACCTCGTGGCCGGCGTCGGTGAGATCGCTCTTTCCCGACGGGAAGAGCACGTCGCCGGGCAGGCTCACCATCTTCACCGTCTCGGTGCCGAGCGTGTCGCTGATGCCGTTGTGCTTGGGCCGGCTCTGCACCGCCCACAACACGACGAAGAAGATCATCACGTTGGTCATCAGATCGATGTAGACGATCTGCCAGATGTCGAAGGTGCGGCGCTGCCGTGGCTCGCGCGGGCGGATCACTTCTGCACCTCGATGAGCGCCTGGTTCTCGAAGACCACCTTGAGGCCGCGGCACAGCGTGTCGAAGTCGTAGTCGAGGCCCTTCAGGCGCTGCTCGAAGCGCGTGGCGCTGATCTTGTACGCCGCCGAGAAGACGACGCCGAAGAGCGTGCACTTGAGCGCCAGCGCCAGCTGCGGCGCGATCGCCTCGATGGTGACGACGCTGCCGAGGCTGTCGAACATGCTGATGAGCCCGAGCACGGTGCCCATGAGGCCGAACAGCGGCATCGCGCCCGAGACGAAGTCGAGGTGCGCGCCCGAGTGATCGTAGAGCTCGTGGCACTCGACGTAATACGAGTAGACGAGGTACTCGGCGTACTCGAAGCTCTTGCCGCGCTCCTGCATGGTGACGAGGTCGCGCACGAGCGGGTTGTCGGGCAGGCGCACGCGCGCGCCCTTGTCGACGGGACCGACGCGCAGCTCGCCGTCGCGGTCGCGGCGGATGGTCAGCGACTCCTCGAGCGCGGCCAGCGTCTGTTGCAGCTGCGCCGCCTTGGGCGTCAGGTGGCGCGACGAGAAGAAGACCGTCATCGTCGACAGGAGGAGCTTTCCGATCTCGGCGCCCGAGGCGTAGACGAGCAGCGCCAGCGAGATGAGCAGCATGGCGACGAAGAAGTCCTCGGTGACGAAGAAGACCGCCGCCACCGAGAGGATCGCGCCCATGCCGACCAGGCCGATGACGCCGGCGCCGGCGGCCTTCTTGCTCACCGCGAGGGTGCTCTTGTTGATGACCTCGAAGAAGCCCGAGGGGTTACTGCTTTGTGGATCGCTCATCGGAGCTGGCTCCTTGCGTCGGCGCGGCGGAGTGCATGCGCTCGACGTAGATGGGGTGGTAATCGACGGCGTCGCGCAGGGCGAAGAGGAGGAGCACGCCGGCGGCGAGCGCCAGCGTGAGCACGGCGGCGAGGCGCAGCCCGCGGTCGCGGCGCCGGCCGAGCGGCGCGTGGAACAGCGGCGAGAGCCACAACAGGCGATTGCGCGGCGTGGCGGCGAGGAGCTGCCGCTCGACGGTGGGAATGGCGGCGCGATCGAGGTGCTCGAGCAGCTCCTTCGAGGTCTGGATCAGGCGCGGCGCGTTGGCGCGCGTGGTCAGCCAGGCGTCGGCGCCGCCGCGCACGAACGAGAGGTACTGAATGAGCTGGTGCAGCCCCTGGTTGAGCGCGGCGTAGGCGTCGGCGACGCGCGCGGCCGGGCCGGAGAGGAAGCGCTCGTAGACGCCGACGATCCGGTTGCCGCCGCGGCCCAACGCCAGGCGCAGCGTCGAGAGGAACGTGTCGCGGCTCATGACGAGGCTCATCTCGCGCAGGAGCGCGCCGAACAGGAAGTCCTTCTGCGTCGGATCGGTGTCGTCGATCTCGTCGTCGTCGAGGTTGCGCTCGAAGGCGGCGTAGTGCTCGGTCAGAAGGTGCTTGACCACCTCGAAGTCCTCGACGGTGTTGGCGATGAGCGGCACGCCGTCGTCGGCGGGCTGCGGCATCACCCAGCCGAGCAGCGTGGCGTTCTCGCCGAGGACGCGCGGCGCGGCGGCGCGCGGTCGGGCGGGCGCCTGGGTCAGGACGCGGCGGCGCTCGTCGGCGCTGCGCTCGTGCAAGGTGGCGTCGCGGGCGCGCGGCGCGGAGCCGAGCGACGGCGCGACCAGGCCCCAGGGCAGCTCCTCGGGGTTGACGGTGCGCTCGGGCAGCTCGCTCTCGTCGGGGAGCTGGCCGAGCGCCGCGTCGCGCGCCTGCTCGCCGACGAGGATGCGCGGGCGCGCGAAGCCGCCGCCGTAGCTGACCACGGACGGCAGGAGGCTCGGCAGGAACAGCGTCCGCTCGAAGAGCGCGGCGTCGACGTCGACGCCGTTGCGGCGCAGATAGCCGCGGAAGTAGCGCTTGATGGTGGCGTGCCACGCGTTGCGCGCCGTCGCCGGGCCGACGACGAGGTGGACGTCGAGGTACAAGGCCAGGTTGTCGACGAGCGTGAGCAGCCAGAAGTAGGCGACGAGCCCGACGCTGGGCAGCGCCAGCGACAGGGTCACGCGACGCGGCAGGCCGAGTGACTCGCAGGCGGCGAAGGTGAGCCAGACGAGCGGCACGTAGACGACGAGCAGGCAGGCGCGCAGGAACGCGAGCGCCAGCCACGACTGCAAGAGCGGCCAGATGGCGTCGTGGCGCGCCTGGCCGAGGCCGCGCAGCGGCGAGAAGACCCAGGTGGCATGGACCAGCACGAACGCGCCCCAGACGAGGCCGGCGGCGAGCGCGGCGACGACGTCGACGGCGCCGCCGGCGCGCGCGGCTTGGTCGGCGAGGCGCGCGGGCGCGTCGGTGAAGACGACGGCGGCGAGCAGCGCCGCGAGCGCCGCCAGGAGCGCGCCCGACCACTTCCAGGACGCCGGGCGCGCGCGCTTGGCGAGCTGGCGTTTGCCGACGAGGAGCCAGGCCGACAGCGGCGGCAGCGCGACGAAGAGGAGGAGGCCCGCGAGCAGCAGGGCGGCGAGCAGCCTGTGGTGCGCAGGCGGCGCGGCGGCCGTGGGCGCGGCGGTCGTCGGCGCGGCGGCCGTCGGCGCGGTGGCCGTCGGCGCGGCGGCCGTCGGCGCGCCATTCGTCGTCGCGGCGCCAGCCGTCGCCGCCGCCGCCGGCGTCGGCCGTTCGTCGACGAGGCCGCCGCGCTGCACGATCGGGCGCACGATGTCGCCGAGGTGGCGCCGCAGCGTCGCCGTGTCGACGTGCGCGACCGCGAGCGAGCCGTCGAAGGCGCGCCCGCGCAGCCACGTCGCATAGACCTCGTAGTCGAGCCGCTCGCGCACCAGCCGGCCGAGCACGACGACCTGCACGCCCGCGTCGCGATAGCGATCGACGAGGCAGCGCGCCTCGCGCCCCGGGCAGGCGCGCGCATCGATCTTGTCGACGAGCGCCACGCTGTGAAAGCGCGACAGCTCGCGCGCCACCAACTCTTCGAGCGCGCTCGGGAACCAGTCGCCGCCCGTCGCGGACGCGAAGTCGACCACCAGCCGCGCGGCGGGCGGTCCCGCGTCCGCCGCGGCCACGCTGCCGGCGCAGAGGACGATGAGAGCTGCGGCAGACGCGCGCACGATCAGATCACCCGGAGTAGCCCCGCGGTCATCATAACAGCTTGCGCGCGGGAAAGGACCCGACGCTCGACGCGTGAGCCCGCTAACGAGATCCGACGAGCGAGAGCCGGGTCACCACAGAAGCTGGACGGTCGAGGCGCGCGTCGACGATCCGCCGGCGAGCGCGAGGCTGACGGTGCCGTCGTCGCTGTCGAGCGTGCCGTCGCCGGTGACGTACGCCGTCGCCGTCGCGGACGCGCCATCGATCGACGCGCACGGGACGTCCCCCGGCGCCGGCGTGGCGCAGGCGGCCAGCGGCGCGCCGTTCCAGCGCAACGTGGCGCTCGCAGCCAACGAAGCCGACGTCGAATGCAGCGTGTAGTCGAGCCCGCCCGTCTCGCTGAAGTGGCCGTCGGCGCCGAGCACCACCTCGAGCTCGCGCGCATCGCCGATCGGATCGACCAGCGTCTCCACGCCGTCGGGCAGAAGGGGGACGATCGTCCCCGCCGGCGCGAAGATCGGCAGCTCCGTCGTCGGCGCGTCGGCGTCGACCGTCGTCGGGCCGGTCGCGCGCGCGCGCGGGCCGAACAGGCGCACCCACGCGCCGGCGGGCAGGTAGACCGGGCGCGACGTCACGCCCGCGGTCACCACCGGCGCCACGAGCAGCGAGCCGCCGAGGAGATATTCGTCGGCGGTGGTCCACGCCGTCGCGTCGCCGGGGAAGCCGAGCGCGAGCTGGCGCATCATCGGCGCGCCGGTGCGGCTCGCCTCGCCGGCGACGGCGAGCAGATAGGGCAAGAGCTTCATGTGCGTGGTCGCCCAGCGCTTCCAATGCGCGAGCGTGTCGGCGTCGGAGTCGAAGTGCCAGTTCTGCTGCGGCGTGGCGCCGTGGTGCGTGCGCATGATCGGCGACAGCGCACCGAGCGTCGCCCAGCGGAAGAACAGCTCCTTCGACACCGGCGGATGCTCGTTGACGGTCATGTAGCCGGCCACGTCGCTGCCGAAGAACGGGAAGCCGGCGACGCCGAGGCCGAGCGCGATCGGCAAGACGGTCGGTAATCCGTCGCCGACGTCGAAGTCGGTGGTCTGATCGCCGCCCCACACCACCTGGTGCGCGATCGATTGGCTGCCGGTGTAGCCCGAGCGCACGAACGCGAGCCGCTCGACGCCGTCGCCGGCGCGCGCGTCGATCACCTGCGCGTTGAGCTTTTGCCACCAGACCGGATACTCGTTGTGCGTCGCTTCGGCCGACTCGCCCGAGGCGAGCACCGCGTCGACCGGCTGCCACTCGCCGTAGTCGGCCATCCAGCCGTCGAAGCCGAGCCCGATGGCCGCGTCCATCGCTTGCGCCATCCAGTCGCGCGCCGCGGGATTCGACAGATCGACGAGCGAGCTCTGTTTGCCGAGCTGCACCGAGTCGAACAGGTAGGCGGCGCCGGTGGCGTCGTGGATGAGGTACTGCGGATCGAAGTGATCGCTGTCGGTGGGCGCGAAGGTGTTGAAGTACGCCAGCCACTTGAAGCCCTGCGCGTGCAGGTCGCTCGCCACCTGTTCGACGTCGGGATAGAGCGTGCGGTCGACGGCCCAATCGTAGGTCAGGCGCAGCATGCCGGCGTTGAGCTCGGCGCCGGCCCAATCCTCGGTCCAGATCGCCGACGACGGAATGTGGTTGGCGCGCAGCTCCGAGGCGATCTGACGCACCACCGCCGAGCCGCCGACGGCGTCGTTCCACGGGGCGAACGCGAACGCCGGCGGCACCGGCGGCGCGCCGTCGAGCGCGGTGTGGCGCGCGATCACGTCGAGCGGCGAATCGCCGTAGAGGAGGTGGAACGAGACGGTCCCCTCCCACGCCTCGACGCGCCAGACGTCGTCGGCCTCGGAGCACATGGCGTAGACCGACTTGTACGTGGTGTCGCCGCGGACGCCGTAGTTGCGGCTCGACAGGAAGAACGGCACCGGGAAGTAGCTCTGGTGGCGCGTGCCGCGGAAGAACCAGTCGGCGGGCGGATCGTCGGTGGCGACGCGCCCGATGCCCTGCTCGCTCACCCACAACGGCACGGTCGCGCCGCGATGCTCGACGTCCATCGGCATGGCGCCGAAGCCGAGGAAGCGCTCGTCGGGCGTGCAGCGAAATGCGGCCGACGCGCGGTTCACACCCGGGCGCGAAAACGAGATCTGCAGCGTGCCGTCGCCGGTGCGCACCACGGCGCCCTGGCCGCCGCCGCCGAGATCGAAGCGCACGCCGTCGGCGCTCGCGACCACGTGCGAGAAGCTGCGCACCGGCGCCCAGGCGGCGTTGCTCTCGTCGACCTCGTAGGCGCCGTACTCCTGGTGCCAGTCGGCCTGCACCTGGCCGAACGCGGCGCCGACGTCGGGCGCGGCGCCGTCGGCGATCGCGCCGCCGGCGATGCCGTCGAGGAGGATGGTGCCGTCGCTGCGCCGGATCTGGATGCGCCCGTCGGCCGGCTCGACGCGCACGATGACGTCGCCGAGCGGCTGCTCGACGGGGGCGGCGCTACAGGCGAGCGCGAAGAGCGCGGGCAGGGCGGCGAGCGTTCGGCGCAGCATCCACCGCACGATAGCGGCTTTCAGGCCGGCGCGCGCGGCAGCGTGAACGAGAAGGTGGCGCCGGCGCCGGGGCTCGACTCGACCCAGATGCGGCCGCCGTGCGCCTCGACGATCTCGCGCGCGATCGACAGGCCGAGCCCGAGCCCCTCGCCGCCGCGCTTGCCCTTCCAGAAGCGATCGAACACGCGCGCGAGCTGCTCCCGCGACAGACCCGGCCCGCGATCGCTCACCGAGAGCTCGACGGAGTCGTCGGTGGCGCGGGCGCGCAGCGAGATCGCGGTCGACTCCGGCGCGAACTTGACGGCGTTGCCGAGGAGGTTGGAGAGGATCTGCAGCACGCGCTCGTGGTCGGCGTCGACGGGCAGGCCGCCGCCCTCCCCTTCGGTCTCGATGGTCTGCCCGCGCACGGCGGCGATCGGGCGCATCAGCTCGACGGCCTCGCGCACGACGGCGCCGGCGTCCATGCGCACGCGACGGATCTCGAGGCGCCCCGCTTCGATCGCCGACAGATCGAGGAGGTTGCGCACGAGCGATCCCATGCGATCGACGGTGCGCGCGATGCGCTCGGCGTGGTGGCGCACCGATTCGGCGTCGGCGGGCAGGATGCGCAGCATCCCCTCGGCGCTGAGGCGGATCGACGACACCGGGTTCTTCAGATCGTGCGAGACGATCTCGAGCATCGCCTGCCGCGCCGCGACCGCGCGCTCGCGCTCGTGCACCGCCGCGGCGAGTAACAGCGTCGTCGCCGCGACGATGACCATGAAGGCCTGCAGGTGCAGGAGGCCCGTGGCCAGGCGCGCGGTGGCGAACGGGCCGTGGCCGCGCGCCGTCGCCCAGATCCCGAGCGCCGAGACCAGGATCGTCGCCAGCGTCGAGCCGCGCTCGCGAAAGCGCAGCGCCGCCCAGATGAGCGGCGGGAAGACGAGGTAGCTGTGCGCCAGGCCGGCGCCGGGGAAAAGCCCGCAGAAGAGGCCGAGCGTGGGGATCGCCAGCGCGCCGGCGAGCAGCACGATCTCGACGAGGCGCAGCGGCCGCAAGAGCTTGCGCCAGGCCGTGCCGCTGGTCCACGCGAGCAGGAGCGACGCCACCAGCAGATCGCCGGCCGCGTCGCCGAGCCACCACGCCCGCCAGGTGGGGAAGAGCTGCGCGCCGCGCACGATGCCCGACAGCCACAGCGTGGCCGAGCCGACGGTCGCGCTCACCACCGTCGAGACGCCGGCGCCGAGCAGCATGAGGCCGAGCGCGGGCTCGAGGCCGTCGAGCCGCTGGAAGCGAACGTAGCGGCGAATCAGCCGGGCGCCGACGATCGCCTCCGCAGTGTTGCCGACGGCGATGCCGGCGGCGGCGTACCACGGCCCGCCCACCCACAGGTTGGCCACCAACGCGCCGACGGCGACGCCGGGCCACAGCCAATCGCCGCCGCGCAACAGGCACGCCAGCGCGATGCCCGTCGGCGCCCAGACCAGCGTCGCGAAGCCGCTGACCGCGTCGAGCATCAGCCCGAGCCGCGCCGCGACGGCGTAGCCCGCCGCCAGGGCGAGCATCGCTGCCATCGCGCGGATCTTCACGTCCCGCATCATCGGCCAGTATCCATCTCCGAATCAACGGCGTCCGTTCGCACGAATTCGAACGTCTGCGGTCGCGTAATGTAGGGCAACGGCGCCTGTCGAGACGCGACGAGCGACACCCGGCGCGCCGATCATCGTATAATTGCGACCGCGGGCATGTACCCCGACGGCGACGGCGGTGACGGTGGAGTCGGCGGCGACGGCGAGAAGCGGCGCGAGCGCGCCGACAACGTCGATACCGTCGACATCCACGCGCGCGCCGACGCCACCGGGGAAAAGGCGGAAAAGGTAGAGAAGGCCGCGACGGAGATGGCGGCGACCGGCGTCTCGCCCTCCGCGGATCTGCCGCTCGCCGGTGCGCACAAGCACGAGCTGCCGATCGTCGATCGCGAGGCCTACAGCATCGTCGCCGAGTACGGCCGCGGCGGTATGGGCCGCGTGCTGGTCGCGCGCGATCGCCGCCTCGGCCGCCGCGTGGCGCTCAAGGAGCTGCTCGCGCGCACCGCCGACATGCGCACGCGCTTCGTGCGCGAAGCGCTGATCACGGCGCGGCTGCAGCATCCCGCGATCGTCCCCGTGCACGAAGCCGGGCGCTGGCCGTCGGGCGAGCCGTTCTACGCCATGAAGCTGGTCAGCGGACGGCCGCTGTCGTTCGTCATCGGCGAGACGCGCACGCTCGCCGATCGCATCGCGCTTCTGCCCAACGTCATCACCATCGCCGAGGCGATCGCCTATGCGCACAGCCAGCGGGTCATCCACCGCGATCTGAAGCCGGACAACGTGCTCGTCGGCGAGTTCGGCGAGACGGTGGTGATCGATTGGGGCCTGGCCAAGCACCTCGACGACACCAGCGACGATCCGGCGCACCCGATGGCCGATCAGTCGCAGCCGATGACCGTCGTCGGCGCCGTCATCGGCACGCCCGGGTTCATGGCGCCGGAGCAGGCCGCCGGGCAGCGCGCCGACGAGCGCACCGACGTCTACGCGCTCGGCGCGATCTTGTACACGCTGCTCGCCGGCAAGCCGCCCTACGGCGGCAAGACGTCGCGCGAGATCGTCGAGGAGACGCTCTCCGGCCCGCCGGTGCGGCTGCACGCGCTGCAGACCGACGTGCCGCCCGATCTGCTCGCCATCGTCGACAAGGCGATGGCACGCGCGCCGTCCGATCGCTATCCGAGCGCGCGCGAGCTGGCCGCCGATCTCAAGCGCTTCACCACCGGGCAGCTGGTCGGCGCGCACCGCTATTCGCGCGCGCAGCGCCTCGCGCGCTTCGTGCGGCGCCACCGCGTCGCGCTCACGGTCGGCGGCGCGGCGCTCGTGGTGCTCGCGGTGATGAGCCTCGTCGGCGTGCGGCGCATCCTGCGCGAGCGCGATCGCGCCAACCAGGAGCGCGCGCTGGCGCTCGAGCAGAAGGCGGCGGTCGAGGCGGCGCAGGCGCGCGAGGCCGCGCGCTTCGATCAATTGATCCTCTCGCAGGCGCGCGCCGTGCTCGATCACGATCCGACGGCGACGCTGGCCTGGCTCAAGCGGCTGCGGCCCGAGGCGCACGGCTGGGGCGAAGCGCGCGTGCTGGCGGCCGAGGCACAGGCGCGCTACGTGGCGAGCGAGGTGCGGCCGGGGCGCATCGCGGCGCTCGCGCCCGACGGCGCGTGGCTCGCCACCGTCGACGGCAGCGGCGCGGTGCGCCTCTACGCGCGCGATCGCGACGGCGCCGTCGAGCTGCCGGGACGCGTCGGCGCCGCGCGCGCCGTCGCCTTTGCGCCCGACGGCAAGACGCTCGCGGCCGGCGGCGCGGGCGGCGTGCGGCTCTACGACGTCGCCGCGCGGCGCGAGCGCACGCTCGACGGGCGCGTCGACAGCGTGGCCGCGCTCGCCTTCGCGCCCGACGGCAGCATCCTCGCCGCCGCCGGTCCGGGCGGCCTGCGCTTGTGGGACGCGCAGGGTCACGCGCGCCCGGCGCCGGCGACGAGCGGCGCGGTCACGCGGCTCGGGCTGGCGGCCGGGGATCGCGGCGCCGCGCGGGACGGCGCCGGCGTCGTGTGGTGGCAAGGCGCCGAGAGCCATCGGCTGCCGCCGCCCGACGGTGGCGGCGCGATCGCCTTGTCCAGCGACGGCACGCGCCTGGCCGTCGCCGGGCCGAACGAGGTGCGCATCTTCGAGCTGCCGTCGGGGCGCAGCCGCCGCGTCGCGGTCGGCAACACCGCCGCGCTCGCGTTTTCGCCCGATCACGAGAGCCTCGCGCTCTGCGCCGGCGACGGCTCGCTCGTCGCCGTGACGGTGGCGAGCGGCCAGATCACGAGCTACGCCCACGCCGGCGGCGCCTGCCACGACGTCACCTTCGGCAGCGACGGGCGCGCGCTCGCCGCCACGCACGGCTCGATCGCGCGCATCTGGAGCCTGCCCGCCGGCGACCTGCGCAAGCTGCGCGGCGCCGAGCTCGACGTCGACCAGGTGGCGCTCTCGCGCGACGGCCGCTGGCTGGCGTCGGCGTCGCCCGAGGAAGCGGTGCGGCTGTGGCGGCTCGACGGCGAGCGGCCGCCGGCGACGCTGGCGCTGCCCGCCGATCGCGCGCTGGTGGCGCTGTCGCCCGACGGCGCCGAGCTCGCCGTCGGCGGCGCCGATGGCCGCGTGCGGCGCGTGCGCGGCGCGACGACGACGGTGGTGGCGCGCCACGCGACGCCGGTGCAGGCGCTGGCCTGGAGCGCAGCGGGGATCGTGTCGGCGGCGCGCGACGGCGTCGAGCTCGTCCCGACCGCGCCGCCGGTCCCGTCGCCGCCGTCGGCCGAGCCGGTGTCGCTCGGACCGGCGGCGAGCGCGCTCGCGCTCACGCGCGACGGCGCGTGGCTCGCCACCAGCGCCGACGGCAACGTGCGCCTGCAGCGCCTCACCTGGAGCGGCGGTCGGCCGTCGCCGTCGGGGACGCCGCGCACGTTCGAGCCGGGGCTGGCGGCGCGCACGCTGGCGCTCTCGCCCGACGGCAACACGCTGGCTGCCGCGGGCGCCGACGCGCGCGTCGTGCATCTGTGGATCGCCAAGAGCGGCGGCCACCGCACCTTCGACGTCGACGCCGCGGTCACCGCCCTCGCCTTCCTCGACGACGAGCTCCTCGCGGTCGGTGAAAAGAGCGGCGCCATCCGCATCCTCCACCTGCCGACCGGCGACGGCTGGACCCTGAGCGGTCACAAATCGGCCGTCGTCGCGCTCGGCGCCGACGCCGGCGCGCTGACCTCGCTCTCCGACGACGGCCGCCTGCGCGTCTGGCCCGCGGTACCGCCCCCTGGCGCCACCGCCCTGCGCGCCTGGCTCGACGGCGCCACGCGCGCCCGCTTCGACGCCGACGATCGGCTGCGCTGATGCCGACCCTCGCCGATCGCCTGCGTGCCGAGCCGTTCGAGCTCATCCTCTCGTCAGGCTTCTTCGGCTTCTTCGCGCACGCCGGTGTGGTGCACGCGCTCGAGGAGGCGGCGCTCACGCCCGCGCTCGTCGGCGGCTCGTCGGCGGGCGCGCTCGTCGCCGGGTTGTGGGGCGCCGGCGTCCCCGCCGCCGCCATCCGCGATCGGCTGTTCGCGCTCCGGCGCGCCGACTTCTGGGATCCCGATCCGCTCTTCGGCCTCGCCGGCGCGCGCGGCTTCGGCCTGTTGCGCGGCGATCGCTTCGAGCAGCTCCTCGGCGAGGCGCTCGACGGCGTCGGCGTGCACCGCTTCGCCGAGTGCCGCGTGCCGGTGCGCGTGGTCGCCTTCGACGTCGGCGCGCGCCGCACCGTGACCCTCGGCGACGGGCCGCTCGTGCCCGCCATCCGCGCCTCGTGCAGCGTGCCCGTGATGTTCCAACCGGCGGTGATCGACGCGCGCCGCCTCCTCGACGGCGGCATCGCCGACCGCGCCGGCATCAGCGCCGCCAGCGACGGGGCGCGCGTGCTCTATCATCACCTGCCGCCGAATTCGCCGTGGCGCCGCTTCACGCCGTCGCAGAACCGCGTGCCGGCGCGGCCGCGCCTGCACCTTCTGCACGAGCCGTCGCTGCCGCGGCTGTCGCCGTTCCACCTCGACCGCGGGCCGCGCGCGTTCGAGCTGGCGCGGAGCATGGTGCTGCGCGCGCTCGCTGCGCCCGCCGGCGACGCGGCCTAGCGGCTACGGAACCGGCTCTTCGGCGCCGACCGTGTAGAACGTCGCCGGCGAGCTCTGGTTCGCGTACTCGGTCGCGATCCACCCGGCGCTGCGCGCGGCGGTGGCGACGCGCAGCTCGTCGATCGTCCCGTTGAGCCCCATGTTGGTGCCGAACGCCGGCTCGGGCGCGTGGCCGATGACGCCGCTGGTGCCCTGCGTGTTGATGCCGTTGAGCATCATCGGGCTGCCGGTGATCTCGGCGCCGTTGACGTACAGATGGTTCTTGCCGTTCGGTCCTTCGAGCACCCAGTGCACGAGCGTCCAGCCCGCGCCGTCGAGGTTGGTGCCCGTGGTCCAGTCGTTGGTGTAATAGCCGACCGCCATCACCGCCGTCATGAAGTGACCGTAGAGCCAGCGCGCCTGGCTCATCGCCGCCGTGCCCATCACGATGATCGCGCTCGGATGCGTGGTCGCCGCCTGATTCACCCAGACCGAGATGGTGTGCGCCTGATTGCCGCTGAGCGGATTGGTGAACGTGATGGTGTCGTTGCCACCGTTGAACGCCAGCCCGCCGCCGAGCTTGGCCGCGGTCTGCGTCGTCGTCGTCAGGTTGGGCGTGCCGGCGTGCGTGCCGGTGGCCTCGGCGATGGTGGTGGCCGGCAGCTTGTCGTCGAGGTGCCACACCGCCGCGAAGCTCGACTTGAACACGCCGGGCGCGTTCGGCGTCGCCGTCGCCGACGGATCGCCGTAGTAGACGTAGAGCACCGTCGGCTGATTGTTCGAGAGCGCCGGCACGCGCACCCAGGCCTCGAGGCGATGCGCGTTTCCATCCCAGCGCTGGATCTCGTAGTCGAGCGGCGTCGTGCCGTCGGCGGCGGTGAAGTAGATGTCGTGGCCGCTGGCCTGCGCGCGCGCGCCGATGTCGGCGTCGGTCAGATCGATCCACACCGGGAAGTCGGTCTGGTTGCCGTTGACCTTGGTGTCGTCGATCGTGATCGACTTGCGGCGTCCGGGCTTTGTCGCCAGATCTGTCGCCGGCATCATCGCCAGGTCGCCGGCGGGCATGCTCATCGCGAGGTCACCAGGGTCGGTCGACAGATCGATCGACACGGCCATGTCGTCAACGCCGGCGTCACCGGCTCCCGGCGGCAAGCCGTGGACATTGAAGCTGCACCCCGCTCCGACGAACGCGAGGACGCTCAGCAAAAACGAGCGCACGACCCCATTATACAGCAGCCCCGGTTTTCTCGTCGGAAACGGCGAAAGAACCGCCAGTCGGGACCAGCGCGCGTGCCTACGTAGCGCCCATGCGTCCGGCCGCGCTCGTCTTCGCCCTGGCGACGATTCTTTGCACTCCGGCGTACGCCGGCACCGACGAAGGCCCCCGCCAGCGACGGTGGCACCTCGGCGTCGAGGCGGTCACCGACTTCCCCATCTACGTCGGCACCCAGGTGTGGGCCGAGCTGCCGGGCCGCATCCGCCTGTCGACGTCGTTCGGCGAGATGCCCGACGCCTACGTCGACACCATCAACGCCGTGGCCAAGGCCGCCGGCGCCTACGATGAGAGCACCGCCGAGTTCGTCTCCGAGGCGCTCGATCATGCGTTCACTTGGCGCGTCCACGTCGGCTGGCGTCCGCTGCGCCGGCGCGGGCTCTACTTCGAGGGCGGCTACGGCCTGTTCGCCGTGCACGCCAACATCGGCCTGACCGGCATCATCGAGCAGGCGACCGGGCTGACCGCGCCGGGCAACACCAACCGCGGCCTCGGCTACAAGCTCGACACCACCGTGCACACCCTCGGCATCGAGGTCGGCTGGACCTGGAATCCGTGGCGCGATCTGACGCTGCGCGCGGCCATCGGCTTCGCCGCCACGGTGTCGGCGAGCGTCGACGTGCGGCCGAACTTCCTGGCCACGGCGCAGCAGCCGTTTCTGCGGCTCGCCGGCGACTACCTCGAAGGCGTGATCGAGAAGTACCTCTTCATTCCCACGATCGGGCTGGCGCTGGGCTGGCAGCTGTTCTGACGGTGCTCTGCACGCCGAAGTGGTCCGACACCCACAGGTTGCACGGCCCCACCATCGACGTGAACGCGCGGTGGCTCTCCACCACCGACGAGGACGACGACAGGACGTAGTCGATGCGCACCGACGCCGTATCGGTCGGGGCGGACAGCGATTGATCCTGATAGGCCGTCAGGCCCGGCAGCTCGCCGGCGCTGCCGTAGGTGTCGGTCAGCGGCGGAACGAACGTGGTGTACATCGGCGAGCCCGGCACGTCGTTGAGATCGCCGAGCACCAGCACCAGGCCCCCGGGCGCGCGCGTCTGGTCGATCCAGCCGGCGAGCTCCTGCGCCTGCGCCAGGCGCACGCCCGGCGCCGACGGGCTCGAGGTCCCGCTCGACTGCAGGTGCGTGCTGTAGACGTCGAGCGCGCCGTCGCTGAACGCCACCTGCACGTGCAAGGCGCCGCGCACGACCGAGCCGACGCCGTTGGTCACCAGCTCGCTCGCCGGCTCCAGCGTCGCATAGGTGAGCGAGCCCGCGAGCGCCGCCGGGCCGAGCCGCGGGTGCACGAGGATGGCGCCACGATCGATGAGCCGCGCTCCGCCCACCGACGGCAGCGCGCCCTCGACGACGGCGTTGTCGCGGGCGAGCGCCTGATAGCGCACGCCGCTCTGCCGCTCGATGGCGCGCACCAGCGTGTCGAGGAAATCCACGATCACGCGGTCGCGCGAGCGATCGTCGAGCTCGTGCGCGTAGGCCACCAGCACCGCCTCTTGCAGCGCGATGACGTCGGGCTGCTCGGCGGCGATGAGCTGCGCCGCGCCCTCCAAACGGCAGGCGAAGTCGGTCAGCGTGACGCCGCCGACGACGGCGCTGATGCTGCCGCTCAGGTTCGCGGCCGACGTCGACTGCGGCACGATGTCGGTCGCGATGCCGTAGAACATGTTGTAGGTGAGCGCGGTGATCGTCGCCGGCTCGGCCACGACCGCAGGCGGCGGGTCGCTGCCGCCGCCGCATCCGCACGCGAGCAGGCACGAGCACACGAGCGAGCGCATCGTCCGCGTCGTCGTCGGCATGGACACGAGATAGTCATGGCGCGCGGCACGTCTAGGAGCGCGTTGCTCCTAGCGGAACGCGCGCAAGAAGGCGAAGAACGCCGACATCACGATCACGATCGCGCCCGTCGCGAACACCAGCTCGTCGGCCAATCGGCGGCGCATCACATCCTCCTCTACACGAAGCTGTAGCGCTCCGAGTGGTACTTCGAGATCGGCACGCGCAGCTCGGCCAGCGCGCTCTCCACGGCGTCCATCATCACGCCCGGGCCGCAGATGAAATATTCGTGCTCGCCGTAGGGCGGCGGCAGGTGGCGTCCGAGCACCTCGGCGTCGATGAAGCCGCGCTCGCCGGTCCAGCCCTCGGGCGGATTCTCGAGCACGTGGACGATCGTGAGGTTGAGGCGCGCCTTCAGCGCCTCGAGCTCTTCGCGGAAGGTGATGTCGTCCCACGTCTTCGAGCCGTAGAGCAGCACCACCGGCCGCCTGTCGCCCTCGTCGGCGAGCGTGGAGAGCATGCTCATCATCGGCGTGATGCCGACGCCGCCGGCCACGAGCACGTGCATGTCGGCCGGATGTCCGATGGTGAAGGCGCCGTACGGCCCGTCGAGGTAGACGCGCCTCCCGACCGGGACTTCGTCGATCTTGCTCGTGAAGTCACCGAGCTTGCGGATCGACATCGCCACCTTGCCGTCGCCATTGGCGGCGCTCGACGAGAACGAGAACGGGTGCGAGCTCACCTTGAACGGGCTTCCGTACACGGTCAGCCAGCCGAACTGTCCCGGGCGGAAGCGGAAGCCGGCGTGCCCCTCGGGCTCCATCAGCAGCGTCCAGGTCTCGCCGCGCTCCTTGCGCACCTCGGTGATGCGATAGGGGCGCCGCAAGACGAACAGCGGCTTGAAGATGCGCACGTAGACGAGGAGGCCGAGCCAGAAGGCGGTGAGCGCGATCCACAGCCAGCGCTTCCACGGGTCGCCGAAGTAGAAGCTCCACCCGACCATGTGGGCGATGCCGGCGACGACCGCCACGACCGCCAAGACGACGTGCGAGATGTGCCACGCCTCGTAGCTCAGCCTCAGCTTCGTGCGCCACAGCGCCATCACCACGATGGCGATGAGCGAATAGGTCGACAGCGCGGCGAAGCGCGCGCGCCACGGCGCGGTGATCGAGTTGAGCAGCGCCAGGAGCTCGGGACGGATGATGAACAGGATGATCGGATGCGCGATCACCAGCGCCACCGCCACCAGCGAGATCTGACGGTGGAAGTGATAGATCACGTCCTCGCCCCACGGCTCGGTCACGTAGCGGAAGCGCGCCGTCAGGCCGAACTGCAGCCCCATGATCGCCAGCCCCGCGTAGCCGATGGCGACGGAGAACTCGGTCCAAAAGGCGCGCGCCGGCGGATGCGCGCCGAAGAGCAGCGCGAACATTGGCGCGAGCACGAACAGCAAATAGATGATGACCCAAAGCGCGCCGCGCGCGGTGTAGACCGACGACTCGCTCCGTCGCGCCGCCTGCTCGGACCTCGGCAACACCGCCCCGCCCACCGTGAAGAGCATGATCCGCTCCCATTCGTCGTTTCGATCCCTCATAGTCGCCGGCCGGCGGGCGGCCAGCCGCGCGGCGACGCATTCGTGCGGCGCCTAATGCATGGCCGCCGAGGGGAACGTGATGCCGTGGCGCGTGCGCATCTCCTCGATGATGTAGGCGCTGTTGATGAGCCCGATGTGCGAGAAGGCTTGCGGGAAGTTCCCGAGCTGGCGCTGCAGCGTCGGGTGATACTCCTCGGCGAGCAGGCCGAGCGGGCTGGTGAGCGACACCAGTCGATCGAGCAGCGCCTCGGCGTCGTCGAGGCGCCCGGCCATCGCGTAGTTGTCGACGAGCCAGAAGCTGCAGATGAGGAAGGTCGCCTCGTGGCCGGCGAGCCCGTCGACGCCGGTCTCCGTCGAGTAGCGCAGGACGAGCCCGTCCCACGTCAGGTCCTTCTCGATCGCCGCCACCGTCGAGCGCATGCGCGGATCGTCGGCGGGCAGAAGGCCCATGTGCGGGATGAGGAGCACGCTGGCGTCGAGCGCGTCGGAGCCGTAGGCCTGCGTGAACGCGCCGATGCGCGGGTTGAAGCCGCGGTCCATGATCTCGTCGTGGATGACCTCGCGCAGGGCACGCCAGCGCGGGATGCGCTGTTCGATCTTGTGGCCCACGCCGACGGCGAACTCCTCGAACATGCGGATCGCGCGATCGACGGCGACCCAGGCGAGCAGCTTCGAATGCACGAAGTGCAGGTGCTTCTCGCCGCGGATCTCCCAGATGCCCTCGTCGGGGCGCTGCCAGTTGCGCTCGACGAAGTCGACGAGGGTCAGGATCAGATCGGCCGAGCCCGGATAGGCGGGCAGCCCTTTGACGCGCGCGTCGTAAAAGGCGTTGATGACCTCGCCGTAGGCGTCGAGCTGGAACTGGTCGTAGGCGCCGTTGCCGATGCGCACCGGCCGCGACTCCTCGTAGCCGGGCAGCCACGGCAGCTCGACCTCGGTGAGGCGATGCTGGCCGTCGATGCCGTACATGATCTGGATCTGGCTCGGCGAGCCGGCGGCGGCGCGCATCAGCCAGTCGCGCCACGCGCGCGCGGAGTCGAGATAGCCGGCGCGCAAGAGCGCGTCGAGCGTCAGCGTCGAGTCGCGCAGCCAGCAGAAGCGGTAATCCCAGTTGCGCACGCCGCGCAGCTCTTCGGGCAGCGAGGTGGTCGCCGCGGCGACGATGCCGCCGGTCGACTCTTGCGCGAGGATCTTGAGCGTGAGCAGCGAGCGGATGACCGCGTCACGCCAGCGCCCCTGGTACTTGCAGCGGCCGGCCCACTCGCGCCAGAACGCGCTGGTGCGCTCGAGCGCCTTCTCGGCGTCGGGCGGGGGGCGATCGAGCGCTTCGTAGGAGTGGACGTATTCGAGCGAGAACGCCAGCCGCTGGCCGGCGCGGATCGTGAAGTTGGCTTCGAGCCGGCGCGCCTCCCAGTCGGGCTCGAGCGGCACCGGGCTGTGGAACGTCAGCGCGTCGGGACCCGAGGTCAGCGTCGCGCGGTTGCCGTCGCACTGGATCCACGGCAAGAGCTTGCCATAGGCGAAGCGCGCGCTGAGGTCGCCGTGCATCTGCACCTCGCCCTCGAGCCCGACGATGATGCGGACGATGTCGTGATCCGATCCTGGCGGCATGAAGTCGATGATGCGAACGCGGCCGCCGTCGCAGGTCATGTCGGTCTCGAGGATCACCGTCTCCGGTTGGTAGTGCTGGTCGATGCGCCGCACCTTGGCCGCGGGCCGGATCGACCAGTAGCCGTGCTCGTTGTTGCCGAGCAGCGAGGCGAAGCAGGCGTCGGAGTCGATGCGCGGCGCGCAGAGCCAGTCGATCGAGCCGGTGCGCGACACCAGCGCGATCGTCGTCATGTCGCCGATGATTCCGTAGTGTTCGAGTGGGGCGCTCATACGAAGGAAGGTGGCGGCCCGACTCGACGAGACAATGCGTGGCGAACGATTACGCGTGCGTCTCTACGGTCGCCAGCCGAGGGCCGCCGAGCGCGCGCGGCCGCGGCGTGGGCGGCACCTTCTCGCGGTGCACGATGTGGCGGCGCAGCCGATCGAGGATGGCGTTGACCTCGCCGCCGACGATGACCATCACGCCCCACAGGTAGAGCCACAACAGGAGCAGCACCACCGTGGCGAGCGCGCCGTAGCTGCGCGCGTAGGAGCCGAAGTGCGCGACGTAGAGGCGGAAGCCGAAGGACGCGCCGATCCAGCCGAGCACGGCGACGACCGAGCCGGGCAGGATGGTGCGCCGCCGCGGCCGCACGTTGGGCAGGAACTGATACATGAACGCGACCATCGAGGTCATCGCCAGGAGCGCGAGCGGCCAGCGCAGCGAGGCCCACAGGCGATCGAACCCGCCGCGCAGGCCGAAGAAGCTCCACGCCTTGCGCACGACCTCGGGCCCGACGAGCATCGCGGTGGCGGCGACGACCGCGGCCACGACGCCGCAGAGCGTGACCAAGAGCGCGCGCCCACGCACGCGCCACAGCGCGCGCGTCTCGCGGACCTCGTAGGCGCGGTTGAGCGCGGTGGTGAGCCCGCTGATGCAGCCCGACGCCGTCCACAGCGCGAAGGTCAGCGTCGAGGCGAGCAGGCCGCCGCGCTGCCGGCCGACGATCTCGTCGAGCGTGTCCTCGACGAGGCGCGCCACTTCGGGCGGCAGCACGTGGTCGACGGTGTCCATGAGCTGCCGATCGAGCCCATGGAGCGGGATGTAGCCCATGAGCGTGAGCACGAACATGGCGAAGGGAAAGATGGCGAGGATGGCGTAGTAGGCCACCTGCGCGGCGAGATCGAGCGTCTCGGCGCGGATGAACGAGTCGACCAGGCAGTGCGCGAAGGTCCGGATCTTCTTCACGCCACGCCCCAGCGCCCCTCGAACGACGCGCCCGGCTCGAGCACGAGGAGGCCGTCGCCGCTGTTGAAGGCGTTGGGCGCGCAGCTCGTCGGCTCGACGGCGATGCCGAGGCGGCGGCGCGAGCGATCGACGAGCGTGTCGCCGCTGTAGACCTGCACGAAGCCGAAGCTGCGGTCGAGCCAGATGCGCAGCTCCTGCCGGTCGTAGCGCAGGCGCACGGTGGCGAGGCCGTCGCCGTCGCGCTCGAGGCCGGTGAAGGCGGTGTCGACGTGCGCGATGCCGATGGCGCGCGGGCGGCGGAAGTCGACCGGGCTGCCGTCGGTGGGGCGGCGCCGCGTCGGGATCGAGCGCGCGTCGACGTCGAGCCACTCGGTGGCGCGCACGCACAGCTCGATGTCGTCGGCGCGCACGCGCCCGAGCCGGAAGTAGGGATGAGCGCCGGCGCCGAAGGGACAGGGCGCCGGGCCGACGTTGGTGGCGACGAAGCTGACGGCGAGCCCCGCCGGCGAGAGCCGGTACTCGACGGAGAGCTCGAGCGGAAACGGATAGCCGGGGCGCGCCTGCAGCCGGTGGCGCAGGCGCACGAAGTCGTCGCCGCGCCGCTCGGTCTTCCAGCCCGCCCAGCGCACGAGGCCGTGGATGGCGTGGCCGAGCTCGGGCTCGTCGATCGGCAGCTGCTCGCGCCGTCCCGCGAATTCATAGCGGCCGAGCGCGATGCGGTTGGGCCACGGCATGAGCACCTGGCCGCGCCCGCCGGGGCAGACCTCTTCGGCGTCGAAGCCGTCGATGACGGAGCGCTCGTCGACGCGGTAGGCGCGCAGCGTGGCGCCGACGCTGGCGATGATCGCGTGGCGCGGGCCCGAGGCGATTTCGATCTGTTCTCCGGAGAGGTCCATATGCGCCTACGCCGCCAACGCCACGACCTGCTTGATCCCGCTCGCCGTGCGCAACAGCTTCGGCGCGTCCTCGAGCCGCGACCGGTGGGTGATCAAGCGGCGCACGGCGTTGGGGAAGAGCGTCATGAACTGCTCGAGCTGGCGCACCGACGCCTCGAAGGCCGCGCGCGAGGCGTTGACGGTGCCGAAGAGGACCTGGTTCTGCAGGACGATGTTGCGCATGATGCCGTCGAGATCGATCTCGACGGCGCGGCCGCCGCCGGGCACGCCGCTGAGCACGGCGACGCCGTTGGGCGCCAGCGTCTCCAGCGCGGCGAACGCCACCTTCGCCGTGCCGACCGCCTCGAAGAGGATGTCGAAGCGGCCGATGCGCGACGACAGATCTGCCAGCCCGACGTCGCGCGCCGACACGTACTCGGCGCCGAACGAGCGCGCCAGCTCGGCGCGATCGCTGTCGCCCGGCTCGAGCGAGTAGACGAAGGTCTCGACGTCGTTACGCGCCACCAGCATCATCGCGGCGAGCAGGCCAATGGGCCCCGCGCCGAGCACGAGCGCGCGCATCGCCGTCGGCTCCCACGGGTAGCGGCGCAGGATCGCCTCGAGATCCATCGCCGCCTTGGCCGCGATGGTCAGCGGCTCGACGAGCACGCCGACGTCGGCGAGCGCGCGCGGCACGCGCACGAGGTAGTGCTCGTGCTCGACCACGAGCTCGGTCATGTAGCCGTCGGCCTCCTTGATGCCGCGCTCGCGGAAGGCACCGCTGATGCAGAAGTCCTGGCGCCCCGCGCGGCACGCCACGCACCAGGGCTCCTCGCACGGGCGGCGCACCGTGAAGGCCACGAGGTCGCCCACGCGCAGCGAGCGCACCGCCGGCCCGACGGCGACGACCTCGCCGAGCGCTTCGTGGCCGAGCACGAGGCGGCCAAGGCCGCTCGGCGGCGTGCCGTAGTGGAACCCGGAGATCTCGCGGTCGGTGCCACAGATGCCGACCTCCCGCACGCGCACCGTCACGTCGTGCTCGTCTTTCGCCTCCGGGATCGGCACATCGATGATTCCGAGGTCCCGCTTGTCGGGGAACACCGCCATCGCACGCATCGCACACCCCCTCGGTCGAGATGGGTAGCAGCGCATGTGCCAAGGTTGCCGCGCGCGGCCGCCGTCGCATCATCGCCGGCATGAGCCTCTGGCAGGTCGAGCACGTGCTCGCGGCGCGCGCGCGGCTCGGGGAGTGTCCGGTGTGGGATCCCGAGCGCGGGCTGCTCGCGTGGGTCGACGTCTACAATCATCGCGTCCACCAATTCGAGCCGGCGACGGGGCGCGATCGCTTCTTCGAGACCGGCGAGGCCGTCGCCGCCCTGGCGCTCACCGGCGACGAGCGGCTGCTCCTGGCGTTGCACGATCGGCTGGCGCTCGTCGATCCGCGCACCGGCGCGCTCGACGAGGTGTGCCGCTTCGACCTCGGCCATCCCGACACCCGGCTCAACGACGGCAAGTGCGACGCGCAGGGCCGCTTCTGGGTCGGCTCGATCAGCGTCGGTCGCGGCGAGGCGTCGCTCTATCGCTACGACCCGGACGGCTCGGTGCACGTGATGGAGACGGGCCTGACCATCTCCAACGGCCTCGGCTGGAGCCCCGACGGCAAGACGTTCTACCTGACCGACTCTCCCGAGCGCGTCATCTACGCCTACGACTTCGATCCCACGACCGGCGCGCTCGGCGATCGCCGCGTGCACGTCGACCTCACCGGCGAAACCGTCGAGCCCGACGGCCTCGCCATCGACGGCGCCGGCCAGCTGTGGTCGGCCTTGTGGGACGGCTGGAGCCTCGTCTGCTTCGACCGCAACGGCGCCGAGCTCGAGCGCTGGGAGCTCCCCGTCCAGCGCCCGACCAGCGTCACCTTCGGCGGCGCCGAGCTCACCGAGCTCTACGTCACCTCCGCCTCCGTCGGCCTCAGCCAGGCCGAAGTCCAACGCGGCATCTGCGCCGGCGACCTCTTCCGCATCGCCACCGGCGTCCGCGGCCTCCCCACGCACCGCTTCGCCGCCGCGTGACCCGCGCCAGCGCCCGCTAACACAACCTGCGCACCAAGAAGGTCTCCGGCGCCACGACCGCCACCTGCGACGCGTATGGATCCGCCCCCGCGCGCGCGTAATGCCGCTCCGCATTGCCGAGCAGATACCCGCGCACGCGCCGCACCTCCGTCGGCGTCCGCAAGATCCGCCCGTGATAGCGATCGTCGAGCACCCTCCCCCGTCGCCGCATCACGCGATTGAGCCCGCGCGCCACCCGCACGCCGAGCCCGTTCATCCCACGCGACAGCGCCCGCTCATCCTGCGCCTCGACGAGCAGGTGCACGTGATTCCCCTGCACCGAGTAGTGCACGAGCCGAAACCCGAACCGATTGCATCCGCCCCAAAACGCCCGCGCCAGCGCCCCAAAGCAGCGCCGGCTCCTCAAGCTCCAGACGTGATCGCGCATCCGCCAGGTCACGTGCACGGGAAAGCGCGACTTCAAGACGGCCCGCCGCCGATGCCGCACACCGGCCCGCGTGCGCACCGGCTTCCGCCCCGCGCCCTTGCGCCGACCACCCCACCTCCGGAACGCGAACGCCGCTTGCGTCATCTTGATTGGGCATCTTTATCACGAACGCTGCGGACATGCAAGCAACAACGTCGCCTGGCAACGGCCCGAGTCGCGGCCGCGGACCGCGGCTAAACCCTCCCCCGGGGCGGTGCGTGACACACACCGCCCGTGGAGCTCGGCACCGACCGTCGCGGATCGCCGGCTTCGAAGCGAGCCACCGCCGGTCAGGGGCGCGCCGTCACCGTCACGATTGGTGCGGGCTACCACCGCAGGTGCGCAGCAGGCCCGCCCCCTCTCGGCAATGGAAGCGTCGCGTCACCACCACCGCCGATCGGCGCTCGGCACGGTTCGGGATTTGACCTTCCATCCCCGATCGGCCCGCTCTCGGCACCCTTCAGGATTTGACCTTCCGCCGCCCCGCCCCCTTCCGCGCCACCACGTTCCGCGTCACCCTCCGCCGCCTCCCCCGCTTCACCAACTTCCCATGCACCCTGATCCTCTTCCTCACCACCCGTCCCTTCGTCCTTCCCATACTCCCGACGATAGGCCGTAGCCCCGCCCCAACACGACGCTACTTTCGCCCCCCATGGGAAACCCACGCGCACGCCCTCTTTCCCCCCACTGGCCGACCCTCCTCCTCCGCGGCCTCCTGGCCATCGCTTTCTCGGTCATCGCCTGGGCGCGCCCCGGCCCCACCCTCGCCGTCCTGCTCGTCCTCGCCGGCGCCTACCTGTTCGTCGACGGCATCTTCGCGCTCGCCGCCGCCATCCGCGCCTCGCGCCGCGACGAGAGCTTCGCCTTCCTCGCCATCGAGGGCGTCCTCGGCATCCTGCTCGGCGCCTTCGCCCTGGCGCGCCCCGTCCACGCCCTCGCGGTCGCCTTCGTCGTGGTCGGCTTCTGGGCCCTCTTCACCGGCTTCCTCGAGCTCCTCGAAGCGTCGCGCCTGCGCCGCCACCTGCCGAACGAGTGGCTCCTCGCCGTCAGTGGCCTCTTGCGCATGGCCTTCGGCATCGTCCTCATCATGCGCCCCGGCGCCGGTGTGCTGACGCTGCTGTGGATCGCGGCCGCCTACGCGCTCATCGAGGGCATCGTGCTCATCGCCCTCTCGCTGCGCCTGCGCCGCGTGGCCCACGGGCGCGTCGACACCACCGGAGCCAGGCCGACCGGCGTCACCCCGCAGCCCGCCTGAGGCGGCGAGGCTTCGCGGTCCCGCCGCTCAGTGCACGCCGAGCTCCACCGGCAGCCGCCCCCCGCGCACCGCGTCCGCGAGCGCATCATGATCGCGCAGCGTCTGATCCGCATACGCATGCGCGAACTGCGTGACCGCCACGTCGAACTGATCATCCTTGCCGAGATACCCCGCGATCCCACAAAAGTCGCCGCTGCGCGCGTGCGCCTGCGCCAGCGTGCGCCCGCACAGCCCCGCGAACAGCACGAACACGTTCGGATCGAGATCGGCCACGTCGATGGTGCCCTTCATGTCCTTCAGCTGCCGCACGTAGTAGTCGTGCCCGTGGCTCCTCTTCCAGCCCAAGAACAGATCGCTCGCCGCCTGGATGATGCGCTGCCCCTGCACCACGCGCTCGCCCTGGTTCGGATACGGACAGCGCCGCGCGAACGGCTCGAGCACCGAGCGGCTCGCCTCCTTCATCTGCAAGAACAGCGGGTCGTCATCCGCGTCCCCCGCAAACAGCGCCACCATGCAGCGCGTGCCGACGCTCCCGACGCCGACCACGCGATACGCCAGATCGATCAACCGGTAGCGATCGAACAACAGCCGCCGATCGGGCGACAGCGTCGCCGCATACTCACCGAACAGCCCCGCCGCCACGTCGCGCGCGTGCTGATCCTCGAGCTCGAAGATGAGCGGCGGCTGCGGCCTGATGTGCCGCGTGCCGCCCGTGACGACGGTGAGCTTCTCCATCTCGCGCCGGCTCGTGCGCCGCCGCGCCTTCTTCAACGCGCGCTTGGCGTAGCGCCGCGCCTTGCGCCAGGCGCTCTGCAACAGCTCCTCGGTGTCGACGCGCCGGTACCAGATCTCGAGGTGCGTCAGCTCGAGCGACGCGCGCATCGTCTCGCGATAGTCGCGCAGACAGACGCGCACCGCCTCCTCGATGCGCCCGCGCGACAGCCCGCGCTCGCGCCCGGCGACGACGATGCTCGCGCCGAGGCGCTTGACGTCCCACTCCCACGGCGCCGGCAGCGTCTCGTCGAAGTCGCGCAGATCGAAGATGAGCCGCCGCTCCGGCGTCGCGAACACGCCGAAGTTGCACAGGTGCGCGTCGCCGCACGCCTGCACGTAGAGCTCGCCGTGCGCCACGTGCGCCAGATCCCAGGCCATCACCATGGCCGAGCCGCGCAGGAAGGTGAACGGCGACACCAGCATCCGTCCCCAGCGCACCGCCTCGAGCTCGGGCAACCGCCGCTCGTGTGATTGCTCCAGCAGATCGATCGGCCGTGGCCGCTGCGCCAGCGCCGGCCACGCCGCGTGGCTCGACCACGGCAGCGACTCTCGCAACGCCCGCCCCCGCGCCACGCGCTCCTTGCGTCCGGAGAGTGCCATGCGGAGGCGGTAACCACAGCGCGCGCGCTCGCAAGAGTGGCCGTCGCGTTGCATCCCTGCCGATCGTGAAGCGGGTCAAATTACTGACGCGCGAAGAGGAATGCGAGCGCATCGTCGAGGGTCACGGTCCCTCGGACTTCGAGCGCATCAGTGAAGCGCTCGACCGACAATTTCGAACCATCCACAACCGCGCCCAGCTCATCCTCGGCATCTGCGGCGTGCTCATCAGCGCCAGCGTCGTCGTCACCGCCGGCCGCCTCATCGGGCACCGCCCCGAGTACCGCCACCGCCACACCGCCAGCATCCTCCTCGTCGCCGCCGGCATCCTCGAGATCGCCGCGGCCGCGGTCGTCGTCGGCGGCGTGCTCAACATCCGCTGGAGCACGCGCCAGCCGGGCGACGACCTGCGGCAATGGGTCCTCTCCAACCTTTCGCACCGCGATCGCAAGACGCTCGCCTATCGGGTGTCGACGCTGCTGCTCCTCTTGTCGATGATTTCGTACCAGATCGCGATCGCCATCGCGATGCTGCAGCTCTGAGCTGGCACGCCGCCTGCTCCTTCATGAGCGGATGCCTGTCGCATGGACGGACATCGATTTTCAGATCGGTGAAGGCGGGCTCTTGCGCCGCTTCGAGACCGTTGCGCACCTGACGCGCGCGGGGCGGCAGATCCTGACCGCCGTGCTCGTCACGTGGGTGCCGGTCATGGCGCTCGGGCTCATCAGCGAGCACGCCTTCGGTCACCGCGAGCCGATCCTGCATCACGCGGCCACGCACGTGCGCCTGCTCGTCGCCGCGCCGATGTTCCTCCTCATCGACGCGATGTTCTCGCGCGGCTGTCGCGTGATCCTCGCGCAGCTCGTCTTCAAGAACTTCATCCCCGAGGCGGCCGAAGCGTCGTTCCAGCGCATCCTGCGCAGCGCCACGCGCCTGTCGAACTCGTGGGTCCCCGAGGGGCTGCTCATGCTCCTCAGCATCGGGCTCGGCATCGCCGCGCTCTTCGGCCTGGTGCCGGCGAGCGGCGTGATCGGCCACGGCCGGCGCACGCCGGCGGAGCTGTGGTACGCGCTCACCGATTGGCCCTTCGTGCAGTTCCTGCTGTGGCGCTCGTTGTGGCGCTGGATGATCTGGATGCGCATCCTCTTCGGCCTGTCGCGCATCCCGCTCGCGCTCGTGGCCACGCACCCCGATCGGCGCGCCGGCATCAGCTTTCTGCGCCTGCCGTCGGTCGGCTACTGCGCGTTCCTCCTGTTCGCCGTCGCCAGCATCCTGTGCGCCGAATGGGGCGATCGGCTGACGCTGAGCAGCTCGTTCGGCGGCTTCGCGCCGCTGCTCGCGCTCTTCGCCGGCGTCGGCGGCCTGATCGCGTTCGGGCCGCTGCTCGCCTTCGCGCCGCAGCTCTACCGCGCGCGCCGCCAGGGCATCATCGACTGCGGCGGACGCGCCTGCGACGAAGGGCGGCGCTTCCAGCGGCGCGTCGCCCAGACCCGGGCGGTCGACGATCCCGCCGCCGCCATCGAGGTCTCGGCGCTGTGCGACGTCGGTGTCGTCTATCGCGAGGCGGTCGATCGGCTGCAGATCGTGCTCGTCGATCGCCGCGACGTCTTCGCGCTGCTCCTCGCGACGCTCCTGCCCGTGCTGCCGGTGATGCTGTTTCGCGTGCCGCTCGAGGACTGGCGCAGCCTCGCCGGCATGCTCACCGGCGGCCTCGTGCAGTAGCGCCGAGGACGGATCGATGCGTTCTAGTGCTCGGACCAGCGGCTGTAGCCGACGAGCGTCAGCGACACGAGCGCGATGGCGCCGCCGAAGACGAGCGTGTTCCACGGATCCATCCACGCCAGGATGTGCTCGACGAAGGTGACGGTCATGAGCAGGATCAGCATGCTGGCGAAGCGCGCCTTGAGCGCGCTCAGGTCGCGCGCCACCAGCGCCTCGGGCACGTCGTCGAGCGGCGCGATGAACAGGCCATAGGTGCCGGCGGCGACGATGAGCAGCACCGCCGCCACCAGGAAGGCGTCGAGCATGTGCAGGAGGCCGACCACCCCCGAGGCGTACTGCTCGCGACGCACCAGCGCGAACAGCACGTGATAGGCGTTGACCGCGCTCCACACGCAGGCCTCGACGGCACCGGCGATCAAGCCGATGATGCCGACGAGCATGAGGAGCCGGCTGTAACCGACGAGCCGGGCCAGTGGCGCGCGCGAGGGCATGCTCCTCTGGGATTGTCGGCGCAGCGACACGAACGACAAGCCCGCCGCGCGCATCCGCCTTAGCTACCGACTCATGGCCCACGTCATCTCGGGCTCGATCGGCGGCGCGCGCCGGACCGCGACGCCGCGCCGGCCCTGGGCCAGGCGCCTGCTCCTCGTGCTCGGCCTCGTCGTCATCGGCTTCATCGTCTGGACCGCGTGGGATCGCGATCTCATCAACCGCTGGAAGCAGTCGGCGACGCCGCTGCCCTTCTTCACCGGCATGGCGCTGGCGCCGGCGTTCGGCATCCCCATCACGCCGCTGTTCGTGCTCGCCGGCGCCACCTTCGGCCGCCGCGTCGGGTTGATCGGCTCGGGCGTGGCGCTCGCGGCGAACCTCGCGCTCTGCTACTGGATCGCGCGCAGCGGGCTGCGCCCGTGGCTGGTGCGCCTGATGCGCCGCTTCGACTACGAGCTGCCCAACTTCCAGAAGCGCACGCGCGGCGCCTGGCGCTTCACGCTGATGGTGAAGATGGCGCCGGGGATCCCGCAGTTCGTCAAGAACTACGGGCTCGGCGTGGCCGGCGTGTCGTTCGCGCTCTACTTCATCGCCTCGTTCGTCATCACCGGCGCCTACGGCGCGGCGCTCATCGTGCTCGGCGAGTCGCTGTTCCGCCACGAGAGCGCGCGCTCGGCGATCATCGCCGGCGCGGTCGTGTTGCTGGCGGCGGCGATCTGGTGGTGGCGCCGCCGCCGGCGCCGCCGGTCAGCGACGGACGAATGATCCGAGCCACCACAAGAGCGACAGCCCGCAGACGAGCACCGCGACGTAGGCCAACCCGATGCGCAGAAAGTGCTTCGCGCCGCCCGTCAGCCGCGCCACCGGCGCCTCTGGCCCGCGCGACAGCTCGGTGACGGCGTCGTCGAGCATCTCGCGCGCGCCCAGCCGCGCCTGCAGCCGCCACAAGGGCGGCATGCGGTTGAGGAGGAACAGCACGCGCTCGCTCAACAGCAGCGCCTGGTTGGCCGCGCGCGTGGCCGTCTTCACGCTCGAGAGCAGCCCCCTGACCTCGAGCGCGCGCTCGCCGGCGGCGCCCGCGGCCGCCGCGAAGTCGGAGAAGCGGATCCCCTCGACGCGAAACTGCTCCGGGTTGTCGGCGAGCCACGCGTCGGTCAGCGACGTCAGCTCGCGCCGATGCTCGAAGCTGAGCGCGCGCGCGGCGACCTCGTCGAGGTCGGCCTGCGAGCGCGCGAAGATCTGCGCCAGCTCGGCGCCGTCGGTGCCGTAGAGCTCGGGGATCCAGTGGCGCTCGAGCACCGCGCGCGACAGCCGCACGAACACGATCATGTCGACGAGGTTGATCTCGGCGGTCGGCCCGGTCGCGATCTCCAGCGCCGCGGCGATGTAGCGCAGGTTCTTGCGCAGCGCCTCGTGGCGCACCTCGGCGCGATGCGCCGATTCTTCCAACGCCTCCGTCGCCTGCGTGATGCGATCGGTGAACTGGGAGGCGAATCGCTGCATCTCCTGTTGCAGCTCTAGCTCCGGCGCCGTATCCATCCATCACCTCGCGACGTCGTCGCCGCACAGCGTGATCGTGCAACCGAGGTGCCGGGCGCGCGGACATCGCGTTCCGCGTTGGACGGTGCGTGGCGGCTTTGGCCGCGGCACTCGAATTGCTCCCTCGGCAGCCATGCGCTCAGACGAGGGCTGGCACGATCGTCGGCGCATCCTCGTCTGTTGTCTGATCTTGTGGAGCGGCGGCGCCGGCCTCGGCGGCTGCGCCGGCGAGAAGGCCGACGGCCGCCCCTGGGTGCGCCAGGTGCTCTTCGAGGGCGTGCGCTCGGTGAGCCAGCGCGAGCTGCGCGGGCGCCTCGCGGTCGAGCGCTCGAGCTGGCTCGGCCTGCGCAAGCGCTACCTCGATCCATTCGCCGTCGAGGTGGATCGCGAGCGCATCGAGGCCTACTACCGCGCGCACGGCTTCTTCGACGCGCACGCGGTGCGCGCTGAGGTGATCCCGCACAAGGGCCCGCCCGACGCGCCCGAGGCCGTCGACGTGCGCTTCGTCGTCGACGAAGGGCCGCGCACCCACGTCGCCAAGGTCGACGTCGACGGTCTCGGCGCGCTGCCCGCGGGCGAAAAGCTCGCCGCGCGCCTGCACGAGCGGCTCGAGCTCGGCGCGCCGTTCGACCACCGGCGCTACCTCGCCGCCAAACGCGAGCTCGACGACGCGCTCGAGCGCGCCGGCTACGCCTGGGCCGACGTCGAAGGCCGCGTCGAGGTGAACCGCCGCGCGCGCGCGGCCGACGTGCGCCTCACCGTCGAGCCCGGCCCCTTGGTACGCATCGGCGCGGTGCGCGTCGCCGGCCAGGAGCGCATCTCGGCGCGCAGCATCCTTCGCCGCAGCGCGCTCGCCGAAGGCGCGCGGTTCGACCCGTCCGCGCTCGACGACGCGCGCGGCCGCCTCTTCGACCTCGGCGTGTTCTCGTCGGTGAGCATCGACTACGAGCCGCGCCCGGACGATCCGTCGCGCGCCGACGTCCAGATCGAGGTGCGCGAGAGCAAGCTCAACGAGGTCCGCCTCGGCGTCGGGCTCGGCCTCGACTTCTACCGCACCGACCTGCACGCCGCCGTCGGCTACACGCGCCGCAACTTCCTCGGCGGCCTGCGCACGCTCACGCTGCGCCTCGAGCCGGCGTGGGCGGCGGTGCCGGCGCTCTGGGATCCGCAGCGCACCGGCCCGGCGGGCCTCGCGCAGATCGAGCTCGTGCAGCCCGATTGGCCGCTGCCGCTCGCCAAGCTCGAAGCGGTCGTCGGCTACGACGTCGGCCTCGACTACGCGTATCAGTACCACGGGCCGCGCGCCTCGCTCGGGCTGCAACGCGGCTTCTGGCACGACCACCTCTTCGCCGGGCTCTCCTACAACTTTCAGTTCCTGCAGTTCTTCGACACCGATCCGGTGATCCTCGACGACCCGACGCTGTCGAGCCGCTTCTTCGGCTACACGAATCCCTATCGCCTCGGCTGGCTGCAACAGGACCTCGGCCTCGACTTTCGCGACCGGCCGATCGACGCGCACGCGGGCGTCTACGCCGGCGCCACCTTCGAGGAGGGCGGCGCCTGGGCCGGCGGCGCGTTCCAGTACGAAAAGATCGTCCCCGAGCTGCGCGCCTATGCGCCGCTCGGCCGCCGCGTCACGCTCGCCGGCCGCTTCCTCTTCGGCCAGCTCTTCGCGCAAGGCGGCCTCGGTAGCCCGATCACCCGCCGCTTCTACCTCGGCGGCTCCAACACGCAGCGCGGCTTCAACTACGACCGTCTGTCGCCGCAGGTGCCGTCGGGCGAGCCGGGCGTCTCGCCGATCCCCATCGGCGGCGACCAGATGGTGCTGGTCTCGGCCGAGCTGCGCGTCGGCGTGGCCCGCCTCCTCGGCCAGTGGGTGGTGCTGGCCGCGTTCGTCGACGGTGGCGACGTGGGCGGACCGAGCTGCGGCGGCTCGAGCCGCTGCGCCAGCCTCGACGTCAGCCGCGGCGTCGACTGGGGCGATCTGCACTGGGCCGCCGGCGGCGGTCTGCGCTATCGCACGGTGGTCGGCAGCGTGCGCGCCGATCTCGGCGTACGGCTCAACCGGCTGACGCCGTTTGCGCCCGACGGCGCGCCCAACCCCGATCCCGGCCAGCGGTTCGCCTTCCACCTCTCGCTCGGCGAGGCGTTCTGATGCGGCGCGCGCGGCGAACGATGGCGCGGATCCTGGCCTGGAGCGCGCTGGCGCTCGTGCTCGTCGCGCTGATCGCGGCGGCGACGCTGCTGCTGTGGGCGCGCTCGACCTCGGGCCGGCGCGTGATCCTGGCGCGCGTGGTCGCCCTCGCGCAGCGCGAGCTCGACGGGCGGCTGACCGTCGGCGCGCTCGAGGGCAACCTCACGCGCGAGATCAGGCTGCGTCGGGTTCGCCTCTACGATCGCGAGCATCGGCTCGCGCTCGCCGCCGACGACGTGCGCGTCGATTACAGCCTGGTCGGCCTCTTGCGCCGCCACGTGCGCGTGCGCTCGTTGGCCGTCAGCGGCGCGCGCGCCTATGTGCGCCGGCTTGGCGACGGCCGGCTCAACGTGGCGACGCTGCGAAGAGCCGCACCGTCCGAACCGTCCGCCGGCGAGCGTGTGCCACGCGGCTGGGACCTCACGGTCGAGGCGCTGCGCGTCCACGCCGAGATCATCGCGGCCGACGCCGCCGCGCCGCCGTTGCGTGGCCGCGTGTCCGTCACCGGCACGCTCGCCTGGCGCGACGACGCGCCCTCCTTCGACGTCGACGCGCGGCTCGACCTGCCCGCGGGCGACCGCGCGCTGCGCGCCGAGGCGCGCGCCACGAAGCGGCCGGCCGGCCCGATCGCGTGGCAGGCCACCATCGACGCGCACGATCTCGATCCCGCCGCGCTGGTCGCGGGCGCGCCGCACGGCCGGCTCGCGCTGAGCGCGCGCGCGCACGGGAGCGACGGCAGTGGCGCGATCGACGTGGACACCCTCGCGCTCGACGCCGCCGGCACGCATGCGTCCTTGCGCGGCTCGCTCGCGCTCGGCGCCACGCTCACGGCGGATCTGCGCGGCGAGCTGCACTCGCCGGAGCTGGCGCGCGTCGCCGGCTTCGCGCTTCCCGGGCTGCACGGCCGCGTCGACG
This sequence comes from Polyangia bacterium, assembly GCA_035607415.1. GTDB lineage: Bacteria > Myxococcota_A > Polyangia > Palsa-1104 > Palsa-1104 > JAQBQH01. The sequence goes on from DATNAQ010000027.1 coordinate 100,414, forward strand.
CACACGCGCACCTCGTCCGCACCTCGTCGCATACCTACGTCGACGCCGCGGCGACGGCGCGCAGCGTGCGCTACCGCGCGCTGCACCTCGCGTCGCTCGACGGCCACGTCCACGTCGCCGATGGCGCCGGCCGCGTCGTCCTGCACGCCCGGGGCGCGGGCCCGTCCGGCCTGCGCGCCGAGCTCGAAGCGCACGGCGCACGGCTGCCCGGCGAAGGCGCCGGGGGTCTCGAAGGCACCATCGATCGTGTCCACCTCGGCACGCGCGAGCAGGCCTGGCAGCTCACCGCGCCGGGCCGCGTGCGCGTCGACCGCCGTGCGATCACGGCCGCGCTCGCGCTCGCGTCCGCGGGCCAGACGCTCACGCTCGACGGCGCGCTCGAGCGCGGCCGCCGACGAGCTCTCACCGCCACGCTGCGCGGCCACGCGTTCGAGCTCGCACGCCTGCGTCCGCTCCTGCCACCGTCGCTGCGCGCGCTGTCCGGCGCCGCCGACCTGACGGTGACGCTCTCGGGCGCCCCACGCGCCGCCGCGCTCACCGCGCACGGGGAGGCGCGGCTCGGCACCGCCGGCAGCGGCGGCGTGCTCGACGGCGACCTCAGCGCCACCGTCGACACGGCGCGGGCGTGGCGCGATCCGTTGCGCGCGCTCGTGCGCACCAGGCCGCTGTCGCTGCGCGTGCGCGGCCACGCCCTCGACCTGGCGCAGCTGCCGCTCGACGCGCTCCGTGACGGCGCCGTGCAGCCCGGCCGGCTCGACCTGTCGCTCGACGCGCACGGGACCCTCCGCGACGCCACCGCGGCGCTGCACGCGACCGCGCGCGGGATCCACGTCGCCGCCGTCGACGGCATCGAGGTCGTCGCCGACGGCCGCTACGAGCACGGCCGCGCGCGCCTGACGCTGAGCGGCACCGTCGCCGGCCAACCCGCCGTCGCCGCGACCGCGCAGTCGCGCTTCGCGCTCGACGAGCTGCTCGACGGCCGCGATCTCCCCGTCGACGCCGAGGTCACCCTGCCCGCGTTCGATCTGTCGCGCGCCGGTCCCCTGTCCGGCATCGTCGAGGGCCAGGCCGCGGTGCGCGGCACGCTCGCGCACCCGATCGCGCGCGCCGAGCTGCACGGCCGCGATCTACGGGGCTCCGAGCTGCGCCTCTCGACGCTCGCCGCGCGCGCCGGCTGGGACGGCCGCGCCCTCACCGCCACCGTCGACGCCGCGCAACCGTCGGGCGGCACGCTGCACCTCGACGCGTCCCTCCCCGCCGACGCCGACGCCGCCGCCCGCGCGACGCTGCGCGCCGACGCGTTCGGCTTCGCCGTCGAGGACGTCGGCCGCGTGCACCGGCTCGAAGGCGTCCTGGCCGGCGACCTCGTGCTCGCCGGCTCGCGCCATCGGCCGACGCTCGCCGGCTCGCTGCGCCTCGACCACGGCGCCTTCGCCGGCGGCCGCGACCCGCGCCTCTTCCACGACCTCGCGCTCGAGCTCGCCGCGCACGACCACACCGTCGAGCTGCAGCGCCTCTCGGTACGCGTCGGGCGCGGCGGGCTGACCGCGCACGGCCATCTGACGCTGGCCGGCCTCGCGCCGGCCGAGCTCGAGCTCACCGCCGACGCCGAGCGCTTCCCGTTCGACGCCACCAACGCGCAGGCCTGGGTCGACGCGCGCATCCACCTCCACGCGCGCCGCGTCGGCGACACGCTGCAAGGCAAGCTCACCGTCACCGACGGGCACGCGACCCTGCCCGCGCTCGCCGGGCGCCGCAAGCTGCAGCCGACCGGCCCGCTCGAGGACGTGGTCTACGTCGACGAGCCCGAGCCGGCGCGGCGCGCGCTCACGCCGCCGCCGTTCCGCGTGATCGCGCACATCCCCGGTCCCTTCCACGTCGACTCGCCCGAGCTGCACGCCCAGCTCCGCGGCGAGCTAGAAGCGCGCAGCCGCGACGGCACGCTCGCGCTCTACGGCCACGCCGAGACCACCGCCGGCCGCGTCGAGATCCTCGGCCGCGAGTACGAGATCGAGCACGCCCGCGTCAGCTTCGACGGCGATCCCGATCCCGCCCTCGACGTGCGCGTCACCCGCGTCCTCGCCGACGCCACGCTGGTCATCACGCTGCACGGCACCGCGCGCGATCCCAAGCTCGAGCTCGCCTCCGAGCCGCCGCTCTACAATCCGTCGCAGATCCTCGGCATCATCGTCGCCGGCGATCCCGACACGCCGCACCTCGACGAGACCGCGACCGAACGGCGCGTGGTCGGCGCCATCGGCAACGTCCTCGCCGGCAAGCTCCAGGGCCAGCTCCTCCGCGGCCTGCCGCTCGACGTGCTCCAGATCGAGCCGGTGAGCGGCGCCGGCGCGCTCGGCAACGCGCGCGTCGAGGCCGGCAAGTTCGTGCGCAAGAACCTCTACGTCAGCTACGTCTACCACTTCGGCGCGACCATGCACGACCTGCATCGCACCAACACGCACGAGGCGCGCTTCGAATATCGCCCGCGCCGCCACCTCGTCGTCGGCGTGCACTACGGCGACGCCGGCATCGGCGCCATCGACGTCTCCTTCACGTTCCGCTACTGAGCGCGCGCCAGGTACAGCCGGTGGATGTGCACCGCGAAGCGCTCGAGCCCGCGCATGAGATGGATCGTGCGCAGCGACGGGAACACCTCGAAGGCGTGCTGCGCGCCCGGCACCTCGATGTAGACGCACGGCGCCGCCGAGCGGCTGCGCAACGCCGCCACGAACGCGCGCGCCTCGGCGACCGGCACGATGCTGTCGCGGTCGCCGTGCACGACCAGGAACGGCGGCGCGTTCGGCCCGACGTGCGACAGCGGCGAGGCGGCGTCGAACCGGGCCGGCGCGTCGGCGAGGCGCGCCTTCATCACGTAGCGCTCGAGCAGCTCCTGCAAGCCGCGGTTGTGCCAGTGCGAGAAGCGGTCCGAGAAGTCGTAGATGCCGTAGAACGACAGGCAGGCGGCGACCGACGTGTCCGCCTCGGCGAAGCCCGGCTGCAGCGCGGGATCGTTCGGCGTCAGCGACGCCAGCGACGCGAGGTGACCGCCCGCCGAATTTCCCGACATGACGATGAAGCGCGGATCGCACCCGAACTCGTCGGCGTGCGCGCGCACCCAGGCGATCGCGCGTTTGACGTCGACGAGGTGGTCGGGGAAGGTGGCGCGCGGGCTCAGGCGATAGTTGATGCTGAAGCAGACCCAGCCGAGCGCCGCGAAGTGGCGCAGCATCGGCAGCCCCTGAAAGGCCTTGAAGCCGATCATCCAGGCGCCGCCGTGCACGAACACCAGCGCCGGCCGCCGCGACGGCGCCGGCTCGCCCGCCGCCCGGCGACCGCGATAGACGTCCACGCGCAGCCGCACCGCGCCCTCCTCGTGATAGACGCGGTTGCGCAGCCGCTCGACGCGCGCATCACGCGTCCAGAAGGGAATCAAGAGGAGCCGCCACGGCAGCTTCACCGGCCCCGCCCGATCGTCGGCGAAGCCGGCGAGCGCCTCGTCGACGGCGGTGCGGCTCACGTAGCTCGTCTGCAGCGACGAGAGTAGGAGCGCGATCGCCGCTCCGTGCAGCACCATGCCCACGCCGCCCGGCCAGGTGTGCAGCGCGCCCTCCCAGATGAGCAGGCCGAAGAGCGGCACCTCGACGAGCAGCATGGGCAGCGCCAGCTCCGAGCGCAGCCAGCCGGCGAAGAAGCTGGCGACGGCGACGAACGCCCGCGTGTAGTGCGGCCGGACGGCGTTGTACGAAAACGCGAACCAGACCGCTCCGGTGACGAGCAGGATCCACCCCGAGGCGACCATGTGTTCGACCTGATGAAGCACGCGTCAAACCATCGCGTGCTGGCCTTGCGCGTGCAAGTCCATCGGCCATAGGGGTGATCCGTGGAATGGAAATCGGGAGCGCTGGTCCTCGGGATCAGCATGTTCGTGCTGGCAATCATCGGCCTCATCGTCCATACCGACGCGCGCCTGGTGATCGCCGACGTGATCGGCGGCGCCGCGGCGATGACCGTCGTCATCATGGCGGGTCACGGGCGGACGGCCGCCGTCGTCACGCCGATCCTCGGCGCGGCGGCGCTGATCGTGATGGCGATCCTGGCAGTGACCTCGCATCACTCGCCGATCCTCACGGCGTTGACGCTGGCGTTCGCGTTTGCGTTTGCGTTCGTGTCGTGGACGTCGCTGTCGGGGCGGCCCCAAGCGGCGCGCCGCCCGCCGCGCGCGGCCTAGGCGGCGGGAGGCGCTTGAGGCGCGCGAGCATCGCATCGGCGGCGACCGCGGCGGCGTAGGCGACGGCGACGGCGCCGAGGCTGGTGAGCGTCGCCAGGCGCGGGCCGCCGACGCCGAGCACCATCGCCACCGCCGTGACCGGCAGGCGATAGCCACCCGCGATCCCGCCGGCGGCGCCCGCCGAGCCGGCGAGATCGTCGCCGATGCCGAGCCCCGGCGCGAACACGCGCCCGGCGAGATCGCCGACTGCCAAAAAGGGCACGAAGATGCCGCCGCAGCCGCCGGCCGCCGTCGCCGCGGTGGTCGCCACGCCGCGCAGGAGCGCCACCGCGAGCAGCGCCAGCGGCACGGCCTTGACGTTCTCCGCCCAGACGATCGCGCCGCCGCCCGGGCCCACCGCCGTCGACGGCGTGGCGATCCACGCCAGCAGTAACGCGGTGGCCACCACGGCGAGCCCGCCGACGAGGAAGCGCACCACCGGCGACGCGCGCCACTTCTTGGCGCGATAGATCGCCGACCCGGCGAGCGCCGTGATGAGCCCCGAGAGCGCGCCGATGAACAGCGCGGTGACCAGGCCCTGGGCGAAGCTGCGCGGCGCCTCGTGCGGCACCACCAGCCGGATCAGGCTGAGGCCGAAGACGACGTCGATCCCCCAGCCGATGACGCCGCCGATGAGCGCAGCGAGCAGCCGCTCGGTGCTGAGCGGCGCGTGATGCCGCCGGCCGAGCTCGAGCACGTAGGCCGTGCCGACGAGCGGGTGGCCCATGAGCGCGGCCACGCCCGCGGCACCGCCGCCGAGCGCCATCGGCCGCAGCATCCGTCGCCACCTGCGGCCGCGATCGCCGAGCGCCGCGCCGGCCGCGACGCCGAAGTAGGCCGCCGGCGCCTCGGTGCCCATCGCGTTGCCGAGCCCGACGGTGGCGAGCGCCGCGACGCTGCGCAGCGGCGCCAGCCGCCACGGAAAGTGCTCCTCCTCGCCGGCGCTGGCGACGACGTCGCCGGTGATGTCGGCGCGCACCGCGCCGGGCGCAAACGTGCGCCACGAGCGCGGCTCCCGGCCGCTGCGCCCGATGCCGTGCAGCACCAGCCCCGTCAAGAGCAGGCCGAGCAGCGGCACCGCGATCGTCATCCACGTCTTCTGCGCGCCGACGAAGTCGATGCCGCTCTTGAGCACCAGCGTCATGCCGACGACGACGAAGCCGCCGAACAGCCCGCCCACGATGCTACCGAGCGTGTAGGTGGCGAACGTCGAGAGCCTGGCCCTCGTAGATGACGTACCTGGATGCACTACTGGCGAAGCTGCTGCGGCCGCCGACGGGCGCAAGGGACGGGCGCCGTGCGCCGCCGTGTGGAACGTCCTGTCTCGCCGTCAGGCGCGCGCACGATTGACTGCGCCGGCGACGCGCCGACAGACGAGCCACGGAGAGCGTCGTGAGCTTGCCGCGCATCAGCGTCGTCACGCTCGTCCTCGCCGGCATCATCGCGCGCGCCCTGGCCCAAGAGCCGGCCCCCGCGCCACCGCCGTCACCGCCGCCGGCGCCGCTCGCCACCTGGACCGACGGCGAAGGCTTCCGCATTCAATCGCGCGACGGCAACTGGCGCCTGCGCGTCGGCCTCCAGGCCGCGGTCGTGTATCAACCCCAGTTCTTCCCGGCGACGGGAAACGACTGGTCCAACTTCGGCTTCACCTACGTGCGGCCGCGCCTCTCGGGACACCTCTTGCGCCCGTGGCTGCAGTACTGGTGCAGCCTCGAGCTGCGCAACTTCCCGCCCTACCTCCTCGACTGCTGGGTGCAGGCCAAACCGTGGTCGTTCTTCGGCGTGCGCGGCGGCCAGTTCCAGACGCCGCAGTCGCGCCACCAATATCTCGGCCCGCAAGAGATCGTCTTCCCCGACCGCGACACCGTCTCCGCCTACTTCTGGACCAACCGCGATCGCGGCGTGCAGCTCTTCGGCGAGACCAGCTACCTCGACTACTACGCCAGCTTCACCGCCGGCACCTCGCTCACGCAGGTGGTCTCGACGACGGGCAACTTCCAGCTCGTCGGCCGCGTGTCGCTGAATCCGCTCGGCGCCCTGGGGAAGACCGAGATGCCGTTCGTCGCCTCCGAGGAGCCGGTGCCGCTCCGCTTCTCCGTCGGGCTGCAGGGCTCCTGGGGCCGCGTCAACCCGAACGGCGTCGGCTTCAACCCCGACACCTTCTTCACGCTCAATCAGCAGGGCGAGCGCGACTCGGCGCTCGGCGGCGCCGACCTCCTCGCCCAGTGGTGGCGCTTCGGCTTCTTCAGCGAATTCTACGCGCGCCACATCGAGCCGCGCGACGGCCTCACGCCGTCGTTCGAGCAGTACGGCTTCTGGGCGCAGGGCCACGTGACCTTCTTCCGGCGCATCCTCGATCTCGCCGCTCGCTTCGACTGGATCGATCCGAGCCACACGCTCGCCAACGACCGCTTCCTCGCCGGCGAGGTGCAGCTCGCGTGGTTCATCTACGGCCCGACGCTGGCGCTGCGCCTGCGCTACGCGATCGCGCACCAGCAGAACCCCGGGCCGGCGCCCGCAGCGCTGCCCGATCTCCTCACCACCGTCGGGCTGCCCATCCCGCCCGGCACCGAGCAGCTCGTGACCCTCCAGGTCCAGCTCGCGCTCTAGTGTCCCGAATCGGACATTCGCTAGCAGTCGGGCGTCGCGACATCCGCGGGCGCTTCGTTGCTCCTCCCTTCAATACCTTCGGGTATTCGCGGTCGTCGCGCCTCGCGCGCGCGGCGCCGCACCGCCCTCGGTGCACGCGGATTTCCGACACGGGACACTAGACGTGCAGCTCGCCGCCGGCGAGCACCTCGTTGACCGGCGAGATCGGCCGCTGCCCCGAGAGCACGCGCACCACCTCCTCCGCCGCGATCCGGCGCACCGTCTCGATCGACTCCTCCGAGTAATAGGCGGCGTGCGGCGTCACGATCACGTTGTCGAGCTCGAACAACGGATTGTCCGGCTTCCAATCGCGCTGCTTGGCCGGCTCCTCCTCGATGTCGTCGAGCGCCGCGCCCGCGATCCAGCCCTCGGTGAGCGCGCGATGCAGCGCCGCGTCGCTCACGATCGGCCCGCGCGCGGTGTTCACCAGGATCGCGCTCCGCTTCATGCGCCCGAGCATCTCCTCGTCGAACAGGTGGTGCGTCTCCTTCGTCAGCGGCGACTGGATGACGAGGTAGTCCGAGCCCTCGACGAGCTCGTCGAGCGTCACCGGCTTGACGCCGCGTTTGCGCACGTCGTCGTCGGGCATGAAGGGATCGTGCGCCCAGATCTCCACGCCGAACCCTTTGACCTTGGCGGCGATGCTGCGCGCGATCGATCCGAACGACAAGAGGCCGAAGACGCGCCCGCGCAAGCGCCCGATCGGCTCGCCCGTCTGCCAGCACCACACGCCGCTGCGCGTCTCGCGATCGTAGTGACAGATCTTGCGCGCCGCCGCCAGCCACAAGGCGACCGCGTGATCGGCGACCTCGTCGGCGCACCACTCGTTGGGCGCGTTGGTCACCTGGATCCCGCGCTGCGTGGCCGCGTCGACGTCGACGATGTCGACGCCGGTGCCGTAGCGCGCGATCACGCGGCAGCGGCGGAAGGCGGCGATCGCCTTTTTGCCCACGCGCGCGTACTGCGTGATCACCGCGTCGGCGTCGCGCCCCTTGTCGATCACCTCGTCCTCGGTCTTGCACTGCGCCGCCACCAGCGTGAAGCCGGCCTTCTCGATGATCTCGCGTTCGACGTCGACGTTGCCGAAGTCGTAGTCGGCAATGAGGACGGTTGGCTTCGCCTCCATGTTCGCCTTCCTTTCGCTCAGTGGGAGTGCCGCGGCAGCCCGCGCAGATGCACCAGGTCCTGGTACTTCAGCGCCGCCTCCAGGCAGCCGCCGGAGTCGAGCTGCCCGACCGTCTGGCGGTAGAGCTCCTGCCACGGCGTCTGGTTCTCCAGCTTCTGCGGCGGCAGCGTCTTTCGGCGGGCCGCGATCTCCTCGTCGGAGAGGAGCACGTCGACGCGCGCCTTGCGCAGATCGACTCGGACGCGATCGCCGGTGCGCAGGATGGCGAGGTTGCCGCCGGCGGCCGCCTCGGGCGCGGCGTTGACGATCGACGGCGAATCGGAGGTGCCGCTCTGGCGCCCGTCGCCCATCGTCGGCAGCGACTTGACGCCTTTCTTGAGGAGCGCCGTCGGCGGCTGCATGTTCACCACCTCCGCCGAGCCCGGATAGCCGATGGGTCCGCAGTTGCGCATGACGAGGATGCAGCGCTCGTCGATGGCCAGCGCCGGATCGTCGATGCGCGCGTGATAGTCCTCCGGCCCTTCGAAGACGATGGCGCGCGCGACGAACGCGTCGGGATCTTTCGGATCCGACAGGTAGCGCTCGCGGAACGCCGGGCTGATCACCGACGTCTTCATGAGCGCGGAGCGGAAGAGGTTGCCGCCCATGATGATCGATCCGGCGTCGGCCATGAACGGCTTGTCGTAGGGCATGATCACCTTGCCGTCGGTCGGCGCGCGATCGCGCACGTTCTCGGCGACGCTGCGGCCCGAGACGGTGACCGGATCGCCGTGCAGCTTGCCGGCGCCGAGCAGCACCTGCATGACCGCGGGGACGCCGCCGGCGCGGAAGAAGTCTTCGCCGAGGTACTCGCCCGCCGGCTGGCAGTTGACGAGGATCGAGATGTGGCGCCCGACGCGCTGCCAGTCGTCGTTGGTCACTTCCACGCCGACGTGGCGCGCGATCGCGTTGATGTGGATCGGCACGTTCGACGAGGCCGCGATCGCCGACGAGACGACGATCGCGTTCTCGAACGCGCGCTTGGTCATGACCTTGCGCGGCGTCAGCTCCTCGTCGACCATGGCGACGATGCGCCGCCCCGTCAGGTACGCCATCTGCGCGCGCTCGCGATAGGGCGCGGGGATCGCCGCGCAGCCGGGCAGCGACATGCCGAGCGCCTCGGCCAGGCAGTTCATCGACAGCGCCGTGCCCATGGTGTTGCAGTGGCCGGCGCTCGGCGCCGACTCGGCGGCGCGGCGCATGAACTCCTCGTAGTCGATCTCGCCCGTCGTCAACAGGCGCCGCGCCCTCCAGATCGCCAGCCCCGATCCGGCGCGCCGGCCGTCGAGGTAGCCGTTGAGCATCGGCCCGCCCGAGAGCACGATCGCCGGCAGGTTCACCGTCGCCGCCGCGCACAGGCACGCCGGCGTCGTCTTGTCGCAGCCGGTGGTGAGCACGACGCCGTCGAGCGGGTAGCCGTAGAGCACCTCGACGAGCCCGAGGTACGCGAGGTTGCGATCGAGCGCCGCCGTCGGGCGCTTGCCGGTCTCTTGCAGGGGGTGGACCGGAAACTCGAAGGGGATGCCGCCCGCCTCGCGGATGCCGTCCTTGACGCGCGGCGCGAGCTCGAGGTGATGGCGGTTGCACGGCACGAGGTCGCTGCCGGTCTGCGCGATGCCGATGATCGGCTTGCCCGACTGCAGCTCCTCGCGCGTGAGCCCGTAGTTGAGGAAGCGCTCGAGGTAGAGCGCGGTCATGTCGGGGTTGCTCGGATCGTTCCACCAGGTCTCGCTGCGCCGCTTGCCCTTCTTCGTCGCCATGAATCCCCCCTACGCCGACGGTGCCGGCTCTTCGACAGGCTCGCCGGGCGCGCGCTCCGGCGGAGCCATGAACTCGGGACCGACGGGGTCGAGCACGCTCGTGCGGATGACCTCGTCGATGTACGCGCGCGCCTCGTCGTCGAGCTTCCAGCCGGTGATCTCGTCGACCGGCTCGAGCTCGCTCGGGTGGCGCGCGCCCCACAGCGCGACCGAGACGCCGGGCGTATCGAGGACCCAGCGCAGCGCGAGCGCGAGCACGCCCTTGCCGTACTGCTCGTGCGCGAAGCGATCGAGGAGCTGCACCGCCTTGAGGTACTGCGCGAAGCGTGGCGGCTGGAACTTCGGATCGCTCTGGCGCAGGTCGTCGCCACCGAAGATCGTGCGCTCGTCGATGGCGCCGCTGAGGAGCCCGCGGCACAAGGCGCCGTAGGTCAGCGTCGCCACGCCATTGGCGCGGCACCACGGCAACAGCTCCAGCTCGGCCTGCCGCTCGAACAGGTTGAGCGGCGGCTGCGCCGTCGCCAGCGGCGCCACGCGGCGGAAGCGCTCCATCGCGTCGATCGAGTAGTTGGACACGCCTACAGCGCGGATCTTGCCGGCCTTCTGCAGATCGAGCAGCGCCGACGCCGTCTCCTCGACGGGCGTGCGCGGATCGGGCCAGTGGATTTGATAGAGATCGATGTAGTCGGTGCGCAGCCGCTCGAGCGACACGTCTACCTCGGCGAACAGCTGCTTGCGCGTCGAGTTGCGATAGAGGCCGTCGCCGTGCCGCTCGAGCCCGGCCTTGGTGGCGATCACGACGCGATCGCGCGCGCCGCGCTCGGCGATGGCGCGGCCGACGACCTCCTCGGAGTGGCCGAAGCCGTAGGCCGGCGCGGTGTCGATGAGGGTGATGCCGAGATCGAGCGCCTCGTGGATGGTGCGCACCGACTCGTCGTCGTCGCTGCCGCCCCACTGGAATCCCCCCATGGCCCAGGTGCCGAGGCCGATGCGGCTGGCCGCGATCGGAACGTCGGAAATCTGCGTCTTCTCCATGCCCTTTGGCCGCTGCCAGTTCCGCGCCACGCGGCCGGCTATCGCTGCACGCGTCCGCTCTCGTCCCCGGCGACCAGGCGCTGCACTTCGGCGACGGACACCCGATTGAAGTCGCCGGGGATGGTCTGCTTGAGCGCGCTCGCGGCCACCGCGAAGGCGAGCGCGCGCTCCGCCGGTTGCCCCACGAGCAACGCGTAGATGAGCCCGGCCGCGAAGCTGTCACCGCCGCCGATGCGATCGACCAGGCGAACGGCGTAGCGCGGCCCTCGATGAAGGACCTTGCTGCCGGCGTCATAGAGGAGCGCGCTCCAGCCGTTGTCGCTGGCCGACAGGCTCTCGCGCAAGGTCATGGCGACGCGCCGGACGCCATACTGCGCGACCACGCGCTCGGCGGCGGCGCCGTACGCGTAGGCGTCGAGCCGGCCGCGCGTGACGTCGGCGTGGGCGATGGGGATGCCGAGGACGGTCTGCAGATCCTCCTCGTTGGCGATCACGAGGTCGACGTCGCGCACCAGCGGGCGCATGACCCGCTGCGCCTCCTCTTCGCTCCACAGCTTGCGCCGGAAGTTGAGATCGATGCTGACGGGGACGCCGGCGGCGCGCGCCGCGGCGAGGGCGGCGCGCGTGCACTCCGCCGGGCCGGCGCCGAGCGCGGGCGTGATGCCCGTGGTGTGGAGCCAGGCGGCGCCGCGCAAGAGCTCGGCCCACGGGACGCTGCGCGCGTCGAGCTCGCTCACCGCCGAGCGCGCGCGATCGTAGAGCACCTGCGACGCGCGCTGGCTGGCGCCGGTCTCGGCGAAATAGATCCCGACGCGATCGCCCCCGCGCACGATGGCGCCGACGTCCACGCCCTCGCCGCGCAGCGCGCGCACGGCGGCGTCGCCGATGGCGTTGGCCGGCAGGCGCGTGACGAACGCGCTGTCGATCCCGAAGTGCGCCAGGCTGACGGCGACGTTGGCCTCGCCGCCGCCGAACGTCGCCTGCAGCGCCGGCGACTGCAGGAGCCGCTCGTGCCCCGGCGGGCTCAAGCGCAACAGGATCTCGCCGAACGACAGCACCCGCTTTCGCATCCTCACGCTCGCTCTCTGGCGGCGCGGACCGCAGCCGTCAGCCGCCGCGCGTATTCGGTCAGCCGCGCGAAGTCTCCGCGCGCGATCGCCTCCCGCGCCACCAACGCTCCGCCGACGCCGAGCGCGCTCGCGCCCGCGGCGACGAAGGCGCCCGCGTTCTCCACCGTCACGCCGCCGGTGGGCACCAGCCGCAGCTGCGGCATCGGCCCCTTCAGGTCCTTCAAGTAGCCGGGGCCGAGCGCGCTCGCCGGGAACACCTTGATCAGATCGGCGCCCGCCTCCCATGCCGTCAGGATCTCGGTCGGCGTGTAGGCGCCGGGCATGGCGACCACGTCGTAGCGATGGCACATCTCGACGACGTCGGCGCGGAAGACCGGCGCCACGATGAAGCGCGCGCCGGCCAGGATGGCGAGCCGCGCCGTCTCGGCGTCGAGCACACTGCCGGCGCCGACGAGCGACCGTTCGTCGCGCGTGGCGGCGAGCGTGGTCAGCCCCTCGAGCGCCGCCGGCATGGTCATGGTCACCTCGATGGCGCGCACGTCGCCGGCGGCGAGCGCATCGACGACCGGCCCGAGCTGGGCGACGGCGTCGAGCCGCACGACGGCGACTACACCGAGCGTGCGGATGCTCTCGACGGACTCGGCTCGGCAGGGGCGTCTCACGATCGGCTCCGCCGTTGTCAGGTAGCGCCGCGCGTGCGAGCGGCCACGGCTTGTGCGCGCGCCAGGCAGCGCTACCGATCAGCAAGACGGAGGTGGTCATGGTCGCGGGCGCCGGTGCGGGACCGCTCATCCTCATCGTCGAGGACGACGATGCCGTGGCCGAGCTCTATCAGCTCATCCTCGTCGGCGACGGCTTTCGCGTGGCGCGCGCCGCGAACGGCGCCGAGGGCCTGCTCCTCGAGGAGGAGCTCGCGCCCGACCTCCTCCTGCTCGACCTGCACATGCCGATGATGAACGGGCTCGAGCTCCTGCGCCGGCGCGACCCGACGCTGCGGGCGCGTACGCCGGTCATCGTCAGCTCGGGCGACGCCGGCTGCGAAGGGGCCGCGCTCGCCGCCGGCGCCGCGCTGTTCCTGCCCAAGCTCGTCGACTCGGGCGAGCTCCTGGCGGCGATCGATCTGACGCTGCGGCGCGCCGACGCGGACGCCGACGGGCGACGGCGCCGAGCCGGCGAGCTCGTCGCGGCCCACATCCGGCAGGACGCGCGACGCGAGCAGATCACCGCGCGCCTCGACCCGAACGCACCCGAGCTGCGCGCGCGCATCGGCCGCCTCGTGCGCTGGCTCGCCGGCTACTACGAGATGGGCATCGCCTGGGTCGACGTGTTGCACCGCGGCGGCGTGCTCGTCGAGGCGGCGGCGCTGCGGCGGACCGCGCCCCCCGGCTACGACGCGATCCATCGCGACCTGGTCTCGGCCAAGATCGCCGATGCGCGCAGCCCCTTCCTCGTCGGCGATCTGCAGGCCGCCCCGTGGCTCGGCACGCATCCGGCGGCGCGCTCCGGCTATCGCTTCTTCGCCGGCGTTCCCCTGCGCGGCCCCGATCACGTCGGCCTCGGCGCGCTGTGCATCGCCGACGCGCAGCCGCGCGCCTTCGACGCGGCCAACCTCACGGTCTTGCAGCACTGCGGCACCGAGTTCGGCTTTCGCATCGCGCAGCTCGCCGGCGTCGCGGTGAGCGGGCCCTTCCTCTTCGACGGCGCGAGCCTGTTCAGCGCCGAGACGATGAACGTGCTCGTCGGCGCCGAGCTGCTCCGCGCGCATCGGCGGCGCGCGGCCTTCGAGCTCGCGCTGGTGCGGATCGACTCCGGCGACCGCGACGAGCTGGCCCGCTACGCCGAGCATGCGCAGCGCGCCATCGATGGACGCGGGTGCGCCGCCGCCGGCTACGCGCCGTCGATCTTCGCGCTCCTCGTCCGCGGCCACGACCGCCACGACACGCGCGCGCGCATGGACACGGCCCTCGCCGCGCTCCGCCGCGCCCCCCTCGGCGACGTCGCCGCCGTCGGCGTGGTCGCGCACGCGGGCGGTCCGCGGCCGACGGCAACGGCGGCGGCGGTGCTCGACGCCGCGCAGGCGCTCTTGGTGACCATTCCCGCGGACGAGTGGCTGCGCCGCGCCCAACTTCCAGGCGGCGACGCCGCCGGCGCGGACGCGACGCCCTGACAGCGAATCGCCGTCCCGGGACACCGTCCCGGGACAGGCGGCAGCTCGGCGAAGACGGGCGCGCGCGAGGCATCTCGGCGATTTCCGTCGGTCGGGCGGCGGCCGGGAACTTGCAAAATGGCGGCGCATGGCGCGCGTACCGTCCCGCCACGACGTCTCGCCCGGCTCCATCCTGCTCGTCGACGACGACCTGACGTTTCTGACCACCTTCGCGCGCGAGCTCGGGCGCCGCGGCTGGCGAGTGCACACGGCCGCCGACATCTTCACCGCCGCCGGCGTGGCGCGCGCGCGGCAACCGGAGGTGATCGTGCTCGACCTCCTCGTCGGCGATCACTCGGGGCTCGAGCTCCTCGACGACTTCCGCCTCGACGTGCCCGCCGCGCGCGTCATCGTGCTCACGGGCAGCGCCACGGTGTCGACGGCGGTGCAGGCGCTGCGGCGCGGCGCGCACGACTACCTCGAGAAGCCGACCAGCGTCGACGCGATCCTGGCGTCGGCGTCGTCGCGCCGCTACGAGGCGCCCGCGACGGCGCACGCGTCGCTGTGGGAGTCGGAGCGCGCGCACATCGACCAGGTGCTGCGCGAATGCTCCGGCAACGTCTCCGAAGCGGCGCGGCGATTGCGCATGCACCGCCGCTCGCTGCAACGAAAGCTGCGCAAGAGCGGCACCTAGGGCTCGATCATGGCAAGAGACGCGATTTGTCCGCGGCACGGAAGGCAGGGCATCGGGCTCGTCTGCACCCACGTGGCCCGTGCGATCGACTCGGGCGCGCCGGTCGGCTTCTTCTGGGGCGACGACGACGACACCGCGCGCCCCGACGCGTGGTGCCGCAACTGCGAGCAGGCGCTGCTCGCGCTCGCCGGCGCCTCGAGCGAAGGCTGGTTCCGCGCCGCCGGGTTCGAGATCCTGTGCGCGAGCTGTTGGGACGAAGCGAAGCGCGTACTCTACGACCTGGCGCCCACGAACAATTAGCGGCGGCTCACTGCGGCTGGCCGTCGGTGACCCACTGGCGCAGCGTCTTGTCGGCGTCGTCGCCGGCGCTCATGACGACCGGGTGGCTCGGGCACGACACCGGCGCGCCGTTCTCCGGGCACAAGTAGATGAGCGTGCCTTCGCCCTTCGCCGCCGCGTAGGCCTGGCTCGCGTCGGCGAGGTTGGGCGGCTGCGCGCTCGTGTGGCACGACGTGCAGGTGTCGACGCCCCAGATGCCGGCGATGTTGTCGCTCGCGTACGACACCTTGGGCAGCCCCGCCGTCGACACCGAGTACGGGCTCCAGCCGCCGGCGTTGTGCGCGCGCACCGTGAACGTATACGAGGTCACGCACATGCCCGTCGGGTAGTTGCAGGTCGACAGGCCGCCGAACGTCGTCGACAGCACGTTGCCGACGATGTGGTCGCCGGCGTTGGCGCTGCCCGTGATGTACACGTCGTATTGATCGATGGTGCAGCCGTAATCGCCGGGCGCGGCCCAGTTGACCGTCAGGCTCGCGCCCGGATCGGCGGGCACCATGATCGTCGGCGCCGTCGGCGCGTCGGGAGGCTGCGCCGGCACCACCGCCGGCGCGGGCGCCGCCGCCGAGTTGCCGTTGCCGTTGTGCGCGGCGACGGCGAGGTTGTAGGCCGTGCAGTTGTTCAGCGACGGCAGCGTGTAGCTGCACGCGCTGCCCGGCGTCGACGCCATGCAGACGCTCGCCTGCGACACCGTGAACGGCATGCCGGCGCCGCTGATGACGTAGCCGTCGATGACCGCGCCGTTGGCCGCCGGCACGGTCCAGCTCAGCGTCGCCGACGACGCGCCGCTCACCGTCATGACGTTGCCCGGCGCGCTCGGCGCCCCCGAGCAGGCGCCCGCCTGGCAGATGCTGGTGCCGGCGGCGCAGGCGCCGCGCGGATCGGTCTTGCCGTCGAGCACGCTGGCACAGATGCCGTTGGTCCCGCCGGTGAGCGAGGCGGCGCACCCCTGGCAGGCGCCGTTGCACGCCGTCATGCAGCAGAAGCCGTCGACGCAGCTGCCGCTCAGGCACTGATCGCCGGCGGCGCAGCTGGCGCCGACGCCGCCCTTGGCGTGACAACCGTCGGCGCAGTAGTAGCCGGGCACGCAGTCGCCGTCGCCGGCGCACGACGGATTGCAGCTCGTCGCCGAGGCGCAGGCGAGCTGGTTCGGGCAGGTGAGCGTGTCGGTGGCGCAGCCGCCGGCGCCGTCGCAGAAGTGGCGCGTGAGCGACGCGTTCATGCACGACGCGGCGTCGCACGCGATGGTGGTGCCGGGATAGACGCAGGCGCCGGTGCCGTCGCAGCCGGTCCACGCGCAGGTGCCGCTGCCGGCGGTGCACGCGGCGGCGCAGCAGTTGCCCTGGCCGTTGGCGCCGCAGATGCCCGAGCCGCATTGCGCGTTGTCGCTGCAGGTCATGCCCGGCGGCTTGGCCGCGCAGGTCGACGCCGAGCAGAAGCCGCTGGCGCAGTCGGTGGCGACCGCGCAGAGCTTGCCGATGGCGCAGGTGCCGCACGAGCCGCCGCAGTCGACGTCGGTTTCGTCGCCGTCGTGGACGCCGTCGGCGCAGCGCGCGGTCACACAATCGCCGGTGCAGACCGCCATGTCCGGGGGCATGGCCGGCGGCGAGTCGTCACAAGCGGCGGCGAGCAGCGCGACCGCGAGACACACGCATCGCATCGCCCAAAATTGTCGGGCTATTTCAGGCCTGCGTCAAATCGTCGCGGAGCGAGCGTTCTTGCCGCGATCGTAGATGGCGGCCAGGCGCCCGAGGGCGAGCGCCGCGAGGAACAGCCCGAAGTCGCGCAGCGCGATGTCGTACCAGCCGCGATCGATGAACAGGTTGACCATGATGCCGACCAGCCACGCCGCCACGATGTACGCGCCGACGCGCGGCTTGAGCGCCACGATGAGCGCCGCGATCAGCTCGATGACGCCGACGATCATCATGAAGACGTGCCCGCTGAAGGGCAGGATCTTCGCGATCGGCGCCGCCAGGTACTGATCCCAGTTCGTCAGGATGTGGGTGAACTTGTCGATGCCCGCGATGGTCGGGAGCGCGACGAAGCCCCAGTGCAGGAGCTCGTACGCCTGCCGCGCCGGCTCGGCCTTCGCCCGCGTCGCCACCACCTCCGTGCCGATGACCTTTTCCATGACGTGCCTCCTACTACTTCGAGACATGAGGATGCATATCGGTTACCAGCCGGCCCGGCCGCCCGACGAGCGATCGCTCACCAGTAGACCGGCCCGTAGGTCTCCTCGTAGGCGCGCCGGTTCGCCTTGGCGAACTGCTTGTTGGCGGCCTCTCGCTCCCTCTCCGCGGCGTAGTAGTTGCCCTGCGACTGGTAGTACTGCGCCCGCTGCAGATGGGCGTAGCCGCCGCTGCGGATCTCGCCCGAGCTCGCGCACGCGACCGCACCGGCCGCCAGCACGCCCACCAACATCCACTTCATGATCGCCCTCCCCCGACGGTGCGGTGCACAACGCGCGCCGCGATCCTGCCGGCGGGCCTGGCGCGGCTCGATCTGGCGCTCCTCGCAGTATGATGTGGCCGTGAAGCTGCCGGTGGCACCGCCTGTCGAGCCCATGCTGGCCAAGCGCGTCGCGGCGCTGCCGCCCGGCGAAGGCTGGCTGTTCGAGCCCAAATGGGACGGCTTTCGCGTCCTCGTGTTCCGCGACGGCGACGAGCTGTTCATCCAGAGCCGCGATCAGAAGCCGCTCCTGCGCTACTTCCCCGAGCTCGCCGAGCCGCTCCTCGCCGCCCTGCCCGCGCGCTGCGTCCTCGACGGCGAGATCGTGATCGCGCGCGGCGAGACCCTCGACTTCGAGGCGCTGCAGCTGCGCCTGCATCCAGCAGCCTCGCGCATCAAGCTGCTCGCCAAGGAGATGCCGGCGTCGATCGTCTTCTGGGACATCCTCGGCCTCGACGATCGCGATCTGCGCGCGGCGCCGTTCGCGGAGCGGCGCGCGCTCGTCGGCAAGCTGCTGGCCAAGACCGAGGCGCCGGTGCACCTGACGCCGGCCACGACCGATCGCGCCGTCGCCGACGACTGGTTCCGCCGCTTCGAAGGCGCCGGCCTCGACGGCGTGATGGCCAAGCCGCTCGACGGCGCCTACGAGCCGGGCAAGCGCGTGATGCTCAAGGTCAAGCACGAGCGCGACTGCGACTGCGTCGTCGCCGGGTTCCGCTGGCACAAGGGGGGCGCGGAGGTGCGCGTCGGCTCGCTGCTGCTCGGGCTCTACGACGACGACGGCGCGCTGCACCACGTCGGCGTCGTGGCCAGCTTCACCGACAAGGTGCGGCGCGAGCTCGTCGAGACCTTGGCGCCCTATCGCGACAACGCGCTCGTCGATCATCCGTGGAAGGAGTGGGCCGAGCACCAGCTCGGCCAGCGCATCCCGGGGATGACCAGCCGCTGGAACGCGGGCAAGGATCTATCGTGGGTGCCGCTGCGCGCCGAGCTCGTCGTCGAGGTCGCCTACGACCACATGCAGGGCACGCGCTTTCGCCACACCGCGCAGTTCCGTCGCTGGCGGCCCGACAAGCCGCCGCGCGAGTGCACCTTCGCGCAGCTCGAGATCGTGCCGCCGGCGGAGCTAGCCGCGATCTTTCGCGGCTGACTGCCGCCACTGCCGCCACTGCCGCGTCGGATCGTCGTCGGGATCGGGCGGCTCCGGCGGCGGGCGCTCGGGCTCGGGCACGTGGCGCAGGTTCACGCGGATGCGCGTCCAGGTCGACGAGCGGCCGCGCATCGAGTCGACCAGCACGTCGTCGGCGGCAAGGAGCGCCGCGACCGCGGGATGGCGCGCCTTCCAGCGCTCGAGGCCGGCGAGCGCCTCGTCCTTCTTCTGCGACTGCGCGACGATGACGAGCGGCATCTTCTCGCGCGGCTTCTTCGGCGCGCCCTTCTTGCGCGACGGCGCCACGCGCGGCGCCTCGCCCTCCTGCTTGCGATAGTGCGGCGGCCAGGGCGCATCGCCGAGCCCCGACGCCTCGTCGCGCGCGGCCAGCTCGAGCAGGCCGTCGAGCGATCCGACCGCCTCGTCCATGCGCGCGTGCGGATCGCCCAGCGACGCGAAGCGCGCCGGCACCGTCGCCACCGTGAAGTCGCCCGGCTCGCACGCCGGCACCTCGTCCCAGCCGAGCGGCGTCGACACGCGCGCGTCGGGCAAGGGGCGCACCGAATAGGCCGAGCAGGTGGTGCGATCCTTGGCGTTCTGGTTGTAGTCGAGGAACACGCCGTGGCGCTCCTCCTTCCACCACTTCGAAGACGCCAGCGTCGGCGCGCGCCGCTCGATCTCGCGGGAGAGCGCCAGCGCCGCGCGCCGCACCTCCTGAAAGGTCCAGCGCGGCGCGATGCGCACGTTGACGTGGATGCCGCGCGAGCCCG
The DNA here is from genome assembly GCA_035607415.1 of Polyangia bacterium. GTDB lineage: Bacteria > Myxococcota_A > Polyangia > Palsa-1104 > Palsa-1104 > JAQBQH01. The sequence continues at coordinate 119,910 of DATNAQ010000027.1, forward strand.
ACGTCTTGGGCCAACCGACGAGGCCGAGCTCGTCGAGGAGCCCCTTGACCTCGAGCGCCACCTTGCGCACGTCGTCAAAGACCACGCCCGGGCCGGGATCGAGATCGACGCGCAGCTCGTCGGGATGCGAAAGGTCGCCGGCGCGCACCGGATGCGGATGCAGCTCGATGCAGCCGAGGTTGACGATCCACGCCAGGCCCGCGGCGTCGTCGACCACCACCTCCTCGGCGGTGCGCCCCGACGGAAACGAGAGCGTCACCGTGCGCAGCCACTCGGGCCGGTTGTCGGGCGCGCGCTTCTGATAGAACGCCTCGCCGGCGGCGCCGTCGACGAAGCGCTTGAGCACGATCGGGCGATCGCGGATGCCCTGCAGCGCGCCCGGCGCGATCGACAGGTAATAGCGCACCAGCTCGAGCTTCGTGAGCTTGGCCTCGACGCTGAAGTACGGCTTCGACGGATTGGTGACCCGGACTTCGCGCCCGTCGACGACGAGGATCTCGGCCGCCTCTTTGGTCGCCATCAGTTGAGCGCGATCATCGCCGGCGGCAGCGCGCCGTGCTCGGGACGAAGCGGATCGCCGCGCAGCTCCCAGATGCGCAAAAACGGCTCGGGATCGATGTACAGCTCGCGGCCGTCGGCGCCGCGCAGCGACAGCGCGAAGTGCAGGTGCGGGAAGTTCTCGACGACGCCGGTGCGCCCGACGGTGCCGAGCGGCTCGCCGGCGACGACGTGCCGTCCCGGACGCAGCTCGCGCCGGATGGTGTCGAGGTGGATGTAGCGCGTCACCACGGTGCCGTCGCAATGGGCGATGCGCACGAAGCGTCCGGCGTTGCGGCCGGCGGCCGCGCTGCGCTCGACGCGCTCGACGACGCCGTCGGCGACCGCGACCACGACCTCGCCGAGCGGCGCCGCGAGATCGACGCCGCAGTGGCCGAGCTCGCACTCCCACGGCCGCGGCTGCGGACGCACGGCGCCGAAGCGGCGCGACTCGAACGACGGCAGCGTGCGCGCGCCGTCGACGAGCGGATGGAACCAGCGCACCTCGACCGGCTCGGGCGGATAGGGCGTCTCGTCGAGCCGCCACGGTCCGTAGAAGCGCGGCGCCTCTCCGGCAGGCAGCTCGTGGCTGCGCAGCGCCGGCGGCGGCGTGAACCACTCGAGCAGCGCGCCGGTGCCGGCGATGGCGCCGCGCCATACGACGGCGCGGGTGTCGCCGCGCTGGCCGAGGAACCAGTCGCCGTGACGCCGCACCTCGCCGCCGACGCTGCGCCCACCGCCGCCGACGATCGAGACGACGACGATCAGGCTCCAGGCGGTGGCGGTGCCGCGGCGGCGGCCGAGCGGCGTCAACCAGATGAGCGCGAGCGGCACCGGCACGAGCGCGAGGAACACCAGGCTCGTGCGCATGAAGCCGCTCGTGTAGTGCGACGCCACCACGGCACCGACGAGCACGAAGGCGAGCGCCGTCGCCGTCGCCCAGCCGGCAAAGCGCGCCACGACGACGCCGCTGCGCCGGAAGAATTCGCGCGGCCCCTCGGCGGCGGCGGCGCGCACGTCGTCCGCGGCATCGGCGAGCCGCTCCCAGGCGAACGCGCCGAGGGCGCGACACAGCGCGAGGAAGTGCGCGCCCACGCCGTCGACCCGCCGCGATGACCGCTGTCTCGACAAGCGCCTGAACTATAGCGCCGATCGGGTCAGAAGGTCAGGCCGACCGCCCGCGTCACGAACTTCATGAACGGCGTCGAGGCGATCCACGCATCGACGAGCTCGTCGAGGAACGCGGCGCCGGTCACGCGGCGCTCGTCGAGCGGCGCGGTGGTGGCGAAGTCCTTGCGCTTCAAGTCCTCGATGAACGGATGAGCGGCGGCGAATCCTTGATCTTCTTCCACGCCCTCGGGTCGTCGGCGATCGCCTGACGGATGCGCGCGAGCGCGCCCGGCTCGGGATGCCAGACGCCGCCGCCGACGATCGAATTGCCGGGCTCGAGTCGCACTGCAAGTCGGCGACGAGGCGCAGGAACGGATCGCGCACCGACTTCTCGTAGCGCTCTTTGTGGGCCTGGAACCAGTCGCGGTCGTTGTGCGTGGCCAGCTCGCCGAGGAAGCGGAAGAGATCGGGCGTGAACCAGGCGCTCTTGGCCATGCGCCGACGATACTACGGCGCGTTTCGCGCATCGCGGCGGGTTCCGTGAGACAATTTGGCCATGGCGACCAAAAGCAAGAAGAAGCCCGCGGCGCCGAAGAAGAAGCCGGCGTCGAAGAAGCCCGCGCCCCGGAAACCGGCAGCGAAGGCCAAAGCGGCGCGGAAAACGGCGGCACCCATGGCCACCGCCCCGACCGCGCCCGCCGTCGACGAGGAGACGATCCAGATCCTGGCGGCGACGCGCGCCGACATCGTGCGCTTGAGCGAAGAGCTGCAAGCGGCGCTCTCCGATCGCGATCGGCTGCGCGGCGAGGTCACCGTCGTCAGCGATCGTCATCGCCTGCAGTCGGCGGAGCTGGACAAGCTGCGCGGCGAGACGCTGCGCGGCGCCGCCGACATCGCCGAGGCGACGCGACGCGCCGACGAGGCCGGACGGCGCGCCGACGAGCGCGAGCACGAGCGGCTGCGCGTGATGCGCGAGCTCGAGGCGACGCACGCGCAGCTCGCCGGCTACAAGCTGCGCTGCCCCAAGTGCGGCAAGAACTTCGTCGAGGAAGAGTACGAGGGCATCACGATCGATCGTTGCACCGGGTGCGACGCGGTCTACTTCGACGCCGGCGAGGTCGATCAGTTGATCGCGCGCGTGCACGAAAAGACGACCGCGCCATCGGCCGATCCGCAGCAGACGAGCGGCTGGTTCCGCAGCCTGTTCAAGCGCAAGGCCAAGCCCGGCGAGCCCACGGGCGGCGAGCCGCCACCGGTCGCCTAGCGCTCACTCCTCGAAAAGCAGCTCCTTCGCCAGCTCGTCCGTTGCGAGCCATGCTCACGTACAGCGCCGAGCGGAAAGTGGCAGCGAGCAGCCGCGAGCCGACGATCGCATCGAGCGTCCCTTCGATGATGTGATTGGCGGTTTCAACGACTTCGCGAAGCTTGGCAGCGCGCACAACGCCATCTTCGCTCACGGCACCGTGACGACGACGGGCCAGATGCTGAAATCGGTGAGCGAGCGGCTCGACGTCAGGAAGATCATCGCGCTCGCCTTGGACCGCGTGCCCGCCGGCACCGTCACCGTCAGGTGCGCCGTCTGCCCGTTCTGCATCATCGTGGCGTCGAGCATCGGCTTCGGATCGAAGCTGGCGCCGCCGGCGAGCGGGCTCGAGATCGCGTCGGCGCTGATCATCCACGGCGACGTCGGCGCGCTCGACCAGCCTTTGACGTCGAACGTGAAGCTCTGCCCCGCCGCCACCGACTGCACCTTCCCCGGCGTCGCCGTCGCGTTGTAGAACGGCTCCGACGGCGCCGGAATGCACGGGTCGCGATCGTTGGCCTTGGCCGCGCTGTTCGACCACACCTGCTGCAGCGAGAATCCGCCCTCCGTCGTCGTCAGGAGCTCGCAGAAATCGGCGGTCTCGCCGTCGAGCGTCGACCACGGATTGGTGGCGTCGGTGAGCACCCACGCCGGATTGCTCGACGGAAACGGATCGGTCGCGCCTTCCATGATCTCGTGCGACGCCGAGGCCTGGATGTCGGCGAGCGCCTCGTTCGCGCACGTCGGCACCACCGCGTACGGAAACGGCGTGGTGCCGTTGCGCCCTTCCCAGTGGTAGCCGCCGATGGCCGCGTTGCCGACGCTGACGCAGGTGTCGGCGCCGCCGAACGCGCTCTGCACCACCGTGCCCGGCGGATAGTAGATGAGGTAGAGCGTCGACGCCGCCGACGGCAGGGTGCCGTCCTTGATCTTGCCGGCGAGGAGCGTCTGGATGTCGCTGTCGCTCACCGTCTTGGCCGCGGTGTCGGCGAGCACGACCTTCTTCACGTGCGTCGCCGAGGTGATGCCGTAATCGGCGCCGACGGTCGCGAGCCACATCGAGCCGACGAGGAAGTCGCCGAAGGCGCCGTCCGCGGTGCTGTTGGGATCGGCGCTGAAGGTGATGGTCACGAGCGAGAGCGGCGCCAGCGTCGGGCCGCCGAGGTTGGGGATGACCGGCATCGGCTCGTGCGGACCGATGCCGCCGCTCGTGCCGCCGCCGCCGCCCGCGCCACCGCCGCCGGGGCCGCCACCACCACCGCCGCTGCCGCCACCGCCGCTGCCGGCGTTGCCACCACCGCCGCTGCCGTCGGCACCGCCGCTTCCGCCGACGCCATTGCCGCCCATGCCGCGCGCGCTGCACGCGCCGAATCCGAGCGCGACCGCGAACAACGCGACCGCGCTCAACATCGCCACCACGATCGCTACGATCGAGCTCATGCGCATGCGCGCCGCCAAAGCATGCGCCGTTCCAACCGCGCCCACGCACATTCGACCGTTTGCGCGCTCACCGTCTTTCACCGTCGAGGAGCGCGCCCTCACCGCCCACGACGCGCTGAAATCTCCACTGTGTAGCGCGCGCGCCTCGCGTTCGGCCACGCGCGCCTGTGAATCGCCTTACGAAGCGGGACAGTGTCGGTACACGGAGCCGAATGTTCACCTAGTCGAGCGCTCCCCCGCCGGCATATAGTGGTCGCGCCTTGCGCTTCCCGACTCGCACACGCGGGCCCCTCGTCGCCGCGCTCCTCGTGAGCCTCGCCGCCGCCGGCACCGCGCACGCCGACGGTTTCGACGGCCAGCGCTTCGAGCCCGCCGCCGGCGCCGCCGGCGGCCTGAACGTCGAGCGCGCCATGGTGCCACAGCACCTCGGCTTCGGCGCCGGCCTCTTCCTCAACTACGGCTACTCGCCGGTCGTCGATCGCGATCGCCCGGACGGCGTCACGCGCCTGGTCTTGCGTCACGCGTTCACGATGGATTTTCTCGGCTCCATCGGCCTCGGCGACATCTTCGAGCTCGCCGTCGGCCTGCCGGTCGACGCGGCGTGGATGGGCGATCCCACCACCTTCGGCGGCAACAACCTGGCCGCCGGCGCCGGCATCGGCGATCTGCGCCTGGTCCCCAAGATGGCGTGGTGGTTCGGGCACGCCGCGCTCAACTACGGCATCGGCTTCATGACGCCGTTCTACTTCCCGACAGGCGATCCCAACGCGCTGCGCGGCTCGGGCGCCGTGATCATCGATCCCGTGCTGCTCGCCTCGCTCGGCGGACACCGCTGGAACTTCACGCTCAACGCCGGCTTCAAGGCGCGCACCGACGGCAAGAACGACTTCACCGGCTACGGCGAGCTGCACTGGGGCCTGGCCGGCACCTTCGGTCTCTACGACACGCGCAAGCTCGGCCTCGACCTCCTCGTCGAGCTCGTCGGCGGCTGGCAGCCGGGCGCGCTCGGCCCCGGCACCATCGCCGTCCCGATGGAAGCCGACGGCGCGCTCGTCATCAAGCCCGGCCGCGAATGGAGCATCTACGTCGGCGGCGGCGGCGGCCTCGACAACGGCCTCGCCGAGCCCGACGGGCGCTTCATCGCCGGCGTGCGCTACGCGCATCGCGTCCCCGGCAACGATCGCTTCGGCGACCGCGACCACGACGGCATCATCAACGGCAAGGATCGCTGCCCCGACGAGGCCGAGGACTACGACGGCTTCGAGGACGACGACGGCTGCCCCGAAGCCGACAACGATCACGACGGCGTGCTCGACGACGACGACGAGTGCCCCGACCAGGCCGGCCCGCGCGACAACGACGGCTGCCCGACGCACGGCACGGTCGTGTGGCGCCACGGCCGCCTCGTCATCTTCGGCAAGGTCCACTTCGAGACGGGCTCGGCGCGCATCCAGAAGCGCTCGAAGGAGCTGCTCGATCAGATCGCGGCCATGGTCAAGGAGCACCCCGAGGTCGGGCGCATCCGCGTCGAGGGCTACACCGACAACGTCGGTCCGCCCGACATGAACCTGAAGCTGAGCCGCGAGCGCGCCGATTCGGTGCGCCTGGCGCTCATCGAGCGCGGCGTGCGCAGCGATCGCTTGCGCACCGAGGGCTACGGCGAGACGCATCCGGTGGCGCCGAATCGCACGCGCGCCGGCCGTGCGAAGAACAGGCGGGTGGAATTTGTCGCGGCCAAATAGTCTCCTCCTCGCGCTGCTTCTCGTGGGGCTGCCGTGCACCGCGGCGGCGCAGACCTTCCCGGCGGCGGGCGCCTACGCGCCGCTGCCCTGCGGCCCGGGGCCGATGGTCGACGCCGCCGGCGATACGCCGAACGCGGCCGGCGCGCTCGATCTCGTCGGCACCGGCCCCTTCCCCGCCGGCTTCCACGCCGCCGACGCGCAGTTCCTCTATCTGCGCATGCGCGTCGCCGCCGATCCGCACGCGGGCGCGCGCCTGATGCCGAACGGGTGGGGCTACGAGATCGATCTCGACGGCGATCGCTCGACCTACGAGGTCCTGATCTCGGCGAGCGGCACCGGCATGAGCGACGCCGTCTCGATCTTCCGCCATCCGACGACGGCGACGCCGAACGATCCCGCCGATCCGGCGGCGCTGCCCGCGGCCTTCACCTATCCGTTCGCCACGCACGGGCAGGTGGTCGCGGCCGGCTCCGCGCTCGGCGCCGGCGCCGACAGCTTCATCGACGTCGCGCTGCCGTGGACCGACCTCGCGACCGTCGGCATCGCGCGCGACACCCACGTCTACGTGTGGGCCGGCTCGTCGACGCTGCCGAACGCGCTCGATCTCGATCTCGCCTGCTTCGACGGCGCCGGCGGCGGTTTGTCCGGCATCGACGTCGGCGTCATCACGCCCGATCCCAACGCGGGCGGCGGTGGTGGTGGCGGCGGCACCGGCGGCGGCGGCAGCGGCGGAACGGGCGGCGGCAGCGGCCCGCGCACGCTCGAAGGCGGCCCCGGCTGCAGCGTCGCGGGCGACGACGCGCCCGCGCGTGGCTGGCTCGGACTGGCCATCCTCGCGCTCGTGCTCGCGGGCCTGACCGCTCGCCGCGTGCTCTAGGGATTCGCCGCGCGCGCTAGGGATTCGCCGCGCGCTCCGTCGCCGGCGCGTGCGTCTCGAGCGCCTCGATGAGCGCCCCATAGCGCAGAAGCGAGTGGATCCCGAGATAGCGCTCGAGCACGCGCCGGCGCGCCGACGCCGCCAGCTCGTCGGCGCGCTTGGGCTCGGCGAGCAGCCGCGCCACCGCGCGCGCGAAGGCGTCGAGATCGCCCGACGCGACGAGCAGCCCCTGCCGGCCGTCGTCGATCTGATCCTGAATGCCGCCGACCGCGCTGGCGACGATCGGCCGCGCCTTCCACATCGCCTCGGTCACGGTCAGCCCGAAACCCTCGTGCAGGCTCTTCTGCACGATCACCCGCGCGTGCCGCTGCAGCGCATTGACGATGGCCGCGTTCTCGTCGACGTCGACGGCGGGCAAGGACACGAGGTGCACGCGCCGCCGCGGCTCCTCGCCGAGCCGGTGCCACGCGGCCACGACCTCGGCGTAGACGGCGGCACCCTCCGGATCGTCCGCCACCGACGTGACGTCCGGCCCCGCCAGCACCAGCTCGGCGCCGTGCGCCGCCGACGCGTCGATGCGCGCGAAGCCGCACAGCACGCCGACCGGATCCTTGAGCCGATCCCAACGCGACACCTGCACCACCAGCGGCGTCTCCGCCGACGGCGGTCCGCCGTGGCGCAAGATCTCGGCGGTGCGATCGACACGTCCCGGCGTGCCGTCCTCGCGCAAAAAACGCGGCGTCGCCTTCTCCGGCCCGCCGATGATCCCGGTGTGCGCGAGGATCGCCTCGATCGCCGGCTCGTCGAGCGGTTGGTTCTTCGTCGAGAACGGATCGATGCTCGGCGGAATCACCGCGACGCGCACGCGCGGCAGCTGACGCGGCACATAGGCGGCGCGCGAGAACACGTAGGCGTCGGCCTCGCGCAGATACGGCGAGACGAAGCCCCAGCCGAGCTCGACCTCGCCGTTGACCTCGTCGTGGCCGATGTGACAGCGCCACACCACGTGCGCCCCGGCGCACGCCAACGACGCGATCATCGCCGCCGGCTGCGGATCGTGCACGATGGCGATGTCGCCCGGCCGCACCATGGGCAACAGCTCGGCCGCGTTCTCGTGCCCGACGCGCTCGAACAGCGCGCGCTCGGCCTCGCCGAGCGGTGAGCCGTCGCCGAGGCTGCCGTGGAGGGCGTTGTGCAGCCGCTTGGTGAGCGTGAAGAAGGCCGGCGGCCCCGTCACCACCGCCCAGCGCGCATCGACGCCGGCGCCGCGCGCGTAGGCGAGCAGCGAGCGCACCATCTCGGCCACGCCGCCGCCGACCGCCGACGAGCTGATGTTCCACACCACGCGCCCTTCGAGCATCGCGCCCAGCTCGCCGATGCGCGCCATCATGCGCTGCATCTCGCGCTCGTCGAAGAGCGCGGCGTACCGATCGAGCGACAACAGGCTGACGTCGGGAAACTGGAGCGCCATGCCGGAGAAGCTAGGCCTGCTCAGCGCTTGCGATAGACCCGCACGTAGTCGACCTTCGTCGTCGCCGGAAACACGGTGGTGCCGTCGGGCGGCCCGGGGAAGTTGCCGCCGACGGCGAGGTTGAGGATCACGAAGAACGGATGATCGTAGACCCACACGTCGCCGGCGGGGACGTCGGCCGGCGTGCGCGTCTCGTAGAGCGCGTCGTCGACGTACCAGCGGACCACGTTGGGCTCCCACTCGATCGCGTAGAGGTGATAGCCGTCGGAGAGCGCGCCCGCCGGCAGCGTGTACGTACCCGTCAGCGGATTGCCGCCCGAGTAGCCGGGGCCGTGCGCGCTGCCGTGGTTGACCTTGGGTGTCGCGTTCACCGTCTCCTGAATGTCGAGCTCGCCACACTGCGGCCAGCCGGCCGTGCCGATGTTGCCGCCGAGCGTCCAGAACGCGGGCCAGATGCCCTGCCCTTGCGCGATCTGGATGCGCGCCTCGAAGCGCCCATACGCCTGCGTGAATTTGCCGGCGCTGTTGATGCGGCCCGAGGTGTAGCTCGAGCCGAGGTACGATTCCTTGCGCGCGATGATCTCGAGCGCGCCTTTGCCGTCGAGCGTGACGTTGTCGACGCGGCTCGTGTAGTACTCGAGCTCGTTGTTGCCCCAGCCGCCGCCGCCGGTGTCGAAGTTCCACTTGGTGCCGTCGATGGGGCCGGCGGGGCCGTCGAACTCGTCGCTCCAGGTGAGCACCCATGGAGACGGCGGTCCGAGATCCTGCGTCGTCTGATCCGCGCTCGATCCCGCGAGGCCGAGATCGTTGTCAACGGACGTTGTCGCAAGATCTTGCGCATCGCCGGTCAGGCCGGGCGTCGGGCCCTGCATCGCGCCGCCCGGCCGCGAGCGCGAAGGAGCGCAGCCGAACGAGAGCAGCCACGCGAGCATGATCCACGGAAATCGTCGCACGCTCGCGGCTGGTGCAGCCCGCGTGCCGCCCGTCGACGGCGTCACTCGGGCGATTGCGCGACGCCCGCCGGGGTGTGGGCTCCCAGCTGTAAACGAGAGGTTGACGCCAGGGACTGTCGGACTGACGCTAGACGAGCGCGGCTTCGGGCGCGCTCGCGTTCACCATCACGGCGGCGACGCGCGTGGCGAGCGCCATGATGGTCATCGTCGGGTTGAAGCCGCTCGACGTGGGAAAGAGCGCGCCGTCGGCGGCGTAGAGGTTGCCGACGTCGTGGAAACGCCCGCCGGCGTCGCACACGCTCGTCGCGGGATCGTTGCCGAAGCGCAGCGTGCCCATGATGTGCGCCGATCCCGGGATCGTGTCGAACGGCGCGATCGCCGCCCAGCGCGCGCCCGAGGCGCCGAGGATCTCGAGCAGCTTCGGCGAATAGAAGTCGCGCGCGTCGAGCTCGAACTTGTGGTTCGCGTAGGTCACGCGCGCCACCGGCAGGCCATCGAGATCGCGCACGTCGGGATCGAGGTCGACGCGATTGGTCGGCTGCGGCGCGTCCTCGGCCTGCAGCACGAGCACCACCGCGCGATCGCGGCCCGGGCTCTGGCGCATGAGCCGCTTGAAGCGCGGCCCGTCGAAGCCGAGCATGCCGAACACGCGCGCGTAGAACGCGGCCTCGGCGACCGGCCCTTCGCCCGCCGAGATCTCGACGATTCCGCCGAGCGGGCGCGTGGCATCGCCGGGCACGCCGCGGAAGTCGGCGAAGCCGGTGTCGACGGCGCGGCTGCGATGGCCGTGCAGGCGCTCCTCGAACACGCCGATGGCTTCCGTCTGTAGATGAAAGGTGAGGTTGCGCCCGACGAGACCGCTGAAGTTGCCGACGCCGGGGCCGCCCGGATCCGAGAGAAAGAGAAGGCGCGCGTCCTCGATCGGGCTGGCGGCGAGGACGTAGCGATCGGCGGTGAACATCTGCGTCTGCCCCGACGGACCGATGGCCTCGACGCCGGCGACGCTGTTGCCGTTCATGACCAGCCTGGTCGCGCGCGTGCCGGGCAGGACGAGACAGTTGCCGCCGAGGAGCGCGCGGCGCAGCGTCGTCACCGGCGGCGAGCCCTTGGCGCCCGACGGACAGGGGAAGCCCGAGCAGAAGCCGCAGTCGGCGCACGCGGGGCGGCCGTCGTAGGGCTGCGAGTTGATCGCGCTCGGATAGGGGAACGGCGTGTAGCCGAGCGACGTCAGGCCCGCGGCCACGCGCTGCGAGAAATAGGCGGCGAGGCCGGGCGGCATGGGAAAGTCGGTCGAGCGCGGCCCTTCTTGCGGATAGGCGCCGGCCTTGCCCTGCACGCCGATGATCTTTTCGGCGTAGGCGTAGAACGGCTCGAGCGCGGCGTAGCCGACGGGCCAGTCGGCGAAGCTGGCGCCCGGGATGTCGCCGAGGAGCGTGCCGAGCTGAAAGTCCGTCGGCAAGAAGCGCGGCATCTTGAGGTCGGCGTGCGCGGCGCCGCCGCCGACGGTCTTCGGCAGGCCCTGCACGTCGCCGACGTAGGTGCGCGTCTGCGACTCGTCGGTGCGCCAGGTGCGCGGCTCGACGATTGGATCGGGCGCGATGAAGTTGCGCGCGGCGAGCTTGATCTCGTCGTTGGCGAAGAGCGTCGACGGCGTCTGCGAGCCGTCGTCGAGGCCGAGGAAATAGTTGGGCCCGGCCTCGAGCACGAGCACCTTCAGGCCGTTGGCGCACAGCACGTTGGCGGCGGCGCCGCCGCCGGCGCCCGAGCCGATGACGAGCACGTCGAACTGCGCGAGCGCGCGGTTGCCGACGGGATCCGTTGGGCTCACGGGAACTCCTTGCCGCCGAGGAGCGTCACGAGCTGGGTGAGATAGGCGCGCGTGTCGTCGTCGAGCGGCTGCGGATCGGGATCGGGGTTGGGCGTGGTCACGGGCGCCTCGGGGCGCTCGCGATACATGCCGGCCGACGTGTCGTAGAGGCTGTAGCCGAGCGGCATCTGGTCGCCTTCGAAGTAGCAGAGCTGCCAGCCGGCGCCGCCGGGGTTGCCGCCGTACTCGGGCGCGCCGAAGGCGGCTTGCGGCACGAGGTCGAGGAGCACGTCGCGGTAGTCCTGATCGAGGCCGGCGAACAGCGTGGCGAGCGCGTCGGCGTCGAGCGCGTCGACGCGCATCGGCGCGGCGGCGGCGTCGGCCTGGCGGATCGCGTTCTTGATGGTGTCACGCAGCCCGTCGACGGGGCCGAGCACGGCATCGTTGGGCCCGCCGCCGTCGACGCCCTTGGAGCCGTAGAGGCGCAGCCGCCAGGCGCGCTCGGCGACGCGATCGAGCGCCATCGGCGTGAACCCGGCGGGCGGGAAATTCGTGGTGGCGCCGCCGTGATCGTCGGGATAGGGCGCGCGTCCCGAGTAGGGCCCGCCGAGGAAGATGGGCGCCACCTTGGCGTCGAAGGCGGTGAGCAGCTTCTCGAGGTAGTCGACGGCGCCGAGCGCGCCGCCGCCGGGCGTATCGTCGGCCGGAAGCACGGCGTTGGCCAGGGCCGCCAGGGTGCGCCGCTCTCCGTCGGAGAAGAAGGCGCCCGACGAGCCGCAGCCGGGCGGCAGCAACAGCAAGGCTCCGCCGGCGCCGAGGAGCTGGAAGAATTCGCGGCGCGTCGGATCGCTCACGCCCGGCGATCATATCGATCGCGCGCATGTTATGGAAGGCGCGTGAAGCTCGCCTGGGCGATTCTTGCGCTCGTGGCGCTGCCGGCCGGGGCGCGCGCCAGGCCGGCCGCGGCGACCAGGCCGGCAGCGGCGGCGCTGCCGGCCGCGGCGCCGAATGCCGCCGCCGCGGGCGACGTCGTCACGCTCGTCGAGACCGCGCCGATCGAGACCACGCTCGATCACGCCGACATTCCCGAAGCGGCCGACGTCTGGCGGCAGATGCTGAGCGGCGCGCGCCACACGATCGATCTCGCCGAGTTCTACGTGAGCAACGCGCCCCACAGCCGCTTGCAACCGGTGATCGACGCGCTCCTCGCCGCCGCCGCGCGCGGCGTGAAGGTGCGCCTCCTCGTCGACGACGGCTTCGCCCGCCACGAAGCGGCCACGCTCGAGGCGCTCGACGCCACCCACGCGCTCGAGATCCGCCGCCTCGACATGCACGCGCGCGCCGGCGGCATCCTGCACGCCAAGTACTTCATCGTCGACGGCGACGACGCCTACCTCGGCAGCCAGAACTTCGACTGGCGCTCGCTCACGCACGTCCAGGAGCTCGGCGTGCGGCTGCGCTCGCCGCTGCTCGCCGGGGTGCTCGCCGACCTCTTCGCCACCGACTGGGCGCTCGCCGCCGGCGGCGACGGGGCCGCGCGCACGCGCGCGCACCCGACCGATCGCTTCCCGCTCGTCACGGGCGCCGGCGCCGCGCGCGCCGGGCTCACCGTCGTCTACAGCCCGCGTGGCTGGCTGCCCGACGAGACGCTCTGGTCGCTCCCGCGCCTGGTCGCGCTCATCGACGGCGCGCGCCGGAGCGTGCGCGTGCAGACGCTCACCTACAAGCCGTTCGCCGAGCTCGACGGCGCGCTCCGGCGTGCGGCGGCGCGCGGCGTGAGCGTGGAGCTGCTCGTGTCCGACTGGTGCAAGCGCAAGGGCTGCGTCGAAGGGCTGCAGCGCCTCGCGCTCGTGCCGCACGTCGCGGTCTCGTTCCTCGCGCTCCCCGCCTGGTCGGGCGGCTTCATCCCCTACGCGCGCGTCGCCCACGCCAAGTACCTGGTCGTCGACGGCGAGCGCGCCTGGATCGGCACCAGCAACTGGGAGCGCGACTACTTCTATCGCAGCCGCAACGTCGGCCTCATCGTCGACGGCGGCCGGCTCCCGCCACGGCTCGACGCCTTCTTCGGCGACGATTGGCGCTCGCCCTACGCCACGAGCGTCGACCCGCAAGCGCACTACGAGCCGCCGCGTACGCATTAGGCCGATCTGGCCGCGCGCGCGCGCCGCAGCATCTTTGTCGTTCGTGCAGCTCGACGGGGGAACGATATCGATCGTGGCGGCGCGCCCGGCGATCGAGGAGCTCGACCGACGGCAGATCGATCTCGCGCCGGTGCTCGCCGAGGCGCACCTGTCGCCGTCGGCGCTGACGGCGCACGAGGCGCGCTTTCCCTATCGCGCCGTCGTCGATCTATGGGAGGCGGCGTCGCACGCGGCCAGCGATCCGCACTTCGGCGCGCACGTGGCCAGCACGCTGCCGGTCGGCGGCTTCGACGTCTTCGACTACATCTTCTCGACGGCGGAGACGGTCGGCGAGGGGCTCGAGCGCGCGTTGCAATACATCCGGCTCGTCTACGATCACTCGAACGTGCACCTGCACATCGACTCGCACCGCGCGCGCCTCTATCGGCGCAACCCCGGGCTGTCGACGCAATACAACGAGTTCGCGCTCACGCTCATCGTGGTGCGCATCCGCCAGTCGACCGGGATCGACTGGACGCCCGAGCGCGTGCGCTTCGAGCACGCCGGCGTCGACGCCGGCGGCGAGCTCGAACGGCTGTTCCGCTGCCCCATCGAGTACGGCGCCCCCGACACCGAGCTCGTGTTCGATCCGAAGATCCTGTCGGTGCGCCACGCGCGGCCCGATTCGCGCCTGCTCGCCATCCTCATGCGCTACGCCGATTCGCTGCTGACGACGCTGCCCAAGCGCAACGACCTCGTCGGCACCGTCTCGGCGACCATCGCGCGCCAGATGGTCAAGGAGCTGCCGACGCTCGCGGCGACCGCGACCGCGGTCGAGCTGCCGGAGCGCACGCTGCAGCGGCGGCTGGCCACACGCGGCACCAGCCACTCCGATCTCGTCGACCAGGTGCGCCGCGATCTGGCGCTGCGCTACATCCTCGACGCCGGTCGCAGCGTCGGCGAGATCGCGTACCTCTTGCACTTCTCCGACTCGACGGCGTTCCACCGCGCTTTCAAGCGCTGGACCGGCGAGGGACCGGCGCAATATCGGCGCGGCCTGTTCCGTCACCCCCCGTCGTAGCGATTGACCGCCTGCGCGCGCCTCCTCTACGATGAGGGCGGCGTGACCAAGGCGGCGGCGGTGTGGGTGCTGGTGCTGGTGTTGCCGCTCGTCCTCGGCAGCCGCGTCGCCGGCGCCAACGTCGCGATCGGCGACGAGCGGCCGCCGCCCGCGATCCGGCTCGCCATCGACAACGTGCTCGTCGGCCGCGTCAACCCGCTGGCGCTCGCCGACCTCGTGCGCATCGGCCTGGCCGCGCCGCTCTATCGCCGCTCGGAGCCGGTCCTGCGCGACAACTTCGTCTTCTTCGGCGCCTCGCCGCGCTTCACCGCCTCGTCGCTGCGCGTGGGCCCCGAGCTCGACGTGCAGCCGCTGTCGATCCTGACCCTGCGCCTGTCGGCCGAGCTCGTGCACTTCTGGGGCATCTTCGACTCGATCCAATCGTTCGCCACGCCGACCGCCGACTGGTCCGACAGCGCCATCTCGCGCGGCGGCGACGCCGGCCTCAACTACCCCACCGACGGCGTGCACGTCATCTTCGAGCCGACGCTGCAGCTGCGATGGCGCATGATGGCGCTGCGCGATCACGCCACCATCGAGCACTGGAACCTCCGGCTCCGCCCCGGCGACGGCTACTTCTACGAGGCCGGCGCCGACACGCTGGTGCCGAACGGCGGCATCGTGGTGTCGAACGACCTCGACGTCGCCTGGGTCACGCGCTGGCACTTTGCCATCGCGGCGCGCTACAGCATCGTCGTCCCGCTCTACGCGAACCAGCCGAGCGGGCTCAACCGGCAGCAGCGGCTCGGACCCGCGATCGCGTATACCTTCTTGGATCGGCGATTCACGCGCTTCCACTCGGTCACGCTGTTCGGCGTCGCCGCCTGGTATCTCGAGCATCGCTTCCGCACCGGCGCCGACGTCAGCGCCGCGGTGCCCTACCTCCTCGGCGGCGTCTCGTTCACCTCCGACATCATTCTGGCGCCGTGACCGCGCGCCTCTGAAATCCGTTACAATGAAGCGCCGTGCATCGTGTCACCGTGATGCTGGCGCTCCTCCTGGGCGGCTGCGGAGGCGGGGCGGCCGTGCCGAGGGCGAACGAGGGGATGCTCGACCTTCGCGGTTGGGACTTCGCCAGTCAGGGCGCGCTCTCGGTGCGCGGCGACTGGCAGATCAACTGGCAGGATCTCGTGCCGCCCGGGCGGAGCGCGGCCCCCGACGGCTACCTGCCGCTGCGCAAGTGGAACGGGCTCCGGCTCTTCGACGGGCGCGCGCTGCCGGGCAAGGGCTGGGCGACCTATCGGCTGCGCGTGCTCTTGCCCGCCGGCGCGCCGCAGCCGTACGCGATCGTGCTCGACCCGGTCATCGACGCCAGCCGCTTGTGGGTCACGACGAGCGACGGGCGGATCGTCGGGCCGGTGGGCGCCGGACAGGTCGGCACCACGCGCGCGACCTCGCACGGCGCGATGACCAGGAGTCAGCTCGCGTTCAGCGCCGCCGGCGAGATCGTGCTCACGCTGCAGGTGAGCAACTTCGAGCACGCGCGCGGCGGGTCGGCGGGCGCGGCGCCGATCCTCGGCAGCGCCGCCGGCGTCGACGCCTACGTCTCGCACCAGCGCATGGGCGACTTCTTCTTCATTGGCCTGCTCGTCATCACGGGGCTGCACCACTTCGTGCTCTTCCTCTTGCGGCGGCGCGAGCGCGCGGCGCTGTGGTTCGCGTCGATGTGCCTGCTCCTGGCGCTGCGCCTGTTCATCCTCGGCCGCTACATGCAGGCCGAGCTGCCGTGGCTGTGGCCGACGGTGCCGCATCGCCTCGAGTCGATCACCTTCTTCCTCGCGGTGCCGGCGGCGGCGCTGTTCCTGCTCGCGCTCTTTCCGCGCGACGTGCCGGCGCGCGTGGTGCAGCCGGTCGTGGTCATCGGCGCGCTCTGCAGCGTCGTCGTCGCCTTCTTCCCGGTGCCGGTCTATTCGATCCTGGCGCCGCCGTTCCAGATCATCACGCTCGTCATCATCGTCATCGGCGTGGCCGGCGTCTTGCGCGCGGTGGCGCGCGAGCGGGATGCGCCGCCGGTGCTGATGCTCGCGGGCCTTCTGTCCATCGGGCTCGCCGCCTGTCTCGACATCCTGCGCGAGCGCGATCTCGTGCACATGCGCTTCATCGCGCAGTACGGCATCACCGGCTTCGTGATCTTCGAGTCGGCGCTCCTGGCGCTGCTCAATCAGCGACGGGCCAAGCAGCTGGCGCAGCGCAACGACGAGGTGGTGCGGCTCAACAGCGAGCTGCATCAGCTCAACGAGGAGCTCAAGCGGCAGATCGCGACGCGCTCGCACGAGCTGTCGCAGGCGGTGATGATGATGGCGCACGCCTCGGGGCCGCTCGCGCTGTCGCCGGGCGACGTCATCGCCGAGCGCTATCGCATCGTCGCGCCGATCGGCGAAGGCGGCATGGGCACCGTGTTCCGCGCCGAGCGCATCGACGACGGCAAGGCGGTGGCGCTCAAGCTCATCCGCGGCGGCGCCGATCCCGAGGCGATGGCGCGGTTCGCGCGCGAGGCCGAGGTGGTGGCCAAGATCAGCCACCCCAACGTCGTCGGCATCTACGACTTCAACGTGAGCCGCTCCGGGCTGTTCTACCTGGTCATGGAGCTCGTCGAAGGGCGCTCGCTCGAGGCCGAGCGCAGCCGCTTCGGCGACGTCGCCTGGGCGCTGCCGCTGGTCGTGCAGCTGGCCGAGGCGCTCGCCGCCATCCACGCCTGCGAGGTCATCCACCGCGACGTCAAGCCGTCGAACCTGCTCGTGGCCGACGGGCGCCTCAAGCTCGCCGACTTCGGCGTGGCGCAGATCAGCCGGCAGCGCCCCGCCGGCTCGACGCAGGCCGAGACCATGCGCGGCGGCGCGGCGCGCGAGCAGGATCTCGACGACACCGCCGATCTGAGCATCACGCGCGCGGGCATGATGATCGGATCGCCGATGTACATGGCGCCCGAGCTCGCCGAAGGATCGGAGCACGGCTCGACGCGCTCCGACATGTTCTGCTTCGGGCTCGTCGCCTACGAGCTGCTCGCCGGGCGGCGCGCCTATCCGCGGCCGCTGGTGATGGCGCTCATGGAGGGCATCAAGATGCCCGAGCCGGCGGCGTTGCAGACGATCGTGCCCGGGATCGACGCCGAGCTGGCGCGGCTGATCCACGCCTGCCTGGCGGTGTCGCCGGCGGCGCGCCCCGCGGCCGCCGAGCTGCTCGCGGCCCTGAAGCCTGCTGCGCAATCCAGCGCTTGAGCCGGAGCACCGCGCGCTCCTTGGCCTTGGCCTCGACGTCGACGGTCAGGCGGCGCCCGAGCCACGACGGCGGCAGGTCGCGCGGCGCGATGAAGTCGGCGTGCAGCCGCGGATTCGGCGCGCGCCAACCGCCGAGCGGGCTCGACAGATGGGCCCACGGCTCGCGGCGGCCCCAGGTCGCCGCGGCGGCGTCGAGCGCATCGCCGGCGTCGAGCCCGTCGGGGTTGCAGCGATGGTGGTGCACGTCGTAGACGAGCGGCACGCGCGCGCGGCGGCACAGCGGCAACAGATCCTCGACGGTGTAGATGCGATCGTCGTTCTCGAGCGCGATGCGCACGCGGGCGCCCTCGGAGAGACGGTCGAGGCCGCGCGCGAGGCGATCGAGCGCGGCCGGCTTGCCGCCGACGGCGCCGCCGCCGTGGATGGTGAGCTGCTCGGCGCCGATGAGCGCCGCGATCGTCGCCTGGTACTCGAGCTCGGCGATCGATCCGGCCACGACCTCGGGCCGCGCCGAGCCGAGCACGACGAACTGATCGGGGTGAAAGCTGAGCCGCACCTCGCCGCGACACGCGTGCGCGGCCACGGCGCCGAACGCCTCGTGCAGCGCGCCCGTCGGATCGAGCGCGTCGAGCGTGTAGCCGAAGCGGGGATGCGTGTAGAGCGGCAAGAGCTCGCTGGTCACGCGAAAGGCGCCGACGCCGTGCGCGGCGCACCAGTCGACGGCGCGGGCGAGCGTGGCAGCGTTGTCGCGCGCGATCTGCAGGAGGAAGGCGCGCCGCGGCTTCGGCGCCAGCGTGGCGGCGTGGCGCGCCGTCGTGGTGCGGAAGTGGATGGGCTGACCGACGAAGCCGCAGCAGAGGCCGAGGCGCATGAGGGGATCGTGGTCAGAGCAGGCGCGCGATCAAGGGCGCCATCTCCATGATCGGCGCGCTCCCGCTCGACAGGCCGGCGTCGTCGACGCTGCGCGGCATGCCGTAGACCACGCAGCTCGACTCCGCTTCGGTGAGCACGACGCCGCCGGCGGCACGCACCGCGCGCGCGCCGGCGAGACCGTCGTCGCCCATGCCGGTGAGCACCACGGCGAGCGTGCGCGCGCCCGTCAGCGCGGCGGCGCTCTCGAACAGGACGTCGACGGCGGGGCGATGCGGCGCGCCGATCGGCGCCGCGTCGAGCCGGCAGCTCATGCCGCCGCCGTCGCCGTACGCCAGCTTGAGGTGCACGCCGCCGCGCGCGACCACGACGCGCCCGGGCGCGAGCGCCAGCCCCTCGTTGGCTTCGAGCACCTCGAGCGCGCAGGTGGCGTCGAGCCGCGCGGCGAACGGGCCGGTGTACTCGGCCGGAATGTGCAGCACGAGCGCGATCGGCACCGGGAAGTCGCCCGGCAGCGCCGCGAGCAGCCGCGCCAGCGCTTGCGGGCCGCCCGTCGACGCGCCGATGACGACGAGCTCGGTGCGGCCGCTCGCCTTCACCACCAGCGACGGCGCCGGCGCACGGTCGTCTCGCGGCGGCGCCGGCGCGTGTGCCGCGGCCGCGATGCGCACCTTGCGCACCAGCTCGTCGCCGAGATCGAAGAGCCGCTCGGTGGCGAGCGCGGTCGGCTTGTGCACCAGATCGACGGCACCGAGCCGCAGCGCCTCGACGCCGAGCTCGCTCTCGGCGTCCGACATGCTAACCACCACCACGCGCGTGGCGCCGTCGGCCGGCAGCGCGCGCAGGACGCCCACGCCGTCGAGGTTGGGCATGACGAGGTCGAGCGTGACCACGTCGGGCTTGAGCTCCGTGATCTTTTCGAGCGCCTCCAGCCCGTCGCGCGCGATGTCGACGACCTCGATGTCGTCGTGCCGCTGCAAGACCTCGCGCATGACCTTGCGCGCGAACGCCGAGTCGTCGGCGACGAGCACGCGGATCATCGGCGCACCGGCCGGTAGACGAAGACGCCGCCGCGCTCTTCGCACTCCACCGACGAGCCGAAGCGCAAGAGCGACTCCGAGACGCCGACGAGGAGGAGGCCGTCGTCGGCCAGCCGCGCGCTCAGCGTCTCGATCACCTCTTGCGCGCGCGAGTCGTCGAAGTAGATGAGCACGTTGCGGCACAAGATGGCGTCGAAGCCGCCGAGCGCCTCGACCTCGGCGGGCACGATCAGGTTCGCGCGCCGCCAGCTGACGTCGCGGTGCACCTCGCGCGCGACCACCAGCCGTCCGCCCTCCTCGCGCAAGAAACGGCGCGCCGCCCCCGGCGGATGGCTGTGGCGCAGCGAGCGCGGCGGATAGACGCCCTCGCGCGCCCGCGCCAGCGCCCGCTCGCTGATGTCGGCGCCGACGATCTCGACGCTGCCGCCGAGCCCGCGGTCGGCGAGCAGCATGGCGAGGCTGAGCGGCTCCTCGCCGGTGGCGCAGGCCGCCGAGAGCACGCGCGGCCGCCGGCCGGCGGCGACGCGCGGCGCGAGGAACCCGTCGACGAGCCACTCGACCTGCTCGCGCTCGCGAAAGAAGTAGGTCTCGTGGACCACGAGCGAATCGACGAGCCGTCCCAGCTCCTCGTCGCCGCCCGGGTCGTAGCGCATGAAGTAGTAGTAGTCGAGCAGCGACTCGAAGCCCTGCTCGATGGCGCGCGCGCTCACCTTCTCGGCGAACAGCTCGCGATCGTTGGCACCGTAGTGCAGCCCGGCGCGCGCTTCGACGAGCGCACCGAGGATGGTGAAGACCTGCGGCGAGAGCGGCAGCGCCACGTTACTGCGCCAGGAGCAGCGTGGCGATGCGACGCACTTCGGGATCGCTGTCGCCCTTGGCGGCGCGCTGCAGCGTCAGCGCCGCTTCCGTGCTCGAGATGGCGGCCAGCCCGCTGGCGATGGCCTTGCGCGCGCGCGTGTTGGGCAGCGTGAAGGCGTCGACGAGCGCCATGTTGGCCTCGGGGCGGCGCATGCGCACCAGCGCCGAGACCAGGCTGGAGGCCAGCTCGTCGTCGGCGGTCTTGAGCGCGGAGACGACGCCGGCCAGGTGCTCGGGCGTGAAGATGGCGAGCGCGCCGAGGACCCGCTCGCGATCGATCGCCGTGCCGAGGAGCCGGATGAGCGCCTCGGTGGCGGCGCGGCTGGGACGCGGCGCGAGGAAGCCGATGGCCGCGGTGCGCACGCTCTCGTCGGGATCGCCGGCGGCGCGCTCGAGCATGGCGAGCGCGTCGTCGCCCTCGAAGTCGGCGATGGCCGAGACGGCGACGAGGCGCGTGGCCGGATCGAGATCGACCGCGGAGGCGAGCAGGATCGGCTCCGCCTCGGGGCGGCGCGACAGGCCGAGCCCGACGAGCGCCGCGCGCCGGAGATCGGCGTCGTTGGCACCGGCGGCCTGGCGCAACGCCTCGAAGGCGATCTCGCCGCGCAGGTGCGACAGCGCCTCGATGGCGGCCACGCGCACCTGGCCGGCCGGATCGCCGACGCGCGCGGCGATGGCGCTCGCCGCCGCTTCGACGCCGAGCCGCCCGAGCGACTGGATCGCGTAGTAGCGCACCCAGGCGTCGTCGTCGGCGATGCCGCGCAACAGCGCCGAGGTGACGCGCGGATCGCCGCCGCGCGACTGCCCGAGCGCGCGCATGGCCGCGCCGCGCAGCCGCTCCGACGACGCGCGCGTCGCCGCCAGGAGCTGCTCCATGGCGCGCGCATCGTCGACGAAGGGCAGCCCGTGCACCGCGATGTCGCGCGCGCGCGCGTCGTCGCCGGCGATGGCCTCGGCGAAGATGGGCAGCGCCGACGCGTAGCCGAAATAGGACAGGATGCGCAGCGCCGCGCGCCGTTCGGTGGCGTTCGCCGAGCGCGCCGCCGCCAGCGCCAGCCGCTCCGTCTCCGCCGAGCCGAGCGACTGGATCGCGCCCACCGCCGCCTGCGACACGCGCGGGTTCTCGTCGGGGAGCTGGGTGAACAGCGCCGGCACCGCCGACGGGTTGCCGATGCGCGCCAGCGCCTCGCACGCCGCGGCGCGCACCGCCGGGTCGAGATCCTGCAAGCAGGCCGACACCGCCGCCGCCGTCGAGATGCGCCGCGCCAAAGGCAAGAGGAGCAGGCGCCGCGCGCTGTCGGCCGAGCCGAGCTCGCGCACCAGCTCTTCGTCCTCGGCGCCGCCCAGCCGCTCGAGCGCCTCCGCCGCCGCCGTCGAGACCAGGTGGGGCTCTTCGAGCAGCGTCATCAGCGTCGGCACCGCCGCGTCGTCGCGCAGGACGCCCATGAGGTGCGCCACCGCCGCCTGCTCCGCCGCGTCGGCACCGACGAGGCTGCCGACGAGACGCCGCGTCACCGCCGCCGGATCGACCGCGCGGCGCAGCGCATCGTCGAGCGGCGCGGTCAGGCCGAAGCGCTCGCGATGCCGCAGGTAGAGCTCGTGCAGCGCCATCGCCGCGATGCGCACGCTGGCGTGGCTCGTCGTGGCCAAAAGCGCCATCAGCGGCGCCACCGCCGTGCGCTCGCCGGTGCGCCCGAGCGCGCGCGCCGCCTCGAGCGCGAAGTGTGGCTCGGCCAGCAGCGCCGCCAGCGGCGCCACCGCGCGCGGATCGCCCGAGCGCCCGAGCACGTCGATCGCCGGAAAAGCGCGGAAGAAGTTGCCGCTGCGCACCAGCTCGATGAGCGACTCCACCGCCGCGCGCCCGCCGATGCGCCCGAGCGCCTCGACCGCGGCCACCGCCACGTTGTCGTCGGCATGCCGCAAGAGCCGGATCAGCGTCGGCAGCGCCGTCTGCGCCCGCCGGCGCCCGAGGATCTGCGCCGCGTCCGCCGCCACCGCCGGGTTGGAATCGCTCGACATCCGCGCCACCGCCTCGTCGGCATGGCCGATCGACGCCACCAAGGCGTCGACGGCGGCGGCGATGCGCGCCTCCGAGTCGCGCGTCGTCTGCAGCGCCACGCACAGCGGTCCCACCGCCGCGTCGCCGAGCGAGGCGAGCGCCGCCACCACCGCGCGGCGCACCGTCCAGCTCGGATCGGTGAGCATCGCGATGAGCGGCTCGACCTCGCCGGCCGCCGCGCGCGCATCGACGCGCGCGATGCGCGTCTCCTCCTCGGCGGTGAGCGTCTGTGCGCGCGGTTGCTTCACGCCTGCTCCAATGAGCTTCGCTTGCCCGACTCGGCCAGCGCGTGGACGATCTCGCCCACCGCCTGGGCCTGCGCGAGGTTGGCCTCGCGCACCAGCGCCACCTGCGCCGCCACGTTGGCCACCTCGCCGGCCACCGCGCTGGCGGCGCGCGCCTGCTGCGCCGTGGTCACCGCCACCTCGCGCGCGCGCGTCCGCATCGACGCCGCCGCCTCCGCGATCTGCGTCGCCGCCGTGGCCTGCTCGCCCGCGCCGCGCGCCAGCTGCGTGAGCGACGTCGTCTGCCGCGCCGCGGTCTGCGCCAGGGCCGCGATCACCGACGCCTGCTCGCCGACCGCGCGCGCCGTCCCCGCGGCGATGCGCCGCACCTCGTCGCCGTCCTTGGTCAGCCCGACGAGCGCCTTCTGCTGCTCGGCGGTCGCGCGCGTCACCTCGGCCGCCAGCCGCGCGGTGCCGCGCGCCGCCTGCTCGGTCTCCTTGGCCGCCTTGGCCTGCTCGCCGACTGCGCGCGCGGTCTGCATGGTCTGCTTGCGCGCCTCGTCCATCGCCTTGGCCACTTCCGCCGCGCCGCGCGCCTGCTCGACCAGCCCCTGCACCGTGCGCATCGCCAACGTCGACACCTCCTGCACCGACGTCGCCACCGTGACCAGCACCTTGGCCTGCTCGCCCATCGACACCGATGTCGCCGTCGTCAGCGTGCGCATCTGCACCGCCGCCTTGGCCACCTCGGCGGCGCCGCGCGCCTGCTCGTCGACCGAGCGCGCCACCTTCTCCGCGCTCGCGGTCAGCTGCCCGGTGGTGCGCAGCGTGTCGCGCAAGGCGCGCGCCTGCTCGCCCGTCGCCTCGGAGGTCTGCCGCGCCATGCGCCGCATCTCTTGCGCCGCCGTCGCCAGCGAGCTGGCCACCTTGGTCTGCTCGGCCGCGCTGCGCGCCACCGCGCGCGACTCCTCGCTCACCCGCGCCGTCGACGTCGTCAACGAATGCACGGCCTGCTGCTGCTCGCCCGCGGCGCGCTCGATCTCGCGCACCGACCGTCCCAGCTCGTCGACGCCGCCGAGGATGCCGCCGAGCGCGCGCTCGGCGTCGCCGGCCAGCTTCGAGCCCTCGTCGGCCACCTTGACGCCCTCGGCCGAAGTGCTCACCGCCTCGCGCGCCGTCGCCTGCAGCCCGCGCACGATCTTGGCGATGTCCGCCGATGCCGCCGCCGCGCGATCAGCGAGCGCGCGGATCTCCTCGGCCACGACGGCGAAGCCGCGCCCGTGCTCACCCGCGCGCGCCGCCTCGATGCTGGCGTTGAGCGACAAGAGGTTCGTGCGATCGGCGATCAAGTTGATCGTCTGCACGATGTCGCCGATCTCTTCGGCGCGCTGGCCCACGTCCTTCATCACCGTCGCCGAGCTGACCATCGCCTCGCGGATGTCCTTCAGCCCCGCGATCGACCGCGTCACCGTGGCGCCGCCCTCGCGCGCGATTGCCGTCATGCGATCCGACGACTGCCGCGCGCCGTCGAGCACCTGGGCGATGCGCTTGGTGGCCGCGTCGAGCTGCTGCGCCGCGCCCGCGCTCTGCGACGCCGAGCCGGCGATCGCCTCCGCCGCCTGCGACGTGGCCGCCGCCGAGCGCGCCATCTGCTCGACCGCCGCCGCGTTGCCGTCGATGATCTGCGCGTTCTTCTCGCTCGTCGCCGCGACCTCCTCGACCGATGCGCCGAGCTCGGTCACCGTCGAGGCCGTGCTCGCCGCCGCGTCCTTGAGCTGCCGCCCGTGCTCGGCCACGCTGGCGAACGAGCGCGCCAGCTCCTCGGTGCTCGACGCCGTCTGCTCGACGGCCGACGCCATCGAGGTCGCGTCGTTCGCCACCTTCTCCACGCCCGCCTGCACGGCGCCGACGAGCTTGCCGGTCGCGGTCATGCGCTCGGCCACCGCCTCGGCGTCCTTCGACAGCCGCGCGATGCCCTTGGACATCTGCTCGATGGTGGTCGCCACCTCTTCGACGACGGCCGCGTTCTCCTGCCCGCGCGCGGTCAGCCCCGCCACGCTCGACGCCGTCTCCGTCGTCGTCGCCAGCAGCTCCTCGGCCGCCGCCGCCAGCCCCTCGGCGTTGGCGCTCACGCCCTTGATCGAGCGCGTGACCTCTTCGAGCGCCGAGGCCGAGCGCGTCGCGCCGCCGGCGAGCGCCTCGGTGTCCTTCTGCACGTTGGCCACCGACGCCGCCACCTCTTCGAGCGACGCCGCCGTCGCCTCGACGCCGCCCGAGAGCTCCTTGGCGAGCTCGGCCGAGCGCGTCTGCGAGCGCGCCGTCTCCTGGATCGACGACGCCGTCTGCTCGATGCCGGCGGCGATCGACTCCATCGCGCTGCGCACCTGCTCGGCCGCGGCCGCCTGCTCGTTGCCCGCGCTGGCGAGCTTGTGCGCCGACTCCTCGATGCTGCGCGCCTGCCCCGCCGTCTCGCGCAGCGTGCGCGCCGTCTCCTGCGCCTTGCCCATGGCCTGCTCGAGGTTGACGAAGCCGCTTGATTGCACCGCCATGCGCTACTCCTGTTCTCCGATGACCCTGGCGAAATCGATCAGCATCACCAGGCGCTTGCCCGTCTGCGCCACGGCTTTGACGAATCCGTTGCCGGCGCTGGCCACCACCGCCGGCGGCGGCTTGAGCGCGTCGGGCGGCAGCTGCACCACCTCGCGCGCGCTGTCGACGAGCAGCCCGACGGTGCGCTCGGCGCTCTGCACCACCACCACGCGCGTATCGATCGTGTGCGCGACGGGCGGCAGCCCGAAGCGCGCGCGCAGATCGACGACCGGCACCACGCGCCCGCGCACCTGCACCAGGCCCGCCACGTAGCCGGCCGTGCCCGGCACCGGCGTCGCCCCGTCGAACGACTCCATCTGCAAGACGTCGCCCGCCGGCAGCACGTAGTCGGTGTCGCCGACGCGAAACAGCACATGCAAGGCGCCGGTCGTCATGCGCGCGCCTCCGCCAGCTGCGACGAGAGCGCCCACAGGTCGAGCACGAGCGTGGCGCGCCCGTCGCCGAGATCGGTCGATCCGGTCACGCCCGGCACCTTCACCAGCGGATCCTCGAGCGGGCGCACCACCACCTCCTGCTGCCCGAGCATGCGATGCACCGCGAATGCGAACGGCGCGCCGTGGCGCCGCACCACCATCGCCTTGGCCGGCGCCAGCTCGTCGACCCGCGGGATCGCGAACAGCTCGTCGAGCGCCACGATCGGCACCGGCTCGCCGCGCCGCTCGTAGACGCGGATCTGCGTCCCGCGCCGCGCCATCTGCGGGCCGCGCACCGCCTTGGACTCTTCGATTTCCACGATCTCCTCGACCATCGTCACCGGCACCACGAACGGCTGCCGCCCGGCGAGGAACGAGAACGCGTCGACGATGGTGATGGTCAAGGGCACGCGCACGCTGAACTGGGTGCCGCCGCCCGGCGTCGTCGACAGGTGCAGCTCGCCGCCCAGCTCGTCGACGGCGATGCGCTTGACGATGTCCATGCCGAGCCCGCGCCCGCTCGTCGTCGAGGCGCGCTCGCGCGTCGAGAAGCCGGGCGCCGTCAGCACCTCGAGCAGCGCCTCGGGCGTATCGGCGATGGCGCGCCCGGCCCGCGCCGCCACGCGCGCGCGGTCGACGCCGCGGCCGTCGTCGCTGACGGTGAGCTCGAGCTGGTTGTTGCCGCGCTCCCAGCAGGTCACCTCGACGCGCCCGATCTCCGGCTTGCCGGCGCGCACGCGCTCCTCGGGCGTCTCGATGGCGTGATCGACCGCGTTGCGCACGAGGTGGACGATGGCGGGGAACAGCCGCTCGGCGACCGCCTTGTCGAGCTCGGCGCGCCCGGCGTCGACGGTCAGGTTCACGCGCTTGCCGGTGGCGCGCTCGAGGCCGCGCACCAGCAGCGGGATGCGCTCGAGCAGCTCGGCCATCGGCACCATGCGCGCGCGCATGATCGCCGCGCGCAGATCGCGCAGCTGCCGCCCGTTCTCGTTCATGATGTCGGCGAGCGCGCGCACGTCGGTGCCGCTCTCGCGCATGGCGGCGATGGCGCGCGTGAGCCGGAAGCGGTTGACCACCAGCGAAGACAGCTTCTCCATCGCGTCGTCGAGGCGGGCGACGTCGACGCGCACCAGGCGCGAGCCCCCGCGCGTCGACTCGAACTCCACCGCCTCGACCGCGGCCGGCGCCGCCGCCGTCGACAACGGCACCACCGCGTCGGCACCGGCGGCGTCGCGTAAGGCGTCGTCGTCACCGTCGTAGAGCGCGATCAGCGCAAAGCCGAGACCACCGGGCGCCGCGTCGCTCTTGGGCAGCGAGACGGGATACACCTTGACCAGCTCGGCCACGCGCCCGACGCGATCGCGCACCGTCGTGATGTTGAGGCCCGTCGCTGCGCGCGACGGCGTCGGCACGAAGTCGACGCGCACCGCGCGCTTGCCGGTGGCCACGCCTTGCGCCAGCTGCGCCTGCTCCGCCGCCGACAGCTTGGCCGCCACATCCGC
The DNA here is from genome assembly GCA_035607415.1 of Polyangia bacterium. Classification (GTDB taxonomy): domain Bacteria; phylum Myxococcota_A; class Polyangia; order Palsa-1104; family Palsa-1104; genus JAQBQH01. The sequence goes on from DATNAQ010000027.1 coordinate 147,184, forward strand.
CGGCAGCGTGAGCAGCGTGGTCGCGCTCGCCGCCGGCGCCGGCGTCATCGCCTGCAGCGCCGCCAGCCGCTCGACCAGGCCCGCCGGCGCCGTCGGCACCTCCTGGCCGGCCGCGATCGCGCGCACCTGCCGCTCGATGGCGCGCACGCCGTCGGAGATCGCGTCGACCGCCTCCTGCGAGAGGGCCCCGCCCGCGCGGTCGGCCGCGCGCAACAGCGACTCCATCTCGTGCGCCAGCGCCACCACCGGCTCGACGCCGACCATCGCCGACAATCCCTTGATGGTGTGCAGCGAGCGGAACAGCTCGCGCACCGCGTGCGGATTGGCCTGCCCGCCGCGCGCAGAGGCGTCGATGGCGTTGAGCTTCTGCGTCGAGGACGACAGGTGCTCCTCGACCTCCGCCAGGTAGCCGGCGAGGAACTGTTGCAGCTCCAGGCTCACGAGCCCACGCGCGCGTCCACGGTCAAGAGCGCGCGCACTTCGCCGAGGATGGTGTCGGGCGCGAACGGCTTGGTCATGAAGCGCGAGGCGCCGGCAGCGAGCACGCGCGTGCGCGACTCTTCGTCGCCGCGCGTGGTGACGATGAGGATGGGCAGGTCGCGCAGGGTGTCCTGCCCGCGAATGAACTCGACGACCTCGACGCCGCCGATGTCCGGCATGTTCAAATCGAGGATGACGAGATCGAACGGCTTGAGCGACAACTGCTCGATCGCTTCCAGCCCGCTCGCCGCGTGGGTGAACGCCAGCCCGTCTTGCGCGCGCAGGCAGGCGACGATCATCTCGCGCATGATTTTACTGTCGTCGACGACCAAGACTTCAGGCACGCGTCTACCCCTGAGATGGACCGAGAAATTTCTTCATAGGCACCCAACTCCGCGTGTCAACGGCGCTTCTTCTATAAGTCTGCCTTGACCGCTCGAGAGCACTACCCTACAACCAAACAGCTCGATGGTGTCCGCCAACCCGCGACGCGTCTGGATCGTCGACGACAGTCCGCTCGACGGTGAGCGGGCGATGGCGGCGCTGCGATCGGAGCACGCGGTCGATCTGTTCAGCGACGGCACCACCATGCTCGAGCGGCTCGCCAGCGGCGCGCCTCCCGACGTGATGGTGCTCGACTGGGTGATGCCGGGCATGAGCGGCCTCGAGCTCTGTCAGTTCATCCGCACCGCCGAAGGCTCGAACCCGCGCATCGGCGTCCTGCTCCTCACCGCGCACAGCGACACCGAGCAGGTGGTGCAGGCGCTCGACGCCGGCGCCAACGACTTCCTCGCCAAGCCCTACGCCGACGACGAGCTGCGCGCGCGCGTGGCGGCGCTGTTGCGCAACAAGGCGTTCCTCGAGCGCATGGAGAGCGCCGAGCGCAACGTGCGCGCGCTCCTGTCGAACGCGCCCGACGCGCTCCTCGCCGTCGACCTGCGCGGCCGCGTCACCTTCGCCAACCGCGAGGCCGAGCACGCCTTCGGCACCAGCACCGCCGAGATCACCGGCCGCACGCTCGAGGAGCTCCTGCCCGAGCTGCGCTTCGACGCGCTCCGCCTCGGCGGACACGAGGCGCTCCTGCCGCTGCCCGACGTCAAGCTGCGCGATCAGATCTATTCGCCGACGGTGCGCGTGCTGCCCACCGACTTCGCCGCGGCGCGCACCATCTCGCTGCACAACGTGACCGAGCACCGCCGCACCGAGGCGCGCCGGCTCGACTTCTACTCGATCATCGCGCACGACCTGCGCTCGCCGCTGTCGGCGATGATGCTGCGCACCGCCGCGATCCTGTCGGGGCGGCGCGGCGTGCTCTCGGGGCCGCTCACCGAAGACGTGCGCAAGATGGACGCCAACATCCGCTCGATGGTGGCGCTGATCAACGACTTCCTCGATCTCGCGCGCCTCGAGGGCGCCGGCTACAAGATCGATCGCGAGCCGGTCGACGTGTCCGCGCTGGTGCGCGCCACCATCGACGACGTGCGGCCGCTCGCCGAGGAGTCGCAGCTCGTGCTCTCGGCCGAGCTGCCGACCGGCGTCGTCGTCGAGACCGTCGGCGATCGCCGCCGGCTCGGGCAGGTGCTCACCAACCTCCTGTCCAACGCCATCAAGTTCACGCCGGCGGGCGGGCGCGTCACCATGCGCGTGCGCCGCGAGGGCGACATCGTCGCCATCGACGTCGAGGACACCGGCCGCGGCATCTCCGACGAGGCGCTGCCCACGCTGTTCGAGCGCTACACGCGCGTCATCGATCCGCAGCACCAGGTGGCCGGCACCGGCCTCGGGCTCATGATCGTGCGCGAGATCGTCGAGGCGCACGGCGGCACCGTGCGCGTGCAGTCGAGCGCGGGCAAGGGCTCGACCTTCTCGGTGCGGCTGCCGCGCGAGCCGGTCGCCGGGTCGGCGCGCCTCGACGTGCTCATCGTCGACGACGATGCCGACGTGCGCGAGTCGCTGGTGTTCGTGCTCGAGGCCGAGGGCTACAACGTGCGCGCCGCGGCCGACGGCGCCGAGGCGCTCGAGGTGCTGCGCCGGACCACGCCGTGCGCCGTGCTGCTCGACATCATGATGCCCACCTTGAGCGGCTGGGAGGTCCTCGACCGGCTGCGCGAGCAGCCGCAGCTCTCGCGCCTGCCGGTGTGCGTGATCTCGGCGTCGGTGCACAAGGGCGAGGTGCTGCCGAACGTGACGGTGATGCCGAAGCCCATCGACGTCGAGCGGCTGCTCGGCTTCGTCAAGCAGCACTGCGCGCCCCGGGCCGCCGCCGCGAACGAGTAGCGCCCGCGGCGGCGCGCGCTCAGCCGACGAGCTCGAAGGGCGCGTGCAGCGCCGCCGCCAGCGCGCGATGCGCCGGCGACGTGCCGACGACGGTCAGGCGCGCCGGATCGACGCCGGCCTCGTGCGCGAAGGCCAGGAGCAGCCCCGGCAACGGCGGACGGCACCAGCAGATCGGCGGCCCGCCCGGATGCGCACACGCCGCGCGCGTCACCTCGAGCCCGCGCGTGGCCTCGACGAGCGCCGCGTCGCCGTCGGGCAGCCAATCGAACACCAGCCGCGGCCCGGGCACCCCACCGCCGAGGATCGCGGGCCCGGCGCGACGCAGGGCCTCGAGCGCCACCGCGCGTCCCGCGTGCGGCGCGCGCGAGGGCGTGCGCGCGAACGGCACCACTTCGATCGCCGCGAACCCTTCGTCGGCCGCGGGCGGCTCGAGCGCGCGCAGCTGCGACAGTTGCACGCGCGGCGCCAGGCGCGTCGGATCGTCGCCGCCCACCATCTCGCCGGGCGCGAGCAGCCGGCCGTGCGCCGCCAGCATGCGCTCGACGGCGTTGCGCTGCGCCTCCACGAGCGGCACGTCGAGCCAGACGCAGCGCACCGGCAGGCCGTGCCTCGCCGCCGCGCGCACGACCGCGTGCCGGCTCTTGCGCGTGACGTAGGTGTTGTCGAGCACCACGCGGCGCGCGCCCGCCGCCAGCCGCCCGTCGAGCGCGCGAGCGAGGCCGGCGAGCGTGCCGCCGCGCTCGTCGCGGTTGAGCCGCTCGTAGCCGGCCGCGACGAAGCCGCCGACATGCGTCGACTTGCCGGCGCCCGAGATCCCGGCGACGAGCACGACCTCGCCGTCGCCGCGCGCCGCCGTCGCCGCCGGCGGTTGCGCGCTGCCCACGCGCGCCTCGACGAGCGCGCGCGCCGCCTCGTCGAGCACGAGCCGCCCCGCCGCCGCCGCCGATCGCGCGCTCTCGGGCGTGCGCGCCCCCGGCAACACCACGATGCGCGGGTCGATGGCCGCGATCCCCGCCAGCAGCAGCTGATGCGGCGTGGCTCCGAGCCGCGCCGCCGCCGCCGCGAGCTCGCGATCGCGCCCGAGCCGCGCTGCGCCCTTGGGCCCGCCGAACGGCGCGTGCGCCAGCACCCGCAGACCGCGCGCGATCGCCAGCGCCACCACGCCGCCCGGCAGCGCCTCGTCGAGCGCCACCTCGACGGCCGCGATCGGCGCGTGCGCCAGCGCCTCCTCGAGCTGCCGCCGGCTGACGTTGCACACGCCGACGCGCGCCACGAGGCCGCGCTCGACGAGCCCCGCCAACGCGCGCACGCTCGTCGCCCACGTCACGCGCGGATCGGGCGCATGCAACAAGTACAGATCGATCGCGCGCCCGCCGAGCGCCTCCAGGCTCGCGGCGCAGTCTGCGACGATCGCGCGCGCCCGCCCGTCGGGACGCCAGGCGCCGCCGGGCCGCGCCATGCCGCCCTTGGTCACGATCTCGGCGCCGGCCCCGTCGGCGTGCGCGGCCAGCGCGCGCCCGAGCAGGCGCTCGTTGTGCCCGCGATCGTCGTCGTCGAGCCCGTAGGCGCGCGCGGTATCGAACAGGCGCACGTCGCCGTCGAGCGCGGCGTGGATGGTCGCGATCGCGCGCGCCTCGTCGCGCTCCCGCTCCGTCGACAGCCGCATGCAGCCGAGCCCGATCTGCATGGCCACGATGCTACACTGCCGCGCAGCCGTGAAACGGAATCGCACGCGCAGCCGCCGCCGCGGCCGCGAACACCTCATCAACTTCGGGCTCGCCGCCGTCTTCGCCGTGATCGCCACGCTCACCATCCGCGCCGCGTGGCAGCCGAGCCCGTGGCAGCGCGTCTACGCCACGCGCGAAGGCGAGATCGGCAAGCGCACCTCGACCGGCCTCGTCATCACGCCGTCGGCGCTGTTCGTGGCGCTGCCCCACCCGGCCGCGCTCGGCAAGCACGTCGAGGTCCGCTACGGCGCGCGCGCCGTGGTCGTGCCCGTGCTCGACGTCGGCCCGTGGAACGTCGGTGACGCCTACTGGGTCGGCAGCCGCCGTCCCGCCGCCGAGCGCGCCGTCGGAAAATATCGGACGCCCTCGAACCGCGCCGGCATCGATCTCTCCAACGCCGTCTTCGCCGCGCTCGGCCTGCACGACAACGACTGGGTCGAGTGGCGCTTCGTACACCAGGGCTACTTGATCCTGCCGACGCTGTAAGATGCGCGCATGCGCCGGCTGATCCCGCTCGTGTTGCTCCTTTTGTGCGCGCCCGCGCGCGCGGCCAACGACGCTCCCTTCGAGGGCAGCTGGTGGGGCCTGCTCGACGTCGGCGCGGTCAAGCTCCACGTCGTCTTCGATCTTCATCATCACGGCACCGCGTGGTCGGGCACGCTCGCCAGCCCCGATCAGAACAAGGCCAACCTGCCGCTCGGCTCGGTCGCCGTCGCCGGCGACACGCTCACCATCGAGATCCCGCAACTGCACGTGCGCTTCGAGGGCAAGCGCGTCGACGCCGACCACATCCGCGGCACCTTCACGCAGGGCGCGCCGTTCCCGCTCACGTTGCAGCGCGGAACGCCGCCGTCGGCGCGCCGCCCGCAGGAGCCGAAGCCGCCCTTCCCCTACGCGAGCGAGGACGTCACCGTCGAAAACCGCGCCGCCAAGCTCACGCTCGGCTGCACGCTCACGCATCCCCACGCGCCGCGTTTTCCCGTCGTCGTCTTCATCACCGGCTCCGGGCAGCAGGATCGCGACGAGACGCTCTTCGGCCACAAGCCGTTCTGGGTGCTCGCCGATGCGCTCGCGCGCAAGGGCATCGGCGGCCTGCGCTGCGACGATCGCGGCATGGGCAAGTCGACCGGCGACTTCCGCGCGTCGACCACGCTCGACTTCGCCGGCGACGTCGCCGCCGAGCTGGCCTGGCTGCGCGCGCGCCCCGACGTCGACGCCCGGCACCTCGGCCTCCTCGGCCACTCCGAGGGTGGCCTCATCGCGCCGATCGTCGCCGCGCGCGACCACGACGTCGCCTTCTTGGTCCTGCTGGCCGGCCCCGGGCTGCGCGGCGACGAGATCCTCCTGAAGCAGCAGGCGATGGTCGCCCGCTCCGAGGGAATGAGCGGCGCCGCGCTCGACGAGAGCCAGGCCCTCGAGCGCAAGCTGATCACCATCGTCGCCGGCCCCGACGACGCCGCCACGGCGCGCAAGAAGCTCGATGCCATCGTCGCCAAGCGACCGCCCGCCGCGCGCGCGAACCTGGCCAGCCAGCTCGACGCGATGCTGTCGCCCTGGTATCGCGAGTTCTTGCGGACCGATCCGCGCCCCTATCTGCGCGAGGTGACCGCGCCGGTGCTCGCGCTCAACGGCTCGCGCGATGTGCACGTGCCGTCGGCCGAGAGCCTCGCGGCGATTCGCGCCGCGCTCGCCGGCAACCACGACGCCACCGTCGAGGAGCTGCCCGGGCTCAACCACCTGTTCCAGACCTGCAAGCGCTGCACGGTCGACGAGTACGGCGACCTCGAGGAGACGATGTCACCGCAGGCGATCACGCGCGTGACCGACTGGGTGCAGAAGCACGCGCTCACAAACAGGTGAGGATGATGCAGATGCCGCTGCAGCAGTCGCTCATGTTCGAGCAGGTGGCGCCGCTCATCCCGCACTGCGGGGTCCCGCCGCCGCCGCCCGCCCCGCCGCTGCCGCCGCCGCCTCCTCCACCGCTGCCGCCGCTGCCGGCGACGCAGCCGCTCGCCGTCTTCACCCAGCCCGGATCGCAGACGAAGTCGCAAATTCCGCCGCTGCACGCCGGCTGTCCATGCGCCGGCGTCGCGCACCCGGTCTGGCAACCGCCGCAGTTGAGCGGATCGTTCTGCGTGTCGACGCACTGCCCGTCGCACAGCGACGAGGCGCCGCACGAGCTCCCGCAGACGTGCTGCCCGCTGCCGTCGACGCCGCAGAACGGGTTCGCGCCGCCGCACGCCATGCCGCAGCTGCCGCAGTGATCGGGCGTGCCGAGGTTGGTCTCGCAGCCGGGCGCCGACGTGCAGTCGCCGAAGCCGGGCAGGCAGGCGCCGCCGACGTTGCACTCGCCGCTCGTGCAGCTGACGCGCGTGCCGTCGACGTTGGGCAGCGCCGCGCAGTCGTTGTCGCAGCCGCCGCAGTGGCGCGGATCGCTCGCCACCTTCGACGGATCGCACGACGTCGCCGGCAGCGCGAGATCGACGCCCCCGTCGCTGGCGCCGACGCCGCCGATGCCGACGGCATCCGGATTCAACCGCGTGCACGCGGCCGCCGAGACAACCGACAAAATCGCCGCGCACGCGACGACGCGCCCAGCCCCCACCATTGGTCGGACCAGTTATCACAGTCCGGGGGAGTGGATCAACGCCTATTCGGTGGGAAGGAAAGGTGCTGGCGGGTCCGCGCCCACCGGGGGGGCGGATTCGAGCGCGGGCCCGCCAGCATTTCGTGGCAAGCCCGTGCAACGAACGTACCCGCGCACGCGTAGGCCATCTGCGCGAATCTCCGACGGCAGACAAGATCACGCGCGTACGTTTTCCTAACAGGCTGTTCGATCCGATGACACCGTGGCAATCGGTCGCACCGATCCACGCTACCGGGACTCGCGTAGCGAGCGGCGCCCTGCTCGTGGTCGACGCCGCGCGTCCCTGAAGTAGACTGCGGGGTGCTCTCGAGGTCGCTCGCGCTTCTCCTGTTCGTCCCGTTCCTCGGCGGTTGCACGCACCTCGGCCCGGTGCGCGATCGCGGCGTGCTCGCCGCCGACGCAAAGATCCTTCCAGCCGGCGCCGCCGCCGGACCGGGCCCCGATGCGGTCGTCGCCGAAACCGTCGGCGTCGGCGATTGGAACGAAGGCTTCGCCGTCTCGATCTATCGCCCGGCCAACCTCCGCGGTCCGGCGCCGGCGGTGGTGTTCCTGCCCGCGCGCGCCGCGCCCGAGTGGCAGTACGACAGCTACGCGCGCGCGCTCGCGTCGCGCGGCTTCGTCGTGGCGCTGCGCACCTGGTATGGATTCTTGCGCTCGGATCCCGAGCTTGCCGACGACGCGCGCACCATCGCCGGCTGGCTCGTCGCGCACGGGCTCGCGCGCCCCGGCGCCATCGGCGTCGCCGGCCACTCGATGGGCGGCAAGGCATCGATCATGGCGGCGCTCGCCGATCCGCGCTTTGCCGCCGTCGTCGCCATCGATCCCGACGAGAACGGCTACACCCATGTGGCGCGCGGACCGATCGCCGGGCTGCACGCGCCGCTGCTCGTGATCGGCGCCGAGGTCGCCTACAAAGCGTTCCGCCTGTGCGCGACCAAGGACGGGAACTACCGCTCCTTCTTCACGCACGCGCCGCCCGGCACCATCGAGCTGACGCTGCTCGGCGCCGACCACGTGCAGGTGATGGACGATCCGTCGACGCCGGGCATGGGCATCTGCCGCGTCGGCAAGGTCGACTCGCAGAAGGTGCGCCTGCTCTCGCGCGCCGCGGTGGTCGCCTTCTTCGAGCAGCACCTCGAAGGCATCGCGCTGGCCCAGCTGCCGGCCGGCGCCGGCGTCCGCGAGCGCGTGGTCCCGGGCGCCACGCCGGCGACGGCGCAAGCCTCGAGCGACGGCGCCCGATAGCTTTTTTCGTGCAACACTCGGCGTGACGGCGGCAACCCCCGAATAGCAACGATGGCCGCGAACGACGACGATGCGCCCCTCGGCGACATCCTGGCCAACACGGCGTGGATGCGGCGGCTGGCGCAGCGGCTCGTCGCCGACGCCGCCGAGCGTGACGACGTCGTGCAGGCGGCCTGGCTGCAAGCGCTCGTTCACGCGTCGGCGACGCCAAACGTCCGCCCGTGGTTGGCGGCGGTGGTGCGCAATGTCGCGCGCATGGGCTTTCGCGGCCAGGCGCGGCGGCGCGCGCGCGAGGACGCCGCGATCCTGGCGACGCGGCCGGCGACGCCCGAGGAGCTGGTCGACCGCGTCGAGACCGAGCGCGAGGTCGCCACCGAGCTCCTCGCGCTCGACGAGCCGTATCGCACGACGCTGCTCCTCCGCTACTACGAGGATCTGTCGGCAGCGGACATCGCGCGACGCGTCGGCGTACCGGCGGCGACGGTGCGGTCGCAGCTCAAGCGCGGGCTCGAAGCGTTGCGCGCGCGGCTCGATCAGAAGCGCGGCGGCGATCGGCGGCGCTGGGCGTTGGCGCTGGTGCCGACGGCCACGGCGCTGCGCGGCGCCGCCGTCAAGACGATCGCGGGCGCGATCGGGGGAGCGCTCATCATGAAGTCTGCCCTCAAGGCCACCATCGGTGTCGCGGTCCTGCTGCTCGTCGGCTGGGGCAGCGTCGTCGTCTGGCGCGCGCACGCGCCGGGCGGCGAGGTGACGCAATCGCGGGCCGGCGTGGCCTGGCGCGTGCCCGGCGGGCTCGGCGTGCCCGGTCGCGCGCCGGCCACGATCGCGGGCGTCCGCGTGCCCGATTGGTTTGGCCAACGCGGCGCCGCCATCCGTCGCATCGCCGGCCGCGTAACCGCCGGCGGCGCGCCGATCGCCGGCGCCACCGTCGAGCTCGGCAGCGCGCTCAGCGACGCCGGGCTGTTGCCGGCGGCGACGCGCCGTACCGGCGCCGACGGCCGCTTCGACTTCGGCCTCGTGCCGCCGGCGCCGTACAGCGTCACCGCGACGGCCGCCGATCACAGCGCCGACGTGCGCGAGGTCGACACGCGCGATCCTGGCGCGGCCTCCGATCGCATCGAGCTGCGCCTCGGCGGCTGCGACGCGCAGCTCGTCGGCCACGTGAACGACGCATCGGGCGGCCCCATCGCCGGCGCCCGCTTGTGCTACGCCGACGCGCGCGCGAGCGCGTGCGTGCAGAGCGACGCCGCCGGCGCCTATCGCGCGTGCGTGAGCCCGCGGCAGACGAAGATCGAGGTGTCGGCGCGCGGCTACGGCACCATCGACGAGGAGCTGGACACGATCAATCGCACCGTGCGCCGTGATTTTCTGCTCACGCCCGAGGCGACCATCGTCGGCCGCGTCGTCCGCGCCGACGACGGCCGGCCCGTCGCCGACGCCAGCGTGCGCAGCGTCAGCGGCCAGATCGGCCACCACGTCGGCGCCCCCGCCGCCGCCGTCACCGACGGCAACGGCCGCTTCACCCTCAGCGCGCTCGCGCCGGGCCGCCATCGGCTCTTCGCCTTCGCCACCGGGCTGGCGATGAGCGAGCCACTCGAGCTCACCGTGCGCGCCACCGGCACGACACCGGAGATCGTGCTCCACCTCGGCGCCGCCACGCGCCTGAGCGGCGTCGTCACCGACGGCCGCGATCCGGTCGCCGGCGCGCGCGTCTACGTCCAACGCGCGGTGCCGGTCGGCGGTCCGACGTCGATCGACGGCGCCGACGCCGTCACGCAGAGCGACGGAAGCTTCGTCCTCGAGTCGGTGCCGCGCGGGGTCGCCGCCTTCCGCGTCTCCCGCTGGAACCTGGTTTCGCCGAAGTCGCTGCTCGTCGACCGTCCGATCGTCGACGGCGTGCGCATCGTCGTCAGCGCGCTCGGATCGATCGCCGGCCACATCCTCCGGCAGGGCAAACCCGCCGCCAACGTCTTCGTCGGCCTCAACACCGTGACGCTCGAGCCGGTGGCCGTCTTCAGCGACGCCGACGGCAGCTACGCCCTGCGCGGGCTGCGCGCCGGGAAATACGCGGTCGACGCCCAGGACCAGGCGCACGGCTTCGGGGCGCTCTCGCCCGAGATCGTGCTCGGGCCCGGCGAGCAGCGCACCGGCGTCGATCTCGAGTGCACCTTTGCCGGCGCCATCTCCGGCGTGGTCGTCGAGGACAACGGTCGCCCCGCGGCCGGCGTCTGGGTGAACTTCGCCGCCCTGCACAAGGTCGACGTCGGCCAGGCGATCACGGGCACCGACGGCAGCTTCCGCGCCGGCACGCTCGGCGGCGGCGACGACTACCGCATCGAGGTGCGCGATGGCGGCGACACCGGACACGACTTCGCCGCCGCCGACGGCAGCTACTCCACGATCTACGTGCCGAACAGCGAGAGCGAGGTCTCGGGCGTCCGCATCGTCATCCACCGAACGCACCAGACCATCTCCGGCACCACCGTCGGCGCCGACGGTCAGCCGCTCAGCGACGTGCAGGTCGTCGCCTTCCGCGCCGCCGGGGGCAGCGACGAGCGGCTCGACCTCGACGACCAGTTCCAGCGGCCGAGCGCGATCTCCGGCGCCGACGGCCGCTTCGCCATCGCCGACCTCGACAGCGGAGCCTTCGTGCTGCGCGCCCGCGGCGGCGACGGCGCCGAAGGGCACCTCGACGGCGTCGCCGCCGGCGCACAAGGCGTCGTCCTGCCCTTGCAGCCGTCGGGCGGCATCGACGGCGAGCTCGTCGGGTTCGCGACGCCGCCCGAGGTGACGGCGCGGCTCAACCAGCCGTTCCTTCCGCCGCAGCCCGCGTGGGCGGCCGTCAGCGGTACCAGCTTCCAGCTGCGCGGCCTCGCGCCCGGCAACTACGTCGTCTACGCCGATGGCAGCGGCGGCCGCGACTCGGCGGCGGTGCGCGTCGACGCCGGCCAGATCGCGACGGTGACGCTGCGCGATCGCGGCAGCGGCGTCATTCACGGCCACGTCGTCGAGTGGCGCTCGGGCGCGCCCGTCGAGGGCCTGCGCTGCCTCGCCCTGTTCGTCACCGGCCACCTGCGCAGCCCGATGCACGTCGATCCCGGCTTCAGCGGCGCCGACGGCAGCTTCACCATCGATGGCGCCGCGCGCGGCCCCGCCGACGTCCTCTGCGGCTGGTCGCCGGGGTACTCGGACAGCCTCGGAAGCGTCGTCGTCGGTGAGGGCGACAGCGGCTGCGAGCTCGTCGTCGTCAAGAGCGATCGTCCGATCGGCGGCCTCAGCTGGTTCGGTGGCGAGATCGGCGTCCCACCCGGGGACGGCCCGCGCGTCGAGGGCGTCCTACCCGGCAGCCCCGCCGACAAGGCCGGCCTCAAGCGCGGCGACGCCCTCGCAACCGTCGACGGCAGGTCCGTCGCCAAGCTGACGCCTCTCGGCGACATGTTCGCCATCTGCGACCGCGCGCCCGGCAGCCACGTCGCGCTCGGCGTCCTGCGCAACGGCCAGCCGCTCACGCTCGACGTCGTCGTCACGAGCGCGCCCGCGCAATGACGCCACGCTAGCCCGTCATGGCGACGAGCACGCGACGGGCGCCGCGGAAGGCGTTGCGGCCGTGCATGCAGGTCTCGTTGTCGAGGATCAGAAGGTCGCCGCGCGCCCACGGATGGGCGACCGTGTGCTGCTCGAGCACGTCGTGGACGTGGGCCAGCGTCTCGCGCGCAATCGGCGTGCCGTCGCCGTAGTGGGCCTGGTGCGTGCGCGTGCGGCGGCGCGGGTAGAGCATCATCGCCAGCGCGTAGTAGAGCGGGCCCATCCAGCGCGGGCTGAAGCAAAACAGGTGCGCCTGGTTGAACCAGACGGGCTCGCCGGTGACGGCGTGCGCGATGACCGCGGGGCGAACCGTCGAGGTCACGAGGTGCCCCGACGGCAGCCAGCGGTAATCGAGCGCCAGTGACCGGCAGCGCGCTTCGACCTCGTCGCGCCGCTCGGTCTCGAACACCTGCATCCACGACTTCGAGGCGGAGGCGACGTGCTCGAGCAGCTCGAAGCCGAGCGAGCGCCCGCGGATGACGCGCAGGTAGCGCACGCCGCGCGCGACGAAGCGCTCGCGCACCGACGGCGCCAGCGCGGCCAGCACCGCGCGCGTGTCGGCGAGCGTGGTCTCGCCGCCGTGCGCCGCCGGCTGCACGCACTGGAACAAGAGGTGGCGCGGATGCGTCGGCAGATACGACATCTCCGAGTGCAGCGGGATGCGCACCGCCGCCGGCGCCTCCGTCGAGGTGTAGACGTCTTCGCCGACGCGCGTGCGCGGCGTGTCGCCGCCGACGTAGGCGAGCGACGGCCCGTCGGAGAAGGCGCGCACCACGCGCGCCAGATGGCGCGGCTCGACCGCGCGAAAGCCGCGAAACAGGACCGCCCCGACCCAGGCGAGCCGCTCGCGCAGATCGTGCCGGTGCGCCGCGATCAGCTCGGCCAGCGCCTCGGGCGAGGCCACGCCGCGCGGCCGCACGATGAGGGGCGCGCCGGATCGCGCGCCGTCGACAAAACGTTCCACCACCGTCGCGTCCATCATGTTCGAAGAATGCAAGCGGGCGGCCGGGGCACGTCGCTTGCTCGCGCATCGATCATGACGTCGAAGCTGAGAAACCTCCTCCGCATGGCTGCCGGCCCGCTGCGCGAGCGTGGCTGGGTGGAGACCGTACGCTCGGTGCGCAGCTGTTGGTACGATCGCAAGCACGAGCGCGCCGCGCCCTTCGACGCCACCTTCGGCACCGACACCGAGCGCAGCGTGACGATCGCCGATCTCGACGCCAGCGGCGCCGACGTGCCGGCGTTGTGGCGCTACTGGCCGACCTCGCGCGACGCCTTCACCACCCTCATGCGCGACGTCGACGTGCCCTTCGGCGACACCGTGTTCGTCGATCTCGGCTCGGGCAAGGGGCGCGTGCTGCTCATGGCGTCGGAGCTCGGCTTCCGCAAGATCGTCGGCGTCGAGCTGTCGCCGGCGCTGCATCAGATCGCGCTCGACAACGTGCGCCGCTGGCGCTCGGCGACGCGCGCCACGGCCGACATCGAGCTCCTGTGCATGGACGCGCGCGACTGGGTTCCCCCGACGGCGCCGACGCTGATCTATCTGTTCCAGCCGTTTCCTGTCGAGATCATGCACGCGGTGCTCGAGCGCCTCGCCGGCCGCCTGCAGGCGGCGCCGCGCGCGCGCATCCATCTCGCCTACCTGAACCCGCTGCACCACGCGCTCATCGTCGGCTCCGGCGCCTTCGAGCTGAGGCGCTGGGGCCGCGCGGGGCAAAAAGGAGCGTTCGATTGGGCCATCTATCGTTCCCTCGCGGCGACGCCGGCTCGCTGAGCGGCCCGGCGCTGTTCGCCGCCCTGCCCGCCGCGCGCCGCCGCATCCCGTGGATGTCGATCGGCCGCTTCCCCACGCCCGTCGAGCGCGTCGAGGAGCTGCTCCCGCGCGGCGTCGAGCTGTGGGTCAAGCGCGAAGACGAGAGCGGCGACCTCTACGGCGGCAACAAGGTGCGCAAGCTCGAGTTCCTCCTCGGCGACGCGCGCGCGCGCAACGCCAGCGAGCTGGTCACGTTCGGCGGCTGGGGCGCGCACCACGTCGTGGCCACGGCGATCTACGGCGCGCGCCACGGCTTCGGCGTCACCGCCGCGCTCTTTCCGCAGCCGCTCGACGCGCACGTGCAGGAGCAGCTGCTCGTCGACGAGGCCATGGGCGCGCAGCTCATCCGCGTCCGCAGCCCGCTCGGCGTCGTGCCGGTCTGGGCGCGCGCGCAGCTCTCGCCCAACACGGCGTGGCTCGCCGGCGGCGGCTCGTCGCCGGTCGGCTCGCTCGGCTGGGCCTCGGGCGGCTGCGAGCTTTCGGCGCAGGTGCGCCTCGGCCTGCTGCCGCCGTTCGACGCGCTCTACGTCGCGCTCGGCTCCGGCGGCACCGCGGCGGGCCTCTTGTGGGGCGTGCGCGCGCCGGTCCGCCCCGTCGAGATCGTGGCGGTGCGCGTGGTCGGCGCCGTCGCCATCGGACGGCGCCGCGTCGAGCGCCTGGCGCAAGCAGTCGACGAGCTGCTCGCGCCCGTCGGCGGCCGCGCGCTCGGCGGCGCGCCGGCCCGGCTGCGCATCGAGACGCGCCACGCCGGCCGCTACGGCGCGCCGACGCCGGCGTCGCTCGACGCCGTCGCAGCCGCGGCGCGCGTCGGGCTCGCGCTCGATCCGATCTACACCGGTAAGGTGATGGCCGCGCTCCTCGACGACGCGCGCGCCGGTCGTCTCGACGGCAAGCGCATCCTGTTCCTGCACAGCCACAACCGCGTCGCCCTCGCGCCGCTCTATCGCTCATCCTAGGCGCGATCCCTAGGCGGCGGCACCGATCGGTACCGGTGCTGCATTCCTCGCTGTACATGCGCAACCGCGCTCCGTACGTGTCTCCCGTCGGAGATCCAGCGAACCTGGTGGACCTGGTTCGCCGTTTCGGCGGCGTGCTCTCGCCGGTGGTCTTCGATCCCGCCTGCGAGCTCTTCACCGCTCACGGCCTCCCCGGTGCCGCGCCCATCCGGCGCAGCGTCGGCAACGTCGTCGTCGCCGTCGGCGATCCGCTGAGTCCCCCCGAGGCGCACGACCGGCTGCTCGCCACGCTGGCCGAGCGCTTCGGCACCGTCGTCGTCGCGGGCGCCAGCGCCGAGCTGGCGGCCCGCGAGCGCGCGCTCGGCTGGGCGGTGATCGAGTTCGGCGAGCAGATCACCATCGATCCGCGGCGCGCACGCCCGCGCGGCCGCCGCGGCCACGAGCTCAACCGCAAGCTCAGCCACGCACGCCGCGCCACCGTCGAGATCGGCGAGTACGTCGACGGCGCCGGCCGCGACGCCGTCCTCGAGCGTGCGCTCGACCGCGTCGCCCGCGCCTGGCTCGACAGCCGCCGCGGCCTGCAGATCTTCGTCGCGCACATCGATCTCTTCTCGCCGCGCGCGCTGCGCCGCTGGTTCTACGCCACCTGGGACGGCCGCGTCGTCGGCGTGCAATCGCTCGTGCAGCTCGACGCGCGCGGCGGCTACCTGCTCGAGCACCTCCTGACCACCGGGGACGTGCCCGCCGGCACCGCCGAGCTCCTGGTCGCCGCCGCCCTCGACGCGCTCGGGCGCGAGGGCTGCTCGTTCGTCAGCTTCGGCATCTCCACCGCGGCCGCGCTCGGCCACATGAGCGGGCTCGGGCCGCGCTCAGTCTGGCTCGGCCGCTGGTTCTTCGACCACGCGCAGAAGAGCTTCCGCCTCGACTCGATCAGCCGCTTTCGCAAGAAGTTCGGCGAGGTCACCGTCGAGCCGAGCTATCTGCTGTTCCACCCGGCGCGGGTCACGCCGCGGGCGCTCTTCGGCCTGGTGCGCGCGTTCAACGCTTCGCTCGCCTGGTCGCTCCGTCGCTAGCCCGGCATCGGCTCGCCGGGCATCGGCTCGGTGCGCACCGGCTCGCCGCGCTCCTCGAGCGCCTCCTTCGCCGTCGCCTGCAGCCAGCGCGCGAGCGCGCCCGCGATCGCGCCGCCGACGAGCGGCGCCAACCAGAACAGCCACAGCTGCGCCAGCGCCCAACCGCCGGCCCACAACGCCGGGCCGGTCGAGCGCGCCGGATTGACCGACACGTTCGTGATCGGCAGGCCGATGAGATGCACCAGCGTCAGCGTCAGCCCGATGGCGACACCCGCCTGCGCCGTCGTCGCCGAGCGCGACGTGGCGCCGAGGATCACGCTGACGAAGATGAACGTCAGCATGATCTCGGCGAACAGGCCGGCGCCGAGACTGTAGCGGCCCGGCGAGTGCGCGCCGTAGCCGTTCGACGCCAGCCCCTGCAAATGTACGTCGTAGCCGCCCGGCGCGCCGGTCGCCAGCGCGTAGACGCAGCCGGCCGCGAAGATCGCGCCGATGAGCTGCGCGGCCCAATAGCCGGGCACCTCGCGCCACGAGAAGCGCCCCGCGCACGCCAGCCCGAAGGTCACCGCCGGGTTGAAGTGCGCGCCCGAGATCGGACCGATCGCGTACACGCCCGCGAGCACGGTCAAGCCGAACGCGAACGCGATGCCGAGCAGGCCGACGCCGACGGCGGGAAACTTGGCGGCGAAGACCGCGGTCCCGACGCCGCCGAACACGAGGATGAACGTCCCGAGGATCTCTCCGACCAGCTTGCGCACGACCCCCTCCTACTTGAACACGATGGGCATCGCGTCCTCGAAGCCGCGACGCGTATTGGCCTCCGAAGTTTTCTTGTCGGCCTTCGCCTGCTCCTTGCTCGCGGCGCGCCATTGTCCGTCGGCGGCGAGCTGCTTGGCCTTGGCCGCGTGCGCGTCCGCCGAACGTTCGATGCGCGCCGAGCTGGCGCACGCGCTCAGCCCGGCAAGTGCCACCCACAGGATGTGACGTCGCATGGTCCCCTCCACGACAGCTCGATCGCGAAGGTGGCGCGTCGCCGACGGGCCGCTTGAACGATCCGCGGCCCGCGGCGTCAGGGCACGACGACGAAGCGGTAGACGAAGCGGCGTCCGGGCGTGCGCAGCGAGCTGAAGCTGCAGTCGGTCGCTCCCGGCTTGAGCCCGGTCAGGCGCAGAAAAGTGCCCGCGTCGGCGACCGAGAGCACCGACAGATCGTCGCACACGACGTTGACCGGCAGCTCGAACGGCACGAAGGCGAGCGGCTGCCCCATCACCACCACCCGCGCATCGGCGTTGCGCGAGGTGCCGAGCGGCGCCGGCGTCTCTTGCGCGCGCGCCGGGCCAGCCGCGACCAGCGCCACCGCCGTGGCGAGAAGGAGCCGCATGATCGCCGTCGTTGCATGCCGCGTGCGCGCTACTGCGCGACCACGCACGCGCCGTTCGAGCAGTCCGCTCGCTTGTTGAGGCAGGGATCGACGAGGCAGCTCTGCATGCCGACCACGCACGGCGGATCGACCGCGCCGCGCGCCAGCGCCAGGCACTGACACGGCGCCGAGTTGCAGTAGCTCGAGTAGAGACGGCAGTCGTTCGCCGTCGCGCAGCTGGCCGACGAGCCGCCGGCGAGATCGGAGGTGCCGCCGTCGCCGGCAGGGCTCGACGAGCCGCACGCGGCGGCGAGCGCGAAGAACACGAAGATGACGAGGGAACGCATGAAGAAGAGCGGAGCGGCGCCCGCGACTCGCGCAGGCGCCGCTCTCATCGGATTACTTGCAGGACTCTCCGCAGATCGAGCCGACTTCGCCGACGCAGATCGAGTCCCACTTGGTGCTGCAGCAGTAGCTGTCGGACGTGCAGATCTCGGTGACGCACGGATCGCACGACTTCTTCAGCTTCGTGCCGGTCTTGCAGATGGCGTGCGAGCAGGTGTTGCCACCGCCGCCACCACCGCCGCCACCGGCGCCGCCGCCGCCGCCGCCACCACCGCCGCCACCGCCCGAGCACTGGCTGGAGCCGCACACGGTGCTGACCTCACCGACGCAGATGTTGTCCCACGCCGTCGAGCAGCAGTACGAGTCGGCCGCGCAGATGCTGGTCACGCACGAGTTGCAGCCGCTAGCGAGCTTCGAGCCGGTGGTGCAGACGTCGTGAGCGCACGACCCGCCGCCGCCACCGCCGCCGCCGCCGGCGCCACCACCACCGCCGCCGCCACCACCCGCGCCGCCGCCGCCGCCGCCACCGCCGCCGGCGCCACCACCGCCGCCGCCGCCGCCGCCACCGCCACCGCCGGTGTAGTTGCAGGTGACGCCGACGTCCTTCCACGAATCACCGAGCGCGGCCACGTCCGCGGCCGAGTAGCCGAGCGCCTTGGCCGCGTCCACGACGCCCTGGCAGCCCTGCGTGAACGTCGCCGACGCCGTCCAGTAGCTGGCGTTGGCCGCGTACCACGCCTTGGACGCCTTCTGCACCGCGGCCTGCGACGCGGTCACCGTCGAGTCGTCGGTCGGATCCATGCCCGCGAAGCGCTTGGCCGCGTGGCAGAACGCGCGGTTCATGACGCCCGACGAGTAGTGCACGTCGAGCGACGAGTTGTACTGCGAGGCGTTGTCGATCGACGCGCCGTCGGTCGACGGCTTGCACATCCAGCGGATGTACGTGTTGGGCTGAATGAAGATGTCGCCGCCCAGGTTGAACGACGCCGTCGTCGGCGCGTAGTAGAACTTCGCGGTCGTGCCGGCGATGTCCGAGAACGACTCGTTCATGCCGCCCGACATCCCGGAGTAGGTCAGGTTCGAGTGGAACGAGGTGAAGCCGTGATCGATCTCGTGCGCCACGACGTCGAGCGAGCCGGCCATCTCGCCGAGCTCCGAGCCGTCGCCGTCGCCGTAGTTCATCGACGTGCCGTCCCAGAAGGCGTTGGCGTAGTTCTTCGAGTAGTGGGCGTGCGAGACGATCTTGAAGCCCGCGTTGTCGATCGAGTTGTAGCCCTGCCAGTCGTTGAGCATGTTGAGGGTGACTTCGGCGTAGCCGTGCGCGTCGTTGCCCTCGTGATCGGTGAAGCTCAGCGACGACGAGCCGTAGGTCGTGCCGGTGCCCGACGTCGAGCCGTTGAGGTTCGTCGTCTGCAGGCGCGTCGTGTTCATCGTGTACTTGGTCGCGCCCGAGCCGGTGTCGTCGACGTCGAGCTCGGCGTTCCACTGCTTGGGCAGGCGCGCGATGCCGCCCGGGCCGCTCGCCTGCTCGACCGCGGTGTCGAGGCCGTTGAAGCGCTGCACGAGCGTGCCGTCGTGCGCGTCGATGAAGTAGTGCATCACGGTCGGCGCGATGCCCGCCTGCATCTCGGTGTGGAAGGTGACGTGCCAGGCGAGGCGCGCGTTGCCGCCCTCGATCGGCAGGATCACCAGCTCCTGCGACTCGCGGTCGAAGGCGAGCGCATCATTAGTAAGGGCGAGCTTGGCGTAATCGTTCTTCGCCTGCGAGACCGCCGACGTCGCCGAGAGCTGCGGCGTCAGGTCGAGGCCCGACAGCCCGCTCAGCACGTTGCCGCCGACGCCGAGGAAGACGCTGTTGTTCGAGTGGACGACGAGGTCGCCGCCGAAGACGGGGATGCCGCCGTGCAGCTGGCCGATGCGGACGTGGTTGAGCCCGTCCATGCCGACTTCACTGCGCAGCATCGTGAAGTCGTCCTGCGCCTTGGAGAGGCCGAGGTTGAGCGTCTGATTCTTCAAGAAGCCGAGCGTGTCGACGCCCGGATCGAGCGCCTGGTTGCGCGCCGCCATCGAGATCGGCAGCTCGCCCACCGACTGGATCAACGCTCTGCCGAGCACGCCGCCGCCGCCGCTCGTCGTCGACCCGCTGGGGCCGACGACATTGCCGCTACAGCCCCCGATCGCGAACGCCCCGATTACACACAGCAGCTTCCTCATGTTGCCTCCAGGAGCGGCGCCTCGCCGCCTCAGGGATTCCCCGCGACGCGGCACACCTGACCGGGGCCGTCCGCGATGGTCTTGCAGGCCTGACCTTTCGGGCAGCGCGCTTTGCCGTCGTCGCATTTGATCTCGCACGAGCTCATCTGCGGACCGCGCGCACCTGCGACGCCGTAGTAGCGAACGCAGGTCAGACCATGCGCGCATTTGCCGTGCGAGTCGCAAGGCTCGCCCTGCTTCGGCTTGGCGATGCCGGGCGCGGCAAACGCGATCAGAAGCAGGAGTGCGAAGGCAAAAGCGCGCATGTGGCGGCGAACCAGAGCAACGGCCGCGCCACAAGTCGGCAAACGTGGGAACGGGGCGTGTCGGCGCCTACATACGCGGAATTCACGCAGATTCCGGGGAATCGCAAAACGTTGTCAAACCTACGAAAAAATTCGGAGGCGTGGCATTTGGACTCTGCGTCTTCGTCGTGAAACGGGAGCGCGTGTAGGCAAACGTGAACGCGTTCCGCTCATGCACCGCGATATCGGTGCGCGTCAGGCGAAAATGCACGCATCATGGTTCCCGTCGCTGAGCGCGATCGTCTTCTGGTGCGAACGATCGTGTGGGGTGATCGCTCCCAGGCTCGCATCGTGATCGCGGCGAATTGGGACACGCGTTTCCGTCGCTGGGTCGTCATGCAACGGGGCGCGGAGGACGCAGTCTGTTTCGTCAATCCGCGTTGACGTCGACGGCGCTCGACGCTGCGCGCGCCTCTCTGCTAGCGTCGACGCCGACGATGCGACGATGCGCGTGGATCGGAGCGCTGCTGGCGCTGGCGGCGTGCAACACGCGCACGGCGACGGAACACGCGGCTGCGCCCGACCTCGCGCACGCCCGCGCGGCGACGACGCCGACGACGACGCCGCCGCCGACGACGCGCGACGGCTACGTCGGATCGGCGGCGTGCCTCGAGTGCCACGGCAAGAAGCGCGCGGGCTGGCAAGCGTCGTGGCATGCGCGCGCGCTCGCCCGCGCCTCGACGGCGAGCGTGGTCGGAAACTTCGCGGGCGCGCATTTTTCCGGCACCTCGTCCGAGGCGTGGATGTCGAAGAAGGGCTCGAGCGACGTCATGCGCACGCACGGCCCCGACGGCGCGCTCGCCGACTTCCCCGTCGACTGGGTCATCGGCGGCAAGCGCATGCAGGACGCGCTCACCGTGTTTCCCGACGGGCGCTGGCAGGTGCTGCCCGTCTACTGGCAGGTGACGCAGCGACGGTGGGTCGACTACACCGAGTCCAAGCAGGGGCCGCTCGCGCCCGATCATCCGTTCTACTGGACCAACCTGCGGCGCATGGCCAATCGCGAGTGCCTCGATTGCCACACGACGGGGTTGGTCGTGAAGTTCGATCGCGCGTCCAAGCGCTGGTCGACGGAGATGACCGACGCCGGCGTGGCCTGCGAGGACTGCCACGGGCCGGGCGCGCGCCACGCCGACTCGACGCTCGCCGCCGACATCTTCTCGCCCAAGCGCGCGCCGAAGGAGCGCGTGCTCGACGACTGCGCGGCGTGCCACGGGCCGCGCAGCCCGCTCTTTCCGCTGCTCGACGCCGATCATCGCTTCCGGCCCGGGCAGCGCTACGAGGACTTCTACGACCCGATCGTGGTGCTCATCGGCGGCAAGCACTCGGGCGACTTCTTCGCCGACGCGCGGCCGAAGTCGTCGAGCTTCGAGTACCAGGCGCTGTTGCAGTCGGCCTGCTACCGGAAGGGCGGCGCCACCTGCACCACCTGCCACACGGCGCCGCACGAGCCGCACGGCGCCGACGAGCTGCGCCAGCCGGGCGACGAGAGCTGCCGCGGCTGCCACGCCACCGAGTTTGCCGCCGGGAGCAAGCACACGGGGCATGGCAAGCCGCTGTCGTGCCTCTCGTGCCACATGCCGAAGGTGGTGGCGGGCGTGCTCGATCATTTCGCCGATCACGCGATCGACGTGCCGGTGCCGGAGAACCGCGCGCGCCACGACGTGCCCGACGCCTGCTCGACCGAGAAGTGCCACGCGACCTGGAAGCCCGAGCGCGTGACGGCGGCCTGGCTCAAGCTGTGGCCGAACGCGGCGACGCGGGCGGCGCGGCGGCGGCGGCTGGCCGACGCCTTCGACGAGAAGACGGCGGCCGACAGCGGCCACGCGCTCGTCGACACCATCGGCGACACCGGCGAGGCGCCGACGGTGCGCGGCGCGGCGGCGATGGTGCTGGCGCAACGCTTCCCCGATCACGCCGCGGCGATCCTGCCGCTCCTCGCCGACGGCAGCGTCACCTTGCGCGCCAAGGCGTGCGAGGCGCTCGGCGTGGCGCGCGCGCGCGGCGCCGCCGATGCGCTCTACGGCCGCGGCAGCGACGAGGCGCTGCCGGTGCGCCAGGCGGCGGCGTTGGCGCTGCTCACGCTCGGCGATCCGCGAGCCGAGGCGCTCCTGGTGCGGCTCGCGGAGGATCCGGAGTCGTCGCACCTCATGCAGCCGCACGTGGCGCTCGCGCGCGTGGCGCTGCGCGCCGGCGATCTGGCGCGCGCGCGCACCGAGCTCGAGACGGTGGCGCGGCTGACGCCCTACTTCGCCGAGGCGCTCGTCGAGCTCGCGAAGGTCGCGGGCAAGCTCGGCGACGACGCGGCCGCGCGCGCCTGGATCGACGACGCGCGTTATTTCGGCGCGCGCTGAGGGCCTCGCGCGCTGAGGGCCTCGCGCGCTGAGGGCCTATTGTCCCAGCAGGACGGTGCCCCCGGCGCCGACGATCCAGACGGTACTGCCGTCCGCCGTTCCGGAGACCGCGTAGAGGTCCTTCGTGGTCGGGCTCGTTACCGCGTGCCACACCCCGTCGCCAGTCGAACGCAGGATCGTGCCCGCTGCACCGACGGCGTAGTAATAGCCGCCGCTGTTGCTGCCAAAGACGCCGAACAGCTCGTTGCTGCCGGCGTCGTTGGCGTTTTCTGCAATCATCGTATCGGACGACAACGTCACGCGCCGGACGACCCCTCCGGCGCCGACCAGATAGACGTTGCCGTTCGACGCGCCCCACACCCCGTCGAGGCTGGTGACGCCGTTCTGCTCGACGAAAGCCTGCCACGTTGTGCCGCTGTCGTGCGAGCGCGCGAATGCGCCGTGCGCAACGACTCCCGGGCTCGTGCCGGCCGCGTAAAGATCCGCCCCTCCGATCCAGATTCCATGCATGAGCTGCAACTTGGTGCTCGACGCCGGAATCACCGCCCATGTCGCCGTCGCAGCTTTGTAGGTGAGTACCTTCGCCGCCCCGTCGACGATATACAGGTTGCCCGACGGATCACCCGTGATCTGTCCAAGGATGTCCGGATCGGGCGGCGTCATCGGTGAGAAGTAGACCCACGGACCGAGGCTGGTGCTGGAGAAGACCAGACCGGAAGCCTGCGCGGCGTAGAAGGTACTGCCGAAGCTCCAGACGCCTCCGATGTCGCCGCTGTTCTGAGTGATTGTCGTCGGCCCGCAGCCGCTACTGCTCGGGCAATACTGCACCGTCGCGGCCGCACCGCCAGCCATGGCGCGGCCGAGCGAATTGACCGCGACAGCGACGAGCGGTTGAGTCGTGCCACTCGATACGACCGAGAAGGTGAGTGACTTCGGCTGGCAGACGCCGCCGGCGCACGCGAGCGGCGCATTGCAAGCGTTGCTCGCGCAGCATGCTTGACCGACGCCGCCGCACGCGACGCACATGTTGCCGCTGCGAACGTATCCGGTCCTGCACGTAAAGTCACAGCTCGTGCCGTCGCAGGTCGCAGTCGCGTTTGCCGGCGGCGAGCACACCATGCAGGAAGGCCCGCACGAGCTCACGTCGGTGATCGACTTGCATACGCCGTTGCAGTTCACGTAGCTCGAGTTGCACGTGACGACGCACATGTTCGTCGTCGTGTTGCAGGTTGCGGTGCCGTTGGCCGGCTGGCTGCAGTCGGCGGTCGTACAGCACCCTGACGACGGAATGCACGTGGAGCCGCACTTTTTGTAGCTCGGGTTGCAGACGAAATCGCACATGCCGCTGCCCGTGCATACCGCGTTCATCGCGTTTGCCGGAACGGGACAGGGCGTGCACGAGGTGCCGCACGAATTGACGCTGTCGTTGCTGAAGCAGTTCCCGCTGCAGTCGTGCGTGCCGGTCGGGCACATGCCGTTGCACGCCATCGCGCTGGGGATGCAGGTGCCCGCGCACAGCTTCTGATTGGTCGGGCACGCGCCGCCGCAGGACGTGCCGTCGCACGTCGCATTCCCGCCCGTCGGTGGCGTGCATGGCGTGCAGGACATGTTGCAACTGTCCGTGCTCGTGCTGCTCACGCAGGCGCCGCCGCACAGGTGAAAGCCGCTCGCGCAGGTCAGGCCGCATGAGGTTCCGTCGCACGTCGCGGCCGTGGCATTGACGCCGACGGGGCAGCTCGTGCACGAGCTGCCGCACGAATCGAGGCTCGTATCTGAGACGCAGGCACCGCTACAGTCATGCGTCCCCGTCGGACACGGCGACAGATCCGACATCGTTCCCGCCAGGTCCGATTCCTCCGGCAGGCCCATGTCGGCTTCGCCCATGGCGCCGCCCGGCGTGAGCCGAACATGGACGGTCGCGTGCGTCGCCGCGGCGATGCTCGTCTGTGCGGAACCGCCGGCGACGGCGTTGCCCCCAAGAAGCCCGGTCACGTCGATGTTCATTGCCACCGGCGTCGTATCGGTGACCTGATCGAACACGAGCGCCACCGCGACCGGCAGCGAGAAGACCCCCTTGTCGAAGCTCGTGGACTTCGACGCATCGATGCCGCCGCCAGTGACGTGAATGAGCGCCGCGTCGAGCTTGTCGATACCGGGTCCCGCGTCGATCTGCACAGCCACGCAAGCAGCCGCGACCTTGGCGCAGGGATCGACGAGCTCTCGACCGCATCCTCCAGCGACCGCCGTCAGCGCGACGAACAACAGCGCTGTGCGGCTCATGGAAAATGCACCGCGGCGAGTGATTGCTCGGTCGAGCGGGTCTGCGTCACTCCGACGGCGATCCCGACGGCGGCGCCGGCGGCGACGACTCCGAGCACAGGCCAGATCCACCAGCGGCTTCGTTTCGCTCTTGGCCGCGGCGGCGCTGCCGCGATCACCTGGACGGCGGGCGCCGCGGTCACCACCGGCGGTGCCGTAGTCTCATGGGTCGGAGGCAACGTTCCTGGCGGCGGGCTGGCGGCGGCTCGCGCGCTCGTTTCGGCCGCTGCGCGCTCTTGCGCCACGGCGGTTTCGAGTTCGGCGACGATTCTGCGCACGTCATCGGCTTGTGGAGCATTCGGAGAATTGCGCAGGAAGCTCTTGTACGCGCCGATCGCCTCCTGCTTCTGGCCCAGCGCGCGATAGCACTGCCCCATGTTGAACAGGAACGAGGTCTCTTCGTAGTTGAGATAGGCGCGCTTGAATTCGCCGAGCGCTCTTGCGTACTCGCCGACGTCATACAGCCGTTTGCCCTCGGCGTAGGCGCGCTGCGCGATTGCCTTGCCCGATTCGGCTCGAACGTTCCCGACGGCGAGAACGATCGAGACGAGCGCTGCAAGGGGGACTGCACTTTTTGCGAATGAGCTCATGATGATTCCGCCGTTCTCCTTAACACGCCGTAGCTCTCGCATCCCACGGTGCAGATCACGCGGTTCGTTGCATTCACCGAGAGCGTTATCGGCGGATGCGTCAAGAAGTTGCGGGTCGGAAGCCGGGGGTCGGCTGAGGGCAGAAACCCGCAACCGGCCGTGTGCGGTGGGGGAGGCTCCACCCCGGCGTCCCAAATCGCCGCGCAAACCGGGCCGGGCAATCGGCAAGAAGAGGACCGCGCCCTCGTATAGACACGCGTGATCGCCACGTTTTGGCGGATCGGGACCAGCGCGCGCAAATCAGGCTCACGTTGGCCTACGCGTTGCTTGAGGGGGACGGCATGAAGAAGCATTGGGGCATTCTGGCAACCTTCACCCTGGCGGCCTGCAGCGGCCACACCGTTCCCTCGGCGGGACCGGCAAGCGCCGAGCTCCACGAGGCGCCTGCTTTTGCGCCGATCGCCGCGCGCGGCGCAACCGCCATCGCTGCGGCGCAGGAGTTCGTGCGCACGCAAGCGACGACGCTGGGGCTCAATGGCCACACCGCGTTCGACCTCATCAAGAGCGAGGTCACCGCTGACGGCTTCGATCACGTCCGCCTGCAGCAGACGTACGACGGGGTCAAGGTGTGGGGCTCGGACATCGTCGTGCACAACGACGGGTCGAACATCACGGCGGTCAACGGCAACCTGCTCGGGTCGCTGGCCAACGTCGATACCACCCCATCGCTCGCCGACACGACGGCAGCGACCATCGCCAAGACCGACTATCTGCGCTCGGCGGCGAACGCGTCAGCAGTGAAGTACACGCGGGAGTCGAGCGAGCTCGTCGTGCTGCCTAGCGACGGTAGCGCGCACCTGGCCTGGCACGTGGTCTTCATGACCGACGGCACGGCGGGGCCGATCGGCATCTGGAACTACTTCATTGATGCGCACGACGGCGCCATCGTCAACCGCTTCAACAATCTGCAGACCGCGGTGCAGCAGGCGAGCGGCCCGGGCGGGATCACGCGCCTGCCGAAGCAGTGGAACATGGAGCTCGACGTTGACGACGGCGGTGGCACCACGAAGTACACGATGAACACGACGCGCCTCGAGACCAAGAACCTGAGCGGCAAGACCTCGGGCGGCACCGACTTCACCTCGACCTCGCTCAACTTCACCGACAAAGAGGGCAACGACGCGCACGGCTACGGCGAAGTCACCCTCAACATGCTGAAGGACTGGCAGGGCTACAACTCGATCGACAACCAGGGTTTCAAGCTCATCTCGCTCGCGCACTACTCGACGAACTACGCCAACGCCTTTTGGGACGGCCAGGAGATGAATTACGGCGACGGCGACGGCTCGCAGCTCGGCGAGATGGCCGGCTCGCTCGACGTCGTGGCGCACGAGATCGATCACGGCTTCACCTCCTTCCACTCGAACCTGGACTACCAGGCACAGTCGGGCGGCATGAACGAGTCGTTCTCGGACATCGCGGGCACCACCGCGAAGTTCTACTACGAGGCCAAGACCGCCAGCTTCAACCTCGGCGGCGACATCTTCCTGCAACCGAACACGTACATCCGCTGGATGTGCAAGCCGTCGACGGACAACACGATGGGCGGTATGTCGATCGACAACGCCTCGCAGTACACCTCGTCGCTCGACGTGCACTACTCGTCGGGCGTCATGAACCGGGCGTTCTGCCACGCCGCCAAGCGCCTCTCGGGCGTCGATCCGTCGGACGACAGCACCGCCACCGGTGCAACGCCGGACGGTGTCAAGCGCGCGTCCCAGGCGTGGTACGAGGCGAACGCGAGCAAGTGGACCTCGTCGGCGACGTTCACGCAAGGCTGCCAGGGTGTCGTCGACGCGGCCACGGCGCTCAAGTTCACAGCGGCGGAGATCTCGGCGCTCGGTGACTCGTGGAAGGACGTGGGCGTGACCTGCAACTACACGCACGTCGACGACTTCATGCTGACGATCGCGCCGGCGACGGCGACGACGATGGCGGGGGTGGATGCGACCTACACGGTGACGCTGGCGGTGCCCGCGGGCAACATGGCGCAGGCGGTGGCGCTGACGGCGACCGGCTTGCCCTCGGGCGTGACCAGCACGTTCAACCCGGCGTCGGTCACCGGTGCGGGCACGAGCACGCTGACCATCCACACCGCGTACGACACCACGCCGGGCGACATCATGTTCAAGGTGACGGGCACCGCCGGCATGGCGACGCATGACGCGCCGGCTACGCTGACGGTGACGGCGCCGCCGCCGGACCTGACGCCGCCGCCGGTCGCCGACATGGCGACGGGCACGGGCGGCAACGGCGGCAGCGGCGGCAACGGCAACCACGGCGGCGGCAGCGACAGCGGCTGCTCGATGGGCGGCACCGGCGCCGGCTCGTCGGCGGGCGCGCTCTTCTTCGTCGTCGCGGCCCTGCTGCTGGCGGTCCGCCGCCGCACGCGCGCCCTCGCCCTGTCGCGCAAGTAACGCCCCCACCTTCGTCCGCCGCGCGGCGCGACCGGCCGCGAACCGTGTACGCTCGTTCTGATGAGCAGCGACGGTCCCGACTTCTACGACGATGCCGCCGTGTTCGCGACGTACATGGCACACCGCGAGCGGCCATCGAACCCGAACGACACGATCGAAGCACCCATCGTGGACGAATTGCTCGGCGATGTTCGCGGCGCGCGCGTGCTCGATCTCGGCTGTGGCGCCGCCGCCTTCGGCCGCCAGCTGATGGAGCGCGGCGCCGCCGCGTACACCGGCGTCGAGGCGTCCGCGAAGATGGCAGCGGCCGCGCGCGACGCGCTCGCCGGGACGGGCGCCGTCGTCGAGAAGCGGATCGAAGACTTTGCCTATCCCGCCGCGGCCTTCGACATCGTGGTGTCGCGGCTCGCCTTGCATTACGTCCGTGACGTCGGTCCGATCTTTTCTGCGGTCTCACGCAGCCTGCTCGCCGGCGGTCGCTTCGTCTTCTCGGTCGAGCACCCGGTCATCACGTCGTGTAGTCGGGGTTGGATCGCCGGGACGCAGCGGCAGGACTGGATCGTCGACGACTACTTTCGCACGGGTGCGCGCGAGGTCGACTGGCTCGGCGGACGAGTCACGAAGCTCCATCGAACGATCGAGGAGTACTACGCGAGCATCAAGGCGGCTGGATTCGTGGTCGACGACCTGCGGGAGGGGCGGCCGGTGCGAGCGGCCTTTGCCGACGAGGACACCTTCCGCCGCAGGTGTCGGATCCCACTGTTCCTCGTCATGTTGGCCCGGAAGCCGACCTGAGTCGGCGACGTAGCCATGCGTCGATCGACCAAGGCCCGGCACCGTGATGGGCGACCAGGAGCAGGCCACCGACGATGCCTAGATTCTTCAGCAGCTGCGTCGGCGCGAATGGGCTCGTCCCGAGGCGATGGAAGACGAGACTCACGGGCACGAGGTACGCGGCCATCACGAGCGCGGCAGGGCGCGCATACCAGCCGAGAACGACACTGATCGTGCCGACGGCTTCGACGACGAGCGCAGCGCCGAGAAACAGCGGGATGAGTGGCATGCCGTGGGAACGCATGTATTCGGCGTTGCCCGGCCAATCGAACGCCTTGGCGACGGCAGCGGGAATGAAGACGAGGCAGAGAAGGATGCGAGCCAAGAGCGGCGCGGCGCCGTCGGCCAGTGTCTTGAATGTGCTGCGCTCCATACGGGACGAACACCGACCGGCTGCGAAAAGTTCGTCCCGTTGCCGCCTCGCGCCGGCGCGTCGATGACGCCGTGCCGCACCTGTCAGACGGTGGCGGGCGCGAACGGGGATTCGCTGGGGGACAGGTCGTGCGAGTCGGCGGCGAGGGCGACGAGGCGGGCGCAGAGGTCGGTGCCTGCGCGCTCGGCGATGGCGTGGGCGCCGGGGGCAAGGCGGCACCAGGCGGTGCCGATCGAGCGGACGGTCGCGGCGCGGCGGCAGGCGACGAGCGCGGAGGCGAGGTTGCCGCGCGCTTCGACGTCGCGGCCGGCCTGGATCAGCGCCAGCTCGTCGCCGGCGCGGCGCAGCGCGACCAGGCCGGCGCCGCCGCCGCCGGCGTACGCGGCGCGCGTGACCAGCTCGAGGTCGGCGGCGTCGGCGAGGCGCACCACCGAGACGCCGACGGTGCCGCCGGTGCGAGCCGCCCGCTCGAGGCCGACCTGCACGAAGAGCGGCAGCATCTCGGCAGCGAACAGGCCGGCGTCGTCGACGATGAAGTCGTCGCTGGCGATGCCGGCGGCGACCTCCTCGAGCGCGTGGGCCACGTGGCGGCCGAGCGACTCGAGAAGATGCATGTCCTCGCTGTGCAAGACGTGCGACTCGACGTCGCAGAAGCAGAGCGTGCCGAGCACCGCGCCCGACCAGGTGGTGAGCGGCACCCCAGCGTAGAAACGGAAGCCGGCGGCGATCTGCGGATGCTGCGAGAAGTGCGGCAGCACGTGGTGCAACGGATCGTTGAGGAGCAGCGTCGAGCCGGCGTCAATGACGTCGTCGCACCATTGCAGGTGGCGCGCGGACTCGGCGCCCTCGAACCTGGTGCCGCACGCAGCCTCGATGCGCATGACGTCGCCGCGCAGGAGCTGTAGATAGGTGACGCCCCAGCCGTAGTAGCGGCGCAGCCACGCGGCGAGCGCGCGCAGCCGCGGACGGACGGCGTCGATGCGCGCGGGCGGAAGCTCGGCGATCAGATCGTTGCGCATCCGGTCGGCGCGGACGCGCGCGGCGATCGCGTCCTCGCGGTTGTGGCGGGCGACGCTCGGCGGGACCGGCTGGGTGCCGGCGGCGGCGCGCAGCGCGCCGAGCAGCACGTCGACCTCGACGGGCTTGCGCAGAAAGGCGACGGCGCCGGCGCGCAGCGCCTCCTCGCGGAACGGCTCGAAGCCGGAGGTGGCGATGACCGCGGGCAGCGGCTGCGAACATTCGATCGGTAGACGCCGCAAGAACTGCAGGCCGTCGACGTCGGGCATCATCATGTCGAGGAGCACGACGTCGGGCCGGCGCTCGGCGACCGCCCGCAGGCCGGCGGCGCCGTCGCTCGCTTTGATGACGTCGTAGCCTTCGCCCTCGAGCAGGAGCTCGCAGGTCTCTTGCATGTCCTCGCTGTCGTCGACGATCAGCACCCGGGTCATGGCGCGCCCTGCCTTTCGGGCTGCCAAAGTAGGTCGGCGGCGCGCCGGCGCCCGATCTCGATGGCGCGGGCGACCGCCTGCTCGTCGAGGGTCGGCGCGCATCATAGCCGCGCGAGCGTGCGCAGGATGAGCGCCACGTCGCCCACGAAGCTGCGCCGCGCGATGTAGTCGCGCTGCAGATCGAGCTTGAGCGGCAGGAGCACCTCGACGTAGGCGCGCTCGCGATCGGCGAAGCGGCCGAGCAGCTGCTCCTCGTTCCGCAGGCGGATCGAGGCCGGATCGGTGATGCCCGGGCGCACCGACAGGACGGCGCGATCGTCGGCGGAGTAGCGCGCGACGAAGCGCGGCACCTCGGGACGCGGGCCGACGAAGCTCATGTCGCCGAGCCAGACGTTGACCAGCTGCGGCAGC
The DNA here is from genome assembly GCA_035607415.1 of Polyangia bacterium. Lineage (GTDB taxonomy): Bacteria > Myxococcota_A > Polyangia > Palsa-1104 > Palsa-1104 > JAQBQH01. The sequence goes on from DATNAQ010000027.1 coordinate 178,056, forward strand.
TCGTCGAGCTTGCAGCGCCGGAGGACGCGCCCGAGCGGCGTGACGCGCGTGTCGCCGCTGGCGGTGACGAGCGGCCCCTGCGTAGCTGCGTCGTGGACCATGGTGCGGAACTTCCAGATGAGGAACACGCGTCCGTACCGGCCGACGCGCACCTGCTTGAACAGCGCTGGACCGCGCGAGGTCAGCCGCACCAGCGCGCCGACGGCCACGAGCGGCAGCGCCAGCACGCCGAGCGCCAGCGACGAGACCAGGACGTCGAAGAGCCGTTTCATGCGACGCGGGCGCGCGCGCTGCGCGCGATCACGGTGCGGATGGCGTCGGCCACGCGATCCTGCTCGGCGTAGCTCATCGTCGGATAGAGCGGCAAGGAGACCATGCGCTCCCACTCGGCCGACGCCACCGGGAAGTCGCTCGCGTCGAGGCCGAAGCGCTCCTGGTAGTACGGATGCAGGTGGAGCGGCATCCAGTGCACGCTGGTGCCGATCCCGGCGCGCCCGAGCTCCTCGATGAACGAGGCGCGATCGATCCCCAGCCGCTCGAGGCGCAAGCGGATCACGTAGAGGTGCCACGACGAGCGGCGGTCCTCGCGCTCCGCCGGAAGCTCGAGCTCGTCGACGTCGGCGAGCAGCGCGTCGTAGCGCGCGGCGAGCAGGCGGCGGCGGCCGGCGAGCCGGCCCGCTTTGCGCAGCTGCACGCGGCCGAGCGCGGCGGCGAGATCGGTCAGGTTGTACTTGAAGCCGGGCGCGACGATCTTGTAGCTCCAGCTGCCGTGCGCGGTGAAGCGCTGCCAGGCGTCGCGCGTCAGCCCGTGCAGCGACATCATGCGCGCGCGCGCGGCCAGCTCGTCGTCGTTGGTGACGAGCATGCCGCCTTCGCCGGTGGTGATGGTCTTGTTGGCGTAGAAGGAGAAGCAGGTCTGCTCGGCGGTGGCGCCGACCGGGCGCCAGGAGCCGTCGAGGCTGCGCGCCGCGGCGGGGAAGGCGTGGGCGGCGTCCTCGATCACGCGCACGTCGTGGACGCGCGCCAGGGTCGAGATCCAATCGACGTCGGCCATCTGGCCGCCGTAGTGCACCGGCAAGATGGCGCGCGCCGGCCGCGGATCGACGACGCCGGGGACGCGGCGCCCTTCGCCGAGCGCCTCGAGCAGGCGCGCGGCGTGGCCGGGATCGATGTTGAAGGTGTCGCGCTCGCAGTCGACGAGCACCGGCGTGGCGCCGACGTAGGCGACCACCTCGGCGGTGGCGGCGAACGTCAGCGTCGGCACCAGGACCAGATCGCCGGCGCGCACGCCCGCGGCTTCGAGCGCCAGGTGCAGCGCCGCGGTGCAGGAGTTGACGGCGATGGCGTGCGCCGCACCGACGGCGGTGGCGAACTCCTGCTCGAATGCCTGGCACTCGGGGCCTGACGTCAGCCAGCCCGAGCGCAGGACGGCGGTGACGGCGGCGATCTCTTCCTCGCCGATGGCGGGACGGTGGAATGGAACGCGGTCGGCGTCGTCAGTGCTCACGCACGTACCTCCACGGGTGGCGGCGGGTTGGTTGCGCCGAGACGGCGGCGCCAGGCGCCGGTGGCGACGAGGATCCAGCCTTTGGTGACACCGTAGCCGTAGCTGAAGTGATAGCCGGCGGTGACGGCGGCGACGAGCGGCGCCAGCCACGAGGCGCCGGCGGCGCGCGCCTTGCGCGTCGAGACGGCGAGGTCGGCGGCGACGTAGGGGCCGAGCGCGCAGACGGCGAAGGCGACGAGGCCGAGGTGGGCGCGCGCCATCCCGGCGACGAGCGCGGCGAACGCGGCCAGCACGCCGCAGAAGAAGATGCCGGGCAGAAAGTGCCGCCAGTGGAACGTGTACGGGTAGAGCCGATGCGTGAAGGCGTTCCACATGCCGCTCGTGGCGGCGTGGCCGAAGAGCTCGCGCAGCGTCGGGCGCACGAGGTAGCTGACGCGCGTCTCGGCGGTGAGGCGGATGCGCCCGCCGGCGCGGCGGATGCGGCTGGCGTGCTCGTTGTCCTGGTTGCGCAGGAGGCGCTCGTCGAAGAGGCCGACGCGCTTGAAGAGCTCCTTGCGCCAGCAGCCGAAGGGCACGGTGTCGACGTCGGCGCTCTCGGTGCGCTCGCGGAAGGGGCTCGCGGTGGCGAACGGGCCCGAGGTGCCGAGCGCGAGCACGCGCGCCCACGCGCCGTCGGCGCCGGGCGTGGCGTCGGCGGGACAGCCGACCAGATCGGCGCCGTCGCGCTCGAGCGCGCGCACCAGCACCTCGACGTAATCGTGCGGATAGACGGTGTGCGCGTCGGCGCGCACGATGATCTCCCCGCGCGCGGCGGCGATGCCGCGGTTGAGCGCGTGCGGCGTGGTGCGCGCCGGATTGGCCACGATGCGCAGCCGGCGATCCTGCCAGGCGAGGCGCTCGAGGATCTGGCGCGTGCCGTCGCCCGAGTCGCCGTCGACGGCGATGATCTCCATATCGCCGGCGGGGAAGCTGCCGGCGAAGAGCGAGTTGAGGGCGCGCTCCACGAAGCGCCGCTCGTTGTAGCAGGGCATGACGACCGACACGCGCGGCGACGACATGCGGCCGTTGTCGGCACCGCCCGCTCGTGAGCTTGATTGCGATTTAGGCCGTGCTCGAGCGGCCGGCGACGCGCTCGTAAAACTGCAGGAAGCGGCGGGCCATGGCGTCGATGGAGTGGCGCTCGGCGACGTGCGCCGGGCCTTCGGGGCAGCCGCGGCCGTCGGCGAGGGCGCGGCCGAGCGCGTCGGCGAGCGCGCGCGCGAGCGCATGGTTGTCCGCGCTCGGGTCGGCGGCGACGACCGCGCAGTTGGTGAGGCCGGCGAGCACCTCGCGCAGATCGCCCACGTCGACGCCGACGACGGGGATGGCGCAGGCGAGCGCCTCCTTCACGCAGTTGGGCGAGCCCTCGCGATACGACGTGAGCACGAGCGCGTCGGCGGCGGCATAGCAGGCGCGCATCTCGCCGTGCGGTACGCCGTCGACGACGTCGAGGGTCACGCCGGGCAGGAGCGCCACGGCGGCGCGGGCGAGCTCGACCCGTTTGACCGGACGCGCCTCGGAGCCGACGATGACCACGCGCTGCCCCTCGAGCGGCAGGTTGCGCAGGCGGCGCGCCTCTCGCCGATCCATCGGGCCGAAGCGCGACAGCTCGACGCCGCTCGCGATCACCTCGGCGCTGGCGCGGGCCGGCGGCCACAAGAGCGCCTCGCGCATCGCGCGCGTGCGCACCGAGGTGCCGCGCGCCAGCACCGCCGCCAGGTGCGAGGCGGCGCGGCTCGGCAGCGCCGAGAGGCCGAGGCGCCCGTCGCTGTCGGGCTCGCCGTTGAGGTCACTGCCGGCGAGCGACAGGGCGCAGGGCACGCGCCGCTGCGCCGCGCACAGAAGGCCGAGCACCGAGCCGTAGAGCGGCGCGACCACGTCGTAGTCGCCGCGTGCGAGCCGCTCGTTGAGCGCGCGCCACAGCTGCACGAAGCGGCGGCGATCCTTCTGGCAGTCCTCCTGCAACAGATCGACGTCGGCGTCGGCGCGGCGCAGCGCCTCGAGCCGCGCGATCGCCCACGGCGTCGGATCGCCGTAGAAGTTCCAGTTGGCGACGGCGAGCACGCGCAGCCGCTCGCCGTTGGTGCGCCGCGCGGTCCTCACGGCGACACGTCCCAGCGGCGCATCCAGCGCTCGAGCGCGACGAGCGCATAGACGCGTTGGTCGAGCTGCCAGCGCGAGACGCCGTCGGGCGGGCGGCCGGCGCGGAACGCGCATGCGTAGTCGCGCAGCGCGCGCTTGTCGAAGAGCGCGCCGAGCCGCGGGTCGCGCGCTTCGAGCGTGTCGGCGACCAGCCCGCCGAGATCGACGCCGGCCGCCGAGCGCAGCGGGATCTCGAAGCCGCCCTTGGGCTTTCTGGCGATGACCGCGGGCAGGCGGCGGCGCGCGGCGCGGCGCAAGAGGTACTTGGTGACGCGCCCGCGCAACCGCAGCGACGGCGGCAGGCGCAGCGCCAGGTCGACGATGCGCTCGTCGAGCAGTGGCACGCGCACCTCGAGGCCGTGCGACATCGACATCATGTCGACCTTGCACAGCATGTCGCCGGCGAGGCGATGGCGCAGATCGCAGGCGGCGAGCGCGGTCGGCAGATCGCTGGCGTCGGCGCGCTGGCGCGCGAGCTCGTCGGCGAAGCGATCGGCGGTGCGCAGGCCGGCGACGCGCTGCGCCTGCTCGGGGCGGTAGAGGCGCCGCTTGCCCGGCTCGTCGAAGTAGGTGCGCAGCGCGCACAACGCCTCGGCCGCGGACAGGCCGGCGAGCGCGAGCGCCTTGTTGAGCTTGCGCGCCGTCTCCGACTGGCCGGCGAGCGCGGCGGCCCAGGCGGCGACGGCCACGCCGCGACGCGCGGCTTCGGGCCAGCGACGGAGGCGGCCGACCTGCGCGGCGACGCGGTACATGGTGTAGCCGCCGAAGAGCTCGTCGCCGCCGTCGCCGGAGAGCACGGTCTTGACGTGCTCACGCGTCTTTTGCGCCACGAGCCAGGTCGGGATCGCCGAGCTGTCGCCGAACGGCTGATCGAACTGATCGAGCACGCGCTCGACGAGGGCCGCGCCGCCGTCGCCGAGGCGGACGCGCAGCTCGTGATGGCGCGTGCCGAAGCGCTCGGCGACCACGCGCGCGAACGACGACTCGTCGACGCGCACGTCGTCGAACCCGATGGTGAAGGTGTCGAGCGGCTCGCGCCGCGCGGGGGCGAGATAGGCCACGAGCAGCGACGAGTCGATGCCGCCGGAGAGGAACGCGCCCACCGGCACGTCGGCGACGATCTGATCGCGCAGCGTCTCCTGCAGCCGCGCCTCGAACGCGTCGAGCGCGCTCGCCTCGTCGAGCGATGGATCGGGCTGCAGGCGCGGCTCCCAGTAGCGGCGCGGCGCGAAGCAGCCGTCGCGCACCACGAGGAGCGCGCCCGGCTCGAGCGCGGAGACGCCGGCGAAGAGTGTGCGCGGCGCCCAGGGCACGAGCAGCGTCAGGTAGTCGTGCAGCGCCTCGGCGTCGAGACGGCGCGGCAGCGGCGCGCCGGCGAACAGCGCCTTCAGCTCCGAGGCGAACAAGAGGCGCTCGCCGGCGACGGTGTAATAGAGCGGCTTGATGCCGAGCCGATCGCGCGCGAGCACCAGCGTGCGCGTGCGCGCGTCCCACAGGGCGAAGGCGAACATGCCGCGCAGCCGCTCGACGCAGCCCTCGCCCCACTGCCGCCAGGCGTGCGGGATGACCTCGGTGTCCGAGCGCGTGCGGAAGCGGTGGCCAAGCGCCTCCAGCTCGCGCCGGAGCGACGCGAAGTTGTAGATCTCGCCGTTGAACACGACGGTGACCTCGCCGTGACCGTCGCCCATCGGCTGGCGGCCGCCCTCGAGATCGATGAGCGACAAGCGCGTGTGGCCGAGCGCCGCCGGGTCGTCGCGAAAGACGCCGATGTCGTCGGGCCCGCGGTGCGCCAGCCGTTCGGTCATCCGCTCGACGAGCCCGGGCGGGATGGGGCTGCCGTCGAGGCCGACGGCGCCGCTGATGCCGCACATGGTGGTCTCCTTTCCGATCGAAAGTTGCCGAGCACGAGCCCCGGCCATCGAGCGCCGGCGGCACGGGCGAGCGCGACGAAGACAATGGCCGTAGCCGCTTCGGCGCCGACGAGCACGAGGGTGCCGCGCGCGCCGCTGCCGCTCCGGCGCGCGACGAGGCCGACCAGCCCGCAGGCGATGCCGACGGTGACGGCGCCGTGAACGAGCTCGCGCGCGGCGGGCAGGCCGTAGCGGCGCGCCAGCACCACCAAGTAGAGCGCGGTCTGCACCGCGGCGGCGACGAGCTGCGCGGCGAGCACGCCCGGCCAGCCGGCGCGCGCCTTCGCCGCGACCATGACGCCGACGACGAACACGGCGGCGGCGGCGAGCTGCGCCTGCGGCCGCGCGTCGCGCTCGTCCTTGGGATCGAGCGCGCCTTCGAGCGTGTAGCAGAGAAAGTGCAGGCCGATGACCAGGATCGACAGCCGCAGCGCCGCGGCCTCGGCGGCGTAGCGGCCGCCGAGCCAGAGGCCGACGAGCCGATCGGCGCTCATGGCGAGCGCGGCGGTGGCGCCGGCGGCGGCGCACAGCGCGACCGCCGTGTAGTCGATCGCCAGGCGGCGCGCGCGCGGGTCGTCGTCGTCGAGCGCGGCGAGCTGCGTGAGCGCGACCGGCTGCAGCGCGAGCCGCACCGGCGCCAGCAGCATGGTGAACATGGCGGCGACCGAGAACGCGGCCGCGGCGCGGGCATCGCCGCCGCACCACAAGACCAGCGTCGGCGCCAGCGCCACCGACGAGAGCTGCGCCAGCGCGCCGACCATGCGCACGCCGCCGAAGCGGAAGAGCGCGCGCGCCGTCGCCGACACTGGCGGCGCTGAAGTCGTTGGAGGGCCGCGCACGTCGCGCGCGACCACCAGGAACAGCGCCGCGTCGAGCACGAAGATCGCCCCCGACCACCACGCGAGCAGCGCCGGCAGCGACGCACGCCCGCCGGCGAACGCGGTCACCGCCACCGGCGCGATCGCCCAGGCGACCACGCGGAACGCGGCGAGCAGGCCGAAGCGATCGAGGCCCTGCAGCGACGCCGCCGCGATGCCGAAGAGCGCATTGGCCGCGAACAACAGGCTCGCCGCGATCACCAGCGCCGCCGCGCCCGCGTCGTACAAGAGGAGCCGCGCCGCCGCGCGCGGCGCCACCAGCGCGACCAGCGCGATCGCCGCCAGCACCGGCGCCGCCAGCATCAGCGCCGCCAGCACCTGACGCCCACGCGCGTACGGCTCCCTCTGCCGCGCGAGCGCGCGCGGCAACGACACGTTGAGCCCGAAGAGCCCGACCGACAGCACCCAGCCGAGCACCTGCCGCAAGACGAAGTAGGCGTCGACCTCGTGCTCGACATAGAGCCCCGCGAACCGGCGCGTCACCCACGTCGTCGCCGCCACCGCCGCCGCCTCGCTGGCCAGCGTCAGCGCGATCGTCCGCGACAAGGTCGCGCTCATCCGACGACCTCGCCGCGCCGCCGGCCGAGCCACACCAGCGCCAGCGTCGGCACCAGCATCATGAGCCCGTAGCCCTTGGCCACGCCCGACAGCGGGTAGCGCAGCGTCAAGAGGATCCACGGCGCCCCCGTCGCGTACACGATCGCCGCCGCCAGCTGCCCGCGCCGCCGCTCGAGCGCGTCGCGCAGCGCCCCGAACCCGAGCCCGATGAGCACGAACACCAGCGGCGGCCCGACCGCGCCGAAGTTCACGTAGGCCTCGGTCACGCTCGAGTAGCCGAAGCCGGCGTTGTCGTAGTAGTCCTTGCCGAGGAACTCCATCGCGAACTCGTCGGCGATGGGCGTCGGGCGCCCCGGATACATCCAGCGCGGCGGCATCAGCGTCAAGATCTGCAGGTAGGTCCCGCCCCACTTCAGATCCGCCGGCACGCGCAGGTTCGCCGTCGTGTAGATGAGCGTCAGATAGGGCCCGTAGGCGTCGAGGTTCGCCGGGTTGAACGACTCGGCGTCGGCTTCGTCGGCGGCGAACTCGGCCATCTCCTCGACGCCCTGGCCGAGCCGATTGCGCGTCAGCCCGACGAAGAGCAGCGGGATCAGGAGCACCGCGACCAGGAGGAGCGCCGAGGCGCGGATGCGCCAGCCGGCCACGCGCGCCCCGACGAGCACGGCGATGCCGACGTGGAACACGTGCATCTTGGAGCCGACCAAAAAGGTGTGCAGCCCCATGAGCGCGAGGATGGCGACGGCGCCGATCATCCCGAGCAAGCCGCGCCGGCTCAGCCACAAGATCCCGAGCGCCGAAGCGCCGAGGTAGACGAGCTGCAAGCCGACGCCGAGGCTGCCGAGCCCGAAGAAGAGCTCGTCGCGATCGCGGTAGCTGGCGTTGAAGATGCCGAACAACGAGCCGGTGGCGACCAGGCTCATCGTCAGGTACATGGCGATGCCGACGGCGGCGAAGATCGCGGCGAAGCGCGTCAGCCGCTTCGGATCGATCACGTATTCGGCGGCCGGCCCGCGCCGCCGCGTGTAGGCGTAGCCGACGAGGAACGCCAAGAGCGCCGCGTCGGTGGCGACGAGCGGCGTCACCAGGTCGCGCGCGCTCACCATGCCGTACTCGTAGAGGAAGCTGCGCGGCAGGTTGGGATCGACGAGGTACTCGATCGGAATGACCACGTGGTAGTAGGCCAGCCCGACGACGAACAGCACCGCCGGCGAGGTCACGCCGTGGCGCCAGGTCTCGACGACGAGGAAGGGCACGACCGCGCCGACGAAGAGCGCCGCCAGGATCAACGCCGGCGACGCGTCGAGGTCGTGCCAGATCCAGGCGGCGAGCGCCGCGACCGGCGCGCCCACGAGCGCCGCGCCGAGCGGCCAACCGTCGACGGCGCGGGCGGCGCGAACCGCGCGCTCGGCTTCGACCTCGACGTCCGGCGACTGCCATGCGAGCGCGCGCGCCATGTGGGCGGCAGGGTTGTAGGGCGCGCCCTCGGCGACGCTCTACGCGCCGAGCCGCATTGATCCCGCGCGCGCGGTGACCACAGAATCCCCGTGAATTATACCCAGTTGTCCTTTTGGATATTGTTTCTGCTGGTCCATGGCGTCTACTGGCGCGTCGGCCACCGACGGCAGAATCAGCTCCTTCTGGTCGCGAGCTATTTCTTTTACGGATTCTGGGATTATCGCTTCCTATTTCTGATCTTGATATCGACCGTGGTCGACTTCATCGGCGGCCTCGGCGTCGCCGGCGTACGCCTGCCGCGGGCGCGCCTTCTGCGCCTCGGCGCGCTCGTCCTCGGCGCCGCCTTCGTGCTCTGCGTCCCCTGGCGCGCGCACCCGCATCGGCTCGTCGACTTCGCCGTTCCGCTCGCCACCGCCGGCGTCATCGCGCTCTACGGCGCCGCGCTGCCCCGCCTCTACCGCGGGCCCCAGAGGCGCAAGTGGTTCCTCGTCATCAGCATGGTGGCCAACCTCGGCCTCCTCGGCTTCTTCAAGTACTGCGACTTCTTCATCTCGAGCGCGCACGACCTCCTCGCCGCGCTCGGCCTGGCGCACGCGCCCGCCCCGCTGCTCCACATCCTTTTGCCCGCGGGCATCAGCTTCTACACCTTCCAGGCGATGAGCTACACCATCGACATCTACCGCGGCGCCGTCGAGCCCACCGACGACTTCGGCGACTTCGCGCTCTTCGTCTGCTTCTTCCCACACCTCGTGGCCGGCCCGATCATGCGCGCGCACACGCTCCTGCCGCAGGTGATGCGCCCGCGCACGCGCCGCCCCGGCGACTTCGAGGAGGGGCTCGCCCTCGTGGTCATCGGCCTGTTCAAGAAGATCGCGCTCTCCGACAACATGGCGACCATCGCCAACGCCATCTTCTATCGCCTCGCCGACGGCGCCACCGCGAGCATGTCGGGCGCCGAGGTGCTCGTCGGCGTCTACGCCTTCGCCTTCCAGATCTACGGCGACTTCTCCGGCTACTCGAGCATCGCGCGCGGCATCTCGAAGTGGCTCGGCTTCGACCTGGTCGTCAACTTCCACCTGCCCTACCTCGCCACCAGCCCGAGCGACTTCTGGCGGCGCTGGCACATCAGCCTCTCGACCTGGCTGCGCGATTACCTCTACGTCCCGCTCGGCGGCAACCGCCACGGCCGCCGGCGCGAGTACCGCAACCTCATGCTCACCATGCTCCTCGGCGGGCTGTGGCACGGCGCGCGCTGGACGTTCGTCGCGTGGGGCCTGTACCACGGGCTCATCCTCTGCATCTATCGCCTCGCCGGCATCCGCGACGTCTCGCCGCGCGAGCACTTCGGTCGCTGGCTGGTGCGCGTGGTGGTCATGTTCCACCTGACCTGCGCCGGCTGGCTCCTGTTCCGCGCCGATCACTTCGGCGCCGTCGCGCGCGCCGCGTCGCTCATGGCCACGCACTTCGTCATCACGCAGACGGCGCTCACCGCCGCCGCGCTCATCACCTTCTACGCGGGCGCGCTCTTCATCCTCGAGCTCGTCACCGACGGCGAGGGGCGCATCCGGCGCCTGCTCGAGAGCTCACCGGCGGTGCAGGGCGCGGTCTACGGCTATCTCGTCTCGATGACGCTCTTCTTCCACGCGAGGCGCGCATATGAGTTCCTCTACTTCCAGTTCTAACCGCAAGCTGGTCCGGATCGGCGCCATCGTGCTCGCCGCGATGATCGCGCTCGAGGTCGTCACGCGCACGCTGCTGGTGCCGGCGTCGAACGACCTGGCGCGCTTCGTGCGCTACCCCGCCGACGCGCGCGCGCTCATCGCCGCGCCGGGCGAACGGATCGCGCTCGTCGGCAACTCGACGACGCAGGCGGGGATCGATCCGCCGCTCCTCGGCGAGCTGCTCGGCGCGCGCTGGCACGCGCCAGTGAGCGTGCGCATGTTCGCCGCCGACGGCGCCGGCATCGACGTCATCTATTGGATGGTCGAGCACGAGTTCGCGCGCCAGATGCTCGCGCCCGATCTTCTGATCGTCACCTTCTACGGCAACACGCTCGAAGACGGCGAGCGCATCGAGGTCGGCCGGCTGGCGCAGTTCTTCACCGATCGCGCCGACTGGCGCGAGCTCTGCCGCTTCGATCTGCCGTCCCTGTCCGAGCGCGCCGACCTCTTGCTCTCGTCGCTGTGGATGACCTTCGCGGTGCGCGATCGCATCAAGGAGCGCGTGCTCGATCTCATCCCCGGCTACAAGAACACGATGTCGGAGGTGAACGCCGCCAACTTCCACCACGATCAGCTGCTCGACTATCCGCCGCGCCCGACGGTGACGACCCACGCGGCGCTGCGCCGCTTCGTGGCCCGCCAGCGCGCGCGCGGGATCGACGTGCTATTCGTCGCCTACCCCTCGAAGCCGCCGCCCGGCGCCGAGGTCGCGTACGAAATTTCCGACGAAGCGCGCCGCGTGATCGCCCAGGGCGGCATGCGCCTCCTCGATCTGCGCCGCATCGGCCTTCAGCCTTCCGATTATCGCGACAACATCCATGTCATCGACGCCGGTCGCGTTGTCTTCACGCGCCACTTGAGCGACGCGCTCGCCGCGATGTCACCGCCGCAGCTCTCGCGCCGCTAGTCACGTCACTCCGCTCGCGCGCTCGATTTCCCGTCGCTGCGCGCCACGCGCAAAATTTCCGACAAAACAGTCGTAACCACTTTCAGTCACACGAAAGTTTTGCAGTAGCAACCGAGCGCTCCCACCCTTAGCCGCCTCAACGGTCGGTACCGTGCCGACCTGAACGGAGGCAAAGGTTGAAACAGAAAGTAGGCTCGGTCCTTTTTGTCCTCGTTGCAGCTTCTTTCGGTGCCTGCAACAACTCCGCAACATCCAGCGACGACGCTGACCTGAGACATCACCACCACTACGACCTCGCGATGCCGCCGCCGGCCGCGGATCTTGCGTCGAGCGCTCCCGCGACCGATATGGGCGACAGCCCGGGCGAAGGCGACATGGCGTCGTCGCCTCCGGCGAGTGGCGGGCCGACGGCCGATTCGCTCTGGTACGCGAGCGCGCCGGTCGGCGGCGTCGTCGCCGTGAACGGCTCGGGCTTCGTCGCGGGCGACAAGGTGCAGATCTCGGCAAGCGGCATCGCCACCGTCGCGCTCACCACGCTGTCGCTCACCTCGACGGCGGTGGCGGCGTTCGTGCCGTCGGTGGGCACGCCGCCGCCGGCCGACGTGCTGGTGCGCATCGCGCGCGGCGCCGGCGTCTATCCGCCGAACGGCCTTCAGCTGCACCTCACCGCGGGAAAGGCGTACTACCTGTCGCCGACGGGCAGTGACTCGGCCACCGGCAGCTACGCCGCGCCGTGGAAGACCATCAGCGCCGCCGCCGCGAAGATGCAGCCGGGCGACGTCGCCTATCTGCGTGGCGGCACCTACTCGGGTCAGGTCTCGATCAGCGTCTCGGGAACCGCGGCGGCGCCGATCACCTTCACGGCGTTCCCCGGCGAGAGCCCGCTCCTCGTCGAGCCGGCGACGAACGGCTCCGATCTCGACACCGTGCGCGTGCTCGGCTCCTACATCGTGCTCGATCACCTGCACGTCACCGATCAGAACAATCCCGGTCAGGCCATCTGGATCGGCGACAACGCGCACGACGTGACCATCCAGTACTGCGAGGTCTACGGCGCCAGGGGCCAGGGCATCCTCATCAGCGGCAACGGCAACACCGTCTACCGCAGCGACATCCACGACAACGGCTCGCACCCGCCCTACGACCACGGCATCTACTGCGACGGCGGCAACAACATCATCCGCTCGAACACCATCCACGGGAACTTCACCTGGGGCGTGCAGGTCTACAACGGGTACACCTCGGGGCCCGTCGGCGTCGGGCACAACCTCATCGAGTCGAACTACATCTGGGGCAACGGCGCCGGATCGACCGCGGCGTCTCCCTCGAGCCCGGCGGGCGGCATGGTCATCGGCAACGCCAGCAACAACACGACCGTGCGCAACAACATCATCTGCGGCAACGCGCAGTACGGCATCGAGGTCATCGATCAAGAGCCGTCCAACGCGATCACCGGCAACGTCAGCTGCTACAACGCCAAGGGCGGCATCTACATGCGCTACCCCGGCGCGGGCAACACGGTGACGGGCAACATCTCGTACAACGACGCGCCGTTCGCGCTCTCGTCGACGTCGGGCGTCACCAGCGACAGCAACTACTACTTCTCGTCGAGCGGCGCGCCGCAGCTGCAGTGGAGCGGCAAGGCCTACTCGCTCTCCGGCTTCCAGTCGGCGAGCGGGCAGGACGCGCACAGCCAGGTGGTCGACGCGAAGTTCAAGAGCGTGCCGTCGAGCGGTTTCTCGACGGGCGCGGCATCGGGCTACAACTTCTGCACGACGCTGAACCAGGCGTTGTGCAAGCCGCTGCCGTAAGGGGCTAAAGGTGGATGGGGCCGCTGCCGTCTCCGCGTGTCATGTGCACGCGGGCGGCAGCGGGGTCGGGGCCGAGCGCGGCGCCGAGGCGGCGTGAGGTGCCGAACGCGTAATTCGACGGGCCGCTCAAGTAGCCAGCGCGGCGCAGCGCCGTCTGCCACGCGGCGTGCAGCTGGTTGGTCACGATGAGCGCCACGTCGTGGCGGACGAGCTCGCGCGTCGCGGCGTCGATGACGGCGCGCTCGTGCCCGGGCACGGCCAGGCAGTCGACGAGCGTGCCGACGCGCATGTCGCCGAAGTGCGCGTGGCCGTGCATGTCGGTGGCGACGAGGACCGCCCAGCCGACGGTGGCGGCGGCGCGCGTGACGCGCACGCGCACGAAGCGCGAGCCCGGCGGATAGAGCCGATCGAGCGCGGCGGCGTCGCGCTGCGCGGCCAGCGTCAGCGACGGGCGCGCGAGGGTCCAGACGTCGTCGGCCCAGGCGCCGAAGGATTCCACGGTCTCGGCGCCGTAGACGCGCGAGCGCAGCGACGGCGTCGTGCGCAGAAGGTGCAGCGCGCGGAACAGGAGACGGCCGGCGCCGCTCGCAGCGAGCAGGTCGGCCCCGAGCCGGCGGGCGCGCGTGTCGCGGAGCGCGCGGATGTTGCGTAGGAACGGCGCCGCGCGCACGACGCGGAAGAAGAACGGCACCAGGCGGACGCGCCAGCCCATCGTCGCCAGCATGCGCGGCAGCGGCAGATCGACGCCGCCGACGCCGAGCGAGTACATGAGCGGATGCTGCCGCTGCGCGTGCAGGAGGATCTGCACGCCGATCGGCGAATACGTGGGATCGACCGATCCTTCGGACACGGGCAGCTCGAGGTGCTGCACGGTCGCCGCCTCGCCGGCGACGAGGAACGGCTGGTGCTTGACGAAATAGCCGCCACGCACCACGTCGCCGTCGAGGGCGACGAAGCCGTCGAGCCCGGGCGGCGACGGCACCGGCAGCTTGTAGCGCGATCCACCGGCGTGGATGCGCGCGTTGAAGGATCGCACGGCGTCTTCGTGTCGCGTGCTGTAGCGCTCGATCATCTCGGCCCCCTTGGCGCCATCTACGCCCGTGCGCGGGGCGGTCAAGATTGAACGGCGTGCGACGCGCCCTACATCGTCGCTGTCATGGCGCCCGAGCTGGCGACGCTCATGTATCACGAGGTCACCGACGATCCGACGACGTCGGGGTTTCAACGCCCGGCCGCCATGCCCTTCAAGCTGCGGCGGCGCAGCTTCTCGCAGCACCTCGACGCCATCGCCGCCGCGGGAGGCGCGCCGGTGAGCGCGGTCGACATCGACTTCGCGCGGCCGGGCCGGCACCTCTTGCTCACGTTCGACGACGGCGGCGCGAGCGCGCTGCAGGTGGGCGAGGCGCTCGCGGCGCGCGGGTGGAAGGCGCACTTCTTCATCACGACGGCGAAGCTGGGGACGCGCACGTTCCTCGACGCGGCCGGCGTGCGCGCGCTGCACCAGGCCGGGCACGTGATCGGCACGCACTCGCACTCGCACCCCAACGTCTTCCGCGCGCTGCCGCCGCCGGCGATGCTCGCCGAGTGGTGCCGCAGCCGCGCGCGCCTGGAGGAGATCCTCGGCGCGCCGGTCATCACCGCCTCGGTCCCCGGCGGCGACTCGTCCCCGTCGGTCGAGCGCTCCGCGGCGCTCGCCGGCCTGCGCCTGCTCTTCACCTCCGAGCCGACGCTGGTCCCGACGCGCTCCTGGCGCTCCTGGATCATCGGCCGCGCCTGCGTGAAAACGACCACGAGCCTCGACGCCGTCCGCGCGCTCGCATCGTTCCACGGCTGGCGGCGCGAATGGATGATCTGGCGCCTCAAAGACGCCGCCCGCACCGCCCTCGACCCCGCCTACCGTCACTGGGTCCGCACCCGCGAGATCGAAAACCTATAGGCAACTCCCCTTAAAAAGCCTCACAGGGAGATCAAGAGATCAGGAGAACAAAACTCTTACAGAGGCGCTCCTGCTCGACAGTGTCCCAAGGTCAGTTTTGTCCGTTTCCTGATCTCCTGATCTCTTGATCTCCCTGTGAATGTTCTTCTTCGGTAAGCGCCCCTCGTCCTACTCGCGGCACCGTGCAGCTCAGTGCATGACGTTGTGATCGAGGGCCAGCTCGCGCCGCCTCGCGAACAGTGCCACGCACAACGCCGCGAACAGCGCCCCAACCGCCGTCCCCGCCATCACCAACTTCCCCATCGACGGCCCCGTCGGAACCCGCGGGTCCACCGGCGGATCGATCACCTCGGCGATGCCCCCCGGCCGCGCCTCCGCCGCCACCAGCTGCGACACCTTCAGCGCCAGCAGCTCGTGCCGCGCCTCCTGCTCGTCGACGGCGCGCTTCAGCCGCGCGTGCTCCGCCTCGAGCCGCGGGATCTGATCGAACGGCAACAGCGGCCCCTCGGCGCCCAGCCCGCCGTGCTTGAGGATCTCCAGCTCGCTCGACGCCGCCGCCCGCTCCTTCTCGCCGCGCTGCACCTCGATGGCGCCGTGATCGCCGAACGCGCGCGCGAACCGCAGATCCAGCGTCTTGTCGATGCGCAGCCGCTCCAGCGCCGCCGCCTGCTCTACCGTCGCCTTGATCTGCGACGCCAGATCGACCACGTGGTTCTTCTCGCGGAATGCGCGGAACTCGTCCTGCGCCGCCGACAGCGACATGCTCACCGTGTCGAGCTCGCGCTCGAGCGTCTGCCGGTGCTCGCGGTTGCGCTGCGCCCACAGGTCCTTCGACAACGCCGTCGCGCGCTCCGCCACCGCGCCCACGATCTTGCGCGCCCGCGACGGCACGCGATCCTCGAACGACAGCGTCAACAGGTTCGCCTTGCGATCGGTCGCGATGGCCAGCCGGTCGACGAGCCGCTTGCGCGCGTCGTCGGGCGTCAGCTTCCAGGCCTCGTCGAGCCGCAGCGCATCCACCGTCGCGTCGGCCACGCGCCGGCTGCGCAGCACCGCCACCACCACCGGCAGCGTCGCGTTCGCCGCCTCGAACGCGCTGCCGCCCACCGACGCCGTCGGGTCTTCCACCGGCACGATCAAGAGGCGCCCCGACGCCTCGTAGCTGGCGGGCAAGAGGTTCACCGCGATCTCACCGACGAGCGCGCCCAGGATCGCGCCCATCACGAGCGCGCGGCGATGACGCAACAAGAGCTCGTGCCACGGCTCGCGCTCCGTCGGCACCACGACCTCCATCTCCATCTCGACGAACTCCGGATCCGGATCCGACGCTGCCATACGCATCCCAGCCTCCCTAGTAATGCGCCGCGGCCACGCCGAGAGCGGCGGCGCCGATGGCGATGTTGCCGAGGATCAGCGCCATCGACGTCCACTCGGCGGCGGTGAAGCGCCGCTCGGGGACCGTGATGACGTCGCCGGGCTCGAGCGCCGACACCCTCTCGAGCGAGCGCGAATTACCGTTTTGCAGGACGCGCGTCGACTCGGTGTCGCCCGAGCGCGTCGGCCCGCCGGCGAGGTTCAGGTAGTCGCGCGGCTTCAAGTCGCCCGAGTACGCGTAATAGCCGGGCCGCTGCACCGCGCCGGCGACGAGGACCTGCTGCCGCCGCGACGGCACCACCAGCGTGTCGCCCGCCGCCACCGGCACATCGTCCTCCGCGCCCGTGCGCAGCGACGCGAGATCGACCGGCAGGTGGTGCGTCGCGCCCTTGTCGTCGCGCCGCGCGAGATAGGCGTTGCGCAGATCGGCCCACGGCTGCAGCCCGCCCGCTTGCGCCACCAGATCGCGCACGCCCTCGTGCTCCACGTACGGCAAGACCACCGAGATCTCGCGCGCGCCGCCGTCGGGCCGCGCCTCGTCGCCCGGCTCGGTCGCCTGGGTCACGCGCAAGAGCTCGACGCTGCCGCCGACGCCGCCCGCGTCCTTGCGCGGCCCGGTCACCGCCCCCTGCACGAGCACCGTCGGCCGCTGCTCCGCCATCTCGGGCACGTGGACCACGTCGCCGTCGTTGAGGTGCAGCGCGCTCGCCTGCGCCATCGACACCGAGCGCACCGCCACGTGATCGCCGTTGGCGCGGCTGGTCACGCGCAGCGGGCGCGCGCGCGATGCGCCGGTGGCGAAGCCGCCCGCCAGCTCGAGCAGCTCGCCGACGGTGCGCGCCGCCACCAGCTCGTACGCCCCCGGCCGCCGCACGCCGCCGGTGATCTCGACGGTGAGCGAGCGCGGCGGCACGTAGAGCGTGTCGCCGTCGAGCACCTGCGGATCCTGATCGAGCTGCCCGAACAGCGAGAAGCGCGTCAGATCCGCCGCGATCGGCTCGGACACCCCGCGCCGGCGGATCTCGACGCGGCGGAGCGATCCCGTCGCCAACACGCCGCCCGCCTTGGGCAACATCGCGCTGACGCGCGTCAGCGGGCTCGCCGCATACGTGCCGGGACGCACCACCGCGCCGGTCACGTGCACCAGGAACGTGCGCGGCCGCGTCAGCGTCAGCGACGACTCGAGCCCGGGATAGATCGATCGCAAGCGCGACTCCACGCTCGAGCGCAGCTGCGACAGCGTCTGCCCGCTCGTATCGAACACGCCGGCGCGCGGCACGAAGAGCCGCCCTTCCGCGGTCACCTCGATTTCCTGCTGCAGCTCGTGCAAGCCCCACAACACGATCCGCAGATGATCGCCGGGACCGACCACATAGCTCGTGGCCCGCACGCCGCCTTCGAGCGCCGTCGTATCGACCGGCGGCGGCGGCGCGTTCGCGTCGGTCTTGTCGCGATCGTCGGCGCCCGCCGCTTGCGTCACCGACGACGCGAACAGGCTCGCCGCCACCACCCACGCCATCGCCACCACCTTCCACATCGCCGCCTCCTCATCTGCGCTGCGAATCTTCGGCGCGAAATCGCCCATGGCAAGCGCTGCCCCTGCGTGATGACGCGCGATCGGAAATGCAATCGCGCCGACACCAAACAATCGTCTAGAAGGCGACGGCTGTCGTACCGAGGACTCACGCGCCGGAGGTGAGCGATGCGATGGTGGCTCGTGAAGTCGGCGATCTGTCTCTTGGCGTTCTGGTCGGCTTTGGCACTCACGCTCGCTTGGACCGATACCCGTTCGCTCCATCCCTTCGTGCTCGGCTCGCTGTTCCTCGGCGTGCAGATCGCGACCACCGGCCTCCTCGGTAGCTTTCACGAGCTCTGGTCGCACACCAGCCTCGAGGATCTGGTGGCGCTCATCGCCGAATCCACGCTGTCGACGCTGACGCTGGCGGTGATCCTGCTGGCCGCGCCGTCGTTGGCCGCGCCGCAGATCGCCTTCATCGACGGCGGCCTCGCGCTCACCTTCTTGTGTGCGCTGCGCGTGGCGCCGCGCGTGTGGCGCGAGGTGGTGCGCCCGCGCTGGGCCGGCCGCTCGCGCGAGGTGCTGCTCGTGGGCCGGCCCGAGCTGGTCGACCTCGAGCTCCGGCGCATGAAGCGCCAGCCGGCGGGCAAGGATCGTGTCGCCGGGTTGGTGCTCGACGGGCCGCCGCTCGACGGCGCGCGCATGCATCGGCTGCGCGTGCTGGGGCGCCCCGAGCTCGAGCGCATGATGGCGGCGCAGCGCGTCCACGAGGTCACGGTGGTGCCGCCGACCTCGCCCGCGTTCGGCAGCGCGCTGCAGAAGCTGTGCAACCGCCATCGCGTGCCGTTCCGTCCCGCGGCGTCGCTGCTGGCGTTGAGCGAGCTCCTCGATCACGCCGAGCAGCTCCTCGATCGCGTGCCGTCGAAGGACGGCGATCCGCTGAGCCGCGACGCCGTCGCCGGCAAGACCGTGCTCGTCACCGGCGCCGGCGGCTCGATCGGCCGCGAGCTGTCGCTGCAGCTGCTCGCCTGCCGGCCCAAGAAGCTGATCCTCGTCAACCGCGGCGAGAACACGCTGTTCCACGCCGAGCGCCTGCTGGCGAGCGCCAACGACTGCGAGTGCCTGGTCGAAGGCCATGTGCTCGACGTGCGCTCGGAGGCCGCGGTGCAGCGGCTGTTCGCGCGCCATCGCCCGCAGTTGGTGTTCCACGCCGCCGCGCACAAGCACGTGCCGCTCATGGAGCGCCATCCGGCGGAGGCCGTGCTCAACAACGTCGGCGGCGCGCGCGTGGTGGCGCAGGCCGCGCACGGCTACGGCGCCGAAGGCTTCGTCTTCATCTCCACCGACAAGGCGGTGCGCCCGACGAGCATCATGGGCGCCACCAAGCGCATCGGCGAGCTCTACGTGCGCGCGCTCGCCGCGCGCTCGACGACGCGCCTCGTCTCGGTGCGCTTCGGCAACGTGCTCGGCTCCAACGGCAGCGTCCTGCCCATCTTCATCGAGCAGGTGCAGCGCGGCGGGCCGGTCACGGTCACGCACCAGGAGATGACGCGCTACTTCATGTCGATCCCCGAGGCCTGCCGGCTCGTCTTGCGCGCCTCGGCGCGCGGCCGCGGCGGCGAGCTCTACGTGCTCGAGATGGGCTGCCCCATGCGCATCGTCGATCTCGCCGCGCGCGTCATCGAGCGCGCCGGATTGCGCCCGGGCGAAGACGTGCCCATCACCTTCTCCGGAGCGCGGCCCGGCGAGAAGCTGGCGGAGGAGCTGATGACCGATCGTGAGCGAGCTTCCGCGCGTGTGGCCGACGGGGTCTGGTCGGTCGACATCGAGGAGCTGTCGCTCGATCGGCTGGGCGCCGATCTCGACGAGCTCATCGAGCTGGCCGAGACCGGCGACGACGTGGCGGTGCGCGCGCGGCTGGCGCAGCTTCTGCCCGAGTTCCGCGGCATCGAGACCGGCCGCGAAGACGTGACGCCCTACAGCGAGAATTCGCCCGCCCTCGTGGCGATGTGAGGATGACGATGCAGAGAAGCTACGACAGAGTGTGTGCGCTGGTGCTGCAGTACGCGCAGACGACCCCGGATCTACCGATGTCGCCGTCGCTGTCGCTGAGGCGCGATCTATCGATCGATTCTCTGTCGCTGGTCTCGTTGACCTTGCGTATCGGCGATGAAGTCGGCGTCGACTTGATCGAAGCCGGCGTCGATCTGGGAAGACTCGACACCGTAGGCGACCTCGTCGCCCTGTTCCAAACGCTGCAAACAGGAGGACACCATGGAGAGCCGACCGCTGCCCGAGGATGAGAAACTTCCGCTGGCCCACGACGCGGACACGACGCCCGAAGAGGAGACTCCCGACGGCGAGTTCCGTCTGGTCGTGCGCAAGCTGGAGCTACCGGTTCGCCCGCGCGGCGTCCTGGCCGACTGAACCGTCGCCATGAGCCCGCTCGCCCGCCTGTGCCTGCCGATCGTGTTCGGCAGCGCCGATGACCCGCTCTTCGGCTGGTTCCATGCGCCGCGCGCGCCTGCGCGACGTGCCGGCGTGGTCATCTGTAATCCCATCGGTGACGACTACGTGCGTGCCCATCGCGCGTTACGTCATCTCGCCGAGCGGCTGCAGCGCGCCGGCTTCGCCGTCTTGCGCTTCGACTTCGGCGGCACCGGCGACTCGGCGGGCGACGAGCGGGGCCCCAATCGCGTGCGCACCTGGGTCGGCGACGTCGGCCGCGCCATCGACGAGTTGCGCGCGCGCTCCGGCGTGGAGGAAGTGTGCGTGGCCGGGCTGCGCCTCGGTGCCACGCTCGCGGCCGTGGCCGCCGCCGAGCGCGGCGACGTCGCGGCCGTGGTCTTGTGGAGCGCGTATCTCGACGGGCGCTCGTACGTCGACGAGACCACGCGCCTCCACAAGATGCACAAGATGCTCGAGCCGCGCAGCTTCGCCGCCGAGCCGCCCGATTGGGAGCCGGGCGGCGACGAGGCGCTCGGCTTTCTGCTCACGCCGGCGACGGTGGCGGCGCTCGCGGGCATCGACCTGCGCGAGCTGCCGCGGCCGGCGCCCCGCGCGATCGTGATTGCGGCGGGGGGATCTGCGCCCCAGGCGTCGCTCGCCGAGCGGCTGAGCCTGCTCGGCGTCGAGACCACCTACGAGCGCGTCCCCGCCGATCGCTTCCTCATCATGGTGCCACACGAGGCGTCGCTGCCGACGGGCGCGATCGACGCCATCGTCGGCTGGATCGCCGAGAAGTGGCCGCTGCGCGTGTCGCGCCCGCTGCGTAAGCCCGCGCCGCCGCTGCCGCGCGCGTCGAACGAGGCGCCGCTGTCGTTCGGCGACGGCGGGCGGCTCTTCGGCATCCTCACGCGTCCGCCGGCCGAGGCGCGCGCCGCCGAGCGTCCGGCGGCCGAGCGTCCGGCGATCGTGCTCTTGTCGGCGGGCACGGTGCATCGCATCGGGCCGCATCGCCTCTACGTGACGCTGGCGCGGCGCTGGTCGCGGCTCGGCTTCGCGGTGTTGCGCATGGATCTGTCGGGCATCGGCGACAGCGTCGCCGCCGGCGGCGCGACCGAGAACCTCTGTTATCCCGACTGCGCCGTGGCCGACGTGCAGGCGGCCATGTCGATGCTCGAGCGCGCGGGCGTGGCGCGCCGCTTCATCCTCGGCGGGCTGTGCTCGGGCGGCGATCTGACCTTCCAGGCGGCGCTGCGCGACGCGCGCGTCGTCGGCGCGCTCATCATGAACCCGCGCACCTTCTGCGTGAACGACCTGGCGCTCGTCGAGACCGAGAAGCGCGCGCGCGATCACCTGGCGGCGCTGCGCGAGCGCCACCATCTACGCCAGCTCCTGCGCGGCGAGACGCTCGGCGCGCTCGTCACCAACGTGCGGCGCGTCCTGCGCGGGCGCTCGGCCGGAATGATCGACGACGTGCCGGCGCGCCTGCGCGAGCTCGCCGAGCGCGGCGTCGACACCTTCCTCGTCAAGAGCGAGCACGATCCCGGCGTCGAGTTCGTCGACCGCCACTTCGGCCGCCAGATGCGCGCGCTCGACGGGCTGCCGCGCTTCCGGCGCGCCGATCTGGCGGGGACCGATCACACCTTCACCTCGCTGTTCGCACAGGAGCTGGTAGCGGCGGCGCTGTCGGATCATCTGGCCCATAGCTGGAGATAGGAGCGGTGATGAACCCGCTGCGTGTCCACGCGTACGCCGCGCTCGCCCCGCGCACCACGCTGGTGCCCTTCGCCTACGAGGCGTCGCCGCTCGGCGACGGGCAGGTCGAGCTCGAGATCACGCACTGCGGGCTGTGCCACTCCGACGTGCACCTCATCGACGACGCGTGGAAGCGCAGCGTCTACCCGCTCGTGCCCGGCCACGAGATCATCGGGCGCGTCACCGCCCTCGGGCGCGACGTCACGTCGTTCGCCGTCGGCGAGCGCGCCGGCGTCGGCTGGCAACGCGGCGCGTGCTTCAAGTGCGAGGCCTGCGTGGCCGGGCACGAGAACCTGTGCGCGCAGCAGGAGGCGACCTGCGTCGGGCATCACGGCGGCGTCGCCGATCGCGTGCGCACCGACGCCAGCTTCGCCTTCGCCATCCCCGAGGCGATCGGCTCGGCGGAGGCGGCGCCGCTCTTGTGCGGCGGCGTGACCGTGTTCTCGCCGCTCCTCCGCTGGGGCGCCGGCGTCGGGCGCACCGTCGGCGTCATCGGCGTGGGCGGGCTCGGCCACCTGGCGGTTCGCTTCGCCGCCGCGCTCGGCTGCGAGGTCGTGGCCTTCTCGTCGTCGCCGGACAAGGACGTGGCCATCCGCGCGATGGGTGCGCACGAGGTGGTGCGCTCGACCGATCCGCGCGAGCTGCGGCTGCAGGCGGGGCGGCTCGATCTGCTGGTGGCCACGGCGCCGGCGCAGCTCGACTGGATCGCCTACGTCCAGGCGCTGCGCCCGGGCGGCGTGCTGTGCCTCGTCGGCGCGGCGCCCGATCTGCTGCGCGTGCCCGCCGCGCTGCTCCTGACCGGACAAAAGGTCATCTGCGGCTCCGACATCGGCGACCGCGCCACCATGCGCGCGATGCTCGCCTTCGCCGCGCGCCACGGCGTCGCGCCGACGATCGAGACGCGCCCGATGCACGAGGTCAACCTCGGCGTCGAGCAGGTCCGCGCCAACAAAGCCCGCTACCGCATCGTCCTGCAGGCGTAGCCGAGCACGCAGATCGCGGACGGCCGTGCGCGCCGGGCTGTCACCTCGGCGATACGCCATCGTCCGTGTGCAGACGCGGGAACTGGAGGCATCAGCGCCGCGACGGCAACTCGCGGATCGCGCGGCCGCTTTCGCTGGTCTCGTTCTTGCTCTACGCGGCGCCGTGCGCCTCCATCGCCTGCTCTTCGTCGCCGCCACGCTCGCCGCCGCCTGCGGCTGCTCGTACAAACCGTCGCCCGCATCGGGCGGCAACGGCGACGCCGTCGCGCCCGATCTCGCGATCGCCGCGCCCGACGACGGCGGCATCGTCGCGCCCGGACCGAGCGACGGCGGCGATTCCGACGATCTCCCGAGCGGCGAGCCCATCACCACCGCGCCGACGCTGCTCCTCCCCGGCACCGCGCTCTACCCGCGCGCCATCCGCCTCGCCGTCGGCGCGCGCGCCGGTGCCGTCCTCGCCTCGGTGGTGACGCCGCTGCCGAGCGGGCGCATGGGCGGCACCATCCTGCGCAGCGACGACGACGGCCTGTCGTTCACCGAGGTGGGCCACATCGACGATCCGGTCACGAGCACCGGCCTGTGCTGCGCGACGCTGTTCGAGCTGCCGCGCGCCGTCGGTGGCCTGGCCGCGGGCACGCTCTTGTGGGCCGCGTCCGTCGGTGGCGACACGCAAGGGCAGCCGATGTCGATCCCGGTCTGGTCGAGCGCCGACGCCGGCACCACCTGGACGCGCCTCGGCACCGTCGTCACCGCCGGCAAGCCGCGCTCGTCGGGCGGCCTGTGGGAGCCCGAATTCTCCGTGCTCGCCGACGGCACGCTCGTCTGCCACTACTCCGACGAGACCGATCCCGCGCACAGCCAGAAGCTCGTCGAGGTCCGCTCCAGCGACGGCGTCACCTTCGGCGGCGCCACCAACACCGTCGCCCTCGCCGCCGCCGGCGCGCGCCCCGGCATGGCGAACGTGCGCCGCCTGCCGAGCGGCACCTACTACATGAGCTACGAAATCTGCGGCGTCGCCGGCGACAACTGCACCGCGCACCTGCGCACCTCCGCCGACGGCTGGAGCTGGGGCGACGCCGCCGACGCCGGCCAGCGCCCCGCCACCGTCGACGGCCTGCACTTGGCGCACGCGCCGACGCTGGTGTGGAACGGCACGCCCGGCGCCAACGGCCGCTTCTACCTCGTCGGCCAGATGGTCTACGACGGCGCCGGCAACGTCGCGCCCGACAACGGCGCCGTCCTCTTCGCCAACAGCGAAGGCGGCGGGCGCAACTGGTTCGAGGTGCCCGCGCCGGTGCCGATTGGCGCGCCCTACGACAACTTCTGCCCCAACTACAGCTCGTCGATCCTGCCGCTCGACGGCGGCCAGATCGGCCTCGAGCTCGCCACGCAGTGGGACGGCAACGTGTGCCGCGCCTGGTTCGCGCGCGGGCACCTCCTCGGCTCGGGCGACGCCGACGGCGTCGCGAGCGGCGGCAAGTACCGTCTGGTCAACGTCATGAGCGGGCTGTGCCTCGACGTCTCGGGCGGCGCCGCCACCGCCGGCACGAAGATCGAGCAGTGGACGTGCAACGGCCTGACCCCGCAGAACTGGACATTCACCGTCGCCAGCGACGGCAGCTACGCGCTGCGCGCCGAGAACAGCGGGTTGTGCTTGGCCGTGACCGCCGGCGCCACCGCCGCCGGCGCCGGCATCGAGCAGCAGCCGTGCGACGGCAGCGCCCCGCAGCGCTGGACGCCGCGCAACGTCGGCCGCGGCTACTTCGTCCTCGGCCACGCCGGGCTCTGCCTCGACGACAGCGGCGGCTCGACGACGGCGGGCACGGCGATGCAGCTGTGGAGCTGCAACGATCTGTCGCCGCAGATCTGGCACCTCGAGCAGAGTTAGCTCAGCGGCTCGAGCCGCGGCCGGCCGATGCAGTCGCGGAAGCCCGCGAACAGCGGCGCCAGCTTCTTGCGCTGCACCTTGCCCGTGTGCGTACGCGGGATCGGCTCGCGCCCGTGCAGGATGATCTTGGGCCGCGCGTCGGCCGGCAGCCCGTCGACCGCCGCCATCAGCCGCGCCTGCAGCTCCTCCGGCAGCGGATCGAGCTCGACGTAGGCGCCGAGCTCCTCGCCGACGAGCGCGTGCGGAAAGCCGAGCACCACGACGTGCCCCGCCAGCTCCGGCATCGCCGCCAGCAGCCGATTCTCCAGCGCCACCGGGCTGTGCTTCTCGCCGCCGCGGATCACGATCTCCTTGATGCGCCCGCTCACGTAGTAGCAGGCGCGCCCGCCGACCATCCTGAAGTAGCCCTGGTCGCCGGTGCGCAGCCAATCGCCGTACATCACGCGCTCGGTCGCGTTCGCGTCGTCCCAATACGACAGCATGCGCGAGCGCCCGCGCACGCACAGCTCGCCGCGCTCGCCTTCGACGCGCCGCTCGCCCCACTCGCCGCGCACGCTCACCTCGGTGGCGCCGATCGGCGAGCCCACCGACGGCACTTCGTCGCCCCAGAACAGCTGGAGCCGCGTCGCCTCGTCGGCCCACGGATCGGTGACGCACGCAAAATTCGTGAATTCCGACAATCCCCAGCCGTGTACGAGCGGAATCGCCGTCGTCTCCTCGAAGCGCCGCGCCAGGTCGCTGCCGAGCGGCGCCGACGACACCAGGAGGCCGCGCAAGGAAGGCAGATCGCGCCGGTGCACGCGCGCCTCCATCAGCAGCGGCAGAAGATGCGGCGTCACGCTCGCCCACGACGCCGCGTGCGTGCGCACCAGCTCGCCCCACGCCAGCGGATCGAAGCGCTCGCCGAGCACCAGGTGCCCGCCCGAGACGAGCGCGCTCAGAAAGCCGAACCCGAGCGCGTGCGCGTGGAAGAGCGGCAGCACCGCGAGCTGCGTGGCGTGGGCGAGCCGGAACGCCGCCGCCATCCCCTGCGCGTTGGCCAAGAGGTTCCGCTGGCTCAGCGTCACGCCCTTGGGCAGCCCCGTCGTCCCCGACGTGTACAAGATGATCGCCGCCTCATCGGCGATCCCGGGCGGCATCGGCGTCGGCGTCGTCGGCAAGGGGCCGCAGCCCTCGTCGAACGAGCGCACGAAGCCGAGCCCCGCCGCCGCGGGCGCATCCGCGAGCTCGGGCGCGGCGATGAGCCCACGCACGCCGGCGTGCTCGAGCACCAGCTTCCAGTCACCGTTCGACGCGTTCGGGTTGAGCGGCACCGCCACCGCGCCGACGCGCCACACCGCCAGCATCCACACCGGCAGGTCGAGCCCGTTCGGCGAGGCCAGCGCCACGCGATCGCCGATGCGCACGCCCATGCGGTGCAGCGTCGCCGCCGCGCGCTCGACGCGATCGACGAGCTCGCCGTAGGCCAGGCTGCCGGCGAGCTTGCGCCCGCGGTGGAAGCTGAGCGCCGGCGCCGCGCGATCGCCGGCGTGCAAGCGCAACAGCAGCGCCGGGAAGTCCTCGAGGCTCGTTTTCATCGTCGTGTCTCCTCGTCCGTTCAGCGCGCCAACATGAACGCGTACTCGTAGCGCTCCTTGAGCCGATCCGAGATCTCGTTGAGCGCGCCCGGGTGGAAGCGCCAATCGAGATCGGGCGCGATCTCCTCGAGCGTGGTGACGCCGAAGTAGAGCGGCTCGAACCCCATCGCCAGGTACTCCTTGGCGTAGCTCGACGCGATCGCCAATTCGTCGGCGTACACCGCGTCACGATGGCCGAGCCCGGCGTAGCTCGACTTGGAAAACGCGCCGATGCGCCCGGCGCCGTTCCAATAGATCGTGACGCAGTGGCCGACCTCCTCGCCCGCCGGATCGCGCCGGTGGATGGCGAGCAGGCGCCGTTTCACCGTCGAGAACAACAGCTCCATGAGACCGTAGGACAACACCGCCGCGTCGATGCAGGTGATGCGCGCGGCGTGCAGCGACGCCCGCGCCGAGCGGATGGCGTAGCTCTGGCGCCACTCCGAGAGGTAACCGAGCGAGTCGAGCACGCGCCGGATGTCCTCCGGCTCGTCGAAGCCGCCCGGCGCGATCGAATGGAGCCGCCGCCAGTCTTCCGCACGCCAACCGACCGTCACGGCCCCCTCCCTCGACGGGCTCAGCAGCTGCCCAGCTCTTCGGGCAGCCGCGGCACCGACGTCAGCGGCCCGTACGCGCGGTCGATCCCGTCCATGAACAGGTGGAGATGCTCGGCCATGTAGCGCGTGGTCTCGAGCGCGTCGCGCGCCTCGGCGCGGGTGAGCGGCGGCACCGCGTCGCACATCTCGCTGAAGACGCTCTCGTGTCCGAGCTTCTGATCGGCGCGCGTGTGCGCGATGAAGGAGTCGATGAGCCGCCCCGTGTACGGATAGTGCCTGCGCATCGCCTCGTAGAAGCGATCGACGGCGGCGCCGTCGGTGGCGTCGGAGGTGTTCTCGGTCATCTGCAGAAGCTCGTTGCCCGCGTAGTAGGCGAACGAGTTGCGCGCCGCGGTCTCCGACAGGAAGTTGACGAGCGCGCGCGTCGACGGCAGCGGCTGGGCGCGCACGACCACGTCGTCGGCGAACAGGCTCATCAGCCCCTTCCGATAGATGTCGCCGTGCGTGTACTCCTCGATGAAGTGACGCGCCAGGTGCGGCATCATCGCCGGCGTGGCGTTGGCGGCGGCGACGGCCATGTGCTCGTAGGCGCCTTCGATGTAGTGATACTTCTCGTAGGCGAACCCGAGCACCTGCGCGCGCGTCGCCTTGCCGCTGACGATGCGCTCCCACAGCGGATGCTCGTAGACCGGTTGCAGCCAGTGCGCCGAGTGGCGCCGGTGCAGCGCGTAGAACTCGCGCCCGGTGACGGCGCGCGGATCGATGCTCTCCTCCGCCTCGACGAGCGCGAGCACGCCGGCGCGCTCGAGCTGTCCGGCGAGCGCGCGCAGCCGCGTCGGCTCGACGGCCGCGGTGCGCGCGATGTTCTCGAGGCCGTTCTTGCCGTCGAGCAGCGGATAGACCTTGCCGAAGATGAGGGCGCCCTCGCCCTCGATGGTGAGCTCGGAGCCGAGGTATTCGATCACCACGCGATCCTCGCGATGCGAGACGCGGGCGCTGCGTTTCAAGAGCGGAATGTCCGTCGTGGCGCTCATGTCCCTCTCCTAATCCAAGCGCGGATCGAAAGCGCGGCGCGGCATCGGCTGCGTCTCGTTTTCGTAGTAGCGCTCGATGTTGTCGGTCCACATCCAGATGTGCTCGACGAGCTGATGCCCGTACTCGAGCACGCGGGCGGCGCGCGACGCCGGCATCGTGTCCACCGTCTTGCAGATGTCGAGGAACAGATCCGAGTGTCCGTACTGCACGTCGAGATCGAGGTGCGCGAAGATCGGTTGGATCGCCTCCTTCGGGATCTTGTAGAGCTCGGCGCAGCGCTGGTAGTACGGGCTGTACGTGCCGCGCTCGGTCGTCGTGCCTTCGAGCACCGCCGAGCAGATCGAGTACGCGAGCACGTCCTCGCGCGCCGCCTGGCGCATGAAGTTCGACAGCGCCAGCGTCATCGGCAGCGGCACCGACTCCGCCACCGCGGCCTCGGTGTAGCCGAGCGCTTTGAGCGAGCGCATGAAGTAGTGGTAGTGGTTCCACTCCTCGGCGTAGTGGCGCGCGCGCAGGAGCTTGATCGCCTTCTCGCGCGCGTGCGCGCACGACAGCGGCATGTGGCGGTTGGCGTTGCGCGTGTAGTGATAGAGCTCGAGCAGCCAGCCGGCGAACAGGCGCGGCGAGCCGCGCCCGCCGGTCATGCGCGACCAGAACGGATGCGAGAACGCCTGGTCGAGCCAGCTCGGGAGCAGCTTGGCGAAGTGATCGCGATGGAGCAGCTCGCCGCTCAGCGCCGTCGGCAGCGCGCGACGGTCGTAGAGCAGCCCGGCGTCACATAAACGCTTCAATAAGCGCTCGCGGCCGGCGGCGTCGAGGCCGGCGGCGCGCTCGAGGGCGGAGTCGCTCTCGGGCCCCACCAGCCAGGCCACGACTTTGTCGTATAGGTCTGCTTCCTTGCGCCCGAGCTCGACGATGCGATCGCAGAGGCGCAGCCGCACCAGGTCGGCGCCGGCGGTGGTGGTTTCGTAGACGCGACGGACTCCGAAGGGACGGTCTGAGTTGAGCATGCGCGTGATCTCGGCGGCGCGCGCTCGTGGTCTAGAAGACCATTTCGCGTCGATATCGCAGCCGCTTTACGTCGTTTTCAACGTCGACGGCGCGCGGCGCTGCGTCGGCGGGACCGCATGAATCGACGCTATGGACGCGGACTGGCGTTTGTAGGTATGACCCCGGACGCGTTTCGTGCGTGGAGGGACGGGCGGCGGGTGGGTCGAGACGCAAACCGCTGCGCGCCGGACGGGGTTGCACGCGGAGACGCAATCCGCGACAGCCGTCCGGCGCGCCGGGGGGGATGCGGCACAACGCCGCACGAGCCGCTCGCCGGTCACTGCAACGGCGAGCTCATAGCGACGGCGAGATGCCGGTGCGCGCCGCTTCGATCGCGCGCGAGAGCGACTCGAAGTCCCAGTTGCCGTCGTGGCGCACGTCGTTGATGAAGAACGTCGGCGTGCCGTTGACGCCGCTGAGCGCGCCCGAACGCAGGTTGGCGCGCACGCGATCGACGAAGCGGTGGGTGCGCACGTCGCGCAGGAAGGTGTCGAGATCGATGCCGAGGCGCGCGGCGTACTCGGCCAGATCGGGCCACTCGAGCGCCTGCTGGTTCTCGAACAGCATGTCGTACATCGGCCAGAAGCGCTCTTGCGCGCCGGCAGCCTCGGCGGCCTCGGCCGCGGAGAGCGCGTGCGCATGCTCGGCAGCCAGCGGGAAGCAGCGAAACACGAAGCGCAGGCGCGGGCCGAGCACCTGCTGCAGCGCCTTGACCGTGTAGTAGGCGCCGGCGCAGAAGGGACACTCGAAGTCGCCGTACTCGACGAGCGTGACCGGCGCGCGAAAGCTGCCGTCGACGTGATCGTCGGGATGCACGGGCGGACGCAGGAGGCTCATGCCTCGCAAGGTAATGAGCGGGTTTGGCGCGGCAAGCGGCGACGACGGGCATTGGAATGAATTCTGCTGCCACCGACGCGCAGGAGGTGCGTGGTGGAACCTGTTCAACAATGTTCAAAGTGCGGCGCGGTCAGCGTCGACCGCGCGCAGGCGAGGCTGCGCCTGTCCGATTACCTGAAGCGCGAGGGCGGGCTCGGCGACGAAGAGGCTGGGCGGCGCGCGGACGAGATGGTGGGGCTCATGGGCGGCGGGGCGCGCGGGATCGCGCTGGCGGCGACGAGCGCGCTGACGAGCAACTGGTGGCTGGTGCTGCTGCGCGGGATCCTGGCCGTGCTGTTCGGCATCTTCGCGTTGGCGTCGCCGCTGGCGGCGTTCGGTGCGCTGGTGCTGGTGTTCGGCGTATGGGCGTTCATCGATGGCATCGACGCGCTGGCGATGTCGATCAGCGGGTGGCGCTCGTGGCAGTTCCTGGTGGCGGGGTTGGTCGGGATTGGCGTGGGGCTGTTGACGTTCTTCCGGCCGGGGTTCACGGCGATGGCGTTGTATGCGGCGATCGCGGCGTGGTCGATCGCGCGGGGGATTTTGGAGATTGGGATCGCAGTGGAGCTGCGCAAGGCGATCCGCGGGGAGTTCTGGTTGGTGCTGTCGGGGGTGGTGTCGATCGTGTTTGGCGTGCTGATGATCTTGTTGCCGGCGGCGGGGGTGTTGGCGTTGGCGTGGTTGATTGGGATCTACGCGCTGATCTTCGGGCTCATGATGATCGCGTTGTCGGTGAGGCTGCGGTCGGCGCATAAGAAGGTGGAAGGGGTGAGCTCGCCGGAGGTGGTGCCGGGGCCCACCGCGCCGCTGCCGGCGTGAGGGAGACGTTCTTGCTGCGGAGGCTACCCCGCCGCGACGGTCGACGACGACGCGCGGCTGCCGCGGTTGTTGTTGCTCTTGCCGACGGCGGTGCCGCTGACGCGGATGAGCTCGGCCGAGAGCAGCGTCAGGTTGTCGACGTAATGGCCCGAGCGGCCGGCGATGCCCACCGCCACCGCCGCGCCGTGCGGCTCGACCAGGCGCTCCATGCGCTCGACGCCGCCGAGGTTGGGCGCGCCCACCCACTGGGTCCAGCGCGTCGTCGTCATGTCGAGCGAGCTGCCGTCCCACTTCGTCTGCAGCAGGCGAACCGCGTCGACGTAGTTGCCCGACCGCGTCTGGATGCCGGTCACGATGTGGCCCGGCTGTACGCGCAGCTCGTAGGGCGATCCGCCGTGGCCGCCGAACAGCGGGCCCTGCATCTCGGCGCCGAGCGTGCCGTCCTCGAGGAGCTCGGCGAAGATCGGCGACACCTGATCGATCCAGGCGCCGGCGCGCACCACGAGCCCGACGAGCGCGAAGCCGGGCGTCGGCGGTTGGTATGAGAACGGCATCCCGCCCGAGCTGATGTCCGTGGAAGGCAGCGTGCGCAAGTTCGTGAGAAGGATCGGCATGGCGCTCTCCTTGTGTGAGTGACCGGGTCTGTCCCCGGTGGTGCGTTGACCTCGGCAGCGCACGCACACTGTCAACGAGGCGATCACCTGATCGCGCGGGCACGCCGACTGCAACTTGCCAAGGACGACGCGCAAACCGCGCGCACAGGAGGGAGCATGTGGCCGAGCTTCGCGCTCGT
Source organism: Polyangia bacterium (assembly GCA_035607415.1). Lineage (GTDB taxonomy): Bacteria > Myxococcota_A > Polyangia > Palsa-1104 > Palsa-1104 > JAQBQH01. The sequence goes on from DATNAQ010000027.1 coordinate 209,630, forward strand.
CGCCATCGCCGCCAGCGGCCCGATCGTCGCCGCCAGCGGACCGATGGTCGCCACCGTCGGGCTCATCGCCGCTCCGGCGGATGCCCGGCTGGTCGGCAGCGCGACGATCGACGAGATCCGGGCGTTCCCCGAGCTCGGCCGCGGCATGAAGACACTACCGACCAGAGCCACCGCCGCCCGCGTCGCCGGCGTCGACCGCATCTTCGAGATCGATCGCCCCTTCGCCGACACCGTCGCCTGGTTCGATCAGGCGTTCACCGGCGGCGGGCAGCACATCGTCTCGCGCGTGGCCACGCCGAGCGCGACGGCGTGGTCGGTCGAGCGTCCCGACGGAACAGTGGCCAACGCGGTGGTGCGCAACACCACGCCGACGACGATCGAGCTCGCCGAAGTGATCGCCGAGCCGGAGACCAAGCAGCTGCCGTTGCGTTGACGCGACGGACAAGGAGGGATGAACATGAGGTCGCTCGTATTGCGATGTGCCGCGGTGCTGTTGATCGCGGGTTGTGGCGCCGCCGTGAGCTCGACAGTGACGCCGGGGACGAACCTGGAGCGCTTCCGTAGCTACTCGTTCTTCACGCCGCCGTATCGTCAGGGGCAGGCGGAATCGCCGGCCGAGCAGGAGGTGAAGAGCGCCATCCGCAACGACCTGGCGCAAAAGGGCATCGTCGAGGCGGCGCCGGGGCAGCAGCCCGACTTTCTCATCGCCTATCACGCGCGCAAGCAGCAGAAGCTCGACGTGACCTCGGCCGGCTACGGCTGGTGGGGCTGGGGCGGCGCCGACGTGTACCAGTACACCGAGGGCACGCTGATCGTCGACTTCATCGATCCGGCGACGAAGACCGTGTTCTGGCGCGGCACCGCGTCGCAGGTGATCAACAACCAGTACTCGCCGAACCTCGCCAAGCTCGACAAGGCGGTGTCCAAGCTGATGTCGCAATATCCTGCGCCAATGACCGCGGGGGTGGCGCGCCCGACGATGTAGCGCGGACGCGTCAGCACGTGCGGCGCGTCGGGAGCGTGAGCGGCTCGTCGAGCTCGACCTGGATGCTCGAACCCGCCGGGAGCCACGCCTCGACGCGCCGCTCGTTGTATGCACCGATGGCGCCCGCACCCGCGCCGGCGCCGTACCCAATCATGATGCCGGGCAGTCCGAAGAACACGCCGCCCATGACGACGCCGGCGAAGGCGGCGCTGTCGGCGGTGCGGCCGAGGTCGGTCGCCGGCACGCGCTCGACGTCGGACGCGACCACGTGCGCGGCGACCGGGCGCCCGTCGATGTCGTCGGCGGTGAGCGCGAGCTTGACGCCGGAGAGCTCGACGCCGGGTCGCAGCTCGGAGACGCGGCCGTGGACCACGGCACCGGGATCGATGCGCGCGCAGCCGGAGCCGACCGGATCGGTCACCGACGCCGCGTACTCCTCGCCGGCGCGATGCACGTCGGGGATGCGGTTGGGGCCGAGCGCGGCGCGGGTGGCGATCGAGGTGTTCATGCGCGCCGGGATGCGCGTGCCCGCGGGCAGCGACGGCGCGGCGCCCGCCGACAACACGAGCGCGACGCCGAGCGCGGAGACGCGCGCGCCCCATGGGATCACCCTCATGCGATCGAAGGTGCGGCGGGCACCGGGCCCGCTTGAACGCGGTTTCGCGGGCTACGGACCGTTCGTCGGCAACCCGCCGATGGTGCTCGCCGGATTGCCCTGCTGCACGGTCACGCCGCCGAGCGTGTTCGGCTGCGTCGTGGGGATGGCGGTCGGCGGCGCCACCGGCGAGCCGGCGCAGTCCGTCGGACGGACCGACGAGCTCGAGACGATGCCGCCCGTCGCCGCGTTCTGCGGCATCGAGCCGTAGCACGGCGGCGTCGACGAGGTCGGCGGCGTCTGCGTCGACGGCGGCGGAGGAGGTACCGTCAACGCAGTCGTCGGTGCCGACGGTGCCGAGGCCAGCGTGCCGGTCGCCGGCGTGGTGCCGGGCGTCCGCGTCGACAGCGTATCGGGCGGCGGCGGCGGCGCCAGCGACGGCGGAGGCGGCACGGTCGACAACGAAGGCGACGTCGACACCGACGGCGGCGTCGGCGTCGGCGGAACCGACGGCTGCAGCGACGACGGAGGCGCCGTCAACGGCGTCGGCGGCGTCGGCTCCAGCGACTGCGCGGGCGGTGGCGGCGGTGCGACACCCGGCTGCCCCGCCACCTGAGCGTAGGCGACACCACTCGACCATTCGATCGCAGCGACGACAAGGACGTAGTGGATGCGCATGAGCGGCGAAGCTGCATTGCTCGTACCGCGACCGATCGGGCGAGCGCCGCGGCTTGCGGCATGCAGGTCCTCGGCGTGTGATCGGCAATCTCGTGTACCGCACGCCCATCCTCCTTCTGTGCGCGGCGGCGCTCGCCGTCTGGGTCGTCCTCATCGAGCTCGGCTTCCGCGTCGCTGCGCGCGCGCGCCGCCGCAGCGCCGGTGTTTCGCCCGCGCAGCTCTCGACGACGGAGGCGGCGGTGCTCAGCCTGCTGGCGCTGCTGCTCGCCTTCTCGTTCGCGATGGCGCAGGGCCGTTACGACGCGCGCCGCGCGCTCGTGCTCGAGGAGTCGAACGCCATCGGCACCACCTATCTGCGCACCGCGCTCCTCGACGAGCCGGAGCGCAGCGAGCTGCAGTCGCTGCTCCGCCGCTACGTCGACCTGCGCGTCGCGCTGCACGAGGTCGGCTTCGACGCGCGCCGCCGCGACGCGCTCAACGCCGCCTCTGTGCGCCTACAAGCGCAGCTGTGGGACAAGGCCACGCGCGCCGTCGCGCGAACGCCGAACCAAATCGCGAGCGGCCTCTTTTTACGCTCGCTGAACGATGTGATCGATCTGCACGAGAAGCGACGCGTCGCCGTGGAGAATCTCGTTCCTCTGCCGATCGTGGAACTGATCTTCTTCGTCGGATGCATCGCCGCGGCGCTCGTCGGCTACGACTGCGGTCTCGACGGTGCGCGACGCTTTTGGCCCACTTTTCTCGCGACGCTCGTCTTCGTTTCGGTGGCCGCGCTCGTGCTCGATCTCGACCGTCCTTCGCGCGGTGTCATCCGCGTGCCGCAAGAAAGCATGATCCGTTTGCGCCACAGTTTGCGCTCTCCGTAACGCTGGCCACGAACAGTCTTGACGTGACGAACGCGCGCACTCACACCGGCCAGTGCGAGGTGATCCATGCGTCAGTTCGGGCGGGCGGCAGCGACGGTAGTGTCCGCGATCCTCTCGTGCAGCGCGGTTGCACATGCTCAGTCTTTCGGCCCCGGCAGCATCGCGATCGCCGACGCCGATCCGCCGCTCGATGAAGAGCTACCGGCGGATCCGCCGACGCCGCCGCCGACGGCATCACCGTCGATGATGCCGCACTGCACCTGCACACCGACGATGTGCGTCCCTGGCTGCGATCTGCCGCCGCTCGTCAATCCCGAAGTCGGCGAGGACGAGCTCGAGGCGGTGCTCATCGGCGGCGCCTCGGCGGCGGCGCTCGGCTACCTCGTCTCCAACGTGCTCGTCGCCATGCAGCCGCATCGCACCGCCGTCGTCGACGGCATCCCCGTCTTCGGCGCCATCTGGTCGGTGGCGCACAACGACGCCGGCGATCGCACGACGCCGCTGCTGCTCTTCTCGGCCGGCGTGCAGGCCATCGGCATCCTCGTCACCGTCGCCGCCGCCACCGAGCTCCACGATCTGCGACGCCTCAACCTCGACATCAGCGCCAGCGCCACCGGCGGCAGCATGTCGGTCGGCTGGCGTTTCTGATCGCGCGATCGCCGTCTTTAGAACGAAAGTAAAAAGCGCACGCCGCCACTTGCGCGCGGTGCGCGATGTGCCTACCTCGGCTCCCGTTCGCGAGGGCCGTTCATGCGAGAGCCGACCGTTTCGATGATGCTCGACCACGTGCGCGCGATTCACCGCGCCGTCACCGGCGGCGAGGCGCCCGACGGCGCCGAGCACGCCGATCCCGGCGTGCACCCCACGGCGAGCGCGGTAGCCGGGCGTTTCGCCGAGCTCGAGTCGCTGGTGCGCTCCATCCCCGCGCTCGCCGAGCGCGTGCCGCCGTTCTCCTTCACGCCGCCGGCCGACATCATCGCCGTCGAGCGCGAGATCATCGTCGAGCTTGGCGTGCCCGGCGCCGACGTGCACAACGTCCACGCCGAGCTGATCGGCGACAGCGTCCTCGTCTCCGGCGTGCGCGTCCGTGACGCCGGCGAGGCGCGCGTGTGGCTACACGCCGAATTGCCGTGCGGGCCGTTCAGCCGTCGGGTGCAGCTGCCGCTGCCCGCGTCGGGCGCCCCGCGCATCGAAGTCGATCGAGGAGTCGTTCGCATCCGGCTGGCGAAACGTCCGAAGTCTTCGCTGCCGCAAGCATGACCACGCAGCACAACCTGGGAGGCGTGCATGGAAACCGAGCGGTTCGATTCTGGTGAGCTCTATCGTCTCGACGAGACCATCCGCAACACGATGGACGCGATCCGGCGCTCGCCGCAGCTCGCGGGCGGCGGCTTTGGTGGCTTCTCCTCGCAGTTCGGCGGCGGCTGGCAAGGCCCGCAGCAGCAGCAGCAGTTCCAGGGCCCCGGCTTCGAGCACATCTCCGACGTGATCGCCGAGCGCGTCTGTGACCGCGTCTCGGAGCGCGTCTCGGAGGTGGTGCGCGACCGGCTGCGCCACGCGGTGCGCGAGCGCATCGTCGAGAACCTGCGCATGCACCTCGGCGAGGAGCTGCGCGACGAGCTGCGCCAGGCGATGATGTCGGGCCAGCCGGGGCCGCACCTCGTCGAGCAGATCGCCGACCGCGTCTCGCAGCGCGTGCACGAGCGCGTGCGCGAGCGGCTGGCGAGCGACATCCGCGATCGCGTGATCGAGGCGGTGCGCGAGTACACCGCCGAGTCGCTGCGCGAGCGCATCGGCGAGGCGCTGCGCGGCGCCATCGTCGGCGGTCAGCTCGGGCCGCAGCTGAGCGGGCCGGGGGCCGAGATCCTGGCGCTGGCCATCCGCGAGCGCGTGACCGCGGCGGTGCGCGAGCGCGTCACCGAGATGATGCGCGAGCGCATCGGCCACGAGCTGCGCGAGCGCATCGGCGAGAACCTGCGCGACAAGCTGCGCGAGGCGCTGCGCCGCTCGCTCCAAGAAGCGTATCCGATGCTGATGCAGGGCGGCCCGGCGGCGGAGATGTTGATCCTGACCTTGCGCGAGCGCATCGCCGAGCACGTGGGCGAGCGCGCCAACGAAGAGATCCGCGAGCGCATCGGCGAGCTGGTGCGTGAGCGCCTGTCGCAGGTGTTGCGCGAGCGGCTCTCCGAGGAGCTGCGCGGGCGGCTGCAAGAGGTGCTGCGCGGCGGCATGGGCGGCGGCTTCGGGCAGCAGTTCGGCGGGCAGCAGTTCGGTGGCCAGCAGTTCGGCGGGCAGCAGGGCTTCGGCCAGCACGGCTTCGGTGGGCAGCAGGGCTTCGGCGGCGGCTGGCAGCAGCAGCAGCAGTTCGGCGGCAGCTCCAGCGAGCACATGATTTCGGAGATCCGCGACCGCATCGCCGAGTCACTGCGCGATCGTCTGAGCGAGAGCGTGCGCGAGCGCGTGGTGCAGGTGGTGCGCGAGCGCATGGGCGAGGTCGTGCGCCAACACCTCGTCGAGGCCGTGCGCGCGGCGATGCAGCAGAGCCCGATGGCGCGCGAGCTGCAGACCGCGGGCATCGACGCCGAGCGCATCGCCGAGTCGCTGCGCGATCGCATCGTCGACAACCTGCGCGAGCGCGTGATCGAGACGCTGCGCGAGCGGCTCTCCGACGGCTTCCGTGAGCGCGTCGCCGAGGCGGTGCGCGAGAAAGCCGGCGAGGCCATTCGCATGGCGCTGAGCCAGCAGCAGGGCTTCGGCTCTCAGACGCCCTTCCGCGCCTCATAGGCCGGCGCGCGCGGCGCTTCCTCCGTGGATGGCGCGGCGCGACCGAGGGTGAAACGCTCGATGCGTCCCACGCCCTCGTCGCGTCGCGCCAGCGCACGGGCCAGCGCCGCCTCGGCGAGCCGGCTCACCTCCTGCTCGCCGACGCCGATCACGGCCGCGTTGTCGACCGTGATCATGCCGGCGCGAGCGTCGGCGCGCGAGGCCCAGGCGGCGAGCGCACGCCCGGCGGCGGCGCGCACGCTCAGCTTGTCGGGCCGCGCCACGACCACGCCGTAGCGGCCGTTCTCCAGATCGGCGATGCAACAATGATCGCGCCCCATCGCTTCGGCGAGCTCGTCGCGCCATTCGGCGGGGGGACGCGCGCACTCGATCATGATGACGTGCAGCGCGTCGGTACCCGACTGGCAGCGGCGCAGGAGCGCCGAGAGCAGCAGGGCGTAGCCGCTCTCCGAGATGAGCCCGAGCGGCGCCCACAGCGCCTGCGGTGGGTGGGGCTCGTCGGCCAGCACCGCCGAGGCGCGCCGACCCCACGCCTGCATGACCTCGAAGTCCTCCGACCCGAGCGCGTGCGGCCTCTCGTCGACGACGCAAAACGCGCCGATGGCGACCTTGCCGATGCGCAGCGGCACGCCGGCGAAGAAGCCCTGCATGGTGCCGAACGCGGGCGCGCCATGGCCGGAGAGCACGATCGACGACGCGGTCTCGACGATGTCGCGCACCAGCGGCACGCGCTCGCCCACCGGCGAGTCGAGATCGACCGGCGCGCCCTCGGAGGCGGCGACGACGCGCAGCCGCCCTTCGCGGACCACGGCGACGAACGCGTGGCCGAACCCGAGGTAGGCGGGGGCCCAATTCACGGTCCACTCGGTGCGCCGCTGCATCTCGGGATAGACCGGCGCCAGGCGCGCCAGCGCGGCATCGGCGGCGGCGGCGGCGACGCTGCGCTGGTGCCGTGCGGCATCGGCGGCGTGCTGCTGCGTCGACGGTGTCGGCGCGCGCCCATCGGCGGCGGCGGCGATGGTATCGAGCAGATCGTCGACCACGAAGGGCTTCGGGATGAAGCTGCCGGCGCCGCGCCGCAGCGCCTCGCGCGCGACGTCGCCGAAGCCGGACATGGCGATGATGGCGGGCAACGGCGGCGCCAGATCGCTGCGCACGCGCGTGATCAGATCGAGGCCGCTGGTCACGCCGAGCATGATGTCGGTGAGCAGCACGTGCGGCCGCTCGCCGCGCACGAGCTCGAACGCATGCACGGCGTCGCCGGCGACGATCACGCGATAGCCGGCCGCCTCCAGCGCCATCTCCAGGACCTCGAGGATGTCGTCGCTGTCATCGACGACGAGCACGGTGATCGGGTGAGACACGTCGGGCTCCTTCTTGTGAGGGTGCCGCGCGCCCGTCTCGTGCCTTGAAGGAACTTGTCCGGACGTGGTCAGACTCAACGCAGGGCTCCGACCACGCGCGCGCGCGCGCCGCGAACCACGACGTGTACGGAGACGGCGGGCCCGAAGCGACGCTCGCCCGGACGCTGGGCCGCGAACGAGAGCACGCGATAGCCCTCGCCCGCCGGCAGCGTCATGCACACGGCGCCGTCGCGCGCCGCGCCGCGCACCACGGCGACGTCGCGCCCCTCCTCGCGCGCGCGATAGACGGTGCGCTCGTCGCCACCGAGGCCGGCGCGCACCCATAGATCGGTGAAGCACATCTGCCCGCCGACGGGCGCGAAGTGATCGAGCGGGCTCGTCTCGGTGAACGCGTCGCGCGCGACGATCTCGCGCCGCCGCCACAGCGTGTCGGCGAGGTAGGCCGCCGCCGCCGGACGGTAGCGCGCCGCCGCCACCACCGCGTCGAGCTCGGTGCGCGAGAACGCGGCCACGCGCTTGGCGCCCCAGTAGCGATCGCGCGCGGTGGCGCGCACCAGCGCCGGGATGTCGACGATCGGGCGCCACTTGCGCGGCTCGAAGTGCTCGGCCGAAAAGCCGCCGAGCTCCGGGTACTGCTCGACGATGGCGCGCCGCCGTCGCTGCCAGCGCGGATCCTCCCAGCGGTGCGGGAACACGCCGAGCGTGGCGATCGAGCCGAGGATGTGCCCGAACTGGAAGTAGCTCTGGTCGCCCATCCAGTAGGGCGCCGGGCGCGCGGCGAAGGTGCCGAACGAGCCGCCGACGTCGAGCTGGTAGTGCACGACGTGGCCGCGGTCGGGCGCGCCGAGATAGCTGTCGAGCGTGTTGTTCTCGAGGAGATCGACGTCGTCGATCCAGGCGGCGAAGGTGCCGAAGCCGCGTAGATCGCGGCGGTCTTCGTGCGGCGTGCGATCGTTCGGATCGTGGAGGTCGCGTCCCTTCCACTGGAAGGGGCCGAGCACGTGACCGTCGACCCAGCGGCTGGCGACGACGCGATAGACGCCGCTCGCGTCGTGCGCGGTGTGCCACAAGATCGCGTCGAGCTCGCCGTCGTCGAGGATCGAGAGCTGGCCCCAGCGGTTGGGCACGGTGGCGCCGGGCTGCACGATGAGCTCGGCGCGCGTGACGTCGACGATCTCGTCGTCCGGCGCGCGCCAGCCCGAGGCCCAGGCCAGCCGGGTGGCGACGCTGTCGGCGCCGGTGACCAGGCCGGGGTGGTCCTCGGGATCGAACTTGAGCGCATACTTTCGGCCGAGCGCGTCGAGCACGACGAAGCCGGCCGCCGAGCCGCCTTCGAGCGCCTTGGTGATGCGGAACGGCGGCTGCGGCAACGGCTCGCCCGGGTTGCGATGGGTGAGGACGTCGGTGCCGAGCGCGCGCGGCGGCGCCCACGGACGTGCGGGATCGCGGCGCGGATCGGAGTACCACGACGACTCGGGCACGTCGTCGACGGCGTTGACGTTCTGCGCCTCGAGGCCGTACTCGACGTTGAACACGCGCTCGGCGGGGCGGAACACGGCGTTGTCCACGCCCGGCCAGACGCGGCGCGTGCCGAGGATGAAGTGCTCGGGCGGCATCGGGATGGGCGCGTCGTCGGGATCGCGCCACAAGATCTCGCGGTCGGCGAAGCGCGGCGCTGGATGCGCGCAAGCGGTGACGAACAGGAGAACCGCGAACGCCGCGCGCTTCATGGGCCGGTCCCCGCGATCGAGAAGTTGAAGCCCTCGCCGAAGCCGTAGCCGAGCTGCACGCCGATGCTGAAGCTCCCTGCGGTCATCACGTGGAGCGCCACACCGACGTCGGGCTGCATGCGCCGCGCGCCGAACTGGCCGTAGTTCTGTTGGAACACACCGCCGTAGTCGACGAAGACCGCGCCGTCGAGCCACATCCAGATCGGCCAGCGATACTCGGCGCTGAACCAGAGCGCGCTGTAATCGCGGAAATCCTGAAAGCGGAAGCCGCGCAGATCGTAGGGCCCGCCGAGCGTCGGCAGCTCGGAGAAGGGAATGTTGCCCACGTCGGGCCAGGCCAGCGCGGTCGCCGCCTGCAGCCAGAGCACGTGCGAGCGCGCCCACAGGTTGATCGGCACGCCGAGGAGCGCGCGGAGCCGCTCGTAGGAGGCGAAGTCGCCGTCGATGCCGTGCGTGTAATCGAACGTCGCTTGCGCGAAGATGCCGACGGCGGCCTTGGCGCGGTCGTTGCGCAGATCGAGGACGCCGCCGGCGGAGGCGCGGACGAAGCTGGTGCCGTGCGTGAACCCGGGGATGGTGCCGGTGTCGTAGACGTTGTCGATGCCCATGTCGCCGCCGATGTTGTCGCCGTTGCCGAAGCGCTTCAGCCCGCTCGCGATCGTGGCGTAGAAGGCGAACCACGGCCGCGGGCGGATGCGCAGGCTGAGGCGCGCCTCGAGCGCGTTCATCAGGTAGCGGCCGTTGGCCGCGTTCGAATCGGTGTGGCTGCCGAGGCCGTTGTAGAGGAGATCGGCGCGGCGATCGAAGAGGACGTCGAAGACGACGCCGATCGGATCGCTGCGGCGCGTCGGCTCGACGGTGAGGCCGGAGTAGACGTAGCGCGCGCCGCCGACGGTGGCGACGACGCTGAGGTTGGTGTCGACGCCGAGCGTGAGATGATCGAAATAGCGCAGGCCGAACTCGGGGATGTAGATGGTCGAGTAGTAGAAGGCGGGGCGCAGGCCGCGCTGGCCGTCGCTCCAGGTCAAAAAGGAGCCGAGGCGCTCGAGCGGATGCTTGCGATCTTCGTAACGGACGCCGAAGCCGACGGGGTAGCTGAGGCCCCAGAAGAGCGCGCGGAAGGGAAACAGGAGGATCTGCGGCAGGAGGCGCCAGCGTCGCTTCGGCGGCAGATCGAGGCGCCCGTCGCTGCGCTCGCCGGCGGCGGGATTGGGCGGCGGGTCGACCCCCTCGTCGGCGGCGTGCGTGCTGGCGACGGCGGCGTTCTCTTCCGCGGCGCCCTGCTCCGCCGCATTTTGCTCCGCCGCGTCTTGTTCCGCTGCATTTTGCTCCGCCGCGTCTTGCGCGTCGGCTTTCTGCTGCGCGTCCTGCGGTGGAGCGCCCTCGTCGACGGCGTCAGTCGCCGCCTGCCCGACGACGGCGGGCATCGCCACGAACCACGCCGCCACGAGTAAGCCGCTCACCCGACTGATATGGGGGCGCTTCGTCGCTCGGCTTGAACGAGCGGATGGCCGGCGACGGCATGGCTCGTGCTTCTCCTAGGACCATGTATCGCGCCATCCTCACCGCGCTCGCTCTCGCCACCGCGACCGGCTGCGCCAGCCAGCTGCAACAGAGCGCGGCCCATCATCAGGCCAGGGCCGCCGCGCTCGAAGCCGCCGGCGACGGCGACGGCGCCCTGCGCGAGCGTGAAGAGGCCGATCGCGCGCGCGAGCAGGTCGCCCCGCTCGTGACGCCGAACGATCACGATCCGCTGCCGCCGCTCACCGCCTTCTGACGCTCACACCGCCTGCGCTCACGCCGACGGCGCCAGCACCTGCGCGTCGGCGCGATGCGGCCGTCCCAGGATCTCGCACAGCGCCAGGTTGCACACGAACGTGAAGGCCCAGATGCCGAACACCGGCAGCTCGATCGGCAGGCTCGAGTACGCCAGCGACGCCAGCGTCAGCCCGAGCGCGAGATCGTGGCTGTTGGCCGCGAGCATCAAGGTCCGTCGCGCCGCCGGCTCGCGCCCGCCGAACAGATAGCCGAGCCCCATCGCCAGCGCGGTGAAGACGACCGCGCCCACCCACGCCGGCTCGCCGAGGAAGCGCAAGAGTGCCAGCTTGCCGCTACCGATGAGCACGACGAGGAACACCACGACGATGACCCCGCGCACGAGGTCGAGCGGATGGCCGAGCCGCCCCGCCCATGCCGGCCGGTGGCGCCGCACCGTCCGTCCGAGGACGTAGGGCAGGATCTGCAGCCCGAGCAGCGCGGCGATGATGTCGAGCTCGTGCAGCTCGACGCGATGCACCTCGCCGAGCAGCGCCAGCGCTGGCGGCGCGGTGAACGCGGTGAGCTTGGCCAGCCAGATCGAGATCTCTGCCGACAACCCGACCTCGCCGTGCGCCCGCCGCACCATGTTGGGCAACAGGCGCCCGCCCGGCGCCACCGCGAGCACCAGCAGCGCCTTGGCCGCGTTGCCGTGCGCGCCGAGGAGCTCGAGGATCCCCCACGCCACCGCCGGCAGCACCACGAGCTGCAACACCAGCGCGCGCACCAGCAGCCGGCGCTCGTGACGACGTCCCCGCTTGTCGGCCTTCGGCTTGGCGCCGACGAGCATGCCGATCGAGAACATCATGAGCACGAGGTACGCGCAGACCAGGAGGCGCACCGTCAGCGAGATCGCCATGGGCCGCAAGGTAGGCCGCGACCGATCAAGCGCGCTCGGGTGCCCACACCGCCTCGGCGTCCGCCTCGTCGGCGAGCGCGCTCTCGGCGGCCGCGGCGCGCGCGTGCAGCCGCACGAACGTGGCGATCTCGTCGAGCGCGCGGCGCGCCTCGGGCATCGACACGAACATCTGGAACACGTGCCACAGCTCCGGCCACACCGCGAGCGTGACGTCGACGCCGGCGGCGCGCGCGGCCTCGGCCAGGCGCGCCGAGTCGTCGAAGAGCAGCTCGTCGGTACCGACGTGCACGAGCAGCGGCGGCAGCCCGCGCAGATCGGCGAACAGCGGCGAAGCGGCGCGCGCGTCGGCGCCACCGAGATACAGCCTCGCCACGAGGTGACAGAACCGCGGCGCGAGCAGCACCTCGGCGTCCGCGCGCGTGCGCATCGACGCGCCCGACACCGTCAGATCGGTCACCGGCGACATCAGCGCCGCCGCCGCCGGCAACGGATCGCCCGCGTCGCGCAGCGCCACCAGCGTCGCCAGCGCGAGCGCGCCGCCCGCCGAGTCGCCGGCGATGACGATGTCCTCGGGCGCGATGCCGCGTGACACGAGCGCGCGATAGCCGGCGACACAATCGTCGAGCGCGGCGGGATGGGGATGCTCGGGCGCGAGCCGATAGTCGGGCACGAGCGTGCGCGTGCCGGCCTGACGCGCGAGCCAGCCGACCATGCGCCGGTAGAGCGGCGGATCGCCCATCACGAAACCACCGCCGTGGAGGTAATACAGGATCGTATCGCCAGCGTCGGCAGGGAGCAGCCACTCGGCGGCCACGCCGCCCATCCGCGTCGGCACCACGCGCACGCCGAACGGCGCCGGCTGGGCGATGGCGCGGCGCCGCCAGGAGGCGACGTCGCCGCGCGCGATGAGCGGCCGCAGCAGCGAGCGCAACACCCAGCGTTCGGCGCGAGCCCATGCGCTCAGCATGGCTCGAGCTTGCGGGCGCGCGGCGCGCCGGTCCTGAACGCAGTTTCGCGTCCGCCCGCCCCCTCCGCCAGCGACGCTCCGCGCCCTAGCATCATCGTCATGCTCGATCGCCTCGCACGCGAGGTCGCACGCCGGCGCCGCGCCGTGGTCGCCGGCGGCGTCGTCGTGGCGCTGGCGGCGCTCCTCGCCGCGCACGGAATGTCGAAGCGGCTCGGCTACGCCGTCTTCTTCGATCCGCGCGCCGAATCGACGCGCGCCACCGAGGCGGCGCGCACGCTCTTCGGCGACACCGATGCCGACATCGTCGCGCTCTATCGCCTGCCGCCGGAGCTGACGCGCGCGCGCGGCGGCATCACGCCCGAGGCGCGCTCGGCGCTCGCGGCCGCCATGGCGCGCGCCGCCGGCGATCCGTCGACGGCGCAGGTGCTCGGCGCGCCCAGCCTCGGCGGCGATCGCTTCGTCTCGCGCGACGGGCGCAGCACCTTCGTCGTCGTCAGCCTGCACGGCTCGCCGCAGGACAAGCTGGCCGCGCTCGCGCGCATCGCGCCGGGCCTGACGCTCGCTCCGGCGCGCGGCCCGACGATCGCGCCGCGCCTCGGCGGCCTGGTCCCCGCCGGGCGCGCGCTCACCGGCGTCGCCGAACGCTCGCTCGCGCGCGGCGAGCGCATCGCCCTGCCGGCGACGGGCATCCTGCTCGTCGTCATCTTCGGCAGCGTCGTGGCCGCGCTCTTGCCCGTCGTCATCGGCGGGCTGGCGATCCTCTACGGCCTGGGCCTGCTCGGCCTCGCCTCGCGCATCGTCACCATCGACGCCTTCGCCATCAACGTCGTCACCATCCTCGGCCTCGGCGTTGCCATCGACTACGCGCTCTTCATCATCAGCCGTTATCGCGAGGAGATCGCGCGCCGCGGCCCCGGCGACGACGCGCGCGAAGCGGCGCTGCGCTGCGCCGTCGGCACCGCCGGACGCTCGGTGCTCTTCTCCGGGCTCACCGTCGCCGCCAGCTTGTCGGGCCTGCTCGTCTACGGCCAGCCGTTCTTGCGCTCGGTCGGCCTCGGCGGCATCGCCGTGGTGCTGCTCTCGACGACGCTGGCGCTGGTCATGCTGCCGGCGATGCTCGCGATCCTCGGCCCGCGCTTCGAGCGCGGCCGCCTGCCGCGACTCGGCCGCCGCGCGCAGAGCGACGCGCACTGGCGCCGGCTCGCGCACGCGGTCATGCGGTGGCGCGTCGCCGTCACCGTCGTCGTCACCGTCGGGCTCGTGATCCTGGCGCTGCCCTTCGGCCGCCTGCATCCGGCGCGCTCCGACGTGCGCGCGCTGCCGCCCGACGTCGAGGCGCGCCAGGTCGTCGAAGATCTCGGCCGCGACTTCCCCGCCATCTCGCTCACGCCGATGGCCGTGCTCGTCAGCATGAACGGCACGCTCGTCGACGAAGATCGCCTCGCCGAGCTCTTCGACTACACGCGCCGCCTCGCCAAGCTGCCCGCCGTCGATCGCGTCGAGAGCGTGCTCTCCTACGCCGGCGCCAAGACGCGCGACCAGGCCGCCGCGCTCGAGCCCGCGCTCACCACCGTGCTCGAGCATCCATCGAGCGAGAAGGCGCACGCGCTCGCCACCATCTTGCGCGGCCGCCACACCATCGTGCGCGTCATCAGCGCCGCCAACCCCGACTCGCCCGCGGGCCAGAAGCTCGTCGACGACGTCCGCACCCTGCCGCCGCCGCCGGGCGCCACCGCGCGCGTCTTCGGTCAGGCCGCCGCCGAGCGTGACTTCGCCGCCGGCCTCGAGGCGCGCGCGCCGGCGATGCTGGTCATCGTCGTCGCCGCGATGCTCGCGCTGCTCTATCGCGCCTTCCGCTCGATCGTGCTGCCGATCAAAGCGGTGCTCGTGACCACGCTGTCGCTCACCGCGTCGTTCGGCGCCATCGTCTTCGTCTTCCAGGAGGGGCGCCTCGAGCACCTCTTGCGCTTCCACGCGCTCGGCACCATCGACGCCGCGCTGCCCGTCGTCATGTTCGCCATCGTCTTCGGCCTGTCGATGGACTACGAGGTCCTCATCATCAGCCGCATCCGCGAAGCCTGGCTGCGCACGCACGACACCCGCGGCGCCATCGTCGACGGCCTGGCGCGCACCGGCCGCCTCGTCACCGGCGCCGCCGCCATCATGATCGTCGTCTTCTCCGCCTTCGCCGCGGCGCCGGTCGTGTTCATCAAGGCGCTCGGCCTCGGCATGGCGCTCGCCGTCGCGCTCGACGCCACCGTCGTTCGCCTGCTGCTCGTGCCCGCGGCCATGGCGCTCCTCGGCCGCTTGAGCTGGATTGGTTGGCGCGATTGGCCTACAACCGGGGCATGACACCCACGCGTAGACAGCTCCTCGCCGGCGGGGCCGCGCTCCTCGTGGCCGGCGCCGCGTCGGCAGCAGACAAGAAGGACAAGGACGAGGACGAGGTCTCCCCGACCGAAGATCTCATGCGCGAGCACGGCGTCCTCCGTCGCGTGCTCCTCATCTACGGCGAGGTCTTGCGCCGCTTCGACGCGAGCAAGGACGTACCGCCCGACGCCCTCGCCCACTCGGCGCTCATCATCCGCGCCTTCATCGAGGACTATCACGAGAAGGACGAAGAGGAGTTCATCTTCCCGCGCTTCGAGAAGGCCCACAAGCTGACCGACCTCGTCGCCACGCTGCGCGCGCAACATCAAGCCGGCCGCAAGCTCACCGCCGAGGTGCAACGGCTCGCCACCGCCGCAGGCCTGAAGAGCGACGCCGGCCGCAAGCCGATCGCCGAGGCGCTGCGCAAGTTCATCCGCATGTACCAGCCGCACGCCGCGCGCGAGGACACCGTGCTCTTCCCCGCCTTTCGCGCGCTCGTCGGTGAGCGCGAGCTGGCGCGGCTGCAGGACGTGTTCGAGGATCGCGAGAAGGCGCTGCCGCACGGCGGCTTCGAGAAGATGGTCGACGAGGTCGCCCGCATCGAGCAGTCCCTCGGCATCGGGGACCTCGCGACGTTTACGCCTACCTGAGCGTACGCCCGTGAGCGCAATTTTCTGCACACGCGTGGGCGCCATCCCCCACACCGCGCGAGGATCCGGCTGAAGACACGGCGACGGTCGCTACCGACATCGGCGCCACGCCGGCCATGCGGCGATATGTCGCATGGTCGTCGATAGTCGAGCTGAAGTATTCTCACGAACGCAGGAACCGAGAACGTGCCATCCGATTCGTACCTCAGGCTG
Source organism: Polyangia bacterium (assembly GCA_035607415.1). Lineage (GTDB taxonomy): Bacteria > Myxococcota_A > Polyangia > Palsa-1104 > Palsa-1104 > JAQBQH01. Next base: position 225,506 of record DATNAQ010000027.1, read on the forward strand.
CTCCCCGCGTCGGTCGCCGACGCGATCCTCGCCAGCACCTCGACGGCGCGCCGCAACTTCGCGGTCGCGTGCGCCAACCTCTCGGTCGAGCATTGCGCGCGCGCCGTGCTCGGTCTCGACGACGGCGGCGACATGACGCTCACGCAGCTGCGCGATCACGCGCTCGCCGCCACCGACCCGCGCGAGGTCGCCGCCATCGATCGCCAGCTCGGGCGGCGCGAGGAGCACCTCTACGCGCAGCTCTGCAGCCTGCGCACCGACGACAGCGACGCGCCCTACAACGAGTACGTGCGCCTCGCGACGCAACGGCACGCGGTGCGCGCCTTGCGCGCCGCCCTCGCCACCGACGGCATCGCCGCCGCCGCCAGCGCCGCCTTCGAGACCCTCTCGGTCACGCGCAACGAAGCCGACATCGAAGCGATCGCGCAGCGCACGCTGCCGAGCACCTGATCGCTAGCGCGAGCGCGCCGTCCCCGACAGTCCGGACGAGGCGTCGAGCATGACCTCGGCCCGCGTGATCGCGCGACGAGCCTCGGCTCGCTCGATCACGTCCATCATGAGCAGCCGCTCGATCTCGCTGCGCGTCTCGTCGAGCGCCTGGGCGAGCAGCCAGCGCCGCTCGAGCGCGCCGAAGATCGCTTCGCGCAGCTCGACGGCGAGCTCCTCCAGCCTCTGCCGGTCCGGCAGATCGATCGACACAGCCATCCCGAGCACTCACCCCTGAAGACGGCACTAGGCACCCTGCGGCCCGGTGCAAGTCCTCGCTAATGGTGGCGCTTGTGCTTGCGGCGCGCCTTCTTCGGCACGTGCGCCGGCGCCGCCGCGTCGATCTTCGCCGCCGCCGCCACCTTCACCGTCAGCCGCCCGTTCTCCGCCTGCAGCTCGCCGACGCGCGTCTCGAGCGCGCGCTTGGCGTTGTCGACGTCGGTCAGCTCGGCGCGCGCCTTGGCCTCCGACTTCGCCGCCGCCTCGGCGCGCCGCGTGGCGGCGTCGAGCTTCTGCTCCTCGACGAGCCCGAGGCCGATCGCGGCGACGAGCGTGAGCGCGAAGAGGATCCACGCGAGCATCGAGGGCTGCTTCGAAGGCGTGATGATCTGCTCTGCCTGGTACTCCATGGGCTCCTCGCGAGTTGTCCTTCGCGATGCCCTGGTGCAAGCCGCGTGTCAGCCGTGCGCACGACGCGACGCGGGGTTGCGCGCCGCGGGCGCGCCTTCGCTGTCAACGCCGCTTGACCGTCGTGGTCCCGATACCCCAGCTGCGCGCGCCGCGACGGCCGCGCTGCGCCCGGCTACCGCCGCGCCGGATGCGCGCGCAGCCACGCCTCCGCCGCCGCCAGCTGGTGCGCCCGGCGCACGCCGAACGGATGCGTCTTGTAGTAATCGCGCGCCGCCTCGGCCAGCGTCTGCGCGCGCCCCGCGTCGCGCCCGAGGTTCGTGAGCGCCTGCGCCAGCGCCAGCTCGGTGTCGGCGCAATCGGCCGCGGTCTCGTCGCCGTGCTGCAGCCCGAGCGCCCGCTCGAGCGGCGGCAGCGCCCGCGCCGGCTCGCCGCGCGCCACGTACGCCGCGCCCAGCCCGGCGAGCGCGAACTCGGTCTCTTCGTCGTGCCGCCCGTCGACGCGCTCGGCCGACGCCAGCGCGCGCTCCAGCCACGACACCGCCTCGTCGAGCCGGTGCGCCTCGATCAACATCCAGCCGTAGTTGGCCTGCGCCGTCGACACGTGCGACGGGCTCGCCGCGCCCATGCGCTCGAGGAAGCGGCGCGCACCCGCCGTCGCCGTCGCCAGATCGCCCGCCTCCCACGCGTCGAGCGCGATGTTCTCGTCGAGCGTGAGCGTCACGATGCTGTCCGGCCCGAGCAGCGCCGCGAAGCGATCGCGGATCTCACGCTCGAGCGGCCGCGCCTCGGCGAAGCGGCCCATCGAGCCGAGCACCGACGCCAGCTGCCCGAGGTTGCGCAGCCGATCGTACTCGCCGCCGTCCTCGATCCGATCGTAGCGCGTGGCCGCGCGCTGGTGCAGCTCCACCGCCTCGGCCAGGTGATTGCGCCGCCACTCGAGGATGGCGCGCGCGTACAGATGATCCGCCTCGGCCCACGCGTCGCCGCCGGCGTGCGCCACCGCGTCGTCACCGAGCGCCACCCAATGCTCGGCGTCGGCGAACTCCGCCTGCTGCGCGTCGATCTCCACCGCCTCTGACGTGAGAAACGTGAGCTCCACCTCGTCGTGCGCGCGCGCCGCCTGCACCGCGCCGTCGATCAGCGTCGTGCGCGTGGCGCCGAGCTCGCCGAGGCAGCGCTGCGCGCGCGCCAGCTGCAGCATCGCCGCCGCCGCCAGCGTCGAGTCGTCGAGCGTGCGCGCCTGCGCCGCCGCCGCCGACGCGTTGGCGCGCGCGTCCTTGCACTCGAGCGCATTGAGCTCGGCGCGCGCCCGCGCCAACAGGCGCCGCGGCACCTCGATCTCCGCCCGCGCCGCCGCCGGCGTCGGCCGCGGACGCGCCAGCGCCGCCACGTCGTTGCACGCCGCCACCGACGGCAGCGACTTGACCGCCTGCACCGCTTTGTCGCCGAGCGCCTTGTCGGTCGCCAGGATGCGCGTGAGCTCCTCGGCCTCGCGCCGCCGCCCGTCGAGACACTGCATGCGCAGATCGAGCAGCGCCTCCGACTGCTCGCCGCGCACGCGCGTCGCCTCGCACGCGTCGGTGTAGCCGCGCACCCAGCGGGCCGCGTAGTCGTCGAGCGCCGCCAGCACGCGCGACGCCCGCTCGTGCCCGCGCGCGTCGACGCCGTCGCCCAGCGCCGCGGCCACCTGGGCGCGCCGATCGCCGTCCCACACGCCGGCCAGCCGATCCCCGGCGCCGCCGCACAGGCGCGCGCGATCGTCGCGCCAATGGGTCACGCCCGCGACCGCCGCCACGGCGGCGACGGCAACGGCCGCGATCCCGGCGACCACGCCCGCCGGCAGCATGCGCGGCGCCGGCCGCAGCGCGCGCAACAGCGCATCCATCGAATCGAAGCGCTCGTTCGCCGCGTACCCGAGGCCACGCGCGAGCGCCCGCCGCACGTTGGCCGGCACGCCCTTGCGCCGCGGCCGCAGCCGCTCCTCGTCGAAGATGGCGCGCTCCAGCTCGCCGAGCGATTTTCCGGGAAATGGCCGCACGCCATAGAGCGCCTCGAACAGCGCCACGCAGAAGCTGAACTGATCGGCGCGCCCGTCGGGCGGCGTGCCGCGCATCTGCTCCGGCGCCATGTACGCCGGCGTGCCGACGACGGCGCCCTGCCGCGTCAGCTCACCCTCGACGGTGGCGTCGGGCGACGACGGCTCCTCGATCTCCGCGTCGACCGCGACCACGCGCGCCAGCCCGAAGTCGGTGACGCACACGCGCCCGTCGCCGCCGATGAGGATGTTGTCCGGCTTGAAGTCGCGGTGCACGAGCCCGACCGCGTGCGCCGCCGCCAGCCCCGCGCCGGCCGCGACGAAGACGCGCAGGATCTCGTCGACCGAGCGCGAGCGCGCCGCCTGCCACGAGGTCAACGTCCAGCCGTCGATGACCTCCATGGTGACGAACATCTGATCGTTCCACGTGCCGACGTCGAAGACGGTGATGACGTTGGGATGACGGATGCGCGCCATCGCCTGCGCCTCGCGCCACAGCCGCGCGCGCAGCTCCGCGTCGGTGATCTCGGCGCGCACCAGCTTGAGCGCGACCTTGCGCTGCAGCTCCGGATCGAACGCGCCGTAGACCACACCCATGCCGCCGGCGCCGAGCACCTCGAGCACGCGATAGCGCCCGACCGAGTCGCCCACCGACAGCGTCACCGCCGCCTCGCGCAGCTGCGTCGCGCGCGGCAAGGTCGAGGTGGTGGCCGCGGCGCGCTCGCCCGCGGTCTGGTCGGGACGGCCCATCTGCATGCTTCTATAAACGGTTATCGGCGAAGGTAGGGAAAAGTTGCGCCTGCCGTCGGTGACGGGTGTACGGAGGAAGCGGGCGTGGATAGGATCCCGCCAGGGGAGGGAGCCATGACGACACAGACGCAGGGCACGGCCGAGGTGAACGGCCGCTTGTGGGGCGCCAAGGCGCGCGCGTGGGCCGACATCCAGGAGGCCAGCGCACGGCCGCTCTATCTCGACGTGCTGGCGCTCCACGCCGTCGGCGCCGGCACCGCGTACCTCGATGTCGGCTGCGGGGCGGGCCTGGCGCTGCAGCTGGCCGCGGAGCGCGGCGCGAACGTGACCGGTCTCGATGCATCGGCGGCGCTGTTGGACATCGCGCGCGAGCGCGTCCCGGCGGCCGAGCTCCACGTCGGCGAGCTCGAGAGCCTGCCCTTCGCCGACGATCGCTTCGACGTGGTCACCGGCTTCAACTCGTTCCAGTACGCGGCACAGCCGCTCGGGGCGCTCGCGCAGGCCAGGCGCGTCGCCAAGCCGGGCGGGCGCGTCATCATCGCGACCTGGTCACCCCCCGACCGCACGCAGGCGGCCGCGGTGCTGGGCGCGCTCAAGCCGCTGCTTCCGCCGCCTCCGCCGGGCGCGCCCGGCCCCTTCGCGCTGTCGGACGAGGCGGTGTTGCGCAAGCTGGCGAGCGATGCCGAGCTCACCCCCGGCGAGGTGCGCGACGTCGACTGTCCGTTCGTCTATCCCGACGTCGAGACCGGCGTCCGCGGGCTCGGGTCGGCGGGCGTCGCCGAGCGCGCGGCGCGCCACTCGGGAGCCGACGCCGTCGATGCGGCGCATCGCGCGGTCCTCGAGAAGTTCCGCCGCGCCGACGGCAGCGTCTTCATCGCCAACGCGTTCCGCTATCTGGTAGCGACCCGGTAGCGAACCGCCGAATCAAGATCGCCGGCGCCGCTTGCCGCCGAGGAGCTTCACGATCTGCTCCTGCTGCGCCTTGGCCTCCGCCGAGCCGCTGCCTCCGCGTCCCGTCGCCACTTGCGCCAGCCGCGCCGCCGTCGACCCCTTGTCCGTCTTGCGCCGCGGATCGGCCCCGCCCGCGAGCAGCGCCTCCACCGCCGCCGCGCAGCGCGTCCGCACCGCGCGATGCAGCGGCGTCACCCCCGTCGAGTCGCCCGCGTTCGGATCCGCGCCCGCCGCGATCAAGCGCGCGATCGTCGCCGCCTGCGCCTTCGGATCCCACCCCCTGGCCCCCGGCACCCCGTCGGCCGCGTAGTGCAGCGGCTCCTGCCCGCGCCGGTTGCGCGCGCGCACGTCCGCTCCCGCCGTCAACAAGACGCGCGCGATCGCGTGCCGGTACGTCGCCGCCGCCACGTGCAGCGCGGTATCGCCGCCGTACACGTAATGCTGCACGTCGGCGAGGAACCACGGCCGCGCCGAGCGCCGCGTCGCGCCCTCTTCGATGCTCGCGCCCGCCATCAGCGGCGAGCCGGCCAACGCCTTCTTCACCGCCGCCGCATCCCCGTCGGCAATCTGCCGCATCAACCCCATGAGCGCCGCATCGAGAGGCTTCATCGCGGCGCGAGCATAACGCTACGAGCGCGGCCACAGGAACGGGTACTGCGCGAAGCGCTCCTTCATCTTCGCCTCGAACTCGGGATAGTGCCGCCGCTTGACCTGCGCGCGCAGCCCGTCGATCGTCTTATACGGCAGATCGCGCGACACGTAGTTCACGAGCCAATCGGGCAGGCTGCCGCCCGGGTTCGCGTGCACCTGGTACTCCACGCGCGTCGACGCCCCATCGGTCGACGGCCACAGGATCCAGTGCCCGCGCAGAAACGGCATGCGCACCACGCCCTTCTTCGCCGGCTCCTTGCCATCCTCGACGGTCCAGAAGTCGAGCTCGACCTTGCGCCCCGCCTCGTCGAAGCGCGCGATGTTGTGCAAGACCGCGTCGCGGTCGGCGACCGGCCACGGCGCGTGCGTGCGGTTGTAGACGACCTTTTCGCGATCGCTGATGTCCTCGACCTCGTGCGAGCCGTTGCACGAGTCCATCCACTCGGTCGCGCGCGGCACGTCGCTGAAGACGGCGAGGATCGCCGAGACCGGCGCCGCCACCGTCGCCGATCCGCGGAACTCCTTCAGGCTCGATCCCGCCACCACGTGGCGCTCGACGAGGATGCCGTCCGCCTTCTTGATCGTCTCCCACGCGCCGTCGGCCTTGGGCGTCTCGGCGCGCGCCGCCGCCGGCGCCAGCACCGCGAAGAGCGCCAGCAGCGCCGCCGCCGGCAACGCGCGCGCGAAGCTCTTGCGCGTGAAGCCGAGGAGCACGCGCGCCGTCTGATCCGCCCAGCGCGTGGGCACGAGGCGCATGATCGCGACGAACAGCCCGGCGAAGCGCGGCGCCACGTAGCGCGGCCGCGGCCGGCGCGCCTCCGACGCGCGCGCGATCGCCCGTGACACCGCCAGCGGCCCCACCTGCGTCTGCTTCGCCATCTTCTCCATCTTTTCGAAGGCGCCGAGCACGGGCGCGTACGGCGAATCGGCGCGGCGATACTTGGCGGCGCCGTCGAGCGCGTGCGGCGTGAACTCGGTCTCGATGGCGCCCGGCTCGATGAGCACGACGCCGACGCCGAACGGTCCGAGCTCGATGCGCAGCGCGTCCGAGAGCGACTCGACCGCATACTTCGTCGAGTTGTAGACGCCGAAGAACGGCAGCGTGTGGCGCCCGCCGAGGCTCGAGACGTTGATGATGCGCCCCGCGCGACGCGCGCGCATGTCGGGCAGAAAGGCGCGCGTCACCGCCATGAGGCCGAACACGTTGGTCTCGTACTGCGCGCGCATGTCGGCGTCGGTGATGAGCTCGGTGGGACCGAGCACGCCGAAGCCGGCGTTGTTGACGAGCACGTCGACGCCGCGGCCGCCGGTGCGCGCGTCGATGGCAGACTTCGCGCGCGCGATCGACGCGCCGTCGGTGACGTCGAGCGTGACGGTCTCGATGGCCGCGCCTTCGACAGAGGCCTGGAGCGCCGCGAGCGCCTTCTCGTTGCGCCCGCTGGCGAAGACGCGGTGGCCGCGCGCGGCGAGGTAGAGCGCCGCGTGGCGGCCGATGCCGGAGGTGGCGCCGGTAACCAGGATCGTCTGCTTGCGTAGGCTCATGGTCCTCTCCTCTTTCGTGATTTCACGAGGAATGAATGTTCATTCCGGTTTCAGGGCAAAAAAAGGGCGTCGTGCAGACGCCAGAACCGACGGGCTCACGCGCGAATCGCCTCCCAACAGCACTGCTCCGCCACCATGAGCATCTCCTTGGTGAGCTTGAGCCGCTTCTCGACGCTCGCACGAAACACGCCGAGAAAGGCGCCGTTGACCAGCTCCATGAGGAGCAGCGGATCGGCCTTCTTGATCGCCTGCGCCTCCTGCGCGCGCCGCACCATCTGCACGCCGAACTCGATGATGCCGTGCTCGATCGCCATGCTCTCGGCGTCGAGATACGACGCGTGATGATGCAGCTCGAGGAACGACAGCTCCCGAGGGTGGCTGAGCGCGAAATCGGCCATGCGCTCCCAGATGATGCGGAACTGCTCGCGCGGCGGACGGTCGACCGGAAAGTCGCTCACGACCGCCCGCGCGATGGTCTGCTTCCAGCGCTGATAGAGCGCGTTGACCAGCGCCTCCTTCGAGGGGAACGCGCGGTAGATGGTCCCGGCGCCGACGCCCGCGCTCTCGGCGATGGCGGGGACCGGCGTGCCGTAGAAGCCGCGCTCGACGAACAGGTCGAGCGCCGCTTTCAGGATCGCTTCGGTCTTGGCCTCTTCGGTCGGCATCGCTCGCGGTCACTCGCCTCGCAACGGAATGAATATTCATTCCGCGTCGCCAAGTCAACCGAGATTTTCAGGAAATCGTGCGAAATCTCGCAATGGCAAGCAATGACAGGAGGATCAACGCGACCGCCGCGTCGCTCGAGGCCGGCGCCGGCGACCCGAGCTGACAACCGCACCCGTGCGCGCCCACGCCGCCGGTACCTCCACCCCCGCCGGGGACCGTCCCGCCGGGCATCGCCAGATCGCCCGCGCCGCCGTCGCCGAGCGCCACCGCGCCGCCGAGCTCGTAGGCACCGATGTCGATCGCGCCCACCGACATCCGCCCTTCGACGCTCGCCGGATGCACGTACTCCATCGTCGGCAACAGCGACACGCCGCCCGCCGTCATCCCCGGATCCATCCCGGCATCCACGCACGGCGATCCCGCCAGCAGGTGATAGTCGAACATCGCCGGCGCCGCGAGCATCGCCATCGTCCCCGTGTAATTGGCCGTCTGCACCGCGCTCGCCTGCGACGAGATCGTCCCGCCACCGACGAAGATGTTGTTGGTCAGCACCGCCGGCGTCGTCACCATCGCCGCCACCTGCACGAACGTCCCGCCCGCCGCGCGATCGTTCACCACCGTGTTGTTGACGACGTACAGGTCCTGCGTCGCGTTGAATCCCGTCGGCTCCGAGCCGTAATCGATGATCGCCGAGTTCTGCGTGTTCGGCCCCTGCTCGATCAGGTTGCCGACGATCATCGTCGTCCCCGCGTTGGGCACATTGATCTCGTAGCTCGCGGTCCCGGCCTCGTCGCTGAGCCGGTTGTAGCGGATGTCCGACACGAGCGCGCGCGTCTTCAAGAGATGCCCGACGACGGCGTCGTGCGACCAGTTGCCCTGGAACACCAGCTTGTCGACGTGGTTGATGTAGAGGTTGTGCGACTGCCCGTCGCCGGCGCCGTTGTGCGCGAACTCCGAGCCCTGGATGTCGATCGTCGAGCCCGCCTTGTCGCCGGCGAGGATGCCGTCCTGGTTGTCGTGGAAGAAGCATCCGCGCACCGTCAGGTTCGCGCCCTCCTGGCGGATGCCCGCGCCGTTGGCGTCGGCCGCGCTGGCGCCGGTGAATTCGATGTTCTCGACGGTGGTGTCGTCGCCGGTGATGACCCAGATCGCCTTGCCCTGCGCGCTCGTGCCGTTGCCGTCGATCTTCGGCCGGCCGCCGACGCCGACGAGCACGAGCCCGCTCGTCGTCCATCCGCAGACGTCGCCGACGTAGCTGCCGGCGGCGTCGATCTCGATGCGATCGCCGGCGGCGGCAGCGGCGATGGCCGCGCACGGCGCCGCGTAGGTCTTGCCTGGTCCGACCTCCAGGGTCTTGGCGGCGGCGACCGACGACCCCAGCATCAAACCAAGGATCATTAATGATCCACATTCACGCATGGCGCCTCCCATCGGTGTGAGCTGCAACTGCCCGTTGGCACCGTCTCACATTCTCGCGCTACAAAACAAATATGACTCGTCTACTTTCGATCGCGCTTCTCGCCGCAGTGGCCGGCTGCGGCCCCCATAGCGGACACGGCACCAACAACCCCGGCGGCTCGGCGCTCATGAGCATCGAGGTGCAGCCGGCCAACGCCACCATCGCGATCGACAACGGCAGCGGCAACGCGCCGATCGGCTACACCGCGATCGGCCACTTCGCCAACGGCACCATGCAGCCGCTCGCCGACGCGGTCTTCTCGCTCGACGACGTCGGCTCGCGCCTCGGCGCCTTCGCCGGCGCGCAGTTCACCGCGTCGGGCGGCGCCGCCGGCACCGGCCACGTGACCGCGAGCTCGCAAAACGTGAGCGGCTCGACGGGGGTGACGGTGACCGTGCATCGCGTGACGCTCGGCCCGGGCGTGCCGCCCGACGCGCCCGGCAAGCTCGGCGGCACCGCCGCGCCCGGCGCGCTCTCGCCGCTCATCGATTATCCGCTCGACGGCGCAGTGATGCCGCAGTCGGTGGTGAGCCCCGACGTGCAGTGGGAAGGGACCGCCGCGATGGGCGATCTGTTCCACGTCAAGCTCGTCGCCGGCGCCGCCACCGTCGAAGCGATCGTCAACTACGACGCGACCTTCACCTGGGACTACCAGCCGTCCGCCACCGACTGGTCGCTGCTCGCGCTGTCGGCGGGCACGACGCCGATCGCCGTCACCGTCGACCACTGGGACGCGGCGAGCGGCCTCGAAGGCTCGAATCCGGTGCGCGTCAACATCGCCGCCGCCGAGGTGCGCGGCGCCATCTACTACTGGGATCTCTCCGAAGGCAAGATGCAGCGCATCGACGACAGCGGGCGCAACCTCGCCATCCCCAACCCGCCGCCGAGCCCGTCGGACGCGACCAATCACTGCGTCGCCTGCCACACCATCAGCCGCGACGGGCGCTATCTCGCCGGCGAGCTGTGGGGCGGCGGCCTCTCGGGCGCCGTCTTCGATCTGTCGAACCCCGCTGTCACGACCGGCAATCCCGCGCCGACGCTGGCGCCGGTCAACACGTACACCTCGCTGTTCGCGACCTTCAACCCCGACGCCTCGCGCCTCATCATCAACAACGGCACGTCGCTGGCGCTCCTCGATCCGATGACCGGCATGGCGGTGCCGACGCAAGGCACGCCGCTGCCGACGGCGAACGCGGCGCACCCGACCTGGTCGCCCGACGGCACGCTCATCGCCTACGTCAAGGACACCGACGGCACCTGGGCCGTCGACTACACGACCGGCAACCTGGCGACGATCGCGGTGACGCCCGGCGACACCTTCGGCGCGCCGACGACGATCGTGGCGAACGCGACCGGCGATCCGCAGTTCAAGGCGCCCTCGTGGCCGAGCTTCTCGCTCGACTCGCAGTGGATCGCCTACGCCGCCGGCACCAACTCGCGCGGGCGCAACGCCGTGGGCATGCCGCCCGTCGAGACCGTCTACCCGGGCGCACTGTTCCTCGTCGGACGCGCGGGCGGCACGCCGGTGCGCCTCGACAACGCCTGCTCGGGCAAGATCCAGTGCTACCTGCCCTGCTTCAGCCCGTACGACTCGGGCGGCTACTTCTGGCTCGTGTTCTACAGCCTGCAGGATTACGGCAACGCGCAGGCCGGGACCAAGGGCACGCAGCGACGGCAGATGTGGGTCACGGCCATCGACAAGTCGAAGCTCGGCACCGGCGTCGATCCGTCGAGCACGCCCTACTGGCTGCCGGAGCAGGACCCGAAGACCGAGAACATGAGCGCCTTCTGGGCGCCGCCGCCGCCGGTTCAATAGTACTTCTGGACAGCCGCGCTCCGTGCATTATCTGTACGGAGTGCCGCCCGATTTCTATCTGATCCTGGCCGCGGTCGCGGTCGCCTTCCTCGGACGCGCCTGGTTCCGCACCCGCTTTCGCCTCGACGAACAGCGACGGCGCCGCACCATCGGGAGCGTGCCGCTGTCGCGCATCGGGGCGACGGCGCCGGGCAAGCGCGTGCGCATCGTCGGGCACGTGGCGCGCGTGGTCGAGGTCGCGCGCGTGCACGGCTTCATCGTCGCCGACGGCTCGGGCGACGCCTTCGTCTACGCCGGCTCGGCGGCGCTGCTCGAGCGCGAGCGGCTCCCCGTCGCCGGCGACGCCGTCACCATCGTCGGCGTCGCGCGCCCCGTCGACCGCCGCTTCGACCGCGACATCGGCGCCGCGACCCTCGTGTTCGCCGGTGGAGAGGCCGAGCCGCTCTACATCGTGTAACCCCGAAAAAAGCTCACAGGGAGATCAAGAGATCAGGAGCACAAAACTCCTACAGAACGATCCTCCGGAAATCAGGATTTCTGAAAGCGTTTGTCCTCCTGATCTCGTGATCTCCCTGTGAGCTTTTTCAGTGGGTACCGGCGAGCTTGTCTGCCTCGGCGACTAGCGGGTGCGCCTCTCGTTCCAGGTTGCCGTCGAACGTCAGGGCGTCGTGCAGCCAGTGCTGCGCGTCGGCGGCGGCGCGGCGGCGCGCCTCGCCGGAAGCGGTGCGCGCGGCCACGAGGTGCAGCGCGCCCGTCTGCAGCGCCGCGGCGGCGTGGCGCGGGTTGATCTCGAGCGCGCGCCGCGCGAAGTCGAGCCCCGCCTTGACGTCACCGTCGACGCCGCCGTGATGGTGCGCGGCGCTCCACTCCGCGCGCAGGCGACGCAGCTCGGCCAGGCCGCGCAGCGAGTCGGCCTCGTCGGCGTTGAGCGCGACCGAGTGCTGATAGGCCGCGTCGGCCGCGTCGAACGCCGCCTGCGGCGCCGCACCATGATCGATGGCCCAGCGCGCCGCCGTCATCTCGCCCTCGCCGAGCGTGTAGTAGGCGAGCTCGAACGAATGATCGAGCGCCAATGACTTTTTGAGCGTCGCGCGCGCCTTGTCGAGCTGCGGCCCCGGATCGGTCCCCTGCCGCCGCTGCCAGACGGCCAGGTCGACCTGCACGCACGCCAGCGACTGCTGCGTCGACGCGCCCTCGGGATCGACCGCCACCGCCTTCTCGCACGACGGCAGCGCCCGCGTCAGCGTCGTCGACGGATCGAGCCCGCGCTTGAGCTCGTACTCGGCCAGCGTCTGATACGTGACGCACAAGTTGTTGTAGCCGTAGTCGACGTTGGGATTGGCGCGCACCACCTTGTCGATCGTCGCCACCGCCTGTTGCAACGCCGCCCGCGGATCGAGCCCGTTGTTCGCCTCCCACATGCCGCGCGACAGATAGCCGAGGCCGATGGTGTTGAGCACCTTGAACCCCGTCGCCGACAAGGCCCACGCGCGCTGCCCCATCTCCGACGTCGTCTCGTACGAGGCGCGCGGATCGAGCCCGTGCGCCGCCTCCCAATCGCCGCGCACCAGCCACGCGTCGCTCATGAGGTGGTAGGCCTCGTTGGCGTTGGCATCGCGCACGAGCGCGTTGCGCCCGGCGTCGATGGCGCGATCGAGCGTCGGCCGCGGATCCTTGCCGTTGTCCTCGAGCCAGCTGGCGCGATCGCGATCGACGTAGCCGGTGGCGACGAGGAGGCGCACGCTGTTGGGCGCGAGCGCCTTGCCCGCGCGGCCGATGCGCTCGGCTTCGCGCCACGCGCTCTCCGGATCGCCGTTGTGGTTGGCGTAGTACTTGGCGAGCCGCCGCTCGGCGTCGACCTCGTCGGCCCACACCTCGCCGTCGCCGGGCAGCGCCTCGGCGGCGCGCTCGCACGCGGTCATGGCGCTGCCGACGGCGGCGGCGGGCGAGCGCTCGTGCTCGGCGAGGATCTCGGCGGCCATCACCCAGCGCACGCAGTCGCCGTGCAGCGCGCTCGCGCTCGAGCGCGCGATCGCCGCGGCGCGCTCGTAGGCGGTGCCCGCGCGCTCGAGCTCGGCGAGCGCCTCGTCGGGGCCGCCGGCGACCCAGCGCTCCTTGGCGAGCATGAGGCGGATGTCGCCCTCGAGCGTGTGCGCCTCGAACATCCAGCCCATGCGATCCTGCGCGGCGCGCGCCTTGTCGAGCGCCTCCTGCCAGCGCCGCTCGTGCAGCGCGATCAGCCCCTCGACGTACTCCGGCGCCGCCGCGCGCACGCCGACGGCGCCCTTCAAGTACGCCAGCGCCGGCTCGCGCAGCTCGCGCGCCAGCTGAGCGCGGCGCATCGCCTCGGTCTCGGCGTCGTCGGCGGGCGGCAGCTCGGCGAGCGCGCGCTGATAGAGCTGACCGAGCGCGAGGCCGAGCGCGTACGAGACCTCGGGCGCGCGATAGCCGGACCGCCAGGCGCGCTCGAGCTCGCGCCGCGCCTCGGTCGGCCGCTCGAGCACGAGATAGCCGCGGCCGAGCGCGTAGCGTCCCGGCCCCTCGGCCGCGCCGCCGAGCCGCGCGATGCGCGTCTCGAGCTCCTTCATGCGCGCTTCGATGATCTGGCGCTCCTTGCGCGTATCGTGCAAAGGCAGGAGCGCCGCGATGCGCGCCAGCGCGTCGTTGCGCTCGACCTCCTGGCCGAACTCGTTGGCCAGCTTGGCCTGCTCCACCGCCTGCGTGCGCGCGTGCAGCGCATAGGCCCCGCCGACCACGCCGGCGACGAGGAGCGCCAGCGCCGTCGAGACCATCGCCTTGTTCTTGCCGGCGCGCTTCCACAGCCGATAGCCGAGGCTCGTGCGGCGCGCCTGGATCGGCTCGCCGTCGGCCCACGCCTTCAGATCGTCGGCGAGCGCGCGCGCCGACTCGTAGCGGCGCTCCGGCTCCTTCTCGAGACACTTCATCACGATGGTCTCGAGATCGACGGGGATCGACGGATCGATCGCGCGCGGCGGCGGCACCTCCTCGTTGAGCAGCTTCCAGATCACGGTGAGCGACGAGTCGCCCTCGAACGGCCGCCGCCCGCACAGAAGCTCGTACATGGTCGCGCCGAGGCCGTAGACATCGGTGCGGCGATCGATCTTGCTCGTCTGCCCGCGCGCCTGCTCGGGCGCCATGTAGAGCGGCGTGCCGGTGACCACGCCGGTCTTGGTGAGGCCGGGCGCGTCGATCTCGCGCGCGATGCCGAAGTCGGTCACGTACGGGTGCCAGCCCGACTCGTGCCGCTCGACGAGGATGTTGGACGGCTTGACGTCGCGGTGCACCAGGCCCTGGCGATGCGCGGCGTGCAGCGCGTCGGCCACGTCGCGCACCACGGCGACGCGCTCCTCGCGCGTCATCTGCTTGGCGACCGCCGAGAGCATCTTGCCTTCGATGAACTGCAGCGCGATGAACGGCAGCTTGTTGTCGAGCTCGCCGACGCCGTAGACCTTGCAGACGTGGGCGTGCTCGACCCGCGCCTGCGCGCGCGCTTCGTTGACCAGGCGCGCCGCCTGGTCGGGCGTGGCGTCGCGCATGACCTTGAGCGCGACGTGGCGGCCGAGGCGCGGATCGAACGCCTTGTGCACCTCGCCCATACCGCCGCGCCCGAGCAGCTCGATGAGCTCGTAACGCTCGGTCTCGACGACGATCGGTCCGGAGCTCGAGCCCGGCGTGACGGCCGGATGCTCCCCCGACGTCATCGTGTCGGCGACTGCTGCGCTGTCGTCGTCCGTGTCCGACACGGGCCCCCAGCGCGATTATATCATTTCTTACTTATTTCGGTGCGGCGTCACGGTGCGGGCAAGATCGTACTGGATGGGCCAGTCGAGGACGTGGCCCTGCTCGTAGGCGGCGTGGCGGGTGAAGTAGGGATCGTAGAGGTGCATGCGCGCCATCAGGCACAGGTCGGCGCGCCCGGCGGCGAGGACGCTGTTGATGTCGGTCCACGACGAGATGTTGCCGACGGTCATCGTCGGGACGCCGGCATCGAGGCGCACCGCCTCGGCGAACGGCGTCTGGTAGAGCCGCCCGCCGATCGGCTTGCCGTCGGCGACGGTGCCGCCGGCCGAGACGTCGATGATGTCGGCGCCGTGGGCGTGGAGCGCGCGCGCGATGGCGACGGCGTCGTCGGGGGTGGTGCCGCCCGGCGCCCAGTCGCTGGCGGAGATGCGCACCGACAGCGGCATGTCGTCGGGGAGGACCGCGCGCACCGCCTCGACGATCTCGAGCGGGAAGCGCAGCCGGTTGGCGACCGGGCCGCCGTAGGCGTCGCCGCGGCGGTTCGACAGCGGCGAGAGGAAGCTGCCGAGGAGGTAGCCGTGCGCGCCGTGCAGCTCGACGAGATCGAAGCCGGCCTCGACCGCCCAGCGCGCCGAGCGCACGAACTCGTCCCGGATCTCGTGCAGGTCGGCCGCGGTCAGCTCGCGTGGTGTGGGATCGCCGGCGCGGAACGGAACCGGCGACGGCCCGACGATCGGCCACGCCTCGCCGGGCCCAAGCGGCTTGCCGCCCTGCCACGGCAGCGTGCACGAGGCCTTGCGGCCCGCGTGCGCCAGCTGGATGCCGATCTTGGCGGTCGCGTACCTGTGCACGAACTCGACGATGCGACGCCAGCCGTCGACGTGCTCGCGACGATAGATGCCGGCGCAGCCGGGCGTGATGCGACCTTCGCGCACGACGTCGGTCATCTCGGCGATCACCAGCGCGGCGCCGCCGAGCGCGCGGCTGCCGAGGTGCACGAGGTGCCAGTCCGACGGCATGCCGTCGTCGGCCGAGTACTGGCACATCGGCGATACGCCGACGCGGTTCGATAACAGGAGCCCGCGCAAGCGCAGCGGCGTGAACATCGGCGGCGGCGGCGTCTTCGACACGATGGCGACGCCCGCCTGCTTGCCCGCCTCGCGCGCGAACCACTCGTCGACGCGCGCGATGAGCTCGGGATCGCGCTCCTTCAGGTTCTCGTGCGTGATGCGCAAGGAGCGCGTCAGCAGGCTGAACGCGAACTGCAGCGGATGGAGCCGCCCGTAGTAGCGCTCGGTCTCCTCGAACCACTGCAGGCTCACCTGCGCCGCGCGCTGCAGAGCCTCGACGGCGGGACGATGCGCGGCCTCGTAGGCGGCGAGCGCCTGCGGCACGCTGTCGGTCGTTTGTTGCAGCGCGTGCGCCAGCGCGATCGCGCCCTCCATCGCCAGCTTGGTGCCCGAGCCGATCGAGAAGTGCGCCGTGTGCACCGCGTCGCCGACGAGGACCACGTTGTCGCGATGCCAGCGATCGCAGCGCACCGTCGGGAACTGACGCCAGTGCGAGCGGTTCTTGAGGAGCTTGTGGCCGGCGAGCTCGCCGGCGAACAGCTTCTCGCAGGCGGCGATGGTCGCGTCCTCGTCGGTCTCGGAGAGGCCGGCGCGACGGAAGGTCTCGTCGGTGCACTCGACGATGAAGGTCGACTGCGCCTCCGCATAGCGATAGGCGTGCACGCGGAACAGCCCCGCCTCCGACGGCTTGAAGTAGAAGGTGAAGGCGCCGAAGGGGAACGTGGTGCCGAGCCACACGAAGCGGTTGGGCCGCGGCTCGACGCGCGGCGCGATCTCGGGCGCGAGCACGCGGCGCACCAGCGAGTTGACGCCGTCGGCGCCGACGACCAGATCGTACTCGCGCGAAAGGCCCGCCAGATCGGCGTCGCTGATCTCGGTCTGGAAGCGCAGCTCGACGCCGAGCGCGCGCGCCCGCTCGGCCAGGATGTCGAGCAGCGCGCGCCGCGACAGGCCGGCGAAGCCGTGGCCGCGCGAGGTGATGACCTGACCGTCGTAGTGGATGTCGATGTCGTCCCAGTGCGCGAACGAAGCGGAGATGGCGTCGTGCGAGGGGCGATCGGCGGCCGCGAAGGTACCCATGGTCGCGTCGGAGAAGACGACGCCGAAGCCGAACGTATCGTCGGAGCGGTTGCGCTCGATGACCGTGATCTCGTGGCGTGCGTCGGCCTGTTTCATCAAGATCGCGAGGTACAGGCCGGCCGGTCCGCCCCCCACGCTGACGATCCGCATCAAAACCTCCGCGGACACGCTAGCATGGCCGAGGCGATGGCGTCCGATTCGGCGGCGACGGCGCACCAGCTTCGGGAGGCGATGCGCCTGCAGTCCGGACGCCCGGCGCTCGCGCTCGGCGTGCGCACGGCGCTGGCGACGGTGCTGCCGCTCGTGCTGGCGCCGTGGATCGGGCACACGGCGAGCGCCTGGGCGTCGACCGGCGGGTTCATCGTGGCGCTCGCCGACAAGGGCGGGTCGTATCGCACGCGCGCGGCGATCATGGGCGGCGTGACGCTGGCGTCGGCGCTCTCGGTCGTCGCCGGCGCGTTCGCGGCGCCGTACCTGTGGGCGGCGGCGCCGCTCATGCTCGTCGTGGCGAGCGTGTGCGGGTTCGGCGGCGTGCTCGGACCGGCGGCGGCGTCGGGCGGCGTGACCGTGGCCGTGCTGTTCGCGGTGTCGCTGGCGTCGCCGCCGTCGTCGCCGCTGGCGGCGATCCTGCGCGGCGCGGCGATCCTCGGCGCCGGAGCGTGGGCGATGGGGCTGGCGCTCCTGTTCTGGCCGATCCGCGTCTACAAGCCGTCGCGCTACGCGGTGGCGCGGGTGGATCGCGCGCTCGCCGCGCACGCGCGCAAGATGGCCTCGTTCAGCGGCGGGGACTGGAGCGGCGAGCTGGTGCGCGGGCACGGCGCCCTCCGCGCCACGATCGAGCAGGCGCGCACCGTGCTGGCGGCGACGCGGCGCGGGCGGCTCGGCGAGAGCGGCCGCGGCGCGCGCCTGCTCGTGCTCCTGCAGGTCGCCGATCAGCTGCTCGGCACGCTCGTCGCGCTCGAGGAGCTGCTCGAGGCCTCGCCGGCGCGCGCCGCCGCCGCCCGCGCGCTCGACGGTCTCGCCGCCGCGCTCGACGTGGTCGCCGACCGCACCGAGCCCGAGGGGCGCCTGCCCCCGCCGCCGCCGATCGACGTCGATGCCGCCAGCGTCCGCGCCGCCGGCGACGAGCACGCCGCGCTGCTCATCGAGCGCATGCGCGGCTACGTCGAGCTCGCCTTCGAGACCACCGCGTCGCTGCACGAGGAGCGCCCGCCGGCGTCGGCGCCCGCGCTGGCGCTGCCCGATCGCAACGCGCCGCCCCGCTTCGCCGACGAGCTGCGCGGCAACCTCACGCTCGACTCGGTGCTGGCGCGCCACGCGCTGCGCGTCGGCACCACCGCGATGCTCGCCGTGCTCGTCGCGCGCGCGCTCGGCGTGCAGCGCGGCTACTGGGTCACGCTGACCGCGCTCATCATCCTCCAGCCCTATCGCGCGGCGACGCTGACCAAGGCGCTGCAGCGCGTCGCCGGCACCGTCGGCGGCGCCGTCGTCGCCGCGCTCATCCTCGCCACGCTGCACTCGTCGGCGGCGCTGCTCGTCGTGGCCACGCTTCTGGCCGGCGTGAGCGCCGCGGTGCTGCAGGTCAACTACGCGCTCTTCGCGCTCTTCCTGACGCCGACCTTCGTGCTGCTCGCCGAGCTCGGCGCCCACGACTGGCACCTCGCCGAGGTCCGCATCGTCAATACGCTCGTCGGCGGCGTGCTCGCCTTCGTCGCCTCGCGCTTCTTCTGGCCGCACCACGAGCGCGACCATTTCCCCGACGAGCTCGGCCGCGTCGGGCGCGCGCTCGCCGACTACATCGACGCCACGGCGCGCGTGCTCGCCGAGCCGCCGCCGGCGCCGGGCACGACGCGCGCGCCCAGGCTGCCGCCGTGGCGCCGCGCGCTCGGCCTGCGCGTGAGCTCGGCCGAGGCCACCTTCGAGCGCGTGCTCGGCGAGCGCGGCGTGGCGCGCACCACGCAAGAGGCGCTCATGACCATGTTGCTCTACGCGCGCCGCATCGGCGGCACGCTCGGCGCCACCGCGTCGCTGCGCTCGCTCGCGCCCGCGGCCATCGACACGGCCGCGCTCGACGCCTTCACCGGCGCCGCGTCGGCGTGGCTGCGCGCGCTCGCCGACGCCGTCGAGCACGATCGCGCCCCGCCGCCGCCGCCCGATTTCGACGCGCTCGCCCGCCCCTTCGCCGGCAACCTCGTCGGCCAGCGCCTCGAGCGCCTGGGCCAGCAACTCGCCGTCTTCTACGGCGCGGCCGCCCGTGCCGCCGGCAAGATCGGGCACACTGGACCCTGAAGAATTTCGATCGGGCAGCGCATCCTTTGGCCCGGCTCGATCGTCTTCACTACGAGGCGGACATGTCGAATCCCCCGGTTCCCGTCGAGCTTTCGGCCGCACGCGAGCAGTTCCTGGCGCTCGTGGGCGAGCTACGCCCCGAGCTGCACCGCTACTGCGCGCGCCTCTGCGGCTCGGCCATCGACGGCGAGGACGTGGTGCAGGAGGCGCTCGCCAAGGCCTTCTACGCCATCAGCCTGCAGCCGGAGCTGCCGCCGCTCAAGCCGTGGCTGTTCCGCATCGCGCACAACACCGCCATCGATTTTCTGCGGCGCTACGAGCGGCGCTTCGTCGAGCCGATGGCCGACGTGCCCGAGCCCTCACTCGCCGACGCCGGCGCCGATCCCGAGGTGGTGCGCGCCGCGCTCTCCAGCTTCGTGGCGCTGCCGGTGAGCCAGCGCAGCGCCGTGATCCTCAAGGACGTGCTCGGCCACTCGCTCGAGGACATCGCCACCGCGACCGGCACCACGGTTCCGGCGGTGAAGGCGGCGCTGGTGCGCGGCCGCGCCAACCTGCGAGCGCGCGCACAGCCCGACTTCACGCCCTGGCGCGATCGCGCCGAGACCTCGGCCGACGAGCGCGCGCTCCTCGGCCGCTACGTGAGCCTGTTCAACGCGCGCGACTGGGAAGGCGTCAAGGCGATGCTGCTCGAGGAGTGCCGCCTCGACCTCGTCTCGAAGTCGGCGCGCCGCGGCAAGGCGGTCGGGCTCTACTTCACCAACTACGCCAAGGACACCGAATCGCGCTTCGTGCTCGGCACCGCCGAGGGGCGCGACGTCATCGGCGTGTTCCGCGGCGACGGCGCACGGCCGGCCTACATCATCCTCCTCGACTTCGACGGCAGCGAGGTCGCGCTCATTCGCGACTATCGCTACGTGACCTATCTGACCGGCGAGCTCACCTTCGAGCCCTACGGAGACGCGACATGAACGCCGACGGACATGCGCGAAAGAGCCGCGAGACCTTCCGCATGGAGTGCGGCGTCTCGATCGACATCGAGGCCCGGCCCGAGAAGATCTGGTCGCTGCTCACCGACGCGGCCAGCTTTCCGCGCTGGAACTCGACGGTGACGAGCGTCGACGGGCAGATCGCGCTCGGGCAGAAGATCCGCGTGCGCGTGCCGCTGGCGCCCAAGCGCGTCTTCAAGCTCGAGGTGAGCGCGTTCGAGCCCGGCAAGCGCATGGTCTGGTCCGACGGCGCGGCGCCGATGTTCAAGGGCGTGCGCACCTTCACGCTCGCGCCGCGCGACGGCGGCACGATCAACTTCTCGATGGTCGAGGTCTTCTCGGGGCTGATGCTGCCGATGATCGCCGGCTCCTTGCCCGACTTCGCGCCGTCGTTCGAGCAGTACGCCGCCGACTTGAAGCGCGCGGCCGAGCAGGGCTGAAAGGAGCGAGGATGGCGACCAGGCGAAGGTGGGGCAAGACCGAGCTGCGTGATCAGCTGCGCTGCCTCGAGGACGAGGCCGGGGCGCGCGTGAGGGCCGCATGAGAACGGTGATGGTTCGCTACAAGACCACGGCCGAGCACGCCGAGCAGAACGCCGCCAACGTGCGCGCCGTCTTCGACGAGCTGCGCGCGCGGCAGCCGGCCGGGTTCCGCTATGCGACGTATCGGCTGGAGGACGGCGTGTCGTTCGTGCATGTCGCCTCCGTCGAGGCGGGGAAAAATCCGCTGTTCGACATCCCGGCGTTCGACCGCTTCCAGAAGGCGCTCGAGGGGCGCTGCGTCGAGCCGCCGGTGGTGACCGAGCTGTCGCCCGTCGACAGCTACGCGCCGCCCGGCTGAGGCGGGAAGATCGCGCAGGCTCCTCCGTAGAGGATCGCGGAGGTGCGGATGCGCGGACTGTGGATGGCGGGGATCGCGCTGGCGCTCGTCGCCGCGGGGGGCGGCACGACGGGCGCGGCGACGATGGCCTCCGAGGCGCCGGGGTCCGAGGCGCCGGGGCACGAGGCACCGGTGGCGATGAGCGTGCGCGCCGTCGGCCAGGTGCGTGGTCAATCGGTGGTGCTACTCGAGGACGCCGGCGGCGCGCGGCGGCTGCCCATCTGGATCGGTGATCTCGAGGCGGGCGCCATCGACATGCGCGTCAAGAAGGTCAAGGCGCAGCGCCCACTCACGCATGATCTGTTGGAGGCGTCGCTGGCGGCGCTCGGCGCCAAGGTGGAGCGCGTCGACGTCACCGCGCTGCGCGACGGCGTGTTCTACGGCCGGCTGACCCTGAAGGACGCGCGCGGCGGCCTGCGCGTGATCGACGCCCGGCCGTCGGACTGCATCGCGCTGGCGGTCGGCGCCGGTTTGCCGGTGTGGGTGGCGCCCTCGGTCCTGCGCGCCGCCGCCGCCGACGCGCCGTAGCCGCCGACGCGCCGTAGCCGCTGCGCCGTGGCGCCCGCTATTCGGCGGCGACGCGCACGTCGTAGTTGTCGACGCGGCCGCCGGCGTAGAGGAGCGTGAGGCCGGCGTAGCCCGGCTTGACGGCGCTCAGCACGAGCTTGTTGCTCCCGCGACATTCGATTGTATCAAATTCAATTTGACACAATCGAACCGGCCGCGGCATCGTACCTTGCATGAGCGACGAGGCCTTGCTGCTCGACAATCAGCTCTGCTTCCTTCTCTACGGCGCCAGCCGCGCCGTCACCCAGCTCTACCAGCCGCTCCTCGAGCCCCTCGGCCTCACCTACCCGCAGTACCTCGTCCTCCTCGTCCTCTGGGAGACCGACGGCGCCTCCGTCCGCACCCTCTGCGATCGCCTCTACCTCGACTCCGGCACGCTCACCCCGCTTCTCACTCGCCTCGAGACCGCGGGCCTCGTCCGCCGCGCCCGCTCCGCCGCCGACGCCCGCGTCGTCGACATCCACCTGACCGCCGCCGGCAAGCGCCTCCAGCGCGCCGCCCGCGCCGTCCCCGAGGCCCTGCTCTGCCGTCTCGGCCTTCCCATCCGCGAGCTCGTCCGCATCCGCGGCGAGCTGCAACGACTCTTCGAGCTCACCAAGGAGAAAGCGTCATGAGCAGCACGATCAAGCTTGGCGACCGCGCCCCCGACTTCCGCCTTCCGGCCCTCAAGGGCGGCGAGATCTCGCTCTCGCAGTTCCGCGGCCAGAAGAACGTCGTCCTCTTCTTCTACCCGAAGGACGATTCGCCCGGCTGCACCGTCGAGGCCTGCACCTTCCGCGACGCCTACGAGGACTTCGTCGACGCCGGCGCCGAGGTCATCGGCATCTCCAGCGACTCGGTCGACTCGCACGGCGCCTTCGCCCGCAAGCACAACCTGCCCATGCAGCTCGTCTCCGACGTCGGCGGCAAGGTCCGCGCCGCGTACGGCGTGAAGTCGACGCTCGGCCTCATCGCCGGCCGCGAAACGTTCATCATCGACAAGGAAGGCATCGTGCGCCACATCTTCCGCTCGCAGGTGCGCGTGAAGAATCACGTCGCCGAATCGCTCGCGGTCCTGCACAACCTGTAGCGCGTCCGCGTCTCAGGTATCTTCCAGCCGCTCCACGATCGCCCGCACCTCGACCGCGGCCGCCGGCACGTCACCGTCGCGAACCCGATCGCGCAGCGCCGCGATCGCATCCTGCGACGGAAAGTCCCACTGCGCCTCCTCCGGCGCCAATAGCTGCAACAGCGATCCCGCCGCCTGCACGCACTCGTGCCGCCAGCGCCCCGCGCCCAGCTCCGCGCTGTCGAGCAGGTGACGCACCCGGCGCCACCGTTCGAGGCGCGCCCGCCACGCCTCGTCGGGATCCGGCGCCGTCCGCTCCATCGATGGATTCGCCATGATCGTTTCGTAAGCGCCGGCTCGTCGGGAAAGACACCCGACGCCAGAACAATACGTCCGTCGGCGGACGACATCGAAAGATTGCCCAAGCCAGGGGCCGCCCGGATGGCTACAACGCCATCATGAAGACGCGCATCGTCCTGCTCGAAGACCACGTCGTCATCCGCCGCGCGCTTGCGGCCCTCTTCTCGCGCGACAAGACGCTCGTCGTCGTGGGCGAGGCCGGCTCGACACGTGAGCTGCTGCTCTATGACGCGCCCTTCGACCTACTGATCTGCGATCTCGCCCTCCCCGGGCCCGACGGCCTCTCGGCGATCGCCGAGGCGCGCCGTCGCTGGCCCGATCGCCGCATCCTCGTCCTGACCATGTACGACGACGCCTTCCGCGCCGCCGCCGCCTTCGCCGCCGGTGCCGACGGATTCGCCGTCAAGCTCGACGACGAAGCGCACCTCATGCAGGGGATTCATACGGTGATCGCCGGCCGCCGCTGGCTGTCGCAGCTCGTCGACGGCGCCGGCGTCGATCGCCTGCTCGCGCGCTCGCACTCGGGCCTCGTCGCCGACGGTCCGCTCGCGCCCCTGTCGCATCGCGAGCGCGAGGTCTTCGACCTCATGATCCGCGGCTACACCTGCCCCGAGATCGGGCGTCAGCTCTTCATCAGCCCGCGCACCGCCGACACCCACCGCTCGCACATCTTCGAGAAGCTGCGCGTGCACTCGGCGGCGGACCTGGTCCGCTTCGCCGCGCGCTTCGGCCTCATCGCGCCGGACGCTCGCCCGAGGTCAGCCGAATCAACGGCGACATCACCACCCGCGGAAGCCACGCCGTCAGCCGCGCGATCGCTCCCATGATCCACGGATAGCGCACCAACCGCGATCGCCTGACGATCGCGCGATCGATCACGCGCGCCATCTTGTCCGCCGACACCAGGAGCGGCCGCGGCGCCTGCCCCGCGAGCTCGTCGCCCGCCGGCGTCGAGACGAACCCCGGATGCACGATGGTCACGTCGACGCCGAGCGCGCGCAGCTCGATGTCCGCGCACTCGAGGAAGAAGGTGAGCCCCGCCTTCGATCCGCCGTACGCGGCCGAGCGCGCGATCGGGCAGTCGGCGCTGATGCTCGAGATCCCGACGAGCTGCCCATGTCCGCGCTGCACCATCGGCACGATGAACGGATGCACCGTCGCCGCCGCGCCGAGGAGGTTCGTATGCAGAATGTCGCGTACGTCGGCCCACGTCGTCTTCGGCAGCGGAATCGCCCCGCGTGCTCCCGCGAGCCCGGCGTTGGCGACGACGAGATCGATCCCGCCGACCTCCGCGTCGAGCTGCGCGAGCCGCGCCACCGTCGCCTCGGTGTCGGCGACGTCGAGCACGAGCGCGTGCGCCTTGCCGCCGCCGGCGGCGTTGATCTCGGCGACGGCCGCCTCGAGGCGCTCGCGTCCGCGCGCGGTCATCCACACCTCGAGCCCGCGCGCCGCCAGCTTCTTCGCCACCGCCAGCCCGATGCCCGCCGAGGCTCCGGTCACCAGCGCTCGCCGCGCCTCGGGTCGCTTCATGTCGCGGACTATATCGCGTCTTCGCCGGTCTCCCCGGTGCGGATGCGCAAAACTTCATTGAGGGACGACACCCAGATCTTGCCGTCGCCGATATGGCCCGTCGCCGCTGCGCTGCGGATGGCCTCGAGGATCCCGTGGACGGCGTCGTTCGACGCCACGATCTCGATCTTGAGCTTGGGGACGAAGTCGACCACGTACGCCGAGCCGCGATAGACCTCCTGCTTGCCGCGCGTGCGCCCGAAGCCGCGCACCTCGGTCACCGTCATGCCGGTGACGCCGATCTCGCCGAGCGCGGCTTTGACGTCGTCGAGCTTCGACGGCTTGATGATCGCATCGATCTTCTTCACGCGAGCCTCCTAGAACACGTAGAGCGCGTTGATCCCGAGCGTCGGCTGGTAGTGGCGCAGAAGGCCATCCGAGCGCTGAAAGACCGCCTGATTCGAGTTGTCGATGCGCGCATCGGCGCGCACGAGGAGGCCGTCGGTGATGCGCACCTCCGGCGTCAGCGTCGCCTCGAGCAGCCGCTGCGCCGTGCCGGTGCGGAACCCGTCGACGTCCCAGAACGCCTCGCCGCGCACGATGAGCGCGAAGCGGCGCGTCGCCTGACAGCGGATGTCCCCGGCCACGCCGGCCCACTGCGCGTTCGACGCTGCCGGCGACGCTCCGCCCGCGGCGACGCCGGTGTCGGCGGTCGGCACGCTCGACACCGGCACGATCGCGTTCATGTCCATGCCCCAGTCGGCGTTGACCGTGAACGACCAGCGCGGCGTGGGCTTGTAGACCACGCCGGCGTCGACGAGGTGGCGGAAGTCGGTGTTGTCGTTGTCGCGCTCGGGTCCGCCGATGTAGTTGAGGTAGATGGTGAGCGGCGCGAGCGGCGTGATCGCCAGCGCCACGCCGAACGACTTGGCAGCGTTGTTGTCGAGCACGTTGTCCCAACCGTTGACCACCATCACCGTCGCCGCGAACTTGTCGTTGAACGGATAGGTCAGCTTGAGCCCGGTGTGCGTGAACGGGATCGCCAAGGTGAACAGGAAGGAGCGGCTGAAGTTGTCGTTGTAGCCGTCGTAGCCGTCGATGAACTCGGCGCCGACCGGCGTGACGAACTTGCCGACGTCGACGCGCAGCCCGTGACCGAGCGGCACGATGTACGAGGCGAACGCCTGCTGCAGATCGATGTCGAGCGACGCGTTCGTCGTCGGATCGCGAAACAGCCCGCGCGCGGCCGCGACCTTGGCCACCGCGCCGAAGGCGACGTCGACGCGAAAGCCGAACTCGCCCTTTTGCGCCACCGCCTTTTGCACCACGAGCTCGGCGGCGTCGATGCGGATCGAGTTCGAATCATAGTCGAAGGCGCGCAGCTGATTCAGGTTCGACTGCGGATCGTTGAAGTTCCACGTGTACGACGCCGAGGCGTACGCATTGAGCGTGATGAGCTGCCACCACGACTTAGGCGCCTCGTCGGCGAGCGCGGCGTTGCACGTGACCAGGGCGAGCACGCCGGCGAGCGCGAACACACGTCTCCCAGAGCTGCGGCGCATGCATCCTCCGTTGCGGTTGGCGGCCAAGAAGGCATGCGCACCATATGCTGCGTCGCGTTACCGCCATATTTCCAACCGATGAAATGAGGGTTAAAACCGCGTCAGAGGCGCTCCCGATCGGGTTCGACCGACGGAACGCGCGCGTGCTAGCGGAAAATCGCGAATACTATTTCTGATTATGTTTCGATTATCTTTCGATCTGATTTCCAGCTCATTTCTAGATCACCGAAATCGGCTGCGCAGGAGCGGCGGCGCCGCCAGCGTGGTGACCAGAACGACTGCGATCAGCGCGGCATAGAGGTCCGGGCCCACCACCGGCTTGCCGTCGAAGACGAGCCCCGCGCCGAGCGTGGCGTAGATGAGCTGCACCTCGCCGCGCGGGATCATGCCGAGCGCCACCGCCCAGCGATCGAGGCCGCGCCCGACCGCGGCCGCGCAGGCGAGCTTGCCCGCGATCGCCGCGATCACCAGCCCACCGGCGATGAGGAGCGCGCCCGGATGAGCAAGCGCGCGCAGATCGGTGTGCAACCCGGTGGCGATGAAGAACAGCGGCGCCAGCAGCGACGTCACCGGCCGCAGCTCGCCGAGCAGGCCCGGATCCGGCTCGAGCACCAGCCCGGCGGCGAAGGCGCCGACGATCGCCGCCAGCCCGACCGCGCCCGCCGCCCACGAGAGCGCGAAGCAGAGCGCGAGGGCGACGCCGAGCTGTGCGCCCGACGCGCGCAGCCGCGACGCCGCGCGCACGATGCGCGGACCGAGCCAGCCGCCGACGATGACCGCGGCGGCGAGGAAGGCCAGCGCCGCGCCGAGCGACGCGATCACGCGCCCGGGCGACGCCTGCGCGCTCAGCACCGCGGTGACCGCCGAGAGCATGGACAAGCCGAGCACGTCGTCGATGACCGCGGCGCCGATGAGCAGCCGCCCCTCGTCGGTGTCGACGCGCACCAGATCGCGCAGCACCGCGGCGCCGACGCCGACGCTCGTCGAGGTCAGGCTGGCCGCGAGAAACACCCGCACCAGCGGCGGCGCTCCCGGCGCGAGCACGCGCGCGACCAGCCAGCCGAGGACGAAGCTCGCGGTCACGCCGCAGACGGCCACCGCCGCCGCGCGCGCGCCGAGGCGCCGCATGTCGGCGAGCCGCTGCTCGACGCCGACCTCGAACAGCAGCAGCACCGCGCCGAGCTGCGCCAGGAGCGTCACGCCGGCGTCGCCGACCACCGGCTCGAGCCGCCGAACCCCGACGAGCGGTAGGTTGCCGATCACGATGCCCACGAGGAGCTCGCCGAGCACGGACGGCTGGCCGAGCCGGCGCGCCCCCGAAGCGCCGAGCCGCCCGGCGACGAGCAGGAGCGCGAGCGCGAGGGTCACATGTTCGAGCGCGTCAGCCGATGCCACGGATCTCTCCGACGGCTGGCGGCCCGACCAGACCGGAAACCCTGCTGCGCCGAGCGCCGGCGCAACACCCGAACGCGAGTATACAACGCCGTGCTTGACGTCGCGCCGCGCGCTTCTGTACGGTGCCAAAGACGCGCGCGTGCAGTTCGCGCCACCGTCGAGAAACATTTGAACGACGCATCAAAGAAGTTTGACGAGCACCTGCGCGGCGTGGCCTATCGCAACGGCCGCGGCGCGGCGCTGTTCGTCGCCGGATTTACCGCCGCGCTGTGGCCGACCGACCTCATGGTCTTCCACCGCATGCCGGAGCTGCAGAGCACCATCAACTGGCTGCGCGTGGCGGTCATCGGCATCGCCCTCGCCGTGCACCTCATCATGCGCACGCGCGTCGGGCCGCGCCATCCGACGCTGCTCCTCGGCGTCGGCGGCGCGCTCGTCATGTTCGCCATCGGCTGGGGCTTCGGCGAGATCGGCGGGCCCGAGCGCCCCTGGATCCACCTCGCCTATCCCGCGCTCTTCTTCTCGGTGCTGGCGCCCGTGCGGCTACCCGCGCGCATCGCGCTCGTCGGCGTCTTGGCCATCGCGCTCTGCTCGGGCTTCCTCCTGCCGCATCCGCAGTACTGGCACGATCCGCTGACCACGCTGTCCCTCAGCTTCGTGGGCTCGCTGGTCGCGCTGGTGGTCGCCGTCGGCCACCTCTCGTTCCGCATCATGCGCCAGTCGTTCTATCAGTCGCTGCAGCTCGAGCGCGCCTCGACCGAGCTGGCCGATCTCAACGAAACGCTGGAGACGCGCGTGCACGAGCAGACGCGCGACCTGCGCCGCCTCACCGATCACCTCGAGCGCGCACGCGAAGAGGAGCGCACGCGCATCGCGCGCGAGCTGCACGACCAGCTGGGGCAGGAGCTGACCGCGCTGCACCTGGCGCTCGCGCTCACCGCGCAGCGCTTCACGCGCGATCCCAAGTCGATCGGCGGCAACATCGACGAGATGACGGCGCTGCTCAAGCGCACGCAGACGACCACGCGCAACCTCGTGACCGAGCTGCGCCCCCAGCTCCTCGACGAGCTCGGCCTGCAGGCCGGCATCGAGTGGCTCATCCGCCAGACCGAGCAGCGCTCGCCGGTGCGCTGCACGCTCACCGCCGACGCGATCGCCTCGCTGCCGCCCGACGTCTCGACGGTGGCCTTCCGCATCGTGCAGGAGGCGCTCACCAACGTGGTGCGCCACTCGCAGGCCAAGCAGGTCGAGGTGCGCCTGGCCGCGCGCAACGGCGCGCTCGATCTCGCCGTCAGCGACGACGGCATCGGGCTGCCGATGGAGCGGACGAGCGGCTTCGGGCTCATCGGGATTCGCGAGCGCGTGGCCACGCGCGCCGGTAAGATGGAGCTCGGCGAACGACCGGGCGGGGGAACAGTGTTGTCGGTGCGACTGCCGCTGGCGGCGCCGACGGAGGAGGAGCCATCGTGATTCGCGTCTTCATCGCCGACGACCATGCGATCGTGCGCCACGGGCTACGCGAGCTCATCGCCTCGACCTCGGACATGAAGGTCATCGGCGAAGCCACCGACGGGCGGCAGCTCATCAACGCGGCGCCCACGCTCGAGGCCGACGTCGTGATCCTCGATCTGTCGTTGCCGAAGGTGAACGGCCCCGAGGTGCTCAAGCGGCTCAAATCGCTGCGCCCGAACATGAACGTCCTCGTGCTCACGATGTATCCGGAGGATCAGTACGCGGTCGCGCTGCTCCGCTCGGGCGCGTCGGCCTACTTGTGCAAGGATCGCCCGTCGGCGGAGCTGCTCGAGGCCATCCGCCGGGTCGCGGCCGGCGGCACCTACTTCACCGAGACCATCGCGCAGCGCTTCCTGACCGGCCCCGAGGGCGGCAAGGACGAGCCGCCGCACGCGGCGCTGACGGCGCGCGAGCACCAGGTGTTCACCTTGATCATCCAGGGGCGCACCGGCGCCGAGATCGCCGCCGAGCTCGACCTGACGGCGGGCACGGTGTCGAACCACGTCGCCAAGATCAAGGAGAAGCTGGGGGCGCACTCGCTCGCCGAGATCGTGCGCTACGCGTATCGCGCCGGGCTGATCGACTAGCCGCGATTCCTGCGCTGCTCGCCCCGCGGGCGCCGCTCTCGCTTCGGTCCCAGCGCTCTGGCGACGGCGCGGAAGCAGGGACCGCCCCTCGCGCACCGACGGTGACGCTGCCCGCGGGCGGGCGCAGATAGATCTTCTTGTGGCGCACGCGGCCGTCGCGCTCGAAGCGGATGACGTGCAGCTCGTAGGCGTCGGCGTCGAGCTCGAGCGGCGTGACGCCGACGTCGCGCCCGTCGAGCCGAACGGCGGCGCCAGGCGGATTGGAGACGATGCGCAGGCGCGCCTGCGGGCGGCTGAGCGTGAGCTGCACGCGACCGGGGCCGTCGACGTGCGCGTGCGCGGCCAGCCAGCGCGGGCGCTCGGCGACGACGTCGTGGGCGCCGGCGGCGACGCTCACCGACAGCGGCGACGGTCCGCGCTCCTCGCCGTCGACGAAGACGCGCGCGCCCGACGGCGAGGTCACCACGCGCAGCTGCACCGGCGCGCCCGCCGGATGCGGCGGCGACGGCGCGACGACCGGAGGCGGCGTCGGCGCGGGCGCGGCGACCATCGTCGGCAACGGGGTCACCACGACGCCGTTGCCACCGACGGCGGCGGCGGCGTGCTTCGGCACATGTGGCGGCGGTGGCGCCGCCGGCTCGCGGCGCATGAGCGCGGCCGCCAGCGTGACGGCGAGGACTGCGGCGCCGGTGGCGATCGCGGTGCCGATCCCGCGCCACAGCCGCGACGACGGCGGCGGCAGGATCGGCGCCAGCGACGGTGTCGTCACCACCACGTGCAGCGGCACCGACGGGGACGGCGCCACGCGCGGCGGCGGCGCCGACGAGATCGCCGGCGTCCGCGACGGCGCCGCCGGCGCCCGCGACGGGGCGGGCCGCGACGAACCTGGCGACGGCAACCGCGGCGGCGACGGCAACAGCGGCGGCGGCGACGACAACGACGACGGCGACGACGACGACGACGACGACGACAACGGCGACGACGGCAACGGCGGCGGCGGCAATGGCGGCGGCACGTAGCGCTCGATCGGCAGCGTCAGCTCCTGCGAGTCGGCGACACCGTCGATGCGCATCGACACGTACGGCGGCGGCGTCGCGCGCGCGGCCAAGAGGCGCTCCACCATCGCCGCGCTCGCGTCGTCGCTGATCTCGTAGCGCAGCTCCATCCCCGGCGGCCGCCGCGGATCGCCCGAGTCGCGCCGCATGCGCATCACCACGCCCTGGCCGTGCAGCATCTCCTCGCCGCCCTTGAGCGCGAACACGAACATCACGCGCCGCCCCGACGGCTGCACGCCCTCCGTCGGCACGAACACCACGTCGCCGTCGCGGAAGTAGCGCGCGAAGCGGGCGATGAACTCCTCCACCGTCGCGGCCTCGGCGGTCACCCGCACGACGATGAGCGGCATCGTCGGCGTCTCCTGCTCGCGACCTTCGCTCGCCATTGCGCCAGGAACCAGTCTCGCGATCCGCTAGCGCGTTCGAAGCCAACTAGTTTGACCAGACGGTAATACTACTTCTCGGGACGTGACTTACATCAACCACTGATGTAAGAAAACGTAGGCCAGCCCACTTATTATCCAACTAGTTTATTTTCTTAACATTTTTCATTGCGTGGGACAGTTGTCTGGGACTAGTGTCCCGCTCGCCAAACCTTGGCGAGGACGAACATGACGAGACGACTCTGGCTCCCCGCAGTGTTCCTGAGTGCCTTCGGCCTACTGACTTCGGCCTGCAGCACGACCCCGCCCACGGGTTCGGTGTCGCAGGGCTCGACCGGCAACCGCCCCGCGTGGGCCGTTCCGGCGAACCTCGTCGGGCGCGTCGCCGCTGACGAGCAGCTCACGATTCAGGTCCAGCTCGCGCTGCACAACCAGGCCGCTGCCGAGGCGGAGCTCGCCGCCATCAGCGATCCCGACAACGCGCGCTACGGCCAGTTCCTCAGCGACGAGGAATTCAACGCCAAGTACGGCCCGACCGCCGACGACGTCGCGGCGGTCACGCACCACCTGGCCTCGCAGGGCCTCACCGTCAAGAACGTCGGCGACGGCAACGCGTTCGTCTCGGCGACGGGCTCGGCGGCGCAGATCGAGCGCGCCTTCTCGACGCAGCTCGGCCTCTACAAGGCGGGCGACGCGATCAAGCGCGCCCCCATCAACGACGCCGTGATGCCGACGACGCTCGGCGGCCGCGTCTCGACCGTCATGGGCCTCGTGCAGCCGACGGAGTACCGCGCCAAGGCCGTGCGCGGCGCCATCCGCCTCTCGGCCGCGAAGTCGGCGGTGCAGGCGAAGAACCCGCACCCGCACGCTTCGGCGGGCCCGAACACCTGCTCGGAGTGGTTCGGTCAGGTTGCCGACACCACCGATCCGGCCTACCCGGGCTACGCGCCGCTCTCGTACGCGCCGTGCGGCTACAAGCCGGGCAACGTCCGCTCGGCCTACGGCTTCACCGACATCGTCCGCAAGGGCAACGACGGCTCGGGCCAGAAGATCGCCATCGTCGACGCCTTCCTGTCGCCGACGCTGCTCCTCGACGCACAGACCTACGCGGCGAACAACGATCCCGACTATCCGTTCAAGGCGTCGCAGCTGAAGACGGTGTGGGGTCCCGGCCAGATGCAGACGCCGGACACGGGCTGGTACGGCGAGCAGACGCTCGACGTCGAGGCCGCGCACGCGATGGCGCCGGGCGCCACGATCGTCGCGGTCGCCGCGCAGAGCGCGTACGACCAGGATCTCATCGGCGCGATCAACATGGTCGTGCAGCAGCGCCTCGGCTCGGTGATCTCGAACTCGTACGGCATGGTCGAGCAGCAGGGCTACATCGACTTCCTCGCGTGGAAGCCGGTGCTGACGGCGGCGGGCCTCAAGGGCATCGGCGTCTACTTCTCGTCGGGTGACGCGGGCGACGAGGCGTATCCGGACTTCGGCATTCCGCCGTCGGCGGACTTCCCGGCGTCGTCGGATCTCGTGACGGCGGTCGGCGGCACCTCGCTCGGCGTCGGCCAGACCGGCGACGTGCTCTTCGAGGTCGGCTGGGCGACGGGCGCGAGCTTCCTCGATCCGGCGGTTCCGGCGGACGCGGACATGGGCACGATGGCCACGCCGGCGATGTGGGATCCGGCTCCTCCGGGCTTCTTCGTCTACGGCGCGGGCGGCGGTTGGTCGACGGTGTTCGAGCAGCCGGCCTGGCAGAAGAACGTGGTGCCGAGCTCGTTCGCGGTCCAGGCGGGCGTCGCGCGCCGCTCGGTGCCGGACGTCGGCATGCTCGCCGATCCGTTCACGGGCTTCGTGGTCGGCCAGACCGATCCGGACGCGAACACGTACTCGGAGTACACCATCGGCGGCACCTCGCTCGCCTGCCCGCTCTTCGCGGCGACGATCGCCGTGGCGCAGCAGCACGCGAAGCGCACCTTCGGCTTCGCCAACCCGCTGCTCTACAAGCACCAGAACGCGTTCCGCGACATCGCGCCGCTGGCGACGCCGGAGGCGGTTGCCCTCCCGCTCGACGACGGCAGCGTCGCGGCGATCGCGTTCGACTACAACCTGCAGACGATCAAGACGGCGACGGGCTGGGACTCGATCACGGGTCTCGGCGTGCCGAACGGCAAGGCGTTCATCAACAACATCAAGTAAGCGTCTCGTCGTAGCCACGGTTCGGCAAGCGCCCGCGGAGCGATCCGCGGGCGCTTTTTTTTTCGCGCGCGCGTGCTAGCGTCGACGGCATGACGCGGACCCACGAGGTGCTCAATCAGTCGACGCCGCTCGCCGATTACGACGTCTTCGGCGGCGATCGCGCGCTCGGCGAGGCGGTGGCGCGTGAAGGCGCGGGCTGGGCGGCGGACAAGCTGCACGCGCTCGGCCGGCTCGCCGGCGGCGAAGCGATCGCGTGGGGCGTGCAGGCGAACAAGCACACGCCGGAGCTGCGCGTGTTCGATCGCTTCGGCCATCGCGTCGACGAGGTCGAGTACCACCCGGCGTGGCATCAGCTGATGCGCGCGGGCGTGGAGCACGGGCTGCACGCGGCGCCGTGGCGCGAGCCGCGCGCGGGGGCGCACGTGGCGCGGGCGGCGTCGTTCATGGTGCTGACGCAGGCGGAGGCCGGCTTCGGCTGCCCGATCTCGATGACCTACTCGGCGGTGCCGGCGCTGCGCTCGACGCCGTCGCTGGCGCAGACGTGGGAGCCGCGGCTGACGTCGCTGCACTACGATCCGCGCAATCGCCCGGCGAGCGAAAAGCAGGGTGCGATCTGCGGCATGGCGATGACCGAGAAGCAGGGCGGCAGCGACGTGCGCGCCAACACCACGCGGGCGACGAAGCAGGGCGACCACTACGAGCTCGTCGGGCACAAGTGGTTCTGCTCGGCGCCGATGAGCGATGTGTTCCTGGTGCTGGCGCAGACCGAGCGCGGGCTGTCGTGCTTCTTGGTGCCGCGCTGGCGGCCCGACGGCGTGAAGAACGCGATGAACCTGCAGCGCCTCAAGGACAAGCTCGGCAACCGCTCGAACGCGTCGAGCGAGGTCGAGCTCGACGGCGCGTGGGGCGACCTCGTCGGCGAAGAGGGGCGCGGCGTGCCGACGATCATCGAGATGGTCAGCCACACGCGCCTCGACTGCTGCATCGGCGCGGCGGCGGGCATGCGTTACGGCGTGGCGCAGGCGCTGCATCATGCGTCGCATCGCGCGGCGTTCGGCAAGCGGCTCATCGATCACGCGCTCATGCAGAACGTGCTCGCCGATCTGGCGATCGAGTCCGAGGCGGCGACGGTGACGATGGCGCGGCTGGCGCGCGCCTATGATGAGGCGCAAACGGACGGCGAGGCGCGCCGCTTCGCGCGGCTGGCGACGGCGGTGTGCAAGTACTGGCTGTGCAAGCGCGCGCCGGTGCACGCGGCGGAGGCGCTGGAGTGCTTCGGCGGCAACGGCTACGTCGAGGAGTCGATGATGCCGCGGCTGTATCGCGAGGCGCCGCTCAATGGGATCTGGGAGGGATCGGGCAACGTCATCTGCCTCGACGTGCTGCGTGCGATGCAAAAGGATCCGGCGAGCGTGCAGCTCTTCTTCGGCGAGTGTCTGCAGGCGCGCGGGGAGAAGCGCATCGAGCGCGCGGTGGCGGAGCTCGGGCGCGAGCTCGGCGAGATCGAGGACATCGAGTCGCGCGCGCGGCGCGTGGTCGAGCGCATGGCGCTCACGCTACAGGCGTCGCTCATGCTGCGCGTCGCCCCCCGCGAGGTCGCCGACGCCTTCATCACCTCGCGCCTCGACGGCGACCGCGGCCTCGCCTTCGGCACCCTCCCCCGCGGCGTGTCCCTCGACACGATCCTCGAGCGCGCCGCAGTGTCCTCCTGAAAAGATTCACAGGGAGATCACAAAGGTCAGGGAGAACAAAACTCTTACAGAAAGGCCCCACAGCATCGTTCTGTAAGAGTTGTGTTCTCCTGATCTCTTGATCTCCCTGTGAATGCTTTTGTATTGGGGCTACGCTTGAAGCGTGCGTGCGCTGCTCTGCTCGTTGCTGCTGGTGGCGGGATGCGCGGCGCATTACGAGGTTCGGCCTACAGCGACGACGCGGTTCGATGCGGTGATCGTGCCCGGGTGCCCGTCGGAGGATGACGGCGGGCTGTCGCGGTGTCA
This sequence comes from Polyangia bacterium, assembly GCA_035607415.1. Taxonomy (GTDB): domain Bacteria; phylum Myxococcota_A; class Polyangia; order Palsa-1104; family Palsa-1104; genus JAQBQH01. The sequence continues at coordinate 260,729 of DATNAQ010000027.1, forward strand.
GATGAGCCGGGCGGCGTGGGCGGCGATCCTGTGGCAGCGCGGGCTGGCGGGCGCGTTCATCACGTCGGGGGCGGCGGTGCACTCGCGCTACGTCGAGGCCGACGCCATCGCCGCCGGCATGGTCGCGCTCGGCGTGCCGGCCGAGCGCATCTGGCTCGAGCGCAACGCGCTGCACACCGACGAGAACATGTACTTCTCGCTGCGCATCGTGCGCGCGCTCGGCTTTCACACCGTCGCCGTCGCCTCGCAGAAGGGCCACGCCGCGTGGTCGTGCCGGATGCTCGAGGACTGGGGCCTTTCGCACTGCGGCGCCTTCAGCGTCGACATGGACGCTGTCATCGCCTCGCATCCGCTCGAGCGGCTGCGCGCGGTCCACACCGACGCCGTGCCCGATTGGCTCCCGCTCGTCGAGCGCGAGCGTGCCATCGCCCGCCGCACCGGGCGCCATCGCCCGCCGTCGTACTTCCTCTATCCGCTGCTCGGCTGGATGCGCATCAACGGCGAGCGCTGGATCCCGGCGACGCCGCCCGGCCCACCGACGGTGGCGACGTGGGCGGAGCGACTGCGCGCAGCGGCGATCAGCGCTCGCTGAAGGTGTCGCAGGCGTCGAGGCTGCCCGACTGCATGCCGGCGGAGAACCAGCGCTGGCGCTCCGCGGCCGAGCCGTGCGTGAAGGTCTCGGGGCGCACGCGTCCCTCGATCTCCTTTTGGATTCGATCGTCACCGACGGCCGCCGCGGCGTCGAGCGCCTGCGCGATCTCGCCGCGCGACACGGTGCCCTTCTCATAGGCCGCATGGCCCCAGACGCCGGCGAAGCAGTCGGCCTGCAGCTCGAGCCGCACCGACAGCGCGTTGGCCTCGCCGCGATCGCGCTCCATCTCCGTGCGCACCTTGCGCTCGATGCCGAGGAGATCCTGGATGTGGTGCCCGTACTCGTGCGCGACGACGTAGGCCTGCGCGAAGTCGCCGCCGCGCGCGCCGAAGCGCTGCGACAGCTCACGGAAGAATCCGAGGTCGAGGTAGACCTTGCTGTCGCGCGGACAATAGAACGGGCCGGTCGCCGCCGATGCCGTGCCGCAGCCCGACGGCGTGGCCTGCGTGAACAGGACGAGGTGCGCCGGCTCGTACTGCCGGCCGCTGCGCGGCAACTCGTGCGCCCAGAAGCGCTGCACGTTGGTGACGACGCACGAGATGAACTTCGCCGGATCGGTTTCGGACGTCACCCCCTGGCAGCTGCCGCCGAGCTGCTGGTGGTCGGACCCCGACGACTGAGCCGGTTGCGTCGCCGACGGGCCGGCGCCGTTGTCGACCTGCACGTCGCCGCCGAGCAGCCGGATGAGGACGTACGCGATGACGCCGACGAGGCCGAGGCCGCCGCCGCCGACCATGATCGGTCCGCCGAAGCTGGAGCCGCGGCGGTCCTCGACCTGCGAGCTGTCGGCGTCGTCGTCGCTGCCAAAGCGCATACGCTAATGTAAGCACGTCTGCGACCGACGTTCCGACGCAAAAACTCTCCCGGTCACCGTCGAAGAGGCGTAGGATGGGCAGGCGTCGTGCACTTTTCATACGGCGCCCTTCCAAGCTGATCTTCGGTTGCCGCGCAGCGGATGATGTTCGGGGGGACGCTCGAGGGGAGCGCGGCAGCCGAACTCTATCCTTCGTTCGTCAGTCGAGCGGCATCTGATGGCGCGCGGCGAAGCGGATGAGATCCACGATCGAATGGACGCCGAGCTTGCGCAGCACGTGGGCGCGATGGGTCTCGACGGTCTTCGGGCTGATGCCGAGCATGCGCGCGATGCGGCGGTTGGTGTGACCGCGCACGAGCAGCTCGAAGACGTCGCGCTCGCGCCGTGACAGCGCGTCGCACGGGCCGGCCTGCGTGGTCTCGCCGCGACGGAGGCGCAGGTGATCTTGCAGCACGAGGTGCGAGATCGCCGGCGCCAGATAGACGTGGCCGAGCGCGACGGCGCGCACCGCCTCGAACACCTGCGTCGACGGCTGCTGCTTGAGCGCGAAGCCGCGCGCGCCGGCGGCGAGCGCCTGGTGCACGCCGTCGTCGTCGCGGCGCGAGCTCAGCATCAGCACTTTGGCCTCGGCGGAGCGGCGCACGATCTCGCGCGTGACCGCGTTGCCGGCGAGCCCATCGAGATCGCTGGAGACGATGGTGACGTCGGGCCGGCGCGCATCGACGGCGTCGTACGCATCGGGAACCTTGTTCGCTTCGCCGACGACCTCGAAGTCGGGCTGCGATGCCAAGAGGAGATGAAATCCTTCGCGGAACAACTCGCGATCGTCGACCAGGAACAACTTCGTCATGGAGTGCGGCCTCCCCCGGGTTGGAGGAGCCTAGGCAGCGACAGCGTCAGTTCAACCGCGGAATGGTATGACTCGCACGTACCGGATCGCGCGGACCGAAATGCGGTTCAAACGCCGCCGGACGGCTTGCGGCGCGCCCGCCCGATGGCGCGCGTGAGGGCATCGGCGCTGCACGGTTTGCGCAAAAATGCCGCAGCGCCCGCCGCGCGCGCGCGTTTCTCGACGGTGGGGCTGGGCTCGCTGGTCAGGATGATCACCGGCAGATCGGGCGAGCGCGCGCGCAAGAGCGAGAGCGTCACGTCGCCCTTGATGCCCGGCATGTTGAAGTCGGTGATGACGAGATCGAGGCGCTCGGCGTCGGCGACCTCGACCGCATCGACGCCCGAGTCGACGGAGAGCACTTCGTGCCCGGCGTTGACGAGCACGGCGCGATACAGGCGCGTAGCGGCGGGATCGTCGTCGACCAACAGGATGCGCACTGCCCGTCGATTGTAACATTTTTCGCTCCGCGCGGCGACGCTGACGGCCGGCGGGTAGCGACAATGCGCGAGTGCGCGCCCCGTACTCGTGATGAGGCAAACGATCGCGGGTCGCGGCCAACGCAAACGGTACGCGCGAGAACCAAACGTTTCCTCGTCGCTGGCGTCACCACATCGGCGCAAATGTGATTATTAAATTCGATTAGTTTTTTCGCTTTTCAATCGCATTTCGCGCGTATCAAATGACAACAGTGAGGGACTTCACGCGCGACTCTCGCACCGCGCGGCTGGCGGTCTCGGCGGCGGCGCTGGCGCTCGCCGGTCTGGTGCTGGCGGCCTGGGCGCGCTGGTCGGCGGGCTCGGTCATCGACGAAGCCCGCGTCGAGGCGATGACGCACGCCGAGCGCATCGGCGCGCTCATCGGCGCCACGGTGGCGGCGGCGCGCGCGCGTGCCGAGGGGCTGGCCACGACGCCGGCGGTGCGCGAGATCCTCTACACCGACGCGGCGACCGCGCGCGCCGAAGGCTTCGCCCTGCCCACGGCGACGACCGATACGTTCGAGGTCGTGCAGCTCGGACGGCGGCGCGCGCCGCGCACGCTCTATCGCTCGCCGGAGCACGGGGCGCCACTGGCGATCGCGCGCGCCAACGAGGTGCGCGTCGAGGAGCGCGCCGGCGAGCTGGCGGTGACCGTGGCGGTGCCGGCGCTGCCGATGTACGCGCGCGAGGGCGTGCACGGCGCGGTGATCGTGGCGACGCGCGTCGATCTGTCGTCGGTGATGCCGGCCTTGCGCGCGAGCGGGCTCGGCTTCCAGCTGCTCGGCGCGGGCGCGCCGGTGCCGCTGACGCGCCTGCCCGCGGGCGAGGCGCGCGCGCAGAACGTGATCGTGCCGCTGCCGAACGACGGCGCAGCGGCGCGGCTGTCGCTCTTGGCGTCGGTGCGGACCAGCGGCGGTGCCGCGCTGTGGTCGGGGCGCGTGCTGCTGCTCGCCGCGTGCGCCGCGGCGCTGCTCACCTTCGTCCTCTTCCGCCGGCGCGGCATGCCGGTGCTCGACGACGCGCCGACGGCGCGGCGGCCGACGCCGCGGCAGGTGGAGGCCAACGCGCCGCTGGCGGTGGGACCGGCGCAGACGGCGCGGCAGAAGCAGAGCGCGCGCTTCCATCCGCACATCGACGCGGAGGCCGAGGCCGAGGCCGAGGCCGAGTCCGATGGCGATGGCGACGTCGGCGTCGATACGCTCGTCGACAGCCGCCTCGACGCGGACGCGATGGCGCAGGCGTGGAGCGTGCGCATGCCGACGCCGATCACGCAGCTCCGGCCCGCGCCCGAGTCGGCGCCGATCGTGATCGACCCGCGCGGCGAGGCGCTCGCCGGACGCTATCAGCTGCTCCGCCCGCTCGGGCGCGGCCACCTGACCGACGTCTACCTGGCGCATTCGCTTCGGGCCGACGCGCCCGGCACGGTCGCGCTCAAGCTGGTCACCGGGCGCGACGCGAGCGAGCGGCGCGCCTACCTCGAGGCGGCGCGGCGGCAGCAGCGAATCGCGCACCACCACATCGCGCAGGTGCTCGACGTCGGCGACGGAGCGGTCGCCTACGTGGCGACCGAGTACGTCGAGGGCTGCACGCTGGCGCCGCTGTTGCGCGATCTGTTCGCGCGCGACGAGCCGCTGCCGCTGCCGCAGACGATCGCGATCGTCGGCGCCGTCTGCCGCGCGCTCGACGCGGCGCGGCCGCTGGTGCACGGCTCGGTCAAGGCGTCGAACGTGCTCGTGGGGCGGCACAACCTGGTCAAGCTGACCGACTTCGGCGCGCCCTCGTCGCCGCGCGATCGCTTCGTGCCCGAGCAGTACGCGGGCAAGCCGCCCGATCGGCGCAGCGACGTGTACGCCGCGGGCCTGCTGTTGCACGCGCTCGCGACGGGACGCCGGCCCGATGCGGCGAGCCTGCACGGCGATCCCGGGCGCTGGCCGCCGCTGCCGGCGCCGTCGACGATCCGGCCCGAGCTGCCGCGCGCGCTCGACGCGGTGGTGGCCAAGGCGACGCGCTTCGGCCCGCGCAGCCGCTACGGCACCGCCGGCGAGCTCTACGCGGCGCTGCGCGATGCCGCCGCCGGCGCGGCCGCGGCGTCGTCGTCGGCTTGGCTCGGCGATTGGGTCGAGCGCGCGCGCCGCACGTCGTAGCGCGCGCGATCGTGCGCGACTAGCGGCGCGTGGCCTTCGCGAGCCAGGCGTTGGCGCCGCCCGGATAGCCGCGACTCTCGATCAGGCTCGCCTCGATCGCGTCGACGGCAAAGAGCCCGGCGCCCTCGAGCACCGTGCACAGCTCGGCGCGCGTCACGCGGCGCGGGCCGCCCGGGCCGCGCTCGTGATCGCCGAAGCACAAGACGAACAGCCGCCCGCCGGGCCGCACCACCGACGCCAGGGCGCGCGCATAGTCGGCGCGCTTGTCGAGCTCCACGCGGTGGAAGCTGCCGGCGTCGAGCGCGCCGTCGAAGCTGCGCCCGAGCCGCTCGAGGCGCGTCAGCTCCTCGGTCATGAAGGCCACCGGCAGCTGCCGCTCGCGCGCGCGGCGCGTGGCCCGCGCGATGGCGCGCGCCGACGGATCGACGCCGCACGCCACGTGGCCGCGCCCGGCGAGGAACAGCGCATGCTCGCCCGTGCCACAGCCGACGTCGAGCACGGCCCGCGGGATCTCGCCGGCGACATCGAGGTCGTAGACCGCGCGCTGCGGACGGCCGACGTCCCACGCCGGGGCCAGCGGCTCGGCGTATCTCGGCATTTCCTCGTGCGCGACGCTCTGCATGCTCATTGGATGCGCCTCGGCGGCGATCGGTTACAGTGTTACCTACCATGGATCGGGAGCTTTTTATCGTCGGTGACGTGCAGGGGTGCCACGCGGAGCTCCTCGACCTCCTGGCGGCCGCGCGCTTCGATCCGGCGCGCCATCGGCTGGCGTTCGTCGGCGACCTCATCAACCGCGGACCCGACTCCAAGGGCGTGCTCGCGGTCGCGCGCCAGCACGGCGCCCACGTCGTCGTCGGCAACCACGAGGACGCGCTGCTCTCGGGCTTCGCCGGCGAGACCATGGCGCGCGTGCGCGCGCAGCTCGGCGACACGCTCGACGAGACGGTGGCGTGGATTCGCACCTGGCCGACGTTCCTGCGCTTCGACGCGCTGTCGCTCATCGTGGTGCACGCCGGCATCGCGCCCGGCAAGCAGCCCGAAGCGTGCACGCGCGCGGAGCTCACGCGCATCCGCGCCGTCGACGGCGTGCCGTGGTTCGAGTCGTGGAAGGGCCCGGAGACGGTGGTGTACGGGCACTGGGCCAAGATGGGCAAGGTCGACCGCCCGCTCACCAAGGGGCTCGACAGCGGCTGCGTCTACGGCGGGAGGCTCACCGGGATCTTCTGGCCGCGCGCCGAGTGGGTGTCGGTGCCGGCGCGGCAGATGTGGTTCGATCCGATCAAGCACGTGGCGCGCTGGTAGCGCCGGCACATCGCGCGCCAAAGCGCGAAGGAGCTACTCGACGAGCGCGCAGCCGCGCGAGGATTCATAGCGCGCACGGGCGCGCAACACGCCGCCGACGCTGGCGCGCACGTCGTCGCTGCCGACCTTCAACGAGACGAGCTCGAGCGCGAGCGGATCGAGATCGGTGCGGCAGCTCTCGAGCGTGCGGCCGCTGACGAACAGGCACGCACAGGTCTGCTCGGCCGCGTAGCCCGAGCCGATGCGCCCGAGCGGCGCGAGCTTGCGCAGCGCGAACAGCGCCGCGATGGCGAGGAACGCCACCACCGCGAGCACGATCCGTTTGCGCATCACCCGAGGTCACCATTATCCTGCCGCCAATGCAAGCCGCGCTCGTCTTTGCCGCTGCGCTCGTGGCGCTGCCGCCGCAACCGGCCGGCGTGCCGTGGCCGACCGTGCAGTGGCCGACGGCGTCACTGCCCGGCGGCGTGGAAGCCGACGCCGTGACCACGGCGCTCGCCGCCGTCGATCGCCGCGATCCCGAGCTCGGCGAGACGCGCGCCGTCGTCATCGTGCAGGGCGGCCGCATCGTCGCCGAGAAGTATCGCGAGGGCTACGCGGCCACGACGCGCCTGGTGTCGTGGTCGATGGCCAAGTCGATCACGCAGGCGCTCGTCGGCATCGCCGTCGGCAAGGGGCTCGTCGCGCTCGACCGCGCGATGGGCAACCCGCATTGGGCCGCCGGCGACGCGCGCGCGCAGGTCACCTGGCGCCAGTGGCTGCAGATGGTCGACGGGCAGGACTATCACGAGATCGGCGTGCGCGATCCGGCGCGCAACGACGCCGCGCGCATGCTCTTCGGCGCCGGGCGGCTCGACGTGGCCGCGTTTGCCGCGTCGCTGCCGCAGATCCATCCCGCGGGCACGCACTGGAACTACAACACCGCGGGCATCGAGCTCGTCGACGATGCGCTCGGCCGTGTCTTCGCGCCCGGCGCCGCTGCCGACGAGCGGCGCGGCAAGGTCGCCGATGTGCTCGCGCGCGAGCTCTTCGGTCCGCTCGGCATGCGCTCGGCGCTGCCCGAGTTCGACGCCGCCGGCACCTTCCTCGGCGGCTCGCTCGTGTACGCCACCGCGCGCGACTTCGCCCGCTTCGGCCTGCTCTACCTGCGCGACGGCGTCTGGGACGGGCGGCGCATCCTGCCCGCCGGCTGGGTCGACTTCGCGCGCACGCGCGGACCGGCGCCGAACGGCGCCACCTACGGCGCGGGCTGGTGGATCACGCCGCCCGTCGGCGATCCGGCGCGCCCGCATGCGCTCACGCCCGAGGGGCCGGCCGATCTGTTCACCGCGCAGGGGCACGAAGGGCAGCTCATCACCCTCGTGCCGTCGAAGGACCTCGTGATCGTGCGGCTCGGCCACCTCGACGACAACCGCGGCTGGCACGCGCTCGGCCGCTGGCTGCAGGCGCTCGTGGCCGCCTTTCCTGACGTCCGCTAGCGGAAGCGATCGAGCACGTTGGCGACGGTCATGTCGCTCGCCACGTTGGTCATCGCGCGCAGCCGCCCGAGCATCCAGTCGACGGGCAGGAGCAGCGGCACCGCGGCCAGCGGCAGCCCGACGCCGCCGATCACCAGCGACAGCGTCACCAGGCCCGCCTCGGGCACGCCGGCGATACCGACGGCGGCGAGCACCGCCAGCCCGACGACGCGCAGCTGCGCGGCGAGCGCCAGCGTGACGCCGTAGACCTGCGCCACGAACAGCGCGGCCGCCGCTTCGTAGAGGACGATGCCGTCGTGGTTGAGGTTGGTGCCGACGACGGCGGCGAGGCGCGCCGACTCGGGCGAGACCTCCATCTGCTCGAGCGTGCGCAGCGTGACCGGCAGCGTCGCCAGCGACGAGCCGACGCCGAGCGCGGTGAGGAGCGGCTCGCCGGCGAAGCGGAAGAAGCGGTTGGGCGAGATGCGCGCCACGACCTTCAGCATGAGCGCGTACCAGATGAGGATGTGGATCGCCATCCCGAGCGCGACGAGCAGGACGAAGATGGCGAGCAGCGGGAAGAGCTTGAGGCCGCTGCCGCCGACCACCTTGGCCATCACGCCGAAGACGGCGAACGGCACGACGCGCACCACGACGCCGACGAGGTGCATGAGACCGCGCAGCGCCTGATGGACGGCGCGGCCGATCTGTTGCGCGGCCGTGGTCTTGGCGGCGGCGCGCAAGAGGAGGCCGACGACGAGCGCGGCCGCGATCACCCACATCAGGTTCAGCGACGGCAGGTGGCGCGAGGCCGACGGCGCCGGCGCGAGCGCGCGCAGCCGCGCCAGATCGACGAAGCGCCCCAGCGGCAGCGCGTGCGCCAGACCGATGGCGATGGCGGCGGCCACCACGGCGTTGAGCGCCGACACCGGCAGGAGCACGAGCGCGCGCTTGAGCGGCAGCCGGGTGGTGACGAAGGTGTCGACGATGGCGACGAAGACGAGCGGCGTGGCCAGGAGCTTGAGGACGTCGACGAAGATCAGCGCGGCGTCGCCGAGCGCGGCGGCGCGGGAGCCGAAGATCTTGCCCGTGATGGCGCCGGCGACGGTGGCGAGGAGGAGCTGGGCGATGAGCGGGACGCGAGGTCGCCGCTCGGGCGCGTGCATCGCGCCACTATATCGGAGGGAAGGCGGGTCGTCGAAGAACGCGCCGCTGCGAGGTGCTGGAAGGCGCTACGAGGCGCGACGCACCGGCTGGGCGCCCTCGGCGAGCCGCTGCGCCTCGGCGTTTAGCACGTCGGAGCGCGCGACGATGCCGGCGAGCTTGCCGTCGCGCCCGAGCACGCACAGGCGGCCGACGCCCGAGCGCGCCATCTGATCGACCGCGTCGCGCAAGCTCGAAGCCTCGGCCAGGAACACCGGCGCGCGCCGCACCAGCGCACGCAGCCGCTCGTCGTCGCGCCGCTCGGGGTTCAACAGATCGCGGCGCGTCAGCACGCCGACCACCTTGCCGTCGACGTCGAGGAGCGGATAGCCCTGATGGCGCGCGCCCGGCTCGTTCGAGGCGATGAACGCGCGCGCCCGCGCCAGCGTGTCGTCGGCGGCGAAGGTGATCACCGACGGCGTCATGTGCGCCTTGACCGGCCGCGACGACAGGAAGTCGGCGACGTACTCGCCGGCGACGTGCACGCCGCGGCGCGCGATCTTCTCGGTCATGATGGTGTTGCGCATCGCCAGGCACGAGATGAGGTACGCCGCCGAGCAGCCGCCGAGCAGCGGCAGAAGGCCGATCGGCTGGCGCGTGGTCTCGAACGCGAACACCACCGACGTGAGCAGCGCGCGCGAGGCGCCGGTGAAGATGGCCGCCATGCCGACGAGGCCGGCGATGCGCGGATCGACGCCCGCGTGCGGCAGGAGCCACGCGGTGCCGACGCCGAGGATGGCGCCCAGCCCGCCGCCGATGGTGAACAACGGCGCGAGCGTACCGCCCGAGGTGCCCGAGCCGAGCGAGATGGTCCACGAGATGAACTTCATCGCGCACAGCCAGACCATGGCCCAGCCGGTGAGCGAGCCGCCGACGATGGCCTCGATGTTGTCGTAGCCGACGCCCATGGACTTGGGCGCGAAGTAGCCGACGACGCCGACGGCGACGGCGCCGAGCGCCGGCCACCACATCCAGTGGATGGGCAGCTTCTCGAAGCCGTCCTCGACGGCGTAGACCGCGCGCGTGACGTACACCGAGGCGATGCCGACGACGGCGCCGATCACGATGTAGAGCGCGAGCGCGCCGCCCGTCGGCTGCACCAGGCCGGGCATGGGGAAGATCGCCGCCGAGCCGACGAACGCATAGCGCACCGCGGTCGCGACCGCCGCGGCGAGTGACACTGGAATGAGCGATCGCGGGCGGTACTCGAAGAGCAAGAGCTCGACGGCGAGGAGCACCGCCGAGACCGGGCTGCCGAAGGTGGCGGCCATGCCGGCGGCGGCGCCGGCGGCGAGCAGCGTCTTGCGCTCCTGCGCGCTGGTGCGCACCCACTGGCCGATGAGCGAGCCGAGCGCGCCGCCGGTGGCGATGATCGGGCCCTCGGCGCCGAACGGACCGCCGCTGCCGATGGAGAGCGCGGCCGACAGCGGCTTCAAGAAGGTGACGCGCGCGGGGATGCGGCTCTCGTTGGTGAGCACCTGCTCCATCGCCTCGGGGATGCCGTGGCCGCGGATGGCGCGCGAGCCGTAGCGCGCCATCAGGCCGACGAGGACGCCGCCGACGACGGGGACGACGATGACCAGCGGTCCGAGGTGATTGCCGGCCGGCGAGGCGACCGAGAACGAGAAGTGCCCGTAGAAGAAGAGGTTGGTGAAAAGACCGATGAGCCTCATCAGGATCTGCGCGATCGCGCCGGCGGCCATGGCCAGCAGGATCGACAACCCGCAGATGAAGATGACCCGCCGGTCGACCAGGGTCGATCGCGGGGGAAGATGCGCGGATTCCAGCGTCGGTGCGAGCGATGGAGCAATGGGCAGCGCGTCGGTCGTGGCGCCGTCGGTGTTCATGAGGCTCTTGTCATTATATGGGGTCCCAACGAATTGGGCTCATATAAATCATCGACGGCGCGCGCGCAAGCGCTGCTGACCGGAAGGTGCGGATTTCGGCTCTTCTTCGTCACTTGCCATGCGGCGCAGGCGGTTGAACTCGGCTTCGAGCTCGTCGAGCTCGTCGTCGGTCATCTCCTCGAGGTTCATGAGGGTGTTGCGCGCGGCGCGGTTGGCGCGGAGGAGCTCGTCGATCTTGAGGTGAAGCGCTTTGGAATCGCGGTTCTGGGTGTTCTGGATGAGGAACACCATCAGGAAGGTGACGATCGTCGTCCCGGTGTTGATGATGAGCTGCCAGGTGTTCGAGAAGTGGAAGAAGGGGCCGCTGATGCCCCAGGCGGCGATGATGGCGACGGCGAGGAAGAAGGTCTTCGGACGGCCGACCGCCGTCGAGGTCTCGCGGGCTATCGAATGGAAATTCGCCTCGGTCACGGACTTGAGTCGAGCAAGCGTCGTGCCGCTCGTCAGTGACGGCGGCGACCTCGGCTGAAGTCAGCTATTTACCGTAGATGCCGAGGCGGTATTCGCCCTTGCCGTCGTCGACCTTGGCCTGGAAGTGGTACGTGCCGCGGAAGGCGGTGCAGTAGCTCATGCGCGGGTGCGCGGTGTCTTGCCGTGTGGAGGTGAGGCGGCGGCCGGCAGGGCCCCACAGATAGAGATAGAGCTTCTGCACGCCGTCGCCGCCTTCGCCGACGAAGGTGTAGCAGTGGCCGCCTTCGAGCTCGGCGAACCAGTCGCTGCGGCCGCCCTCGTCGGCGGCGGCGCCGCGGTAGAGCGCGCCGACGCGGTGGCCGATGCCCTCCCCCGCTTTCTCGACGCGGCTCGAGAGATCGTCGTGCGGCTTGGCTGGGGCTGTCGCCGCCGCCTTGGGCGTGGTGCCCGGCCTTGGAGAGGTGCCCGGCTTGGGCGTGGTGGCGGGCTTCGGCGGAGCGGCGTAGGGATCCGCGGGCTCGCCCGGCTTCGACGACGGCGGCCTGGTGCCGGCCTTCGCAAATTCAGGATTTCCGGACGTGGGCGCGGCGGCCTTGGCGATCGGCCTGGGACGGTCGAGCTTGACGACGAGCTTGTGGGTCGCGGCCGGATTCACGCTCACGGACTTGTCGGTATACCCGTCCTTGTGCAGCACGATGGTCTCGGGGCCCGCGAGCGCGAGCGCCTCGGGCGTCTCGCCGGCGACGGCGCCGTTGCGCAGGATCTTGGCGCCCGTCGGGGTCGAATCGACGATCACCTCGACGGTGGGCTTGGGCGCGGGCGCGGGAATCGCCGGCGACGGCGCGGGCACCGCCGGCGGTAGGTTCGGCGACACCGTGGTACCGGACGGTACCAAATGGGTACCGGGTGGTACCAGATTGGTACCCGGCGGTACCGCCGAGGTGCCGTGCGGAATCAGGAGCCAGGCCGCGCCGCCGAGGAGCGCCAGCGCGAGCACGCCGAAGACCGCGTAGCGCCCACCCTTGTTGCGCGCCGGCTCGAGGCCCGTCGCGGTCTCCGCCGGCAGCCGCGACACCGCCTGCGACGGCGCCGCTCCCAGGGCGACGGAGGCTCCCGTCGGTGGCGTCGGCCCCGTCGGCGTCCGTGCGGGCGGCGATCCGGTCGTCGCGCTCGGCCGCGGCGTCGCCGTGCTGGGCCGCGGCGTGGTTGCGGCCGGCCGCGGCGTGGTCGCGCCCGGCGTCTTGATCTGCGCGTTCCACCCCGTCGGCGGCGCCGGCGGCGCTGTCACCAGGCCCGCCAGCTCCGCCTTCGGCAGCGTGGCCGCCACCGCCTCGAGCTCGCTCGCCAGCATCGCCATCGACGCGAAGCGCGCCTCCGGCTCCTTCTCGAGCGCGCGCAGCACCAGCGCCTCGAGCGCGGGCGAAATCTCGCGCTGCGGCGCCAGCTCCGTCGGCCGCACCGGCGCCGCGCCGATGTGCTGGCTCAGGATCTCGACCGACGAGTCGCCGCCGAACGGCACCGATCCGGTGATGAGCTCGTAGAGGATCACGCCGAGCGCGTAGACGTCGGCGCGCCCGTCGGCCGGCTTGCCCTTGGCCTGCTCGGGCGACATGTAGAGCGGCGTTCCGAAGATCGCGCCCGTGCGCGTCAGGTTCGACGGCTCGTCGCCGCCGGTCATCTTGGCGATGCCGAAGTCGAGGATCTTCGCCACCACGCGCCCGCCCTTGCGCGCGAGGAAGACGTTCTCCGGCTTCATGTCGCGGTGGACGATGCCCTTGTCGTGCGCGGCCGCGAGCCCCTGCGCGACGGCGATCATGATCGCGACCGCCTGCTCGATCTGCAGCGGCGCGCCGTCACGGATGCGCTCGGCGAGCGACTGTCCGTCGAGGAACTCCATCGCCAGGTAGACCTGTCCCGACGGCAGCGTGGCGAAGTCGTCGATCTCGACGATGTTCTCGTGCCCGATCGACGACGCCGCCCACGCCTCCTGGCGGAAGCGCTGCAGCGACTGCGCCGAGCCGATGACCTCGGGCCGCAGCATCTTGATGGCGAAGCGCTTGTTGATGTTGAGGTGCTGCGCCTCGTAGACCTGCCCCATGCCGCCTTCGCCGAGCAGGCGCACGATGCGATAGCGATCGGCGAGCACCTGCCCGACCAGGCTCGTCTGCTCGCGCTCGACGAGCGCGGTGCCGTCCTTGGCGCAGAACGCGCCGTTCGGGAATATCTCTTTGCAGGTCGGGCAATACATCAGACGAGATACGGGATCAGCAGTTTGGTGTTCGCCTTGTACGCGGCGAACTCGGGATAGCGCGACAGGCGACGATCCTTGCGCCGCATGTTCGGGATCCAGACGCCGGCGACCATGAAGCCGAGCGCGGCGATCGGCAGCCAGTGCCACGCCAGCGCCGTGAAGCCGACGTAGATGCACAGCTCGCCGAGGTAGTTCGGGTTTCGCGACAAGCTCCACAGCCCATCCGTGAGCAGCGTGCCGCGCCGATGGGCCATCGACATGTGCTTCTGCATGTCGCTGGCGAAGTGCAGGAACACGCCGAAGCCGTAGAGCGCGACGCAGGCGCCGATCATCCACGGCGCGATCGGATGGCCGTGATGCGTGACGATCATCCACGGCGCGATCCAGTAGAGCGACAAGAGCAGCCAGGTGCCGAGCCCGAGCCCGACGTTGACCGGCCGCTCCCAGTTCTTGTCGCCGAAGTAGCGCGACTTCAAGATCCACAAGATGCCGTAGGTGCCGTGCATCCCGAGGTAGACCCAGGCCACGACGTTGTCCCACGCGTGGTACCAGGCGATGAGGCCGAGGATGTACGGGCCGGTCAGCCCCTTGTGCGAATCGATCCAGTACTTGTGCGGGAGCACGACCCTTATTGTATCACCTACGGAACGAGTACACGGCCTCGCCCAACCCCTGCAGCGTCACGAGACCGACGAAGACCGCGCGCCACAGCCGCGGCCGCTTCACCGTCGCTGCCGTGTAGATCGGCAGCGCCACCACCAGCGCCAGGTACCACCAGCGCAGCCGGTGCGGCTTGAGCACGCCGGCGTCGCAGCCGATCCACGCCAGCCAGGTCACCGAGAAGAGCACCCAGGTCCACAGCGCGCCGGTCGAGACGTCGCGCCACGCGCGCACCGCGAACGACGCCACGCCGAACGCCATCGCCGGATAGAGCGGGATCGCGTACCAGCCGTACTCGTTGTACGGCAGCATGAACGCGATGGTCATGGCGTAGCTGGCGGCGAAGAGCGCCATCTCGACGTGCCGACCTTCGCGTAGATCGAACAATAAGGTCACGAAGCCGAGCACGAGCGGCAGCTCCATGAGCGCCTTGCTCACCACGCGCGGCGTGAACACCATCGCGTAGAAGCCGCCGAAGTTGTCGAAGCGCGAGGCCTGGTTCTCCTGCACCGCGCGAAACAGCGTCCAGCCGTAGTGCGCGCCGTAGCCGAGCCAGACGAGGAGCCCGGCCCCGCCGCCGACGCACACCGCGGCCGCCAGCTTCCATTGCCGTCGCAGCACCGCCGCCGCGAACAGAAAGAGCGCGAAGCCGAGCGCCGCGATCTTGGCGAGCGGCAGCAGCATCGCCGCGATCGCGACGGCGACCAGCCACGCGCGCCGCTGCGACGCGCGCTCGGCGTCGCCGTAGCGTTGCAGCGCGTACCAGCCGGCGAGCGCGAGCGGCAGCATGAGCTGTTCGGCCATGACCAGCCGTCCATTCCACACCGCCACCGGCGCCACCGACCACCAGGCGAGCGTCAAGAGCGCGTGCGTCTCGTCGGCGACGCGGCGCGCGACCAGGAAGAGCAGGAAGAACGCCGCCGCGAACAGCGGCAGGTTCGACAGCCGCATCACGCGCTCTTGGACGTAGAAGATCTGCCGCATCCCCGCCGCGCGCATGAACGCGCCCACGTACAGCGGATAGAGCGGCGGGTGATCGAACCACGGCTTGACGAGGCGATACTCGTTGCCGTGCCACGTCGACACCGGCACGTCGCCATAGGCCGGCATCCATGACCACGCGCGCGGCACGCCCTGGTTGACGAGCGACATCCCGCTCCAGGTCCAGGCGTATTCGTCGGCGGTGCTGTTGCGCTCGGGGTAGTCGGTCAGGTGATGTAGGCGCAAACCCGCGCCGACGAGGAAGATCGCGACCACGAGGACCCGTATTCTCCATCGTGGCATCATGACGTCGCTCGTCATTCTCCTCACGCTCGCCGGCGCGCTCCCCGATCGCGGCATCTTTCCCGAGCTTTTGGCGCGGGTCAATCTCGCGGCGCCGCGCGCCGTCGATCGCGCGCACGATTGGCTGCGCGTCGATCGCACGCACAAGCTGGTTACGCTCTACGACGGCGACGATCCGATCGCGCTCTACCTCCTCGGCGCCGCCGACGTGCCGGGCGGGCTGCGCATCGTCGAGGGCGCGCCGCCGCGCGCCGAAGATCGCGACGGCGACGGCATCGTCGATCGCCTCGACGTCCTCGTCGGCGCCAAGAAGCTCCTCTACAACGGCGCGCGCTACATCGAGCGTTACGTCACGATTACATATCCAGGCGGCGACGTGCCGCGCACCGAGGGCGTGTGCAGCGACACCGTGATCCGCGCGCTGCGCAACGCCGGGCTCGATCTGCAGCGCGAGGTGCACGAAGACATCCTGCGCGCGCCGTCGGCCTATCCGATGGTCGAGAAGGTCGACGCCAGCATCAACCACCGACGGGTGCGCACGCTACTGCCCTGGTTCGTGCGCCACTGGCAGACGTTGCCGCGCGGCGAGCGCTATCTGCCGGGCGACGTCGTCTTCTTCGACACCTTCCCGCAGCGCGCGGGGCCCGATCACCTCGGCGTCGTCTCCGACACGATCGCCAGAAGCGGCCTGCCAATGGTGATCAACAACTGGACCGACGGCGCCACCGACGCCGAGATGGACCTCTTGTCGTGGGTGCCGGTCACGCATCACTTCCGCTGGGCGAGCGGCGGCAGGCCCCATTCGCGCTGACGGCGCGCGTACTCGTCGCGCGGCAGCTGCACCAAGATCGTCGACGGCTCGACCCAAGCGAGGAGCGCGCGCAGATCGTCGAGCGCCATCGCGGTGCAGCCGACCGTCGGTGAGTGCGCGTCGCGCCAGACGTGCAGGAAGATGCAGCTGCCGAAGCCCGGCACGCGCGCGTCGTTGTGCCGCACGAAGATGGTGTAGCGATACAGGTCGTCCTCGCGCCGCATCCATTCGAAGTGCGGCTCGCGATCGTCGAACTGCGCTTCGTACACGACCCGGTTGTAGAAAGCCGGTCGGCCAGGATCGTCGACGCAGACGCGCCCTTGCGACCAGTGATAGTGAAGTTTGAGCCCGCGCGGCGCCTTCTCGTCGTATCCGACGACGTCGCCGAGCGCGAAGCGGCCCGCGGGCGACGCGCCGTCGCCTTCGCGCTTTTTCTCCTCGGGCACCAGCCCGGTCTTGCCGACCACGACCGGCACCGGTCGGCCGACCGCGCGCCACGATTTGCCGTCGCGGTCCCAGCGGCGGAGCTCGCCCGTCGTCGCGTCCCAATCGGCGGTGACCACGGTGATCATCGTCCGCGCTGGCGCCTCGGCGAACGCCTTTGGCGCCAGTGCCACGAGAACGAGCGCTTGCAGGAAGGCCCGCATCCTTGGAACATAGCGCATGCGGTCGTTTCTCCTCGCATTCGCCGTTTTCGCGTTTGGCGCCGGCTGCGGCGGTCCCTGCGGCGGCGGCGCGTCCGACTCTTCGTGGACGCTGTCGAATGGATCAATGACCGTCGAGATCACCGGCTCGCCCTACGGCTTCACCGTCAAGGACGCGACGGGCCGCGCCGTCCTCGCCACCGCGGGCGGTGGCGCCGGCGACGGCTACGGCTCGGTCGGCTGGACCAGCGGCAAGGTGTTCCTCGACGACATCGTCGACGCCGGTTACTACGCCTTCGACACTGCGCTCGATCCCTGGCGCGATCACCTGCGCGTCACCGCCGCCAGCGTCACGCCCACCAGCGTCGAGCTCATGCTCGACGGCGGCAACGGCGGCTGTGTTCATGTCACTCATACAATAAGTGGCGGCGCGCTCCGCGTGGAGGCGCGCCTCGATCACACCAAGGTGGCGCCGCGCGCCTGGGAAGCCGCGTTCGCCACGCCCGCCGACGAAGGCTTCCTCGGCTTCGGCGAGCGCTACAACCGCATCGATCAGCGCGGCCGCTCGCTCTATTCGTGGCCCGAGGAGGGCGGCCTGGCCAAGGCCGAAGGCACGCTCGCCTCGGCCGACAACCCCTGGCCCAACGGCGAGACCATGACCTACTACCCGGTCCCCTTCTTCCTCTCGACGGCGGGTTACGGCTTCTGGCTCGACTCGACCTGGCGCAACCAGTTCGATCTCGCCACCGACCACGACGACGCCTGGCGCGTGTTCGACATCGGCCCGTCGCTGGCGTTCGAGATCTACGTCCCCGACACGACCGGCGGCGACGCGCGGCCGTGGCCGCTGCAGGTGATCGATCAGTTCACCGCCGCCACCGGCCGCCCGATGATCCCACCCGCGTGGAGCTTCGGACCGCGCCGCCGCATCAACCACGGCACCCTCATCAACGGCGTCCCCGAGATGCAGGCCATGCGCGACAACGATCTCGCGATCACCGTCGCCGACGACACCGAGCACTTCGCGCCCAACGGCAACGACCTCGGCAACGAGACCATGCTGCGCGCCTGGGTGCAGTCGGGCCTCGACCTCGGCTACAAGATGACCGCCTACTACAACCCGTACCTTTCGGCCGATTCGGCGTCGCCGTTAGCGTCAAAAGTACAAGAAGGGATCGACAACGATTACTTCCTGAAGAACTCCGACGGCACGCCGTCGAACGTGTGGCTCATCTCCGGCGGCGGCATGAACGTCTACACCGTCGACGTCTCGAACGACGCCGCCAACGCCTGGTTCACCGCCATGTTCCAGCGCGCGCTCGATCTCGGCTACGTCGGCTGGATGTACGACTTCGGCGAGTACGTGCAGCCGCAAGTGCTCGCGTCGAACGGCATGACCGGCGAAGAGTTCCACAACCTGTTCCCCGTGCTCTACGATAAGGCGGCGCACGACGCGCTCGAGAAGATGCTGCCCGGCGACTGGTACTACTTCTCGCGCTCGGGCTACACCGGCTCGCAGCAGTACGCGCCGATGGTCTGGTCGGGCGATCCCGACGCCTCGTTCGACGACGCCGAAGGGCTGCCCGCGCAGATGCGCGCCGGCATCACGCTGTCGATGTCGGGCGTCGCGCACTGGGGCTCGGACATCGGCGGCTTCAAGTGCCAGAACGACGGCGGCGCCGGTGCCGATGGCGAGCTGCTCACGCGCTGGATCGAAGCGGGCTCGATGTCGTCGAACATGCACGACGAGGACGCCTGCTCCGGCGGCAGCGGCAAGGCCACCATCTGGAGCTCGCCCGACGCGCAGACGGCCTGGCGCACCTACGCGCGGCTGCACACGCGCATGCTGCCCTACTTCGTGGCGCTCGCGGCCGACGCGCACGCGACCGGCGCGCCGGTCGTGCGCAGCCCGTGGGTCATGCATCCCGAGCGGCGCGAGCTCGCGCCCGTCGGTGACGCGTTCTACGTGGGACCGTCGCTGTACGCGGCGCCGGTGGTGGCGCGCGGCGCGACGACGAAGGACATCGTGCTGCCGCCCGGGCTCTTCGTCGACTGGCACGACGGCACGCTCCTCGACGGCGGCTCGGGCGGCGTCACCGCCACGGTGCCGGCCGCGCTCGACAAGCTGCCGCTCCTGCTCGTCGACGGCGCGCTCCTGCCGCTCCTCGATCCGACCATCGACACCGATATCGCGGAGACCAACGCGGACGTCGTCGGCTTGAGCGACGTCGCCGACGTCTACGACGTGGTCGGCGTCGTCTCGAAGTCGAGCGGCGCGGCGCAGTTCACGCTCGCCGACGGCGGCACGCTCTCGGCGACCTACAGCGGCAACCTCGCCGCCTGCGCCACCTGCACCGTCACGCCGCTCGGCGCGCGCCTGCAGGAGGTGAAGGTCGAAGCCACCGGCGACGTCGACGCCGGCGGGCTGCATCTGTCGTCGAGCGGCGTGGGGCGGCGGCTGCGCTGGGATCTCTACGTCGTCGACTAGCGAGCGAACGAAGGCGCGGAGCCTTCGCGCCCCGGAGGCGAGCGCAGCGAGCCGACCTGGCGCGCCGCGCCGACCTGGCGCGCCGCGCCGCAGAGAGCGAGCGATGCGACAACTGATATAGTGCGCGCCGATGCGCGCCCTCATCGGCACGAGCGGCTTCTCCTATCCGGCGTGGAAGGGTCACTTCTACCCGGAGGATCTGCCGCAGAAGCAGTTCCTCTCGTTCTACGCCGCGCGCTTCTCGACGGTGGAGATCAACAACACCTTCTATCGCATGCCGTCGCCGAAGCTCTTGCAGGGCTGGGCGGCCGAGGTGCCCGACGGCTTCACCTTCGCCATCAAGGCACCCCAGCGCATCACACACCAGAAGCGGCTCAAGGAGTGCGACGACGTCGTCGCGGCGCTGCTCGGCCTCGTCGAGCTGCTCGCCGAGAAGCAGGGGCCGATCCTGTTTCAATTGCCGCCCAACCTGAAGAAGGACGTGCCGCGGCTGCAGGCGTTCCTCGCGGCGATGCCGCGTCGCTGCCGCGCGGCGTTCGAGTTCCGGCACGAGAGCTGGCTCGGCGACGACACCTACGAGGTGCTGCGCGCCGCCGACGCCGCCTTGTGCATCGCCGACACCGAAGACTTGTCGACGCCGCTCGTGGCCACCGCGAAATGGGGATATCTGCGTTTGCGTCGCGAAGATTATGTCGAATCCGATATTCGCAAATGGGGCGAGCGGATATCGGCGCAGAATTGGGATGACGCCTTCATCTACTTCAAGCACGAGGACGAAGCCAAAGGCACCGTCTACGGCTCGTTATTGAAGTCGATATTGAAATAACATGTAGGATATTGGACTACACGATCGACGCCGTGCTACCATTTCGCCCATGGCGATGCGATCGATGGCGTCGGCGACGATTTCCTTCGGGCTGGTCAGCATTCCGGTGCGGCTCTACTCCGCGACGGAGGCGTCGGCTTCGATCTCGTTCAACCTCCTGCACCAGCCGCCGTGCGGATCGCGGCTCCGCCAGCAATATATCTGTATCAAGGAAGAGGTCGTCGTTCCGCGCGAGGAAATGGTCAAAGGGTACGAGTTTCAAAAGGGCGAATATGTCGTTTTCACGCCCGATGAATTGAAGGAGCTCGAAGAGGCGTCGACGCAGACCGTCGACATCACCGAGTTCGTACCGCTGGCCAAGGTCGATCCCGTCTATTTCGACAAAGCCTATTTCCTCGGGCCCGACAAAGGCGGCGACAAGCCGTACAAGCTGCTCGCGCGCGCCATGACCGAGTCGGGCCGCGCCGCGCTCGCGCGATATGCGGCGCGCGGCAAGATGTATCTCGTCCTGGTGCGGCCGATCGGCGACAAGCTGGTCATGCAGCAGCTCCACTACGCCGACGAGGTGCGCGACATCGCCGAAGTTCCCGTCGGTGACGCGGAGGTGCGCGAGCAGGAGCTCAAGCTCGCCAAGCAGCTCGTCGAGCAGATCGCGCGCGAGACGTTCAACCCCGACGCCTACGAGGACGAGGTCAAGAAGCGCGTCGAGGAGCAGATTCAGCGCAAGGTCGAGGGCAAGGAGATCGCGATGTCGCCGGTGGAGGCGAAGCCGGCGCAGATCATCGATCTCATGGAGGCGCTCAAGGCGAGCCTGGCCAAGCAGCCGGAGCCGCCCGCGCCGAAGAAGCAGGCCAAGCGCGCCGACGCCGAGGCGCCGGCGGCGAAGACCGCGAAGAAGAAGAAGGGCGCGTAGCGCCCGCCTCGTCGATCCTTATTGCTTTCGCTGGAGGAACATCCAGCCATGCCCCTCGCAGTCTTCCACGCGATGGCGACGCCCCGGGCCGCCGTCCTCGAGCGGCGATAGGATCGACGCGCCCGCCGCCACCGCGCGCGCGAAATGCGCGTTCACGTCGTCGACTTCGACGAGGACGCCATCGCCTCCACCCCGTTTTCGTACGCGAGCATCGGAATCGCCATGCCCACATGCTACCGCCGTGATACAAAACCGGCGTGGGCTACTCGGCCGAGGACGTCGCCAAGCTGCTGGGCGTGTCGGTGCGCCAGGTGCGCTCCTACGTCCGCGACGGCTTCCTCGCGCCCGCCGTCGCCGACGACGGCACGCCGCGCTTCAGCTTCCAGGACGTCGTGCTCCTGCGCACTGCCGCCGGGCTCACCGCCGCGCGCATCGCGCCGGCGCGGGTCAAGCGCGCGCTGGCGCGGCTCCGGCAGCAGCTCCCCGAGGGGCGGCCGCTGTCGGGCGTCGCCATCGCCGCCGAAGGCAACCGCATCATCGTTCGCGACGGCGGCGCGCGCTGGAATCCGGAGTCGGGCCAGGTGCTGTTCGACTTCCGCGTCGCCGAGCTCGCCGAAGGCATCGCCGAGCTCAAGCCGAAGGCGCCCGCGCCGCCGCTCGACACCATCGAGGTCGCCGCCGCCGACGAGTGGTACCAGATCGGCTGCCGCCGCGAGGACGAGGGTGACAGCGACGGCGCCGTCGCCGCGTACCGGCGCGCCATCGAGACCGACGCCGGGCACGCCGACGCGCTGGTCAACGTCGGGCGGCTCCTGCACGAGCGCGGCGATCGCGCGGCGGCGCTGCAGGCGTACGAGAGCGCGCTTCAGCTGCGGCCCGAGGATCCGGTCGCCGCCTTCAACCTCGGCGTCGCGCTCGAAGACGCCGAGCGTTTCGACGATGCGGCCGCGGCCTATCAGCGTGCCATCGCCGCCGACCCGCGCGCCGCCGATGCCCACTACAACCTCGCCGGTGTGTTCGAGCGTCTCGGCGATCGCGCCTCGGCGCTGCGTCACCTGCGCACCTACAAGAAGCTGACCGGCCGATGAAACGAACGCTCGTCCTCGTCGTCGCGCTGGCGGGCGGCTGCAAGATCACCAACGACCCGCAGCTCAAGCAGCACAGCGCGGAGGCGCACACGGCCATGGCCGCGCTGCGCGCCAAGACCGAAGCGTTCGTGCAGAAGAACGGGCGCTGCCCGAAGGCGGGCGAGGTCGAGCGCGTCGCCGATCCGTGGGGACGCGCCTACATCGTCGTCTGCCCCGGACAGAAGGGGCACGCCGCCGACGTGGTGTCGAAGGGTCCCGACGGCGACGTCGGCACCACCGACGACGTCCGCTCCTGGGACTGAGCGACCTCGTGTAGGATGCGCGCATGCGCATCGCCGTCGTCGCTCTCGTCCTCGCCGCGACCGCCTCGACCACGCAGGCCGACACCGCCGCCGGCGGCAAGGCGATCAGGTTCAGCGAGCACGGCTTCGCCATCGTGCCGCCCGCCGGGCACGACGCGGCGCAGATGCAGCAGGTCGTGACGATGATGCTGCCGGGGGCGGGCGGCTTCGCGCCGAACGTGAACGTGCAGGTGCAGCCGTTCCACGGAACGATTGAGGAGTACCTGAACGTGTCGAAGGATCAGTTCAAGTCGGGCGGCATCACGCTCCTCAGCGAGAAGCACGACGCGCGCACGGCGACGATCGAGTACAAGGGCACGATGCAAGGGCAGCCGCTGCACTGGTACGCGCGCGCGTTCCTCGCCAAGAACGGGCTGGTGCTGGCGACGGGGACGGCGCTCGAGTCGCAGTGGAAGAGCGCGAGCGCGGTGCTGCGCAAGTCGGTCGACAGCCTGCGTCCGCTTTAGCCGCTGTAGGGCAGCGGCTAGCTAGACCAGGAGCGCGCGCTCGTGCGTGAGGAGCCAGCGCTTGCGCTCGATGCCGCCGCCGTAACCGCAGAGGGTGCCGTCGGAGGCGATGACGCGGTGACAGGGCACGACCAGCGACACCGGGTTGCGGCCGTTGGCGGCGCCGACGGCGCGCACCGCCTCGGGGCTGCCGACCTTGCGCGCCAGCTGCGCGTAGGACCACGTGGCGCCGACGGGGATCTGGCGCAGCGCGGCCCAGACGCGCGCCTGGAACGGCGTGCCGCCGAGATCGACGGCGATGTCGTCGAGCGCGTCGAGCTCGCCGGCGAAGTAGCGCTTGAGGCGCGAGGCGGCGCCGGCGGGATCTTTGGCGCGCACGGTTTCGATGTCGTCGCCGAAGCGCGCCTTGAAGTGCTCGGCGAGGCGACCGTTGCGATCGTCGAACACGAGGCCGACGAGCGCGTCGCCGCGGCCGAAGAGCTCGAGCTCGCCGACGGGTGAGCGCACCGTGGCGGTTTCAATCTTGATCATTTGAACACCTCATTTTGCCAGAGATGCATTGCGGCGTAGGCGCGGAACGGGCGCCACGCTTCGGCGCGCGCGAGGAGGCCGCGCTCGTCGGTGTCGAAGGCGCGGCGCAGCCACAGGTCGCCGGCAGGGAACGCGTCGGGCTCGCCGAGGCGCATGCCGAGATACTGCGCGGTCCACATGCCGATGCCGGGCAGCGCCGTGAGCTTGCCGACGAGCGCGTCGAGCTCGAGCGTGCCGTCGAGCGCGACCGTGCCGCCGGCGACGGCGGCGGCGAGCGTGGCGATGGCCGCGCCGCGCGCGCGCGGCATGCCGACGACCTTGGCGATCTCGTCGCCGCCGACGTCGGCGAGGACGCGCGCAGTGGGGAACAGGTACGCGAGCGCGCCGTCGGGCTCGCCGAGCGGCGTGCCCCACGCGGCGACCAGCTTGCCCGCCAGTTGCGACGCGCGCGCCACCGACACCTGTTGCCCCAGGATGGCGCGGATCGCCAATTCGAGGCCGTTCCAGCCGCCCGGCACGCGCCGGCCCGGGCAGGCGCGTACCGCAGCGCGCAACGCCCGATCGCGCGACAGCGTCTCACCGATGGCGAGCGGATCGGCGGCGACGTCGAACAGCCGGCGGATGCGCTCGACGGCGTCGCGCAGCCCGCGCGCCGACGGCACGCGCAGGCTGGCCACGAGCGCGCGCCCGTCCGCCTGCGCGCGCACGCTGACGATGCCGCCGTCCGCCGTGGTGCGCCGGTAGACGGCGTCGGCGCCGCTGCCGCTGATCTCTTCGACGCCGGGGATGGCGCGCCCGGCCAGGAACTCGACGAGCGGCGCCCACGCGTACGGCGCGCGCACCGGCACGCTCAGCGTCAGCGCGCCGCCGTCACCGCGCGTCCGCGCGCGCGCACGCAGCTCCGACGGCGTGCGGCCGAAGGCGTGCCGCATCGCCGCGTTGAAGCGGCGAACCGAGCCGAAGCCGGCGGCGAACGCGATCTCGGCCAGGCCGAGCCCGGTCTCGTCGATGAGCTGACGCGCGAAGTGCGCGCGCCGCGTCTGCGCCACCTGCAGCGGCGACGTGCCGACGTGCGACGCGAACAGCCGGCGCAAGTGGCGATCGCCGACGCCGAGCCGCTCCGCCAGCCGCTCCACGCCGTCGTCGCCGAGCGCGCCGGCGTCGATGAGCTGCATGGCGCGCTTGATCGTCGTCGACGTGCCGCTCCACGCCACCGCGTCCGGCCGGCAGCGCGCGCAGGCGCGGAAGCCCGCCGCCTCGGCCGCCGCCGGGTGGCGATAGAAGGTCACGTTCTTGCGCAGCGGGATCTTCGCCGGGCAGCCGGGGCGGCAGTAGATCCCCGTCGAGGTCACGGCGACGACGAAGCGCCCTTCGAAGCGGCGATCGCGGCTGGCGATCGCCCGGTACAACGTGTCCGACTCCATGCCCGCTTCCATGCCGTCGATTTCTAGCGCCGGCTCGCGCTTGCGGCTGGCCATTTCCGGACGTCAATGCGGCAGGACGATCTCGGGATCCTTCCGGCGGCGGCGATAGACGAGCACGGTGCGGCCGAGCACCTGCACGAGCTCCGCGCCGCCGGCGTCGGCGACCGCGGCCCCGAGCGCGCGCCGATCGGCGCCCGCCGACTCGCCGAGCTTGACCTTGACGAGCTCGTGCGTGTCGAGCGCGACATCGAGCGCGGAGACGAGCCCTTCGGAGAGACCGTCCTTGCCGACGAGCACCACCGGCTCGAGGTGGTGGCCCATCGCCCGCAGAAAGCGCTTTTGCTTGCCCGTCAGCACCGGGTACACATAGCACGAATGACCGCCATCGACGTGCGCGCGCTCGACTTCGCCTATCCCGACGGGCCGCCGGTGTTGCGCGCGCTGTCGCTGGCGGTGCCGGCGCGGGCGCGCTGCCTGCTCGTCGGCGCCAACGGGTCGGGCAAGACGACGCTGCTGTCGATCGTCGGCGGACGGCACATGTGCGCCGACGCCGCCGTGCGCGTGCTCGGGCGGCCCGCGTTCAGCGACACCGCGCTCGTGCACGACGTGTCGTTCATCGGCGGGCAGTTCCCGCTCGACGTCGATCTCACGGTCGCCGAGCTGCTCGCCGCGCGCCCCGACGCCGACGCCGCGCGGCGCGACGAGCTCGTGCGCGTGCTCGACATCGATCGGCGCTGGCGCATGTGCCGCGTCAGCGACGGGCAGCGCCGGCGCGTGCAGCTCATGCTCGGCCTTCTGTGGCCGTGCAAGGTGCTGCTGCTCGACGAGGTCACCACCGATCTCGACGTCATCGCGCGCGGCGATCTGCTCGCGTTTCTGCGCGCGCAGGACACGACCATCTTGTACGCGACGCACATCCTCGAAGGGCTCGAGGACTGGGCCACGCACCTCGCCTACCTGCACGACGGGCGCATCGCGGTGATGTCGCCGCTCGACGCGGTCGACGAGTATCGCGCGCTCAAGGACGGGCGCACGACCACGCCGCTCTTGCGGCTCGTCGACGGCTGGCTGCGCCGCGACCGCAAGCCGCGTTAGCGACGGCCGCGTCAGCGACGGCCGCGTCAGCGACGGCCGCGGTTGCGGCGCGCGACCAGCGACGGCAGGCCGTGGCGCTCGCGCAGCTCGGCCCACGACAGCTCGCGCCATGCGCGCGGACCTCGCCGACCGCTCAGCGCCTCGGCGACGGCGAGCGCGACCTCGCGATCGAGCGCGCCGAGCTGCTCGCGGCTGGTGACCACGTGGCCGAGCAAGCTGGCGAACGGATGCGCCATCGGCGCCCCCTCGGTCAGAAGCTCGTCGGCGACCGCGCACAGCGCCGCCGCCCGCTCCTCGCGTGGCGCTCCACGCGTGAGCGCCGCCGCGCCGGCGATGCGCGCGCGCAGGTCGCGCACGAGCCCGCGCCACTTCTCGCGCGGCAAGGCCAGCGTGCCGTCGAAGCGCACCTCGCCGCCGAGCAGCGTCACCTGCGTCGTCGGCTGCGCCTCCGGCCACGCCACCGACGGGCGCGCCGCGCCGTTGAACCACAGCCGCTTGAGCTTGTGCGCGCTCAAGGTCAGGCCGCGCGCCGTCACGCGCTCGTGCAGCGCCGCCTCCGCGCGCCGGACCTGTTCGGGCTCGACATGCGCGAAGACGAGGTCGTCGCCGAAGCGCGCATAGAACGCGCCGTCGACGCGATCGAGCGCGGTGTCGACGTCGCCGAGATACAGGTTGAGCACGACGTTGGTCACCGGCGAGCCGAACGGCATGCCCACGAACGGCACCGACGGCGCCGCCGCGGCGTCGAGCACCGTCGGCCGCACCACGCCCTCGACGAGCGCCCAGGCCGCCTCGGTGCCGGCGCGGTCGAGCCCGAGCGTCGTGCGCAACAGCGGCCACAAAGGCGAGCCGGTGGCGAGCGGCACGCTCTCGCAGAAGCGGCGCACGTCGGCGCGCAGCACGTAGAGCCCGCGCGCGCGCGGATCGGGCCGCAGCCGCCGGTGCGCGCGCACGAAGCGGGCGAAGTCGCGCAGCGCCTGCCAGTTGGAGCGTCCGCGCCGGAACGAATAGAGCCGCGGCGACAGCCGCTCGCCGATCACCTCGTCGAGCACCTCGGCCACCACGCCGTGCACCACGAAGTCGCACAGCGCGAAGCGGCACAGCTCGCGCTCGCGGTCGACCAGCGCGCGATAGCGCAGCGCCGGCGTCAGCACGTAGCTGCCCTCGCGCACCGCGCGCGCGATCAGCCGCGCCACCTTGCGCTTGTCGTGGACGAGGTCGGCGAGCGACGCGCCGTCGTGCACCAGCTCGTAGAGCCGCCGCGTGCCGGCGTAGCGCAGGTGCATGCGCTCGAGCTGCCGCTCGTAGCGTGCTGCGTCCCCCAGCTCCCTGACGACGTTCATGGGAAAAAAAGCGGCCCCGAGGGGTGGTTGGTAGTGCACCCGCTCCCTTGTGGACGGCGCCGAGGCCGCAACCTCCGTCGCCGCAGAAGACAGGCGGCTCGCGCCGCGCGCCCTCGGGGCCAATCGTTTACGGCGGCAACAAGAGCTGGCCGCCGGTGCAATTGCCCGTCGAGCACAGGTTGGTCGAGCGCGCGCCGCTCAAGCCGACGGCGTACGGGATGGTGCGGATGAGGTTCCAGCCGCTGACGAACGCGCCCGCGCTGTCGACGTTGAGCACCACCGTCGGGGTCGCTCCGGCGGCGCTCATGCACAGGCCCTGGCCCTTGATGTTCACCACGAACGCGTCGCACATGCTGATCGGCGAGCGATAGCTGTGGCCGTGGTGCTGGCCCATGTTGACGCAGCTGTTGGATCCCGTCGCCACGAAGTTGCGCTTGAAGATGAGCAGCTTCGCATCCGACGACAGCGTGTAGCGGTGGCGCAGCGACAGATCCTTGGTCGTGAAGTCGAACGTCGCCCCCGTCGGCCAGCCGCCGTAGCCCATCGGGATCGACGGGCTCACGCCCTTGAAGGGCACGACGATGAACGGGTTGCGCAGCTTGAGGCTGGCGTCACCGGTGAACAGCGGCGTCGCGGGGATGGTGAACTTGGTCGGGTTCGCCGTCGCGTAGCTCTGCGCGGCGGTGACGTACTGCGCGTCGGTGAACTTGGGCGCGCACTTGGCGACGCCGTTGAGGCTCGAGTGCGCGTAGAACTGGTAGCTCACCGTGTTGCTGGTGTACGAGCCCTGCACGTAGTGGTAGTCGGTCTGCATCGAGCCGTCGGCGCCGGCCGCCGGCTTGTCGACGGCGGTGGTGCCCGACGCGCCGTCGCAGCTGGCGAACGCCTGCGAGCCGATCGTCGACACCGGGCCGGTGCGGCACTGATAGGTGAGGCCGGTGATGCCGGTCGGGTTGAGCGACACCTGGATGGGCGCGTTGCCCGAGTCGGTCCAGCCGGTCGGATCGCCCCACGGCGGATTGGTGGCGAACGACGCCGCCGGCGCGGACACGCAGCTTCCGCTGTTGCACAGCTGCGTCGAGGTGCAGATCGCGCAGGCCGCGCCGCAGTGCGCGCGATCGGAGGTCACGACGTAGCAGGTGCCGCCGCAGTTGGTCTGGCCCGAGGGGCACTTGCACATGCCCGCCTGACAGGTCGTGCCGCCGCCGCAGACGACACCGCAGCCGCCGCAGTTGGCGGGGTCGGTCTGCTCGTTGACGCACGTGCCCGAGCAGTCGGTGGTGCCCGACGCGGTGCACTTGCACGTGCCGGTCTGACAGCTGTGGCCGGTGGTGCAGACGTTCGTGCAGCTGCCGCAGTGGCTGTTGTCGGACTGCTCGTTCACGCACGTTCCCGAGCAGTCGGTGGCGCCCGACGGACAGATGCAGCTGCTCGACATGCAGCTCTTGCCGCCGCTGCAGACGGTGCTGCAGGCGCCGCAGTGCATGCTGTCGCTGGTCTCGTCGACGCACGTGCCGTTGCAGTCGGTCTGGCCCGTCGAGCACTTGCACGTGCCCGCCTGGCAGCTCTTGCCGCCGGTGCAGCTGACGCCGCACGCGCCGCAGTTGCTGTTGTCGGTCTGCTCGTCGACGCAGGTGCCGCCGCAGTCGCTCTGGCCGGAGGTGACGCACTTGCACTGTCCCGACTGGCAGGTGTGGCCGACGCCGCACACGGTGGTGCAGCTGCCGCAGTGGTTGTTGTCGGACTGCTCGTCGACGCAGCTGCCGCCGCAGGCGCTGAGCGCGCCGCAGCTGCCGCACGCGCCGCCGAGGCAGGCGTCGCCGCCGGTGCAGGCGTGGCCGCAGGTGCCGCAGTTGCTGGCGTCGCTTTGGAGATCGGTGCAGGTACCGCTGCAGTCGTTCTGACCGGTGGGGCAGCCGCAGGTGCCGTTGGTGCACATGGCGCCGCCGCTGCACGTGTTGCCGCAGGTGCCGCAGTTGGCGGGATCGGTCTGCGTATCGGTGCAGGTGGTGCCGCACGCGGTCTGGCCGCCGTCGCAGACGCAGCTGCCGGCGACGCAGCTCTGGCCGTCGCTGCACATGACGCCGCACGCGCCGCAGTTATGCGCATCGCTGGTCAGATCGCGACAGCCGTCGCCGCACGACGTCTTCCCCGGTGAGCACTTGAGGTTGACCTTGCCGCAGCCGACCGATCCGAACGCGAAGCCAAACAGGAACAAGAAGGCGATGACGCGCGTGCTCAAGCGATCCCCCCCGGTCGAAAGATTATACCGGAAGCGCGGCCGCCCCGTCGAGGGCGGTGGCGGCCCGCCAGTTGGCGGCATCGACGTGCGCGCGCCAGGCGCTGCGCTCGTCGGTGGTGCGCGAGCGCGGGACGCCGAAGACGATGTGAATTTCGCCGCGCGGGCGGTACGAGGTGACGTCGAAAGGTGTGCGCAAGCGCACACGCTGGTCGTGGACGCGGGCGCAGGCGTCGAGCCACAGCAGCTGGCGCAGGCGCGGCGCCAGCGCGGCCACGCCGTCGCTGGGCCCGCCGTCGAGCGTGGCGACGACGCCGTCGGGGAAGCGGGCGCGGAACTCGGCGAGGAGCGCACGGCTGTCGGCGGCGACGGCGGCAGGCGCCGACAGCAGGCCGACGGCGACGGCGGCGGCGAGCGCGGCGCGGCCGTCGGCAGCGACGGGTAGAAGGCGCGGCGCGCGGCCCAGGCCCGACGACGCGCGGGCGAGCGCCACCGCGTCGACGGCGTGCGGCGCGCGCTCGAACCACAACAGGCGCGCGCCGCGGGCGAGCACCACGACGGCGCCCCGATCGCCGAGGAGCGCCGCGATGCGATCGCCGGCGATGCGGCCGAGCCGCGCGCCGCCGTCGAGCCGGAGGGCGCCGACGCGAACCGCGCCGTCGACGCGCCCGAGCGCGCGCAGCCAGGCGTGCAGCGTCGGCAGCGCCCCGACGGCGGCGGTCGCGCGCGCGCCGGCGCCCACCGAGAGCACGACGACGCCGACGGCGATGGCGCAGCCGGCGTAGAGCCCGACGGTGACGTCGCTGGCGCGCGCGCCCATCCACAAGGCGCCGACGAGCGACAGGCACGCCGCGGTCGAGCCGAGGAAGAGCCGCACGAAGGCGCCGCGCGCCAGCGCGCCGAGCTGCAGCGCCGCCAGGATCGAGAGCGACACGATCACCGGCCCGAGCGCGAAGAGCGCCTGGCGCACGGCGAACGCCCCGACGAAGTCGGCAGCGACGACGGCGAGCGCGCCGCACAACACGAGCGCCCAGCCGAGCCCGACGAGGAGGAGCCAGCGCTGCAGGCGGCGCGTGAGCAGCGCGGCGAGCTCGCCTTCGAGGCGTTTGAGGTCGTGGTAGAAGACGCGCGCCCAGCTCGACGCGGCGGTCACCAGCGGCACGGCCAGCTGTGCCACGTAGGGGAAGGGATCGCCGTAGACGTTGTCGAACGGCTTGCGGATCATCGTCGCCAGCGCCAGCGTGGCGCCGATGCGCGACGAGAGGTTGCCCGCCGCCGCCCACAGCACGTCGGCGGCGCGAACCGGCGTCACCGGCGTGGAGCCGCGGCGTGGCAGCGACCAGCGCAGGCGCGGCGCGGACAGGCGCGCCACGCGATAGGCGCGCAGCGTGTAGGCGACGACGAGCGCGCGCGACGAGACGACGGTGAGCGCCAGCCCGACGGGGAAGCTCCACGAGCCGAGCCAACGCCAGCTGACGGCGATGAGGAGGAGGCCGAGCGGATCGCCGATGGCCATCGAATAGAACGGGCGGAACACGCGCCGCTGCGCCCAGATCCCCGAGTAGAACGTGCGCGCCACGACGTCGGCGGCGGCGCGCAGCGCGCAGACCAGGAGGTAGAGGTCGAGCACCGTCGGCGGGCGGTGATAGCGCCCGACGCGCGCGGCGACGGCGACGACGCCGGCGACGAGACAGGCGGCGGCGAGACGCACCGCCCACGCCATCCAGCGCGACGACTCGCGCCAGATCTCGGCCTTGTCGTCGAGCTCGCGGACACGGCGGCGCATGACCTCGAGCGCGCCCCACCAGGCGCCGTCGAGGAGCAGCGTGAGGTTCTGCCCCACCACCGACGTGGTCAGCCCGCGGCGCGAGAAGAGCGCGAGCAGGATGGTGAACTCGAGCAGGTGCGTGACGGTGCCGAGCCCGCGCATGAGCGCGACCCACGACATGCGGCGCAAGGCGTAGCGGGCGAAGCGGCCGCCGACGAGCGCTTCTTCGATGGAGAGGCGGCGCTCCGCGGCCGCGGCGCGGCGGCGCAGGAGGCGGCGCAGCTGCTTCATGCGCGCAGTGGCCTCGCTGCTACAGCCGCAGCGTGGCGCCGAGGCTGACGTCGACCTGGATGAGCGACGAGTCGGTCACCGACGACTGCCCGATGAGCGCGTAGGTCAGCGACGGCGCCACGAACAGCGACACCATGGGGTGCACGCGATATTCGAGGCCGATGGCGGGGCGCGCGGCGAAGCCGGCGAGCGTGCCGGGCGAGGCGGCGTTGGGCTTGAGCAGCGCCGAGCCCGACTTGACGCCGCTGACGATCATGCCGCCGAGGCCGACCTCGACGAAGGCCCACAGCTTGTCGCGCCACAGCGCGAAGGCGATCTCGGGGTCGGCCATGACCGAGAGGAAGTGATCGGTGGTGCCGATGTCGCCGAGGTACGTGTAGCCGAGGAGCGCTCCGATGCGCAGCGCGAAGGCGGGGCGCGCGAGGACGGCGTAGCCGCCGGAGATGGTGATGCCGGTCGATGGCTGCGCGCCGCCGGGGACGCCGCCGAGCCAGAAGTTGACGCCACCGGTGGCGGTGATGTCGATGCGGTGCGGGCGCGTCGACGGCGCCGTGGCGACGACGGTGCCGGCGGACTCGCCGGCGCTGGTGGAGGCGGCGGGGCCGGACGGCTCGTCGGGCGGAGGCGGCTCGGAGGTGGCGACGGTCGGGCCGCTCGACGGCGCGCTCGACGGGCTCGTGCCCGACGGGCTCGACGGGCTCGACGGTGGCGGGCTCGACGACGGGCTCGACGGCGGCGGTGTCGACGGCTTCGGCGCGCTCGCCACCGGCGGGCTCGACGGCTTCGGCGCGCTCGCCACCGGCGGGCTCGACGGCTTCGCCCCGCTCGCCTGTGACGACGTCGCCGACCCCTGCTTCGAGCCCGGCGGCGGCATCGGCGAGTTCGGCGGCGATTCCTTGGCCATCTGCTTCTGCTTCATCAGAAGCTCGATCTGCGCGATGCGCTCCTCGACCTCGCCGCGGTTGGGCGCCCTCGGCGCGTTGCGCAGATAGCTGCGATAGAAAAAGATCGCCTTGTCGTAGCGCTCGGTCAGGCGCTCGGCCTGCGCGATGTTGTAGAGGAACACCGGATCCGGCTTGTACTCGTAGCCCTTCTGCCAGGCTTCGATGGCCTTGTCCCACTCGCCGAGATCGAAGGCGCGCGACCCTTGCGCGAACGCCTCTTTCGCCAGGCGATTGGCCTCGGCGCCCGTCGGTAGATCGGCCATTGCCACTGCCGGCAGCGCCAGGATCAAGAGCGCCAGCAACGTCCCCCGCGTGCTCATCCCGGGCATTATATCATGACGGCTCAGCCGGCCGGCCGCACCGCGCGGGCGAACTCTTCGGCCCCGAGCGTGTTGAGCACCTCGCGCCGACGGAGCCAGCCGCGCCGCGCGGTGTGCACGCCGAAGCGCAGGTTGCCGAGCGCCGCCGTCGAGTGCGCGTCGGTGGAGATGACGAAGCGGATGCCGCGCGCGCGCGCCGCCTGGATGTGCTCGGGCGCGAGGTCGAGGCGATAGGGATCGCCGTTGACCTCGATGGCCGCGCGCGACTCGGCGACGGCGTCGAGCACCTCGTCGAGCCGGCAGGCGAACGGATCGCGGCGCAGGATGAGGCGCCCGAGCGCGTGGCCCCAGATCTTGAAGACCGGCTGGCGCATGGCGCGCACCAGGCGCGCGGTCATGGCCGCCTCGTCCATCTTCATGCGCGAGTGGATGCTGGCGATGACCACGTCGAGCTTCTCGAGGATCGCGTCGGGATAGTCGAGGGCGCCGTCCTCGAGGATGTCGCTCTCGGTGCCGCGCAGGAGGCGCACCTTGACGAGCTCCTGCACGCGCGCGATCTCGTCCCACTGGCGCGCGAGGCGGTCGAGCGTGACGCCGCCGGCATAGTAGGCCGACGGGGAATGATCGGTGATGGTGAGGTACTCCATGCCCATCGCCTCGGCGGCGCGCGCCATCTCCTCGATGGTCGCCTTGCCGTCGGAGTAGACGGTGTGGCAGTGGGTCATGCCGCGGATGTCGGCGAGCGTGACCAGATCCTCGGGGACGCTGCCGCCCTGCGCGGCTTCGATCTCGCCGCGATCTTCGCGCAGCTCGGGCGCGATGTAGCCGAGGCCCAGCCGCGCGTAGACTTCGCGCTCGTCGCCGGCGGGCGCGTCGAGCGACACGCCCCGGTCCGCCGCGATCGTCTCCAGCCTGGCCACGTGCGCCTTCGATCCGGTCGCGCGCACCAGCATCGTCGCGAAGTCGGCCTCGTCGACGACGGTGAGCTCGGCGCACAGGCCGCTCGACAGCCGCACCATCGCCCGCCGCTCGCCCTCCTCGACTACGCGCGTGACGCGCGGGTAACTAATTAAGCGCTTGATTAATTCCGCCGCAGCCGCGGCGCCGTCGCTGGCCACCAGGAAGTCGAGGTCGCTCACCGTCTCGCGCCAGCGCCGCAGCGATCCCACGGCCTCGAGCCGCTTGGCGCGCGGATCGGCCGCGAGATAGGCGGCGAGCGCCTCGGCATCTTCGATCGCGTCGACGAGGCGCACGCGCTCGTCGCGCCGCTCCCAGCGCTCGATTCCCGCCGCCAGCTTCTCGACCGTCTTCGCGCCGAACCCTTTGACGCTCGCGAGGCGCCCGTCGGCGATCGCCTGCTTCAGCGCCGCCACGCCGTCGATCGCGAGCGCCGTCCACAGCTGCTGGATCTTCTTCAGGCTGAGCCCGGGCACCTCGCTCAGCTCGATCGCCCCCGGCGGCAGCTCCGCGCGCAGCCGATCGAGCTGCTGCGATCGGCCCGTCGACCAGATCTCCGCGATCGTCGCCGCCAGCGCCGGGCCGATCCCCGTGATCGTCTGCAGCCGCCCCTCGTCGACGAGCGTGCCGAGCTCCTCGCGCAGCTCCTCCACCGCGCGCGCACCGGTCTCGTACGCGCGCGCGCGGAACTTGTTTTCGCCCTTCAGCTCGAGGAGGAGGCCGATCTCGCGCAACGCGCGCGCGACGGCGGGTTGGTCGATCACTTCATTAATATAAGGCCGCGGCGGCCCCGCCTACTTCTTGTTCTTCTCGCTGCCCGCCTTCATGGCCGCGCGACGATTGCGCGCCCAGCACGCCTCGTCGTGCTCCTTGCACTCGGGGTTCTCCTTGCCGTACGAGACGGTCGCCACCTGCTGCTGCGACGCGCCGAGCGACTGCAGGTAGCTCGCCACCGCGCGCGCGCGCCGATCGCCGAGCGCCATGTTGTACTCCTCGGTGCCGCGCTCGTCGGCGTTACCCTCGATGGTGACGTGCAGCGAATGCTCCGCCTTCAGGCAGCGCGCCGAGCGCTCCAGCGACGGCTTGTCCGCCGAGTCGATCTCGTCCGAGTTGAACGGGAAGTGCACGCGCACGTTGGTGCACTCCGCCAGATCCGGCGTGATGTCGACACACCGGTTGTTGATGCACAGCTGCTTGGCGCCGCAGTCGAGATCGCTGGCGCAGGTCTTGTCCGCCGGCGGCGCGGGCGTCGCGGCCGCCTGCGGTGCCGGCGCCGGCTCCGACTTCGGCGCCTCCGCCTTGGTCTCCTGCTTGTGCGCGCAACCGCCAGCCATCGCGACCACCACCGTCAACGTACAAAATACGCGGCTCATCATCCGCCTCCGTTGTAGTTCCGTCGCTGCGAATGTTATATGGGGCCCAAAGCAATGTCCACCTCGCAGCGGATCCTCGATTCGATCCGACGCATCGTGCGCCTCTTGCGCGAGGGCTCCCATGCGTCCGAAGCATCCGTCGGATTGAGCGGCGCGCAACTGTTCGTGCTGCAAAAGCTCGATCCCGCGCATCCGCTGTCGCTCAAGGAGCTCGCCGCGCGGACGCTGACGCACCAGAGCTCGGTGTCGGTCGTCGTCTCCAAGCTCGTCGAGCGCGGCCTGGTGCAGCGGCGCCCCGCCGAGTCCGACGCGCGCCGCCTGGCGATCCTGCCGACGAAGGAGGGGATGCGCCTGCGCGGTCGCGCGCCCGCGCCGGCGGCGCAAGATCGCCTGCTGACCGCGCTCTCGGCGCTGCCTGCCGTCGAGCAGCGCCGTCTCGCCGACGCGCTCGAGCAGCTGGTGCGCGCACTCGGTCTCGACGAGCGCGAGGCGCTCATGCTCTTCACCGAAGAGCCGTCGTCGCGGTCGTCGTCGTCGCGCGCGCCGCGCCGCTCGGCCTCGCGCCGCAAGAAACGTGCTAACAAGCGCGCATGAATCGCCTCATCGTCCTGTTGCTCGCGACGAGCGCCGCGCTGCCCGCGGGCTACACCGCGCGTGAGAAGCTGGCCGCGCGCCACATCACCGCCGCCGCCCTCGCCGCACACGTGCGCTTCCTCGCCGACGATCTCCTCGAAGGTCGGGCGCCGGCGTCGCGCGGGGACGAGCTCGCCATGCGCTACATCGCCGCGCAGTACGAGCGCCTCGGCCTCGTGCCCGCCGGCGACGACGGCGGCTGGCTGCAGCGCTTCGACATCGTCGGCATGAGGAGCGAGGTCACCACGCCGATCACCGTGGCGGCGCCGGGCAAGCCGCCGCTCACCTTGCGCCCCGTCGCCGACAGCGTCGTCGTGCCCGGCCTGCAGAAGGAGTCGATGGGTGTACGCGACGCCGAGGTCGTCTTCGTCGGCTACGGCATCACCGCGCCCGAGCAGAAATGGGACGACTTCAAGGGCGTCGAC
>DATNAQ010000058.1:0-79596 GCA_035607415.1 Polyangia bacterium
GCGGCGGTCGCGGCGGTCGCGGCGGTGGCGGCGGCGGCGGTGGCTACGGCGGCGGTGGTGGTGGCGGCGGTTACGGTGGCGGCGGCGGCCGCGACGACGACTACTAGTCGTCAGCCCTTTCGATCCTCACACTTTCCGACCGAACCAGATGCCGCTCACGACGGCGGCGAAGCCTACCACATTCGACAGCACGAAGTAGGCGCAGAGGCGCGTCCAGGCGCCGTTCTCGACGAGCTTGGCCATCTCGTACTCGTAGGTGGAGAAAGTCGTGTACGCGCCGACGAAGCCGATGGGGATGAGGAAGGTCCAGCCGGCGTTGATGCCCGACCAGCGGCCGTTCACGGCGGCGAGGAAGAAGCCGATGATGGCGCAGCCGGTGATGTTGATGAGCAGCGTGGCGTAGGGGAACCCGGGGCCGACGCGCCTGGTGACCACGGTGGCGACGCCGTACCGTGCGAGGGCGCCGAGCGCCCCTCCGAGAGCGACGAGCAACGTATTCTTCACGCGTTCACGTTATGCTGCTTGCGTGAGAGGGGCAATTCTCGCGCTCCTGCTCGCCGGCTGCGGATCGTCGGCGCCGGCAGGTGGAGCTGACGCCGGCAGCGACGCGGATCTCGCCGCGACGGGACCGACCGACGGCGGCGTGACCACCACCGACGACGCGGCGACGTATCTGCTCACGCTCGACGCCGGCGCCTTTGCGCCGACGACGGCGCATCCGAGCGCGCTCGTGTACGTGCCGCGCAACTTCGATCCGACGCCGCCCTTGTCGGTGATCGTGTTCATCCACGGCTTCTCGAACTGCGTCGAGAACGTGGTGCGCGACGCCGGCGGCGAATGCACGCCCGACGGCGGCACGCGCGCGGCCTACTCGCTGGCGTCGCAGCTCGAGGCGACCGGCAAGAACGCGATCCTCGTGGTGCCCGAGATCGACTACGACGCGCAGACCGGCAATCCGGGCGCGCTCGGCAACAGCGACGGGTTCAAGGCGTTCCTGACGGAGACGCTGGCCGATCTGTCGGGTCCGCTGCACGGCGCCACGCTCGCCGACGTCGGCACCGTGATCGTGTCGTCGCACTCGGGCGGCTATCAGACGGCGGCGGCGATCGCGTCGAAGGGGGGCGTGCCCGGCGTCGTCGAGGTCGATCTCCTCGACTCCTTGTACGGCAACACCGCCGACTTCGACGCGTGGGCCATGACGGTGGCGCCGGGCAAGCGCTTCGCCGACGTATACACCTCGGGCGGCGGCACGCTCGCCAACTCGCAGGCGATGGCGACACGCGCGCAGGCGTGGGTGCCCGCCGATCAATTGCTCGACGATCGCACGACCGACACGCTGACCGACGCGCAGTATGCGCACGAGCTCATGTTCAAGATGTCGGGCCTCACCCACGACGGCGTGCCGGCCTACTACTTCGGCAAATTCGTCGGCACCAGCGTTTTGGCGCCCAAGAAGTAGCTGCGCTAGCATCGCGGCGCGTGTCGCCGCTCAAGCAAAACCACGCGATCCTGTCGAACGTCGCGCGCGAGGTGCTGCGCGAGGTGCGCGAGCAGCACCGCGACGGGCGGCTCGGGTTTCTCGTCGGTGCCGGGCTGTCGGTGCCGATCGGGCTGCCGGGCTGGGCGGCGTTCAACGAGTCGCTGCTGGTCGAGGCCATCGGCCGCCACTCGCCGGGCGGGGCGGCGCAGGCGCGCGCGCTCAGCCGTGCCTATCTCGATCTGCTGCAGGGGCAGTCGCTGGCGGCGGTCGATCTCGTGCGCCAGCGCGTCGGATCCGACTTTCACGTCGTCTTGCGCGGCGCGCTCTACGAGCGCGAGCAGCTGCGCAAGTTCCAGCCGACCGAGGTGCACTACGCGCTGGCGCGGCTGGCGCTCGACTCGCATCCGCCCTACCCGTGCCTGCACACGACCAACTACGACGATCTCCTCGAGCTGACGATCGCCAACATGCAGAACGGCCGGCGCCCGCGCGCGGTGCACGCCACGCGGCGTAGCTCCGCCGACGGGCCGCGCGTGGTGCATCTGCACGGCTACTTTCCGTACGACTTCCCCGGCGCCACCGAGGACAAGCGGCTCGCCGCCGAGCTCGTCGCCAGCGACCTCGACTACCACCGGCTGTCGAACGATCACGCGGCGTGGACCAACCGCGAGCTCATGGCGCTGCTCGATTCGCGCTCGGTCTTGATCGTGGGCATGAGCCTGACCGATCCGAACGTGCGCCGCCTCCTGGCCTATCTGTCGGAGCACAAGAAGTCGCACGACGAGGCGCACGACCACTTCGTGATCCTGCAGCAGCGCCCGCCGATGGACGGCGCCGATGCGCAGCGCGCATCCGAGATGCTCGACGAGGACGAGCACCGGTTCTGGCACGGGCAGGGCGTGAAGATCCTGCGGCTGTCGTCGTGGGACGGGCTCAACTACCTGTTGCGCCGCATCCGCTTCACCGACGAGGAGTGGGACAAGAGCCACAAGGAGCTGCGCGTGTCGTGGGCCGCCGAGCGCTATCGCGAGGTCGACTTCGACGACGACACGCTGCAGGAGATGGGCTCGGAGCTGCTCGCCTATCATCGCGACGCGATCGCGCGGACCGTCGAGCTCGACGGGCGCGTCGAGCTGAACCTGTTCTTGCCGATGCTCGACGGGCGTTACCGGCGCGCGCTGTCGTCGATGCCGGGCCGCGCGACCGAGGCGCCGCGCTGGTTCGTGCCCAAGCACGACACGCAGGCGATCCCCGAGATCGAGCTCGCGCTCACCGTCGGCGAGGCGCTCCGGCGCACGCGGCGCGAGCTCGATCGGGCGACGCCGCCGTCGGGCGAGCCGCCGTTCGCCGATTGGTATCACTCGCTGGTGTCGGTGCCGTACTTCGACTACGTGTCGGGGGGAATTCCCGTCGCGCTCATGCAGTTGGTGTCGTCGGATCCGGGCCTCGCCGAAAACCCCACACAAAGCCCGACGATGGGCGCATTGCGCCAGCTCATGCGCGAGGCGACCACGGGCGCCCTCACCTTCTTGCGCAGCGCCGGCTCGGGACGCATAATAGAGAGCGAATGAGCCGCGGTACTTTCATCATCTATACCGACCTCGGCAACGGCATCACGACGATGACACCGTATGGGTTCACCGTCGACGTTTCGGCGGAGGTGCGCCGCTGGCGCGCCTTCGAGAAGCGGCTCATCAAGGCCTATCTGAAAAAGAAGGGCCACAGCTCCCGCAAGTAGCCGCGTGATCCTCGGTGCGCACGAGTCCGTCGCCGGCGGGCTGACGAACCTGTTCGATCGCGCGGCGCGCGACGGCTGCGATGCGGTCCAGCTGTGGACGCGCTCGTCGCGGCAGTGGGCGGCCAAGCCGCTCGACGCGCCGACGGTGGCGGCGTTCCACGGCGCGCATCGCAAGGCGCGCGGCGCGACCACGGGGCGCGCGCTGCCGCTGGCGGCGCACGCGTCCTACCTCATCAACCTCGCGGCGGCGTCGGCGGCGATCTGGGAGCGCTCGACGGAGACGTTGTACGACGAGTGCGTGCGCGCCGAGGCGCTCGGCGTGGCGCAGGTGATCGTGCATCCCGGCGCGGCCGTCGGCTGCTCGACGACCGATGGGATCGATCGCGTGGCGCGCGCGCTCGTCCAGATCTGCCGCGCGCTCGGCTCGCGCCCCAAGGTGCGCCTCGTCCTCGAGCTCACCGCCGGGCAGGGCTCGTGCGTCGGCTGCAGCTTCGCCGAGCTCGCCGAGATGCTGATGCGCGCCGGCGAGCGGCGGCTCGGCGTGTGCCTCGACACGCAGCACATGTGGGCGGCGGGGATCGATTGGAGCACGCCACACGGATACGCGCAGACGATGGCTGACTTCGATCGCACGGTGGGCCTGAAGCACCTGCGCGCGTTCCACCTCAACGACTCGAAGAAGCCGTTCGGCGCGCGCGTCGATCGCCACGCGCCCATCGGTGAGGGGCTGATCGGCGCCGCGGCGTTCGGCCGCCTCATCCACGATCCGCGCTTCGACGGCGTGCCCGGCTTTCTCGAGACGCCGCCGCTGCCGTCGGGCGAGGAGTCGTTCGCGCAGGGCCTCAGCCGCCTGCGCGCGTTACGCCCGACGGCAGGGCCGCCACGAAGCTCAGGTGCTGCCCGATCCCGTCGCCGTCGCGGCGGAAGCTGAAGAAGCGCTCGGCTTCGCACATGGTGCACGGCGGCGCCGCGTCGATGGCGTTTTCCGGAATTCCGGAGGCCGCGAGCAGCAACCGATTGGCCTCCCACAGATCGACGTGCGGCTTCTGTCCGTCGACGCGCACCACCGCCGACGGCGTCAGCCGCTCGAACTCGGCGGCGACCTCCTCGCCGACCTCGAAGCAGTGGGCGCAGATCGAAGGCCCGAGCGCCGCGCGCAGCCGCTCGCGCCGCGCGCCAATCGACACCAGCGCCTCGACCGCCGCGTTGGCCACGCCGGCGACGGTGCCACGCCAACCGGCGTGCGCCGCTGCCACGCGTCCTTCGTCGTCGGCGACGAGGATGGGCACGCAGTCGGCGGTGTAGACGCCGACGACCACGCCGGGCACCGCGCTCACCACCACGTCGGCCTCGGTCTCGGCCACGCGCTCGCGCAGCGTCGACTCGACGACGAGCGCGACGCGCGCGCCGTGCACCTGCTTGGCCGTGTAGAGGCGCGACCAATCGAACCCGCCCGCCGCCGCCAGGCGCCGCCGGTTGTGCGCGATGTGCTCGGGATCGTCGCCCCATTTGCCGCCGACGTTGAGCGTGGCGTAGCGCCCCGTCGACACGCCGCCGCGGCGCGTGGAGAACCCGTGGCGCAACCCGCCGAGGAGGCGCGACGTCACGAGCATCATGGGTGGATTCTAATCTAGAAGCGGGTCGAGAGCGCGACGCCCGATCCGCCCCCGGCGAAACCGATCGGCCCGACGCTCACCGGCAGGCGCTCGAGCTTCTCCGGCCCGGCCGCGAGCCCGACGAGGAAGAGCACGAAGCCGGTGCCCTGCAAGAGCCCGTCGACGGCGAAGAGCGCCTTGCCGGTGCCGTCGCTGCTGAAGCCGGCGGCGACGAAAGGCCCGAGCACCGGCCACCACGCGATCTCGCCGAAGCCGTCGCTCGCCATGCCGCCGATGCCGCCGGCGAGGTACGACGTGATCCACAACGCGAGACCGCCGCCCCACATCGCGTTCGACGGCGTCGAGACCTTGCGCTCGCGCCACAGCCGGCCGTCGGGCGACTGCGTCAG
Organism: Polyangia bacterium; assembly: GCA_035607415.1. Classification (GTDB taxonomy): domain Bacteria; phylum Myxococcota_A; class Polyangia; order Palsa-1104; family Palsa-1104; genus JAQBQH01. The sequence continues at coordinate 5,224 of DATNAQ010000058.1, forward strand.
CTTCCAGCCGTCGCCGACGAGGTGGCGCGTGTCGAGGTACATGATCTGCGGCGGCGCGGATGCGGGCGGCACGGCCACCGGCGGCGCGGGCGGCGGCGGCGCGGGCGGCGCCACCACCACCGGTGGAACCACGACCGGCGCCTGCGGTTGCGCCGCCTGCACCGCGTAGGGCGCCGCCGCGCCGGTGCAGTGGACCGTCGTCGTGACGGTGCACTCGCCGTCGTCGAGCGGCGGCAGCGGCGGCGGCATCGGCGCCGCCTGGGGCACCGGCACCGGTGCCGCGGCCGCGGGCAGCGCCGGCTGCGCCAACGCCATCGAGGGCAACAGGATCATCGTCAGGCCAAGCGCGCGCATCGCATCCTCCGACTGGTCGGACCGCGCTCAAGCACGCGCGATGCCAGCACGCCCGACGCGCACCTTCGCCTAGTTAGCCGCCGCGCGTGCGCCGGTCACGTGGACAATCGGACAGCGATGTCAGACTTGAGGCGCGCGGTCCGGCGCGCCGCCGCTCAGGGCGCGCGCAGCGCCGCCAGCGCCGCCTGCATGTCGGCCGGCGGCTCCGTCGACCAGCGCATCTTCTTGCGCGTCCCCGGATGCGTGATCCCGAGCACGTGCGCGTGCAGCGCCTGCCGCCCGAGCGCCTTCGCCACCGCCCGCAGCCGTGCCTCGCGCGGCGGCCGCCCGTAGGTCCGATCGCCGATCAGCGCGTGGTCGTGATCCGAGAAGTGCACGCGGATCTGATGCGTCCGCCCCGTCTCCAACGATACCTCGACGTACGACGCGCCCGGCAGCCGCTCGCGCACGCGCCAATGCGTGACCGCGCGCTTGCCCGACGCCACCTCCGACGAGAACTTCTTGCGATCACGCGGATCGCGCCCGTAGCTGGTCTTGAAGCTGCCGCGCTCGGCGACCACGCCCTCGACGAGCGCCAGGTACATGCGCTCGATGTCGTGCGCGTGGAACTGCACCTGCAGCGCCACCAGCGTCGGCTCGTTCTTGGCCACGATCATCACGCCCGAGGTGTCCTTGTCGAGCCGATGCACGATCCCGGGCCGCCGCTCGCCACCGACGCCGGCGAGCGACTCACCGCAGTGATGCAAGAGCGCGTTGACCAGCGTCCCCGCCTGATGCGACGTCGCCGGATGCACCACCATGCCCGCCGGCTTGTCGATGACGATGAGATCCGAATCTTCGTAGAGCACGACGAGCGGGATGTCCTCGGGCCGATCCTCGACGGCGACCGGCGGCGCCGCCACCAGCACCACGCGCTCGCCGGCGCGCACCTTCCGCGACGGCGTGCGCACCTCGCTGCCGCCGACGGTGACCTCGCCCTCCTCGATCCGCCGCGTCAGCTGCGAGCGCGACCACGGCAGCCCGCGACGCGCCAGCCATGCGTCGAGCCGCTCGCCCTGCTCCTCGGGAGTGACGGTGAATTCGTAACGGTCCAGGCGCGAACAATATACACTTGCACCAGAGATGGCCCGGCTTCGTCTCGCCGCCAGCGTTCGCGACTTCATGCGCAACCCGGTCGGCGCCGGCGTCATCGTCGAGACCAACCTCGTGTGGTGCGCGTCGCCCACGCTCGGCGGCAGCACGGGTTGGGGCAGCCCCAGCGGCACGCAGGCCGAGCGCGTGATGAACGTGGTCGCCGCCCTCTTCGACCCGAGCATCGGCCCGCAGGTCGACATCGTCCTCGACGGCTACCGGCTCGAGCAGGTGAGCCCGGCGGCGGTCATGGCGATCTTCGATTGGACGCGCCGCAACCTCGACGCGCTCAAGCAGCGCATCCGGCGTCAGGTCGGCGTGCCGCCGCCCGGCGTCGGCGGCCTCTTGCTCTCCGGAATGCTGCCGATGCTCGGCAACCCGTATGGCTTTCAGGTCGTGCCCACGCCCGAAGCCGCCTACCGCGCCGTGCTCGGCGACGACGGCGATGCGCTGCGTGAAGAGATCGCGGCGCACGTCAACAGCGCCGATCGCACGCCGCCGATCGTCGTCGAGCTGCGAGCGCTGTTGCGCGCGCACCAGGGCAACCTGGCGCTCGAGGCGGCGGCGCGCCAGCTCGGCCGCTCGCCGCGATCGCTGCAGCGCGAGCTCGAGACCGCCGGCGCGCGCTCGTTTCGCGACGAGCAGGCGCGCGCCCGCACCGCCGCCGCCGCCGAGCTGCTCGCCGCCAGCGACGACAAGATCGCCGTCGTCGCGGCGCGCGTCGGCATGTCGGTGACCGGCCTCAACCGGTTGGTGCGCGAGCGCATCGGCACCACGGTCGATGCCTGGCGGCGCAAGCTGCGCGATCGCTGAGGGCGTCTGTCGCGATTCTAGAAGCGGCCGCCGACGCCGGCGCCCATGCCGCCACCTTCGAACAGCGCCGGGCCCACGTGCACCGGCCCGTCGACCACCGCGCGCATCCGCGCCGGCGCGTGCGCGGCCAGCACCACCGCCGCGCCCATGACCATCGAGCCCATGGCGCCCGACTGCATCGACGGCGCGCGGCCGCCCAGCATCAACGCATCGTGCGCGCGCGCCTCGCCGACCGCGTTCTGCTCACGCTCGACGCCTTTGTCGCTCTTGAAGATCAAGAACGAGCGCACCACCGCCGCGGTGTGCACTTCGACGTAGCTCGGCTGATGGTGGCTCGGCGCACCCACGATCATCATCATCGCCAGCATGGTACCCATGCCCGGCGATACTGCAGGCCGCTTGCCATCTGCAACCACGCGGAATATATGGAGGTCGCTGTCAGCCTGAGCTTGGGCGGCTCAGCCGCGCCGGCTCACTACCAGATCTTGGACTTCACGTGCCCCTTGGATTTGATCATCACGTCGATGATCGCGCGGTCGTACAAATTGAGCCCGTAGATCTCGGGGGTGACGCGGCTCTTGAAGAGCGCGCGCCCTTCCTCGATGTGGTCCTTCATGACGACGAACAACGTGTCGTTCTCGATGCCTTCGACGATTTCCTTCTCGTGATACAGCGTCAGGTCAGAGGCGATCGCGCGGGCCAACTGGCGCGCACGATCCGGCTTGTCGATGAGCTGCATCCCGCGATGTTATGATGTCGCGCGGGAACATTCAACCCACGCAAGCTCGTCGCACACCCACCCAGGGAGGGACCATGAAAGCATGGATCGTGATGGGAGCCGGAGCACTGCTGTTGGCAGGAGCCGCACCGTTCGCGTTCGCGCACTCCAACGGCCACGAATCGCGCACCGCCAAGGAGTGCGAGCGGCTGCCGGGCACGGCGACCGCCGGTGAGCGCGGCGCGTGCCTGTCTTGCGTGCAGCGGCCGGTCAAGCACCACTACCACCCGGACTATCCGGCCGGAAATCGCTGCCGCCCCGACGACGGCAAGCCGTAGCCGCGCAGCCCGCCGGCGCTCAGCCCGTCGCCGCCTTCCCCTTCGTATAGCGCGCCAAGTACGAGCGCGTCACATGCTGAACATCGAGCCGTAGGAACCGCGCGTACTCGACGAGAAAACCGCGCAGGTAGACCTGCGCCGGCATGGCGCTCCAGTGTTCTTCCTCGATCGAGCGCAGGTGGTGCACCGAGACCTTGGTGCGCTGCGAGATCAACGCGAGCTCGATCCCGCGCGCCTCGCGCAGCGTCTTGAGGAGCTCGCCGGTGATCTCGGTGTTGGCGTCGACGATCGGCTCGGGCGCGTGCACCCTGGCCGGCGTGTTGTCCGCCTTGGAGGGCGCCGCCGGCTCGATCGCCGGAATCAGGCCGCTCGTCGTCGCCGACGTCGCCGAGCGCGTGGGGATGCCCTCGGGGAACAGCTTGACGTCGTAGAGCTTGCGCCGCTCCGCATCGAGCAGCGTGTCGTAGGCCTCGTCGATGCGCGCGTGCACCACGTCGAGGCGATGCGGCGTGTAGAGGCCGCACACCACCATCGAATCGGCGGCGTACATCTCGCGCATGCGCTTGTAGGCGCGGCGGATCTCTTCGTCGCTGGCGCCGGGATCGATCTCGAGCACTTCGTAGAGCGTCTGCTCTTCGGTGCGCTTGGGCGGATCGGTCGATTGCGCGCGATCGGATTGATCGACGGCCAAGAGCTTGCGCACGATGCGCTCGACGTTCTTCGACACCTTCGACTCGGGATGATCGACGACGAGCGGGCGGCGCTTGCGCACCGCGCCCCAGACGGCGTCGTCGGTTTCGAGGTGGCCGAGGTAGTCGATGTTGAGCCCGAGGCGGCGGCGCCCGGCCGACTTGAGCTGCGCGCCGAGATCGAGATCGGCGCGCGTGCGCGTCTGATTGACCACGATGCGCGGGCGGTAGCGATGGATCTCCTCGAGCACGCGGCCGGCGAGCGCCGGGTCGCCGTCCTTGACCGCGTGGTAGAGGTCGAGCGGCGAGGGCATGCCGCCTTCGAAGGTGCGATCGACCGGCAGCTTGTCGATCTTCTGGATGTCGCGCAGACGGCGCAGGAACGCCGATTTGATGAAGCGGAAGGTGTTCTCGACGCTGGTCGGCTCGGGGACGACGACGAGGATGCCGATGTGCGCGACCAGGAAGAAGTCGAGCGCGATGAAGCCCGAGCCGGGCGGCAGATCGCAGATGAGGTAGTCGGTGTCGATCTCGCGCACCTGGTTGATGAGGCGATTCTTCGTCGCCGGGCGCGGATTGGCGGCCCACAGCGGATCGCCTTCGCCCGAGACCAGGCCGAGCCCTTTGACGGCCGTGTCGACGACGCAGTCTTCGATGCGCGCCACGCGCTTGTCGAAGAAGTCGCCGAGCGTGACCTTGGGACGCTCGACGCCGACGAAGGTGTGGAGGTTGGCGCCGCCGAGATCGGCGTCGATGAGGACCACGCGCTTGCCGAGCTGGGCGAGATAGATGCCGAGGTTGGCGGCGAGCAGCGACTTGCCGACGCCGCCTTTGCCGCCGCCGATGGCAATGATGCGGCGTCCGCCGCTCGCTGATGCTGGTCCGGGATGAGGCGCCCCTCCGCCCTCCTCGACGTCGTCTGGCTCGACCACGGCGCGATCGTATCGCGACTATTGGCGAGCCACCAAGAAGATCTACAGCGTGAAGTAGGCCGCGACGGCGACGACGAGCCAGAAGACGATCAGAAGCGGCAGCACGAAGCGCGCGGAGGGGACGGCGGACATGCGCGCGCGCATCGCAAGCTGCGTGCCGCGGGTCACGGGGCGCGATCTCGCGGCCTTGGCGCGGCGAGCGTCGTGAAATCGGTCAGGGGCGGCTAGCGCGACAGTTAGCGGATGCTTTGAGGCGGGGCAAACGAGTTTGGCGCGACGATCAAATCCTCAAATCCTCGGCGAATCCTCGTCGGGGCTAGTCGTCGTCGTCGGTGAGCTCGGTGTTCCAGTAGCTGGCGTCGACGACGCTGAGGAACGGCAGCCATTCGCGATAGGCGATGCGTCCGCCGGGGGCGCGGAAGGTCGGGTTCCAGCGCGGGCGCTCCGGCTTCTTGAGCAGCTTCATGCCCGCTTCGTAGGCCAGCTTGGCGCCCTTCTTGAGGTTGCACGGCACGCAGCAGCAGACGACGTTCTCCCAGGTGGTGCGGCCGCCCTTGGCGCGCGGGATCACGTGATCGAGGTTGAGCATGGTGCGCGGGAGCTGCTGCGCGCAGTACTGGCAGGTGTTGTTGTCGCGCGCGTAGATGTTGAGGCGCGAGAAGCGGACCTTGGTGCGCGGCAGGCGATCGTACATCTGCAGCACGATCACGCGCGGAATGCGGATGGCGCGCGTCATGGTGTGGATGACGTCGTGCTCGGCGGCGACCGCGAGATCGGCCCACGAGTCGAAGTCGAAGGTCGAGAAGTCGGGCTCGATGACCCGCGCGGCACCGATGTAGAGCAGCGCGAAGGCCCGCTTCACCGAGGTCACGTGGACCGGTTGATAATGTCGATTGAGGACGAGCACGCTCGAATTGGTCACGAAGTAGTCTCCGTCTCCGTCTCGCGGCTAAGGGCCCGCACGATCGCGGGCAGGTCGTCATCCCCCAAGGTTCTGGTGTCGAGCAGCAAACGGTCTTCGGCGATGCGCGCGACGATCGGCGTCGCGGCGGCGCGCAGGCGCGCGTCGAGGGCTTCGGCGGAAGGGCCGGCGGCGGCGTCACGCGCGCTCACCGCGACCGCCCACGACCACGGCTCCACCGTCGGCAGCGCGCCGCCGCCGACCGCCGAGCGCACGCGCGCGGGCACGAAGTCGAGCGTGGCGTCGGCGAGCGCGCACAGCGCGGCCAGCTTGCGCGCGCGCGCCTCGAGCGTCGGCTCGGGCGTGGCGAGCATGGCGATCGCCGGAATCTCCGACGAGCGGCCGTCGCGATAGAGCTCGAGCGTGGCCTCGAGCGCGGCCAGCGTCATCTTGTCGGGGCGCACCGCGCGCAGGAGCGGATGCGCGCGCATGGCGGCGATGATGGCGCGCTTGCCGACGAGGATGCCGGCCTGCGGGCCGCCGAGGAGCTTGTCGCCGCTGAAGGTCACGAGGTCGATGCCGTCGCGGATGAGCTCCGGCACCAGCGGCTCGTCCTGCTCGCGCGGGGCGAGGCCGAGCGCGCGCAGATCGGCGAGCGCGCCCGAGCCGAGATCGACCATGGCCACGAGGTTCTTGGCGTGCGCGATGTCGGCGAGCTCGCGCGGGGCGACCTCGGTGGTGAAGCCGACGATCGCGAAGTTCGAGCGGTGCACCTTGAGGAGCAGCGCGGTGTCGCCGTCGATGGCATTGGCGTAGTCGCGCGCGTGCGTGCGGTTCGTCGTGCCGACCTCGATCAGGCGCGCGCCCGATGCGCGCATCACGTCGGGCACGCGGAACGATCCGCCGATCTCGACGAGCTCGCCGCGCGACACCACCACGCCGCGCCCGCCCGCCAGCTGCGACAGCGCGAGCAGCACCGCGGCCGCGCAGTTGTTGACGACGAGCGCGTCCTCGGCGCCGGTCAGCGTGGCCAGGAGCTCGGCGACGTGCTCGTGGCGCGAGCCGCGCCGGCGCGCATCGAGCCGGTACTCGAGGTTGGCGTATCCGCGCGCGATCGCGGCCACGCGCTCGACGGCGGCGGCGGCGAGCGGCGCGCGCCCGAGGTTGGTGTGCAGCACCACGCCGGTCGCGTTCACCACCGGTTGCAGCGAAGGCTGGAGCAGCGCGGCGACCTCGCCCGCGACCTTGCCGGCGTCGACGTCGACCGCGGTCGAGCGCTCGGCCACGATCTCGGCGCGCAGCCGCTCGATCTCGCCACGCACTGCGGCGACGACGGCCCAGCGAGGGGCCCGCTCGAGCAACCCGCGCACGGCGGGAGACGCGAGCACCTCGTCCACCTTCGGCAGTCGCCGAAGCACCGCATTGCGGTCGGCGGGCGTTTGCATGCTCTACCCACATTATAACCGACGCGGAGCCCGATGCTATGATTAAGCCGTGGCGCGGAGTCCATCGCCGTGAATATCCAGTCGCTGTCGGCGCTCCTCGCCGCCATCGTCAGCTTCGCCATCGGGTCGTCGGTGGTGTTGCGTGATCGTCGCCAGCGCGCCTACCGCCTGTTTTCGGTCTTCTGCTTCGTCCTGTGTGCGTGGCACATCACGACGTTCCTGCAAGCCACGCTGGAGTGGGAGTCGGTCTACTTCGTGTCGCTGTTCGCGGGCGTGCTCGTCCCGATCGCGTCGATCCGCTTCTTTCGCGTGTTTCTCGCCGACGAGCGCCACGCGCGCCCGGCCACGCCGCGCTGGATGGTGCCCATCGCCGTCGGCTTCGTGGTCGCCATCGGCTACGCGATCGCGTTCCGCAAGTACAAGCTGCACCACCAGTGGACCTTCACGGTCGCGCTCGGCACGTACGTGTTTCTCGGGCTCTACGCGTCGATGCTCGAGCTCTACGGCAAGTACCGGAGCACGCTCGCGCGCGTCGAAAAAACGCGCATCAAGTATCTGCTGATCGGCGGGCTCGGGGCGATCACCTTCGCCGCGCTCGATTTTCTGCCGAAGTTCGGCGTGCCGTTTCCGGCGCTCGGCAACGTCCTCACGATCATCTACCTGTACTTCATCTCGCAGACGCTGTTCCGCTACCGCCTGCTCGATCTCACCGAGCTCCTCGGGCGCATGGTGGTCATCGCCACCTTCGTGCTCATCCTCGCGGCGATCTACGGGCTGCTCGTCGCGTGGATTCCGGCCGATCAGTCGGGCGTGTTCTTCTTCAACACGCTGGTGGCGTCCTTCGTCATCTTGATCTTGTTCGATCCGCTGCGCACGGCCGTCGAGGGGCAGGTGCAAAAGTGGATGTTCCGCGAGAAGTACGAGCTGAAGGCGCGCATCGACGCGCTCCGCCACATCCTGGCCAACGTGATCGATCTGAAGGAGGCGGTGCGCATCACCATCAGCTCGCTCGAGGAGTCGCGCCGCGTCACGCACGCCGGCATCTACTTCCTCGACGCCGACGGCGGCGGCTACGAGCTCCACGGCCACCTCGGGCCGCGCCCCGTCGAGCGCATCGACGCGGCCGCGCGCCGCCCCTTCTTCGAGCGCATTAACGCCTCGCGCGGCGCCGTCGTCTCGATGGAGCAGCTCGAGCGCGAGCACGCGGCGCGCGGGGCAGTGCCCGAGACCGAGACCGAGACCATCGACGCCATCGCCCGCACGCTCGACGAGATGAACGCGGCGATGTGCATCCCCATCACCGCCGAAGATCAGGTGATCGGCCTGCTCGCGCTCCGGGACGAGCGCGTGCGCGAGGCCTACGCCACCGACGAGATCGATCTGTTCCGCGGCGTCGCCGCGCAGATGGCGATCACGGTGCAGAACTCGAAGCTCTACGATCGCATGAAGGAGCGCGATCGCCTCGCCGCGCTCGGCGAGATGGCCGCCGGCCTGGCGCACGAGATCCGCAATCCGCTCGGCGCCATCAAGGGCGCGGCGCAGCTGCTGCAACCGGCGACGACCGATGCGGGCGGCGGCGCCGAAGTGGCCCATGGCGGCGTGCCCTCCGAGGCGCGCGAATTCCTCGGCATCATCGTCGAGGAGGCCAACCGCCTCAACCGCGTCGTGTCGCAGTTCCTCGACTACGCGCGCCCCTACCGCGGCGAGCCGCAGCCGCTCGACGTCAACGAGGTGGTGCGCAAGACCGCGCAGCTGGTGACGCCGCCGCCGCTGCCGTCGCCGTCGAGCGACGGCACGAGCGAGGCCACGCCGCCCCCGCCGGTCGAGGTGCACCTCCAGCTCGCCGACGAGCTGCCGCGCGCGCGCGCCGACGCCGAGCAGCTGCGCCAGGTCTTTTTGAACCTCGCGATCAACGCCGTGCAGGCCATGCCGTCGGGCGGCAAGCTGACGATCTCGACGGCGCTGCGCAAGCCGGGGCGCCGCTCGATGCCGATGCTGGAGGTGCGCTTTCGCGACACCGGCGTGGGCATCGCGGCCTCGGATCTGAAGAACCTCTTCATCCCGTTCTTCACGACGAAGGACAAGGGCACCGGCCTCGGCCTGCCCATCAGCCAGCGCATCATCGAGAACCACGGCGGCACGATCGAAGTGCGCAGCCGCATCGGCGTGGGCTCGACGTTCACGGTGGTGCTGCCGGTGTTCGACGAGGTGAAGGAGACGAAGGCGGAGCCGTCAGAGGCGCGGGCGAGCTAGCGGCGCGCGAGCTAGAAGCACTTCGGCGCGCAGGTGCCCTTGCCGCCGGAGGTGGGCGCGCAGTAGGCGCTGTTGGCGTTGTCCGAGCCGGTGCACAGCGAGTCCTCGAAGCCGGGGATGCAGCTGGCGCCGAAGCTCTTGCCCGTATTGCAGGTCAGCGCCGTGCCGGCGTCGGCGTTGTCGGCGATGCAGACGGCCTGTCCCGGCACCAGCGCCGCGCAGTCGCTGCCCTGCGTGCAGACCTGCCCGTCGGCGAGCCAGGGCACGCACTTGTTGGTCGCGTCGCAGTTGAGGCCGACCTTGCACGTGCTCGTCGTGCCCGAGAACTTGACGCAGTCGGCGTTGGCGGCGCCGAACGCCTGGCAGGTCGCGCTCGCCTGCGTGCCGGCCAGGTAGCACATCGTGCCGTCGGCGCACTGGTTGTCGACGAAGGTGAAGAGGCCCTCGTTGTGCGGATCGCAGGCCGCGCCCGACGCCAGCTTCGCCTTGCACTTGCCGCCCGTCGGGTTCTGGCACATGCCCGCCGTCGTGTCGCAGAAGGCGCCGGGCACCGTCGCGCAATCGCCGGGCGCGCCGGTGCAGGCCGCGCCGGCCGTGTACTGCACCTGGCAGTACAGGCCGGTGCCGCACGCCGGCGCCGGCGAGACGCCGCCCTGGAACGGATCACAGGCGCCGTCGGCCGCCGTCTGCGTCGTCGGGATCACGCAGGTGGCGGGCGCCGCCGCCGGATAGGTCGGGCACATCAGGCCGAACTGACACGGCTGCTTGGTGAAGTCGGCGACGGGCGAGAAGGGATTTTCGCAGGCGTCGTTGAGCGCCGCGAGCTTCACGCAGATCGACGGACCGGACGCTTGCGGCTCGCACGCCGAGTCGGGCGCGCAGTCGGTGACGAGGCGGCACGGCGCGCCCGACGGCTTGGGATCGGCGCACGTGCCCGGGCAGCCGGCGACCTGCTCGATCATGCCGCCGTCGCTGCCGGCGTGCTGGCACGAGCCGTCGATGCACTCCTGATCGGCCAGGCAGGCGCCGCCCTTGGCGACGTGCGGGATGTAGAGCAGCTGAAGACACTTCGAGCCCCAGGCCACGTTGTCCGAGTTGTCGCAGCGCGCGCCGTTGATGGCGTTGAGGCACTGCGCCTCGTTGATCTCCATGCGGCCCTTCACGACCTCGATGTCCTGATCCCACCCCGAGTGGCGCAGGTTGCGCTCGACGCACGCGCTCATCTGCGCGGCGTCGAGCTGTCCGCACGCTTGATAGTGCGCGCAGACGGCCGCAGCGTAGTCCTGCGCGAATTGCTCGAAGGTGACGTAGACGCGGATGTCCTCGCCGAGCGTGGCCATGTCGTCGGCGCCGGCGCTCATGTCCGCGTTCATGGCCAGGTCGTCGCTCGACGGCAGGCCGTGACCGCCGCAACCCACCGCGGCGACGAGAAGCGAAAGCAATAAGGTACTGCGCATGGTTAAGCTCCTGGCTGCGATCATAATCGATCCCTTTGTTGCCGGATCAAGCAATGGCGATCACATCGCCGGATGGCGCAACGATTCGGGTGTGATAGCGTTGCACGCGTGGCGCGACCCCGCATCGTCCTCGCCGACGACGAGCTGAACCTGCGCAAAGTCCTCGGAGCCATCCTCACGCGCGACGGCTACGAAGTCCTCGAAGCCCGCGACGGCGAGGAGGCCCTCGGGCTCGTCGCGCGGCACGACAACATCGCCGCGGCCATCACCGATCTTCGCATGCCCAGGCTCGACGGCATGGGCTTTCTGCGCCGCATGGTCGCCGACCACGCGGAGGTGCCGGTCATCATGATCACCGCGCACGGCTCGGTCGACAGCGCGGTCGAGGCGGTCAAGATCGGGGCTTTCGATTACATCGAAAAGCCGTTCGAGCAGTCGCAGATCCAGCAGGTCGTCGCCAAGGCGCTCAAGCAGCACGAGCTCGACAAGCGCGCCCCGCGCCCGGCGCAGCCGACCGCCTCGTCGGGTGGGCGTTACGGCCTCATCGGGCGGTCGCCGGTGCTCGAGCAGGTGTTCAGCATGATCGAGAAGGTCGCGGACACGCCGTCGACCGTCCTCATCTCCGGCGAATCGGGCACCGGCAAGGAGCTGATCGCGCGCGCGCTCCACAACAACTCGTCGCGCAAGGCGGGGCCGTTCATCAAGATCAACTGCGCCGCGATCCCGAAGACGCTGATGGAGTCGGAGCTGTTCGGCTACGAGAAGGGCGCCTTCACCGGCGCCGTCGCGTCGAAGCCGGGGCGCTTCGAGCTGGCCGACGGCGGCACCCTGTTTCTCGACGAGATCGGCGAAATTCCCGTCGAGATGCAGGTCAAGCTCCTGCGCGTCTTGCAGGAGTCGGAGTTCGAGCGTGTCGGCGGCATCAAGACCATCAAGGTCGACGTGCGCCTGGTGACCGCGACCAACCGCGATCTGCAGAAGGAGGTCGCGGGCGGCGCCTTCCGCGAAGATCTGTTCTACCGCTTGAACGTCGTGCCGGTGCACCTGCCGCCCTTGCGCGAGCGGCGCGGCGACATCCCGCTGCTCGTCGATCACTTCATCGCGCGCTTCAACGAGCGCCTGAAGAAGCAGATCGCCGGCGTCGACGACGAGGCGATGGCGCGGCTGACCGCGCACTCGTGGCCGGGCAACATCCGCGAGCTCGAGAACGTGCTCGAGCGGACCATCCTCTTTTGCGAAGGGCCGACCATCCGCGCCGCCGATCTGCCGCCCGAGCTCTCGGGCGCCGTCGTGCAGGCGGCGGCGGCCGCGGCGGCGAGCGGTCCGCTCGTGGTACCGGCGGCGTCGACCATCCCTAACGTGACCCCGCCGTTCGGCACCACGGCGCCGGCGCCCGAAGGGCGCGCCTCGTCGCTGAAGGAGCTGGTGCGCCAGGAGACCGAGCGCGTCGAGCGCGAGCTCATCGTGCGCGCGCTCGAGGAGACCGGCGGCAACGTCACGCAGGCGGCGCGCAAGCTCAAGATCAGCCGCAAATCGCTGCAGAACAAGATGAAGGAGTTCGGGCTGCGTGATCGCGAGTAACCGGCGTTATTCGCGCTCGCACATCGCGTCGTAGTCGTTGCCGCAGTCGATGTCCTTCCAGCCCGCGCCGTCGACGAGGCGCACGCAGCTCGGCGTGCTGCCTTGGTTGGGCTCGTTGCCGGCGAAGGCGTGGTAGCGGCGCGAGTTGAACGCCTCCGACGAGAGCGCGCCCCAGGCGAACACCCCGACCTGCGACGACGCCTTGAGCGCGATCCAGGCGTCGTCGCCGTTGCCGCTGATGGCCTGCGCCGCCGACTCTTCCTCGGCGATGTCGGCGAGCGTCGCCAGGTGCGTGCCGGCCGGGCAGGTGGTGGCGAGCGCGTTCGAGTAGTTGGCGTTGGCCGTCTGCACGAAGTAGCAGTGGCCGTTGATCGGCGACGACACGGCCTTGGCCTCGGTGCACGGCCGCTTCAGCATGCAGGTCGCGGTGCAGCTGGCGCCGCCGTCGCACTCCTCGCCCGGATCGACGACGCCGTTGCCGCACGAATTTTCGCAGACGTAGCCGAGCGCGAACGTCGGCGACGACGGCAGATCGCCCGTCGACGGGAAGCCGCACGGCAGATCGGCCCAACCGGTGAGCGTGCGCGCGATGCAGTCCTCGGGGCGGTTGCCGTTGGCGGCGCCGTTGTTGGGCTCGCCCGGCGCGAACGCGTTGTACGAGTAGGGCTCGTTGTCGACCCAGTGGAAACTGTCGGTGCCGCCGTGCGTGACCTCGAGGCCGATCCACGCCTGCACCAGCGGCGCGACCGTGCTGACGAGCGCGTTCTCGCCGGCGCTGGTGACGACGGCGAGGGTGCCGCCGTGGCCCTGGCAGTCGCGCTGCGCCGAGGCGTAGTTGAGCGGACCGGCCCAGGCGACGTAGCAGTGGCCGTTGGTGGGATCGATCTTGGCGCCGCTCGAGCCCGAGACCGTGCCGCAGCTCGCGCGCAGCTTGCACATCGACGTGCAGGTGGCGTTGGCGGCGGGATCGTCGCTGTTGGCGGCGCCGCTGTCGCAGTCTTCGCCGGTGTCGACGACGCCGTTGCCGCAGCCGGCGGGCACGACGACGCCACCGTCGTCGCCGTCGTTCGAGCCCATGTCGTCGCCGCCCGGCGCGCTACCGATGACGCCGCCGTCGCCGCCCGAGCTGCCCTTGCAGGCATCGCCCTGCGCGCCGCCGTCGCTGTCGGCCTGGTCGGCGTTGGGCGTGTTGGGACAGTTGTCGATCACGTCGGGGACGCCGTCGCCGTCGGCATCGGGCAGCGACGGGCCGAGGCGCAGCGCGAGCGGCATCTCCATGCCGGCGATGACCGGCACGCGGCCGGCGGCGTCGCCCATCATGGCGCCGTCGGTCCAGCCGGAAGCGTTGACGCGCGCCTCGCCGGCGTCGGGCGACAGCTCGACCACGACGTCGCCGGGCAGGCGAGTCGAGCTGCCGAGGTCGGAGTTGCTGACGATGCGCCCCTGGCGATCGTAGACGTCGAGCTGGAGGTCGTCGGCGGCGAAGCCGGACGCGGCGGTGAGCGTGACGCGCACGGTGGTCGGCGCCGCGCGGCAGCCGGCGGCGAGAAGCGCCGCGACGACGAGGGCGCGCGACGTCATCGACGACCGTCCACCAGCCCGAGCGAGCCGGGACGCGCCGGCTGCGGCTGGGTCTCGACCACGCCGACGGTGATGGCGGTGGCGGCGGCGCCGACGGCGAGCACGCTGACCACCGCCCACACCCACTTCCTGCTCTTCTGCGGATGCTGCTCGACGGTGGCCACGGGCGCGGCCGACGGCATCGCCGCGGCGACGGCGGGAATCGGCGCCGGCGGCGAAGCGGCGGCGAGGCGGTGCGGCGGCTCCTCGAGTGGATGCGCGGCCTCGGCGGCGTCGCGTTGGCGGCGCGCGTCGAGGTCGGCGGCGAGCCGGCGATCGCGCTCCGCCGAGATCTCGGCGAGCGCGTCCTGCACCTCGGAGCGCAGCTTCGGATCGCTGACGTCGGAGTCGAGGAAGCGCTGGAACGAGGCGGAGGCGTCGTCGAGGCGATCGAGCTTGCGCTGGCACTGGCCGATGTTCACGAGGAAGCCGGGCAGCGGAAAGGCGTCGTAGCCGGCGGAGAACTCCTCGAGCGCGGCGGACCAGGCGCCCTGATCGAAGAGCACGCGGCCCTTCTGGAAGTGCGCGGCGGCGACGCGCTTGTCGGCGGCGTGCGCCGGCGCGGCCGGGGCAACGACGGCGACGGCGATGATGAGCGCGCAGAGCGGGCGCAGGATCGCCTGGGCGCGCATGGTTACTTCATCCCCGCGAAGGGATCGACGATGCGCCCTTCCTTGACGGTGCGCTCGGGCTCCGCGGGCGCGGACGAGTCGACGGCCGCCTCGTGCGTGCGAGCGTGCGGGGCGGCGACGTGACGGCGCGGCGGCGTGTGCACGGCAGGCGGCTTGGCGACGACCGGCGGCTTGGCGACGACCGGCGGCTTGGCGATCGGCGTCTTCACGGCGGGCGCCGCCACGACCGCCGTCGCCTCTTTCGCGACCGGCGCCTTCGCCTCGGGCGCGCTCGGCGCAGGCGTCACGGCCGGCGCGGCGATCGGCGCGCTCGCGCTCGCCGGCGCCTCCACCGGCGGCGCCGGATGCGTCGTCACCAGCGCCGCGGCCAGCGCGCCGAGCCCGATCGCCGCCGCCAGCGTCGTGTACCAGATCATGCGCGGCCCGCGCCGCAGCCGCTTCGTCGGCGGCTCCGTCGTCACCACGAACAGCGGCTGCGGCCCCGCCGGCCGCGGCGTCGAGAACGGCGACGGCGGCGGCAGCGGCGTCGGCTCCAGCGGCGGCACCACGAACAGCCGCGGCGGCCCCGGCGGCGGCAGTGTCGCCGGCTCCAGCTTCGGCTCGATGTCGGCCACGTCGATCAGCCCCGACACCGCCGCCGAGTCGCGATCCTCGGGCACGTGCACCGGCGGCGACGCCGTCTCCTCGGTCTTGTCTTGCGGCCCCGGCGCCAACGCCGGCGGCAAGGGCATCTTGACGAGCGACAGCTTCGGCTTCTGCGCCTTGCGCGAGACGATCGGCGGCGGCGGCAGCGGCAACGGCTCCGAGGCGCCCGCGGGCAGCGCCGGCAGCGCGCCCGAGTCGCTCGCGACCTCGTTACGATCGGTGTGATCGAGCAGCGGCTTGAGCGCCTGCCGCGCCGACACCGCGCGCGCCTCGGCGTCGGGATCGAGCGCCACCGGCGCCTCCGTCTCCGGCGCCGCGGTCCCGCACTCGCTGCACTCTTCGCCCGGCAGCACCTGCTTGCCGCAGACGTCGCACACCACCATCCAGTCGTTGGCGAACAGCTCGGCCACGAACGCCGCCAGCCGGCGTCGCGGCCACGCCAGCGCGTCGAGCGACTCGAGCGCCTCGGCCATCTGCGCGCCCGACGCGTAGCGATCCTTTGGATCGCGCGCCAGCGCCTTCTTCACGATGGCGTCGAGCGCGCGCGGCACCTCGCGGTTGTCCACCGACGGCGCGATCACCTGCGCCGCCGACACGCGCTGCAGCGTCTCCAGCTCCGTCTGCGCCGCGAACAGCCGCTTGCCGGTGAGCAGCTCGTGCAAGACGGTGCCCGCCGCGAACACGTCGACGCGCCGGTCGATCGGCTGATGGTTCACCTGCTCCGGCGCCATGTACGCGTACTTGCCCTTGAACGACTGCGTGACGTCGTAGTCGAACTCGCCGACGATCTTGGCCACGCCGAAGTCGAGCAGCTTCACCATGCCGTCGCGGCAGACCATGATGTTCGACGGCGACACGTCGCGGTGGATGATCTGGCTGCGCTTGCCCTCGGCGTCAGTGAACTCGTGCGCGTAGCCGAGCCCGTGGCACATGTCGCGCGCGATCGCGAGCGCGCAGCCGACCGGCATGCGCTGTCCGCGCGCCGCGATCGCCGTGCGCAGCTGCGAGAGGTTTCGCCCCGGCAGGTACTCCATCGCCAGGTACGGAATGCCGTCGACGACGCCGAAGTCGTGCACCTGCACGACGTTGGGATGGGAGAGCTGCGCCATCAAGCGCGCTTCGCCGGAGAACATGGCCACGAACTCGCGCTGCGAGGTGAGCGCCGGCAGCATCGCCTTGACCACCACGGTCTTGGTGAATCCGCTCGGTCCGTGGCGAGTCGCCTTGTAGACGACGGCCATGCCGCCCTGCCCCACACACTCGGTGAGCAGGTACGGGCCGAATTGAATCGGCGACGTCGTGCTGGCTACGGCTGAGAAGAGCATGGCCCCCTCTTCCTTCAATGGGCCGGCTTTGCGAGTCCTGTACCAAGCGTGAGGCCCCTCACCTTGCAGACGGTTACAATTTTACAGTCGCTCGTAGGGTGGGGCCGCCCTCCCCGATCCGGGGATCGGGGCACCGCGGGCACGCAGGTTTTTTCAGGAGAACGCGATACTTGGACATACATGTCGGAGCCGGACCGGACGGGCCCCAAACTTGACCACGCGCGTGGGCGTCGGTACGGTGCAGCCATGCGGCGTGCGTGGGCAGTGTTGCTCGTCGTGGCCGCAACCGCCGCGACGCCGCGCTTGGCGCGCGCGGCCGACGTCACCGACGTGGCCAGCGCGTTCGACGAGGACAACCCGTTCGACGTGCGCTTCCGCGTCGGCTACGTGCACAGCGAGAAGCGCGGGCAGATCAAGCGCGAGCTCGAAGGGCTGTCGTCGTCGCAGACGGCGATCGCCGTGCTGCGCGATCTGACGTACGCGCAGACGCGCGACGTGCTGTCGCTGCGCGCCGAGGTGGGGCTGTTTCAAGATCTGATGCTGCACGTGGAGCTGCCGATCTACCTGAACGAGCAGGAGCGCTACTCGTACGACCAGTCGGCGGGCGCGGCCTGCCGCTTCACGCCCGACCCGATGCCGGATTGCGTGAACGCGATGAACTCGTCGACGATCCGCGACGGGATCATCGGCGCGCCGCCGATGGGCACGCTCGTCTTTCTCGGCGCGGCGCGCGGCGCGGGCGCCGGCAGCGGGCTCGACGACTTCGACACGTTCAACTTCGGGCTGACGTGGGCGCCGGTGGCGCAGCATCGCGACGACACCAAGCCGACGTGGATCCTCGCCTTCGAGCCGCAGATCTCGATCGGCAACATCATGGCCTACGATCGCGCGCGGCCGAACGCCAACCACGCGGTCTCCGAGGGCGTGCACCGGCTGGTGGCGCGCACGGCGATCTCGCATCGCTGGCGCTTCGTCGAGCCGTACATGGCGTTCTGGTACATGTATCCGATCCCGCGCAGCGACTCGCTGTTCAAGGACTACGGGCCGTCGCAGTCGCTGAAGAATCCGATGCAGCAGGGCGGCACCATCTTCGGCGCCGAGCTGGTGCCGTTCGAGCGGCCCAAGGACGGGCACAAGATCTTCATCGACGTGCGCGGGCGGCTCGAGGGGCACTTCGCGGGCAAGGGTTACTCCGAGGCGTGGGAGCTGTTCGCCTCGTCGACGCCGCTTGCGTGCGACGCAGCGACGCAAGGCGGGACCAACCCGGCGTGCAACGCTGCGCTGACGACGAACGCGTATCAGAACATGCCGTTCACCGGCATCACGACGATCCAGAACTACGCGTCGCTCGGCGCCGACATCGGCATCGGCGTGCAGGTCGGGCAGCACGCGCGCTTCAAGACCTCGTTCGAGTACACGCACGACGAGGCGCACGACATCACCGGCGAGGACATCGGCGTGCCGTCGACGGCGGGCGGACGCGTGATGAGCGCGGGCGAGTACAACCCGGCGTATCGCGCGACCATCGACCAGATCGGGCGGCGCTATCGCGTCGACAACATGGACACCTACAACTTCACGGTGTGGGGGCAGATCCAGTTCTAGTTAGGTAGACGGGCCGGCTGGGTCGCGGAGGTAGTAAGGGTCGCTGTCGGCGTCGGAAAACGGCGCAGTCCGCCCGCCTCCGCGGGCGGTGCGCCTCCATCGGGCGCTATACAGTCGCGCTACGCGCGACCGCGCCCTCTACGCCGCCGTCAGCGACCCTTACTACCTCCGCTCGGCGCCTGGTCCTACGAACAAGCGCAACGGCCGGTTCGATGGACGGTGGAACCAGGCGCATGAGCGGAGGTAGTGAGGCGCCATCACGGCGGCGTAGAGGGCTCGCGTCGCGCGCAGCGCGACATAGGCGAGCCCGATGGAGGCGCACCGCCCGCGAAGGCGGGCGGACTGCGCCGTTTTCCGACGCCGGGATGGCGCCTCACTACCTCCGCGACCCAGCCGGCCCGTTCTACTCGCGCGGCTTCAGAGCGACGGCGAGCTGATAGATCTGCCGCTTGGGCTTGCCGCTCGTCAGCGCGAGCGCGGCGGCGATCTCTTTCGGCGTCTCGCCGTCGGCGAGGCGGCGCTTGACCTCGGCTTCGACGTCGACGGCCGGCTCGGCGACGGCGCCGGCGGCGGCGCCTTCGACGAGGATGGTCACCTCGCCGCGCGGCGCGGCGTCGTCGAAGCGGGCGGTGAGCTCCTTGAGCGTGCCGCGCACCAGCTCTTCGTGAACCTTGGTCAGCTCGCGCGCGACGACGGCGCGGCGATCGTCGCCGAAGACGGCGGCCAGATCGTGCAGCGTGGCGGCGACGCGCCCGGGCGCTTCGTAGAACACGAGCGTGGCCTCGATGTTGCGCAGCCGCGCGAACGCTTGCAGCCGCGGCCCGCCGTCGCGCGCCGGGAAGCCGACGAAGTAGAACTCGTCCGACGGCAGCCCCGACGCGACGAGCGCGGCGAGCGCGGCCGAGGCGCCGGGGATGGGCACGACGCGAATGGCGGCGGCGACCGCGGCGGCGACGAGGCGCGCGCCCGGATCGGAGACGCCGGGCGTGCCCGCCTCGGAGATGACGGCCACGTCGTCGCCGCCGCGCAGGCGCGCCATCAGGTGCTCGGTGCGCGCGGCTTCGTTGCCCTCGAAGAAGCTGACCATCGTCGGGCGCGCGATCTCGAAGTGGCGCAGGAGGTTGCCGGCGGCGCGCGTGTCCTCGGCGGCGATGACCGGCACTTCCTTGAGCACCTTGATGGCGCGCAGGGTCATGTCGTCGAGGTTGCCGATCGGCGTCGACACGACGTAGAGCGTGCCCGGCTTGTCGGCCGGCTCCTTCGCCGGCGCGAGCGGTTCTTCCTCGTCACTCATTCTTGCACCGCACGCACGCTCCGCCTCGGCGCGCCAGGTCGGCTCGCTGCACTCGCCTCCCGGGCGCGACTACCCCTCGGCTGCGCGCGCGTGCTCATTCTTCGAGGCCCATGGCGATCTGCACGGCGTCGCCGAGCTCCGCCTGCAGGTACTTCTTGAGCTTGTCGGTCAGCCGCTTCTCGAGCTGGCGCGCGCGCTCGCGCGAGATCCCGTAACTCTCGCCGATCTCTTGCAGCGTCTTCGGCTCGTCGGTGAGCAGGCGCTCGCGGAAGATCTCGAGCTCGCGCCCGTGCAGCGTCTGCGCGAACTTCTCGAGCTTCTCGCGCAAGAGCACGCGAAACTCGTCGCCCTCGGCGCGCACGTCGGGGCGCGTGTCGCCCGAGGACTCGAGCATGTCGAGGTGCGAGCGGCCGCCTTCGTCGTCCTTGGAGAGCGGCGCGTCGAGCGACATCTCGCCCTGGCCGAGCCGCTTCTCCATGTCGATCACTTCGCGCTCGGGCACGTTGAGCGCCTCGGCGAGCGCCTTGGACGACGTGTCGAAGCCCATCTGCTCGAGCTTGTCCTTCTCCTTCTTGAGGTTGAAGAAGAGCTTGCGCTGCGCCTGCGTGGTTCCGATCTTCACCAGGCGCCAGTTGTTGAGGATGAACTTGAGCATGTAGGCGCGGATCCACCACGCCGCGTACGACGACAGCTTCACGCCGCGGTACGGATCGTACTTCTTCACCGCCTGCACCAGGCCGACGTTGCCTTCCTGGATGAGATCGAGCAGGTTGCGGTGCGCGCGCCGGTACTCGTGCGCAATTTTCACGACCAGGCGCAGGTTCGCCGTCACCAGGCGTCGGGCGGCCTCGACATCGCCGGTCTCGACGAACTTCTTGGCGAGCGCGTGCTCGTCCTCGCGCGAGAGCAGCGGATAGCGGCGGATGTCCTGGATGTAGAGCTGGAGCGGATCGAGCCGCGCCAGCGACCGGCTGGCGCGCGGCTCGGGCACGAGCGCATGCTCGTCCGGCTCGTGGTGGTCGTCGTCGTCGCTGTCGCCGACGGGGGGCAGGGCATCGTCGCTCGGCACGTCCTCGTCGGCGAGCGCGGAGGGATCGGGCTCGCCGGGCTCGCCGTCGCCCGGCTCGGCATCGTCGTTGTCGACGAGCTCGCCTTCGACGACCTCGGCGTCACGCGGCGCCGCAGGTTTCGGCTTCTTCGCCATCGGAAGGAGCGAGTATAGTCACGGAATCTTCCTTGCGGTAGAGTGCGCGCCGATGCCGACCGTGCAGCACGCGATCGATGTGGAAGGCACTCCCGATGATTGCTGGCGCGTCTTCTCGGACCTGACGACGTGGACGCGCTGGTTCCCCATGCTCGGGCGCGTGCACGGCGAGCTGCGCGCGGGCGGCCGGCTGATGCTGCACTTCGCGGCCGGGCCGGCGACCTTCCCGGTCGAGGTGAAGATCGAAGAGTACCGCCCGGGCGAGCTCGTGCGCTGGGTCGGCGGACGGCTCGGAGTGCGCGGGGATCATTCATATTCTTTTCTTGTGAATAAACCGGGCACCACGCGCGTCACGTCGCGCGAATGCTTTTCCGGCATCGGGGCCCGGCTGATCACGGGCCCCATCTTCTCGAAGCTCGACGGAGAGACGCACCAATCGATGGCGCGCTTCAAAACGTTGGTGGAAGCGAAGAACGCGTGAGCCTCGTCGAGCTGGCGGGCGTGGAAGTCGGGTATCACGGCGTGCCCGTGCTGCCGCCGGTGCAGATGACGATCGACAAGGGCGCGGCCATCGGCATCGTGGGGCCGAACGGCAGCGGCAAGACGACGCTGGTGCGCACCATGCTCGACCTGTTGCCGCCGGTGCGCGGCACCATCAAGTTCCCGAGCGGACGGCGGCCGCGCTTCGGCTACGTGCCGCAGCGCGCGTCGGTCGATGTCAGCTTTCCGCTGACCGCGTACGAAGTGGCGCTCATGGGGCGCTACGGCCTGACGAAGCCGGGGCGGCGCCCGGGCAAGCAGGACATCGAGCGGACGCGCGCGGCGCTGGCGGACGTGGGCGCGACGGAGCTGTCGCCGCGGCCGTTCCACGCGCTGTCGGGCGGACAGCGGCAGCGCGTGCTGGTGGCGCGCGCGCTCGCGTGCGAGCCGGAGATCCTGGTGCTCGACGAGCCGACGACCGGGCTCGATTTGCCGTCGGAGCATTCGATGTTGATGCTCCTGCGCTCGTTCGCCACGCGCGGCATTGCCATCGTGCTCATCTCGCATCAGCTCGGCGCCGTCGCCGATCACGTCGAGCAGCTGGTGGTGGTCGCCGGGATCGAGCATCCGGTGGCGGTCGGTTCGCGCGCGGAGCTGCTCACGTCGGAGCGGCTGACCAAGATCTACGACCGGCCCATCGCCGTGCGCTCCTTCGACGAGCACAGCGTCATCTTCGTGGAGCACGACAAGTGAGCGAGCGTCTGTGAGCCCTAGCGACGTACCAGGGTTTTGGGAATCCTGGTTTTTGTGGCGCGATCCGCTGGCGGTCGCCATCATCGCCGCCGCGCTCTGCTCCTTCGTCGGCGTCTACATCGTCTTGAAGCGCATCGTCTTCGTGTCGGCGGCGATGTCGCAGGCGTCGGGCGTGGGCGTGGCGATGGCGTTCATGCTCTGCTCGATCGTGGGCGTCGATCCGCACCACGCGCCCCTCTATCTGCACCCGGTGCCGTGGGCGATCCTGCTCGCCGCCGTCGTGGCGCAGATCTTCTCGGGCAACCTCGGCAACCGGCGGCTGTCGGGCGAGAGCGTCATCGGCATCGTCTACCTCGTCGCCGCGGCGTGCGTGATCATGATCTTGAACTCGCCGCGCGTCACGCAGGAGGCGCACGAGGTCAACGATCTCTTGTACGGCAACGCCGTCGCGGTCCCGCCCGAGCAGCTCTACATCATGTCGGCGGCGGCGATCGTGGTCGCGGTGGTGCACGGCCTGTTCGGCAAGGAGTTCGTGTTCACCGCGTTCGACCCGGAGATGGCGCGCACGCTCGGTCTGCGCACCAAGCTGTGGTCGCTGGTTTTGTTCGTGACGTTCGCCGTCGCCATCTCGGTGTCGACGCGCGCCATCGGCGCCCTGCCGGTGTTCGCGTTCACCGTGATTCCACCGGCGGCGGCGCTCATCATCGGCTCGCGCATGTGGTCGGTGTTCGCGATCTCGATCGTCATCGGCGTGGTCTCCGCGTTCATCGGCTACTACGTGTCGTTCCATTGGTCGCTGCCGACCGGCGCGTCGATGGTGATCGTGGCCGCCGCGTTCCTCGCCGCCACCATGCCCGGCCGTTTCCTAAGCAAGGGGAGACGATGACACGACTCATGATCGTGGCGCTGCTGCTCGGCGCCGCGACGACAGCAAGGGCGCAGGTCGACGGCGGCGCGCCCGCGCCGGCCGACATGGGCGACATGGCCCCGGCGGCGCCCGCCGACGGCGGCGTGTCCGAGGAAGAGATTGCCAAGGCGCTGCAGGCCGACGTGACCGCGCAGAAGAAGGGACAGCCGCAGCAGGCGACGACGGGGACGTCGGTGCCGATGCCGCAGCAGCAGCCGCGAACGACGGGCTCGGGGTTCGGCGCCGCGATGGGGCGCTTCTTTCAGTCGATGAACCCCGACATCAGCGCCATCGTCGACTTCGCCGCCGGCTGGTACCAGGACGATCAAGGCACGATCAAGTCGGGCGACGATCCGCAGTCGACCGGCTTCAAGGTGCAGGAGGTCGAGCTCGCGCTGCAGGCGGTGGTCGATCCCTATTTTCGCGCCGACATCTACCTGACGATTCCGAATCTGCAGGGCCTCGAGGTCGAGGAGGCGTTCCTCACGACGACGCATCTGCCGGGGAACTTCCAGATCAAGGCGGGCATCTTCCGCGCCGACATCGGACGGCAGAACGCGCAGCACCTGCACCTGCAGGACTTCACGCGCCGCCCCGAGCTCAACGCGCAGTTCCTCGGCGTCGACGGGCTGCGCGCGCCCGGGCTGCAGGTCAACTGGCTGGTGCCGCGCCTGCCGTTCTATTTGATCCTCGCCGGCTCGATCTTCTCGGTGGGGCCGGCGGAGCCCGATCAGCCGCTGCAGACCTTCGGCGGCGGCGCGCGCTGGGACTTCACCTACCTGGGGACGGCGCGGGCGTTCGTGCCGCTCAACGACACGACCTCGATCTACGCGGGCCTGAACTATGCGCACGGCAAGACGTCCCAGAGCGTGCTCGGCAACACGACCCTTCCGTCGACGGCAAACGGGCTTACGCTGTACGACAACTACTATGACAACCTCTATGGAGCGGACCTCTACCTGAAATGGAAACCGGTGAATCAAGCGCGGAGCTACGCGTCGGTGGCGTGGCAGAGCGAGTACTTCTTGCGACAAATTCCGAACCTGCTGATCGGCGGCGTGAAGCATCAGCAGCTCGAGGGCGGCCTGTACTCGCAGGTCGTGGTGCAGCTGCACCGTCGCTGGTACCTCGGCATTCGCGGCGAGATCGAGGGCATTCCGCAGGGCGACAACGTCCACCGCGAGTACGCGGGCGAGGGCAGCATCACCTGGGGCCTGTCGGAGTTCTCGCGCATCCGTCTGTACGGCGAGCTGCGCTACGGCCCGCGCTTTCTGCCGGAGAACACGGTGCCCAATCCGCCGTCGCGGCTGACCGGCGCGGCGTTCCTGCAGCTCGAGGCGGCGATCGGCGCGCACGGGGCGCATCCGTTCTAATGCGCGCCCTCTTCGCAGCGTTGGTGATGCTCGTCGTCGGCGCGGGGCGCGCCGAGGCGAAGGTGCACGTGGTGACGTCGATCGAGACGTTCGCCGATCTGGCCCGCAAGGTCGGCGGCGATCGCGTCGACGTCAAGTCGCTGTCGCACGGCTACATGGATCCGCACTTCGTCGAGCCCAAGCCTTCCCTGGTGCTCGATCTGAACCGCGCCGATCTGCTCGTGCACGTCGGGCTCGAGCTTGAGATCGGCTGGCTGCCGCCGCTCGTGCTCGGCGCGCGCAACGAGAAGATCGGGATGGGCATGCCGGGCAACCTCGATGCGTCGCAGCAGATCCCGGTGCTCGACGTGCCGACGACGAAGGTCGACCGCTCGATGGGCGACATCCATCCGCAGGGCAACCCGCACTATTGGATCCCGCCCGACAACGCGCTCATCATCGCGCGCGAGATCGCGGCGCGGCTCGAGCAGATCGACGGCGCCGGCGCGGGCACCTACAAGGCGAACCTGCAGCGCTTCGAGGCCGACGTGGCGAAGCGGCGCGGCGACTGGGAGAAGCGCGCGGCCGGGGTGCGCGGCGAGAAGATCGTCACGTACCACAAGAGCTGGAGCTACGTGTCGAAGTGGCTGGGGATGCAGGAGGTCGGCTACGTCGAGCCGAAGCCGGGCATTCCGGCGCCGCCGTCGCACATCGCGGCGCTCATCGGCCTCATGCGGCGCGAGGGCGTCAAGATCATCCTCATGGAGTCGTTCTACCCGCGCAACACCGTCGATCTCGTCGCCAACAAGGCGGGCGCCAAGACGCTGGTCATGCCGAGCGACGTCGGCGCCACGCCCGAGATCAAGGACTACTTCTCGCTCGTCGACGCCGTGATCGCCAAGCTCATCTCGTAAGTCGGCCCTGCGCACAGTCGCTCTGCGTCGCTCAAACAGTCCTCGCCGGCCGCAGGGCCGTGCTCGATTCCGCCGCCGCGCTGGCCGGCTGCGGAACTCGCGTCGCAGAGCGACTGTGCGCAGGGCCTCTTGCTCGTCTCGAACGGAACAGAAACCGGAAAGACGGCTGGGGAAGGCGAGTAGAGAGGTCGAGCGCAGAGGTGCCTCGCCGCGCGAGCTCCGCAGCCGGCGGCATGGGGTCGAGCGCGGTGTGGCGGCCGGCGAGGACTGTTTGAGCCCGGCGAGGCACCTCTGCGCTCGACCGGCTTCTGCGCAGGCAAGATCGCGCGGCCGTACCGATCCGTTACACTCGAGGCCATGCGTGGCGAGGCGATTGGCTTTGCGGTGACGCTGGATGTCGAGGGGCAGCTCGTGGTGGTGGTGGGCGACGATGCCGATGCGGCGCGGAAGCGGGCGCTGCTCGAGGATGCCGGCGCGCGGGTGACGCAGGTCGGCGCGGGGGAGTTCGTAGATGCGCTCGTGGATGGGGCGCGGGTGGTGCTCTGCTCGGTGCGCGAGCCCGAGGTGGCGGCGCGGGTGTCGGAGGCGGCGCGCGCGCGCGCGGTGCCGGTGTGGTGCTCGGATGATCCGGAGCGGTCGGACTTCGCGATGCCGGCGATCGCGGCGCTCGGGCCGGTGCGCATCGCGGTGTCGACGTCGGGCGGCTCGCCGACGCTGGCGGGCAAGCTGCGCGCGATCTTCGAGAAGCAGCTCGGCGAGCGCTTCGCCGACTTCGGGCGGGCGCTCGGGCGCCGTCGCGCCACGCGCACGATGGAAGAGCGGCGCTCGGATCTCGACGGCTTCGAGCTCGAGCTGACGGCGCGCTATCCCGACTGGTTCAAGTAGAGCCGGACGTCCCAGCAGCGCTCGGAGATCGCCGACGAACAGCACACGTCCGGCGGTTGGTTCAAGCAGTGCGCCCCATGTGGATAGTGCCACGCGATGTAGTACACGATGGGCGCGACCAGCCCCAGCGTGAGCAGCGTGAAGATCGAGACGAGACCGAGACGCCGGCGCCAACGCCGGATCTGCCGGGCGCGCTCGCACGGCGCGCAGCGAATCGCGAGCAGCTCGAAGGCGACGCAGCACTCGCACATCGGCGCACCGCAGCCGTCGCAGCGGCCGATCGCGGGGGTTCGCGGATGCGCGCCGCAGAGGCCGTGCGGGGCGGCGAACGCGCGGTAGCTCATGAGACTAGGACAACGCGCCGGGCGAGGCGTTCCCCTTCTGGCGCGCAGCTACGAGCCGGGGACGAACCAGCGGACCACGGGATTGCAGTGATCTCCGTACGCCCGGCAGAGCCGGACGGGCTCCACGATGAAGTGACCCAGCACCGTTCCCGCGCCGGCCGGCAGCGGCAGCGAGCAGATCAGGGCCACGCGAAACCACGCGAGCCGCCGCGCGCGCTCACGTTGCCGTCGTAGGCACCGGGGGCAGCGTAGCGAACGCGGCGCAGCCGTCGCACACCGACACGCGGCACTCCGGGCACCGAGCCACTGCCGGCGTCTCGGGATGACGAGCACAAGCGCCGAACGCGGCCGCCGGCGAGCGATAGCTCATGATCCTGGGACAACGATCTGGACTGCGAGTTCCTAGGCGAAGCTGGCGTCGACGGTGAGGGCGCGCTCGAGGCGCCCGAGGTAGTCCTTGCGCGTGATGTCGACGGCGCCGAGCCGGTGCAGGTGCGGCGTCGGCACCTGCGCGTCGCACAGGACGAAGCCGCGCGCGCGCAGCGTGTCGACGAGGTGCATCACCGCCGCCTTCGACGCGTCGGTGCGGCGGTTGAACATCGACTCGCCGCCGAAGAAGCCGCCGAGCGTGACGCCGTACAGACCGCCCACCAGCTCGTCCTCTTCCCAGACCTCGACCGAGTGCGCGTAGCCGCGCGCGTGCAGCGCCTTGTAGGTGCGCACGAAGTCTTCCGAGATCCAGGTCGACTCGCGGCCCGGCGCCGGCGCCGCGCACTCGCGCATCACCCGCTCGAAGGCCTCGTCGACGGAGAAGCGCCAGCCGCCGCGACGCACGTTCTGCCGCGTCGAGCGATGCGCCTTGTAGCTCGGCAGGTCGAAGATGGCGCGCGGATCGGGCGACCACCACGAGATCACCGGATCCGACGACCACGGGAAGACGCCCGAGCGGTAGGCGACCAGCACCAGGTCGGGATCGAGCGAGCCCCCGATCGCGACCAGCCCGTTCTCGTCGGCGCGCTCGGGATCGAAAGGGCTACGAGCGCGCTGCCAGCTCTTCCACACGGTGATACTATAACTGCACCTGTGAAAATCGCCGCCCTCGACGTCGGGACCAACAGTATCCACCTGCTCATCGCACGCGTGGCGGCGGACGGGCAGGTCGAGCCGCTCGATCGCGCCAAAGAGATGGTGCGCCTCGGCGACTCCGCCTTCAAAGGCGTGATCTCGCCCGACGCCTTCGCCCGCGCCACCGAATGCGTCCGCAAGTACCGCGCCCAGGCCGAGCGCGGCGGCGTCGACGCCATCATCGCCGTCGCCACCTCGGCGGTGCGCGAAGCCGAGAACGGCGGCGACTTCGTGCGCGTGGTGCGCGACGAGACCGGCATCGAGCTCACCGTCATCCGCGGCGAGCAGGAGGCGCGCCTCATCTATCTCGGCGCGCGCTCGGCGATCAACCTGTCGGGCAAGAAGGCGCTCATCATCGACATCGGCGGCGGCTCGGTCGAGCTCATCGTCGGCGACGCGCGCGAGGCGCACTACGCCACGTCGCTCAAGCTCGGCGTGCTGCGCCTGCTCGATCAATGGTCGCTGTCCGATCCGATCACGCCCGATCAGCGGCTGCGCCTCGCCGAGCAGCTCCACCGCGCGCTCGAAGGGCCGACCGCCGCCATCCGCAAGATCGGCTTCGACCTCGTGGCCATGACGTCGGGCACCGCGCGCGCCGTCGCCGAGCTGATCCCGTCGACGACGGCGGAGAAGCCGCGCCCGATCGCCTTCAAGGACGTCTGGGAGCTCGAGGAGAAGATCTGCTCTTTGAGCGTGGCCGAGCGCTCGCGCCTGCCCAACCTCGATCCCAAGCGCGTCGACTCGATCGTCCCCGGCGTCATCCTCGTTCGCTCGCTGCTCGAGGTGGTGCACGCCGACTCCTACGTCCTGTGCGAGGCGGCGTTGCGCGAAGGGCTCGTCGCCGATTACGCCGCGCGCAACGGCCCCGGCATCCAGCTCATCGACGAGTATCCCGATCTGCGCCGCCGCAGCGTGGTGCGCCTGTCGCGGCGCTGCAACGCCAACCAGCCGCACGTCGAGCACGTGGCGCGCCTGGCGCTCGATCTCTTCCGCGGCCTGCGCCCGCTGCACGGGCTGGCCAACGCCGACGGCGAGCTGCTCGAGTTCGCCGCGCTCCTGCACGACATCGGGTTCCACATCGCGCCGTCGAAGCATCACAAGCATTCGGCGTATCTCGTCGAGAACGCCGATCTGCAGGGCTTCACCGCCGACGAGATCCAGACGCTGGCGCAGACCGTGCGCTACCACCGCAAGGCGACGCCCAAGGACAGTCATCCCGGCTTCGCCGCGCTGCCCGCCGCCGGCAAGCAGAAGGTGCGCGTGCTCGCCGCCATCCTGCGCCTCGCCGACGGGCTCGACCGCGGCTACGCGCAGCTGGTGCGCGGGGTCCGTTGTCGCATCGGCGACAAGTCGGTCGAGGTGACGATGTCCGCCTCGTCGGAGGCGGAGCTCGAGATCTGGGGCGCGCGTCGCAAGCGCGACCTCGCCGAGGAAGTCTTCGATCGCAAATTCCGATTTACGGTCGAGCGCGAGTAGACATCGCGGACGGCGCGCCCATCACAAATACATGAGCCCGCTGACGCCGTGCTCGCCTCAGCTCGCCTGGCCGTTCGCGCTCATCGGCATCGCGGTCGGCGCGCAGCTGCCGGCGCCGTTCGCCTCGTCGGTGATCATGGCGCTCGTGCTCGGCCTCTTCGGCGCGCTGGTCACCGGCGCCCTGCCGCGCGTGGCCGACTGGCAGGTGGCGCTGATGTCGCCGTTCGTCGGCGCGACCACCGGCGCCACCGTCGGGTGGAGCCTCGACAGCTTCGACGGCGCCGCCATCGGCATCATCGCCGGCGTCGGCTTCGGGCTGTTCGCGCTGCCGCCGCTCGTGTTGATCACCGACGGTGCGCGCCGTGCGGCGCGGCTGCCGCATCGATCGTTCTTTGGGCGCGCGGCGCGCCGGCGCGTGTGGCTCCTGTCGTTGTCGACGAGCGCGCTGGCGGCGCTGGTGGTGCCGGCGCTGTCGAATCCGTGGTCACAGCCGGCCGAAGCACCTTTGGCGCAAGCCTGTGCTAGCGCGCTCATGATGCTCGCCGTCCTCGACGCCTGCTGTTGGATCGCGCAGTTGCACGTGCACAACGCGCCGCGTTCGGCGACGCCGTCGGCGAATCCCTATCGCGAAGCTGCGCCGGCCGGCTCGGCGTCGCCGCCGCGCGCCAACCGCATGCTCGGCGTTCTCGCCGCGGAATCGCTGCTGTACGACGCGCTCCTGGTCGCGATCGTGGCCGCCGCCCTGCTCGTTTCTCGCTGACAGAACTAATGCGGTGGCTGTGGTGTTCTCGCAGCGTATAATAATGCCGATGGACCTCTTCGAGCAGGCAAGCGGCCCCCAGCCGTTCATGCGTAGATATTTCAAGCCAATTCTCGTCTTCGTCGCCCTCGTCCTGGCGCTCTGTATCACCGTGCGTCGGGCGGGCATCCACGGTCACGTCGACGTGGGCGCCGGCGAGCCGCTCCACGCGGCGTCCAAAGACGACAAGCGCCCCTATGACCTGGCGGCGCTGCGCATCTTCAACAACACGTTGATGCGCGTGAACGACGCCTACGTCGATCCGACGCGCGTCGATCCCAAAGAGATGTTGAAGATGGCGCTCGACCAGGTGCAGAAGTCGGTCGCCGAAGTCATCGTCGAGCCGAAGGGCAACGACAAGCTCGTGGTGCGCGTCGACACCGCGCAACAGGAGTTCGGCATCGGCGAGGTCGATTCGCCGTGGGCGCTGTCGATGAAGATGAAGGAGATCTTCCGCTTCATCGCGCAGAACCTGCCGCCGGGCACCGATCAAGAGACGGTGCGCAACACCGAGTACGCGGCGACCAACGGCATGCTGTCGACGCTCGACCCGCACTCGATGCTGCTCGATCCGCAGACGTACACCGAGATGAAGCTGACCACGCGCGGCTCGTTCGGCGGCCTCGGCATCCTCATCGGCCTGCGCAAGGGCGAGCTGACCGTCATCAAGCCGTATCCAGATACGCCGGCGTCGAAGGCGGGCATCAAGGCGGGCGATCGCATCATCCGCATCGACAACGAGTCGACGGCGAACATGCTGATCAATGACGCCGTGTCGCGCCTGCGCGGCGAGCCGGACACCAAGGTCACGATCTGGGTGCGCAAGCCCACCGAGGCCAACACGGCGGCGCGCAAGGTCGTGCTGACGCGCGCCATCGTGTCGACGCACACGGTCGACTACAAGATGCTCAAGGGCAACGTCGGCCTCATCAAGCTGCACGGCAACTTCGCCGGCAACACCGACGAGGAGCTGCGCAAGGCGCTCGACGATCTGAAGTCCAAGGGCATGAAGTCGATCATCGTCGACCTGCGCGGCAATCCGGGCGGGCTCCTCGATCAGGCGATCAAGGTGGCCGACGAGTTCGTCGACACCGGCACCATCGTCACGACCGTCGGCTACGCCAACAAGCAGCGCGAGGAGAAGCGCGCCACGCCGGGGACGCAGCCGCACGTGCCGATGGCCGTGCTGGTCAATGGCGGCTCGGCGTCGGCGTCGGAGATCGTGGCCGGCGCGCTCAAGAACCTCGATCGCGCCGTCATCATCGGGCAGAAGACGTTCGGCAAGGGCTCGGTGCAGGTGCTCTACGACAACGACGACGGCTCGGCGCTCAAGCTGACCATCGCGCAGTACCTGACGCCGGGTGACGTGTCGATCCAGTCGGTCGGCATCACGCCCGACGTCGAGCTCGACAAGGTCGTGGTCGACAAGGACAAGGGCGTCTGGCTGTTCCGCGAGCTCAAGGGCATGCACGAGGCCGATCTCGAGGCACACCTGAAGTCGATCTACGCCAAGACGGCCGACAAGCCGTTCGAGACCTTCAAGTACCTCGCACAGGAGGTGCCGAAGAAGGCGACCAAGGCGATCATCCGCGACGATCCGCGTCAGTCGGACGACGACGACGCGCCGGCGATCGATCAGGACGATGAAGAGGAGAACCTTCAGGATCCCGACGCGCTCGTCGAGGACTACGAGGTCGACTTCGCGCGCGACCTGGTGTCGCAGGCCAAGGGCTGGAAGCGCCGCGAGGTGCTGGCGTCGTCGAAGTCGTTCTTCGACAAGAAGCTCGGCGAGGAGCAGTCGCGCATCGTCGATTCGCTGAAGAAGCTCGGGATCGACTGGACGCCGGTGGGCGGCGGTGGTCCGCCGCCGTCGCTGGTGGGCACGGTCTCGACCGATCGGCCGAACAACACGGTCAACGCGGGCGAGACCATCAAGTTCACCGCGAAGATCACGAACAAGGGTCCCGGCGTCGCCGGCCAGGTGCGCGCGACGCTCAAGGGCGACGATCCGTACTTCGACGGGCGCGAGCTGGTGTTCGGCCGCATCAAGCCGGGCGAGACGCGCACCTTCACGGTGCCGGTGAAGATGCCGAAGGACTCGCTGACGCGCATCGATCCGCTGCACCTCGAGGTCACCGAGGAGCACGGCGCCAAGACGACGCTCGACTCCAACGAGCTGCTCGTGCGCGTGGATGGGCCGCAGCGGCCGATCTATTCGTACGCGTACCAGATCATCGACGACATCAAGGGCAACGGTGACGGCATCATCCAGCGCGGCGAGTCGGTGCGCTTGCACGTGACCGTGAAGAACTCGGGCGTGGGCAAGGCGATCGACACCACCGCGCAGCTGCGCAACCTGTCGGACGAGGGCGTCTTCATCAACAAGGGGCGCTTCGATCTCGACGGCATCGGGCCCAACGAGTCGAAGACGGTCGACTTCACGTTCGACGTGCGGCCGGAGTATCGGCCGAACGAGGCGAAGGTGGAGCTGACGGTCTACGACCAGACGCTGCACGAGTACGTGACCGACAAGCTGTCGTTCCCCATCGCGGGGACGGCCAAGCCGACCGAGGTGGCGAGCGGCGCGGTGACGGCGGCGGCGGGCGTGCCGATCTATGGTGGCGCCGACAAGGACGCGCCGGTGATCGGCAACGTCAACAAGGGCGCCACCTTCA
Source organism: Polyangia bacterium (assembly GCA_035607415.1). Lineage (GTDB taxonomy): Bacteria > Myxococcota_A > Polyangia > Palsa-1104 > Palsa-1104 > JAQBQH01. The sequence goes on from DATNAQ010000058.1 coordinate 37,871, forward strand.
AGCTGACGGGCTCGTCGGGCGAGTACTGGCGCGTCGAGCTCGACGGGCGGCCGGGCTTCATCGCCAAGGCGGCGGCGCAGAAGAGCGACGCGGCGGCGGCCAAGACGGCGCAAGTCGCGAACGCGCAGTACGCGATGGCGTGGCAGGTCTCGCCGCCCAAGCTCGAGGTCAAGACGGGCACGCCGCTGGTCGATTCGGCGACGTTCCACCTGTCGTCGACGGCGAAGGACGAGCACAAGGTCGCCGACATGTTCGTGTTCGTGTCGAACCGCCAGGCGAAGATCGATCGTCGCAAGGTGTTCTACCGCTCGAACCGCAAGTCGCCGAACCAGGCGGTCGAGTCGTTCGAGGCGGACATCCCGCTGTGGCCGGGCGCGAACGTCGTCACCGTGGTGGCGCGCGAGTCGACGCAGGTGCAGTCGCAGCAGACCATCGTCGTCGAGCGGCGCGAGCCGCGCGTGGCGCAAGAGACACACGCCAAGCCGACGTCGCCGCTGGAGCCGGGCAAGAACGCGCCGGCGCCGGCGAGCGCGCCACGGCCGAACGCGCCGCCCAACGCCAGCGCGCGCTGAGAACGATGGCCGGTCAGCGATTCCAAGGACCGGGGTGGGAAGTGGACAGCGCCGGTGAGCCGGGCATCTTGCGGCTCACCGTGCGCGGTCGTCCCGGCCTGGAATCGATGAAGCAGTTCGTGGTGGCGCACAACGCCGCCATCGACGGCTTCGCGGGCGCGGACTACAAGGTGCTGTGCGACATCCGCGAGATGCAGCCGCTGGCGCCGGACGTGGCCGAGCTGTTCGGGCAGGCCAAGGTCTACAGCGACTCGCAGCCGAACTTTCGCGGCAGCGGGGTGTGGACGTCGAGCGCGGTGGTGTCGCTGCAGCACGCGCGCACGTCGAAGACCAGCGGCGTGGCGTCGACGGAGCTGATCACGTCCGACGAGAAGGCGCTGCGCGCGCACCTCGCCAAGGTCTGGCGCGAATAACAGGGATCAGGCGCGCGGGTCGAACGTCAGGCCGTGCGCGGCCAGCCGCTCGGTGAGCACGTCGATCGGCTGCAGGCGGCCGGCGTACGCGTCCCACAGGACGAGCGCGATCTGGATGTCCTCCGAGCGCACCAGGTGCAGCGTGGTGCGCCGCCGGCCGCGCTCGACGCGCAGCTCCTTGATCGTCTTGTAGGGCAGCGCCTCGCCGCGCACGTGCACGGCGACGTCGTCGCACTTGGCGCGATAGGCGGTGCGCGCATAGGCGCGCCACAGCCACGGCAACAGCGCGAGGAACGCGCTCACGCCGGTGAGGAGCGGCTCGCGCGTGGCGTACGGCAGATGCTGCACGAACACGGCGTACCCGATGCGCGCGATCGGCACCGCGGCGACGAGCGACATGAGGAGGTGCGCGGGCATCAGGCCGCGCAGGCGCAGCTGTACCGTCGAGGATGTCATGGCTCACGCTCCGCGGTCAGCGCCGGCAGCGGGCCGAAGCTGCGATCGTTGCGCAGAAGGAACGAGTAATACGGCGAGCTCAGCCCGGGCACGCGCACGGTGACGTAGTGATAACCACGCTGCTGCCACAGCGCGCTGTCGCCGCCGACGTAATGGGGCGAGCTCCCGATGCGGTAGTTGTACGAAGTGATGATCGTCGGCCGCTTCGACAGGATGTACTCGTCGGTGGCGTACTTCTGATGGCCCGGTCGCGAGGAGCGCGCGGGCAGCTTGTGCGCGATGTACTCGTCGCTGAGGCCGTAGCAGTCGAGCGAGCGGATCCCGCTGTAATAGACCTGCGCGCCGGCGCCACCGACGGCGGCGTAGTCGTCGGGGCGCGCGTACTGCCCGAACCATTTGCCGATGGCGGCGCGATCGGCGGTGTACCAGTGCAGCCAGCCCGGGTGATCGATGCCGTTGTCCGACGGCCGGTCGCCGACGCGCGCTTCGTCCTTGTCGACGCGGACGGCGTGCCACGCGTGCAGGCCGAGCGCGACCGCGACGATGCCGGCGGCGGCGAGCGGCGCGCGGCGATCGATCGCCGACAGCGCGTAGCGCAGCGACAGCGCGGTGACGAGAGCGACGAGCGGGATCACCGGCATCACGAAGCGGTAGAGCCCCATGAAGTCGCCGCCGACGGAGGCCACGTAGACCGCGAAGACGCCGACGACGAGCCCGGCGTAGCCGAGGAGCACGCGCATGCCGCGCCCGCGCTCGACGAGGAGCCCGCCGGCGACGACGATCGGCACGACCCACAGGTGGAACTGCACGATCACGCGCCCGAGGTAGTAGGCGCCCTGGGTCCACGCGCCGCCGACGCCGGAGGACTTGATGTAGAAGGTGTTGGGCAGCCACCAGCCGTAGTACCAGCGCCGCCACAAGAAGTGGGGCACCACGATCGCGAGGAACGCGCCCACGTACACGAGCTCTGCGCGCCCGATCGAGAGCTTCCGCCGCGCGACGATCACGAGCAGACGATGGAACGCCGTGAGCGCGAAGAGCAGCGTGCCTTCGGGCCGCGTCAGCGCCGCGAGCGCAAAGATGATCGAGGTGCGCACGCGCGGCTCGCGATCGTCGAGCAGCTCTTCGAGGTGCCAGGCGCCGCCGAGCGTCACCAGGAAGGCGAACATCTGCGTCTCGAGGCCGCCCGAGGCCCAGCAGGCGTAGCCGGGCACGCCCGCCAGGATCAGCGCGGGCAGCGCATCCCACCACGAATAGTCGTCGCCCTTGATGCGCCGCGACATCCAGGCCACCACGCCGAGGGTGGCGACCGCGAAGCCGGTGCCGAGCACGCGCGACATGATCTCGGGAACCAGCCCCACCTTCAGGAACCCCGCGAGCAGCACCGTCCACAAGAAGTTGGTGTAGCCCTCGACGGGGTGCTCGCCGAGGTTGAACACCAGCTTGCCGTGGTCGGCCAGGTTGCGCGCGTAGACGAACGAGATGTACGCGTCGTCGGTGACGAAGTTGAACACGAGCGAATGTGCGACGAGCGCGACCGCCGCCACGACGAGGAGCACGACCAAAAGGACCCGGCGCGGAGCCATTTGCCGACGGAAAAACTAGCACAGAAGCGTTTGCGGGGCGCTCTGCTATAGTGCCTCCGAAATGCGTCCCCCTCGTGCGCTCGCCGCACGCGGTGCGCTGCTGGGAGCCTCAGGCGGCGTCGCTGCCGGGCTCGTCGATTACACGCTCGCCGCGGCGCGCGCGGGTGCCTTCTTGCCCGTCGGGCGCTGGAAGCTGGCGCTGTTCCTGACGTCACTGTACGGCGCCGCCGGCGCGGTCGCGTTCGCCGCGCTCGGCCTCGTCGTCGGCGCGCTGCTCTGGGGCACCGACGGCGGGCCGCTGTGGCGCGCCGCCTTCAAGGACGAAGAGGGCCAGGGCGCGCGCTGGGCCGCCTACGTCGTCGCCGGCCTCGGATCGCTCGTGCTCGTCGGCGTGGCGCTCGATCCGATCGTCGTGGGGGCGCTGCGCTTCTTCCATCATCGCGCGCTGATCGCCGGGCTCGTCGGCGCGGCCGCGGCCGGGCTCACCGTCGCCGCCGCGATCACGACGATGATCGCCGCCGCCGCGCTGTCGCCGCTCGTGCGCGTCGGTCCGCGGGCGCGCATGCGCTTCGCCGCGCCGGCGGGGATCGAGGCGGCGGCGTGGATCCTCGGCCTCTACGTCGCCGCCGGCGCCGTCGCCGCGCTGGTGTTCGAGCTCGAGGCGCGCCCGCGCATGCCGCCGCCGGTCAAGGCGCTCAACGCCGCCTTGTGGGCGCCGGTCATCATCGCCGTCTGCATCGGCGTCGCGCACGCCCTCGGACGCCGGTTGCCGCTGCGCGATCGGGCGCTGAAGACGCCGCGCGGCGCGCTCGTCTCGGTGGCCACCGCGATCGCGCTGCCGCTCGCGCTCGTGCTCGTCGCCGAGTGGCAGCTGGCGCGCCAGCTCGATCTGCGGCCTTTTGGCGCCGTCGCCGTCACGCTCGGCGGCGTCGTGGTGCTGTTGTGGGCCGATCTGGGCGCGTCGCTGCGCAAGCGCCCGCTCGGGCTGCGCGCCGCCGTCGCCGTGCTGGTGCCGGCGCTGCTGCTGTCGATCGCGCTCGGCCTCGGCCGCTCCGATCGCGTGCGCAAGGCGGCGATCGCGTTCACCGGCGCCACCGGCCCGATCGTCGGGCTCGTGCAAGCGGCGACCGATCTCGATCGCGACGGCTACTCGTCGGTGCTCGGCGGCGGCGACTGCGACGACTTCAACCGCGCCATCCACCCCGGCGCCTTCGACTTCCCCGACGACGGCATCGATCAGGATTGCAACGGCCACGCCGCCTCGGCCACGCCGCCGCCGCGCGTGCCCTTCGCGGTGGTGCCGCCGTCGGTGCCGCACGATCTGAACGTCGTCGTCATCACCATCGATGCGCTGCGCTCCGATCACGTCGGCGCCTACGGCTACAAGCGCCCGACCACGCCGCGCCTCGACGCGCTCGCCGCCGACGCCGCGCTCTTCACCGAAGGCTGGGCGCACGCGCCGTCGACGCGCTACTCGATCCCGGCGATCCAGGTCGGCCGCTATCCGTCGTCGATCCCGCAGAGCGCGCAGCTGCACTGGCCGCCGCAGATCCTGCCCGAGAACCGCACGCTCGCCGAGATGCTCAAGGACCGCGGCTATCACACCGCCGCGACGGCGAGCTACGGCGGCAGCGGCTACTTCGAGCACGGCTGGGGCATGGACCAGGGCTTCGACGAGTTCGATACGCACTTGAAGACGCTGCACTCGCTCGGCGGCAATCCGTCGAGCACGCGCGGCACCTCGGCGCGGCAGCTCGCCGATCTCGACGTCGATTGGCTCGCCAAGCACAAGGACGAGAAGTTCTTCTTCTGGAGCCACTTCTACGACACGCACTTCGACTTCGAGCGCCACCCCGATCTGCCCGAGACCAACTTCGGCAACAGCGAGGTCGATCTCTACGACGGCGAGATCCGCTTCACCGACTTCCACATCGGCCGCGTGCTCGACGCGCTCAAGGCCGCCGGCTTGTGGGACAAGACCATCCTCGTCGTCACCGCCGATCACGGCGACGGCTTCGGCGAGCACGGCATTCCGCCCGACAAGCGCCACGGCTACCACCTCTACGCGACGGAAACGAAGGTGCCGCTCATCATCCGCGTGCCCGGGCTGCCGCCGCGCAAGATCATGACGCCCGCCGGCCACATCGACATCATCCCGACGATCCTCAACGCCATCGGCGCCGGCACCGACGACGAGCCGTCGCTGCAGGGGCAGTCGCGCCTCGGGCTCATCGCCGGCACCACGCCCGACTCGGGCGCGGGCGCGATCTTCCAGGAGGTCACGTACGAGGGGCCGGGCTCGATGTACAACGGCACGCAGAAGCGCGCCGTCGTCACGCGCGATTGGCACCTCATCCGCAACGTCACGCCCGACGGCACGCGCGAGCTCTACCACCGCCGCGACGCCAACGGCCCCGTCGATCCCGACGAGGATCACGACGTCGCCGACAGCGGCGAGCCGGCCGAGCGCGAGCTGTCGAACGAGCTGGCGGCATGGATGGACGAGATCGCGCTGCCGCCCGGGTTCGCCAAGAAGGCCGCGGGCAACGTGCAGACGACGCCCTACTCGCCGTCGCGGCCGCTCGGCGACTCGCTCGGCGGCATGCTGATCCTCGACGGCAGCGACGGACCGGGCGCGCCGCTGCGTCGCGGCGACGCCTTCGACTTCACGATCTACCTGCACGCGGCGCAGCCGATCCCCGCCGGCTGGAAGCTGTTCGCGCACGTCGTCGGGCCGGGCCGGATGATCAACGCCGATCACGAGCCGGTCGAAGGCACGATGCCGCTGGTGCGCCTCCGGCCGGGCACGTTCGTGCGCGATCGCATCCACGTGACGCTGCCGCCCGATTGGCCCGTGGGCACCACCACGCTGCGCATCGGGATGTGGCGCGGAAACGAGCGCGCCAAGGCGGCGGGATCGAGCGCGCGCCCCGACAACGCCGTCGACGCCGCGTCGGTGACGGTGGCTCCGTGACGTGCGCATGACCACCGCCAACAAGGTCTTCCGCGGCGTCGCGCTCGCGCTGGCGGCGTGGTTCATCCTCCTTCTCTGCTGGGTCTTCGCGCGCCGCTTCGCCTATCCCTACGACCTCGAGTGGATGGAAGGCGGCATGCTCGACCACGCGCTGCGCCTCGCCGCCGGCCAGCCGATCTACGCGCCGCCGTCGGTCGACTTCATCCCCTACCTCTACACGCCCGGCTATCCCGCGCTCGTCGCCCTCTTCGGCGCGATCTTCGGCATCGGCTACAAGCTCGGGCGCTTCATCTCGATCGCCGGCTTCTTCGCCGTCGCCGTGCTCGGCTACGTCTACGCCCGCCGCGAGGGCGGCTCGCGCGCCACCGCGCTGTGCGCCATCGCCATCCTGTTCGGCGCCTTCGTCCCGACGGGCACGTTCTACGATCTCGCGCGCCCCGACTCGCTCTTCATGGGCCTCGTCACCGCCGCGCTCTGCGTCGGCTGGTGGAAGCGCAACCGCTACGGCGGCGGCGTCGCCGCGGCGCTCATCCTCGTCGCCGCGTTCTTCGTCAAGCAGACGGCCTCGCCGTTCATGGTCGTGCTCGGCCTCTTCCTCTTGATCGCCTCGCCGCGCGTCGCCGTCGTCTACGGCCTCACGCTCGCCGTCGTCGGCCTGCCGGCCCTGTGGATCTGCAACCACGCCACCGGCGGCTGGTTCTGGACCTACACCAGCGTGCTCCATCGCAAGCACGACTTCTTCGCCGCGCGCGCCTTTTTCGGCACGCCGGCGCGGCTCGCGCTCATCCTCGGCCCGGCGATCCTGCTCGTGCCCTGGGCGCTGGTCCGTCGCCGCACGCCGGGCCTGGTCTACGCGACGCTGTTCGCGCTCACCGGCATCTTCGCCGCCTGCCTCAGCTTCGGCACGCAGTGGGCGTTCACCAACGCCTTCATGCCCGGCATCATGCTGCCGGCGATCGCCATCGGTGTCGCCGCCGGCAACCTCGTCGACGATCGCCACGGCTCGCCGCCGCGCCTGCGCCCCGCCGCCGTCTACCTCTTGCTCGCGCTCTCGATCCTCACGTCGCCCGGGGGCCTCCTGCCGATCGTCGGCCGCCACATTCCGGCGTCGTGGCATCCCGAGGCGCTGCTCGTGCCGACCGGCTACGATCCGCGCATCTTCATCCCCACCAGGCAGGATCGCGCCGCCGGCGACTCCTTGATCGCGCGGCTGCGCACCACCGACGGCGACGTGCTCATCCCGTTCCACCCGTTCTACGCGCACCTCGCGGGCAAGCGCGACTACCTGCACCGCATGGGCGTCATGGACATCTGGCGCGCCGGCATGGGCGCGCCGCGCGGCCTCGTCGACGCGCTCGACGCGCACCGCTTCGCGCTCGTGGTCATGGACGACAAGATCGAAGGCAACTGGCAGATGTGGCCGCGCCTGCTCGACGACTACCGCATGGCCGGCACCATCGCCGGCCCCCACGTCGTCTCCGGCTCGCCGACGGTGCCGCGCTATCTGCTCGTGCCGAACGTGATAGACAAAGAGCTCCAGTGAGTCGGAGAGCCGCCGCCATCCTCGTCGCGCTCGTCGCGCTCGTCGCCGTCGTCGAGACGGGCTCGGCGCTGACCGCGCGCTCGCGCGTGGCCACCGACGCCGATTGGGAAGCCGCCGCCGCCGAGGTGCGCGCCGGCTTCCAGCCCGGCGACGTCATCGCCTTCGCGCCGGCGTGGGTCGATCAGATCGGCCGCGCCCACCTCGGCGACCTGGTCACCGTCGAGATGGCGGGCCGCAGCGACGCCGATCGCTACGCGCGCGTCTGGGAAGTCTCGATCCGCGGCGCCCACGCGCCCGACGCCAAGGGCGCCCAGCTCGCGCACCAGTCCGAGCACGGCCGCGTGCGCGTCGCGCTCTACGACAAGCCGGCGACGCCGGTGGTCTACGACTTCACGGCCAGCGCCGCCGACGCGCGCGTCCTGCGCGGCACGCAGCCCTGCTTCGGCGATCCGGCCCACGGCTGGCTCTGCGGCGGCACGCGCGTCGAGCGGCGTACGCTCGAGATCGACTATCGCCCGCGCCGCGGCCTGCTCGTCCCCGCCGATCGCGTGGCCACCACGCTCGCCTACGGCGAGGTGTCGCTCGGCGAGAATCTCGTCGTCTACGCCGGCATGCACGACTACTACGCGCGCCTGCACGGCAGCGGCCTCGTCGACTTCAGCGTCGACGTCGACGGCGTCGAGAAGCTGCGCACGCGCATCGGCAACGATGACGGCTGGCGCCGCTTCGACCTCGACACGCGCGCGCTCGCCGGCACGCGCCACGCGGTGACCTTCCACGTCTCCGCCGCCGATCCCGCGTGGCGCAACTTCGGATTCCACGCCGAGGCGCGCCGATGACGCCGATGACGCCGATGACGCCGATGACGCCGGTGGTGCCGCGATGATTCGCGTGCCGACGCGCGCCGACAAGCGCATCGCGCTCCTCGTCTTCGTCGTCGCGCTGGTCGCGCTCGTCTGGGGCGGGCGCACCCAAGGCAACACGCGCGACGAAGGCGTCTACTTCGACGCCGCCGAGATCTACTGGTCCTGGTACGGCGATCTCCTCGAGAACACGCTGCACGGCCATCCGCAGCGCAGCTTCACCACCGGCGCCCTGTCGCGCGGCTTCGAGTACAACCACGAGCACCCCGCGCTCATGAAGTCGCTCTTCGGGCTGTCGTGGCGCCTCCTGCACCGCTGCCACTGCCCCGAAGAGGCCGGCCGCCACCCCATCGGCTACGCGCACAAGCACACGACGCTCAACCTCCTCGACGAGGAGGCGGCGATGCGCCTGCCCGCCGACATCCTGAGCGCGCTCATGGCGATGCTCGTGTACCTGCTCGCCGCGGCTGCCTGGTCGCGCGCGGCCGGCCTCGTCGCCGCCACGCTGTCGCTCGCCGCGCCGCGCCTCTTCTTCGACGCGCAGCTCGCCTGCTTCGACGCGCCGATCGCGGCCATGTGGGTGGCCGTCGTCTACGCCTACTGGCGCGCGCTCGACGAGCGCAAATGGGGGTGGCGCACCGGCGTCCTCTTCGGCCTCGCGCTCGCCACCAAGCACAACGCCTTCTTCCTGCCGGCGGTGCTGGCGCCGCATTGGCTCTTCGTCGCCTGGCAGCGGCGCCGCCTGCCGCCGTTGCGCCCGTGGATCTACATGGGCACGCTCGGCGTCGCCGTCTACGTCGCGTGCTGGCCGTGGCTATGGTTCGACACGATTCGCCACTTCTCCGGCTACGTCGCGTTCCACGTGCACCACGTCTACTACAACATGGAGTATCTCGGGCGGAACTATAACAAGCCGCCCTTCCCGCTCTCGTTTCCCTACGTGATGGAGGCGCTGACGCTGCCGCTGACGACGATGGTCCTCGGCCTCGTCGGCTCTGTCGCGCTCGTCGCCGATTGGTGGCACGCGCGCGGCATCGCCCCGTCGACGTCCGACGTCGACACCACCGCGCCCGTCGACACCCGCGCCACCGGCCTCCTCGTCGGCATCAACGCGATCTTCCCGATGGCCATCCTCACGGTCACACGCGCGCCCATCTTCGGCGCGACCAAGCACTTCCACGCGACCATCCCGTTCCTCGCGCTCCTCGCCGGCTACGCCGTGCACGCCATCGCCACCGCGCTCGGCAACCGGCCGCGCTGGCTCGTGCCGGCGTTCGCCACGCTCGTCTGCCTGCCCGCGGTCGCCGAGACCTGGCGCTCGCATCCGTACGCGCTCACGCACTACAACATCGTCGCCGGCGGCCCGGCGGGCGGCGCCGATCTCGGGATGAACCGCCAGTTCTGGGGCTACGCGACGCGCGGCATCCTGCCGTGGATCAACGCGCACGCGCGCCCCGCGGCGCCGGTCTACTGGCACGACACCAATCAGATCCAGCTCAACATGGACGTGCGCGAAGGCCGGCTGCGCCCCGACATCCGCAACACCGGGCTCGAGGAGCCGGGCGTCAAGGCGAGCGACATCGCGATGGTCATTCACGAGATGCACTTCCGCAAATATGAATATTGGATCTGGGACTTCTACGGCACCGCCCGTCCCTCGCTCGTCCTCGACGACGAAGGCGTCCCGATCGTGACCGTCTACGAGCGGCCCAAGCCCAGCGCGCGAGCCGACGTGAGGGATTTTCGCGCCCCGGAGGCGAGTGCAGTGAGCCGACTTGGCGCGCCGAGCAAAGGCGAGCGCGCGGTTCAACAATGATCACGTTGTCGCGAAATACGAAGATCGGCCTCGCCATCTACGCGGTGTTTCTCGTCGGATATGCGGCCGCCTCGGGAAACCGCATCCTGCACCGCTCGAACAACATCCACTTCTCGTATCAGGCCCAGATGTTCCTGCACCGCCAGCTCGATCTCGGCCATCCGCCGCCGGGCACCGACGACTGGGCCGAGGTCGAGTATCTGCACTTGAAGGACGGGCGCACCGTCGCCGGCGCCTTCTTGCGCTCGCAGCCGACCTACTTCCACGCGCTCGGCGGCGGCAAGCCCGAGCGCATCACGGCCGATCAGATCCAGAACCGCTGGAAGAAGTATTACGTCTCGTTCCCGCCCTTCCCGGCGCTGCTGTTCCTGCCGTTCGTCGCCATCTTCGGCCTCGCCTTCAACGACGTGCTCTTCACCGTCATCCTCGCCGCGCTGGCGCCGATGCTGCTCTTCTTCGTCCTGCGCCGTCTGTCCGCCCGCGGCGACTCCACGCGCTCGGAAGAGGACGACCTGTGGCTCGTCGGCATGTTCGGCTTCGGCACGGTCTTTTTCTACTCGTCGGTGATCGGCCAGGTCTGGTACACCGCGCACGTCGTCGCCACCGTGCTCACCGGGCTGTGCGTGCTGGCCTCGCTCGAGGCGCGCCGGCCGATCCTCGCCGGACTGTGCGTCGGCGCGCTCTTGCTCACGCGGCCGCACATCGCCTCGTGGGCGCTCTTCTTCTTCTACGAGGCGTGGCGCGCATACGGGCGCAAGGTGCCGATCAAGAAGATCGTCGCCTTCGGCGTGCCCATCATCCTCCTCGGCGGGCTCGGCTTCGCCTTCAACTGGGCGCGCTTCGGCGCCTTCGGCGAGTTCGGCCACTTCTATCTCAACGTGCGCTGGACCGATCGCATCCAGCGCTACGGCCTGACCAACTTCTCGTTCCTCGCGCGCAACCTGAGCTGCGCGCTCACGCTCACGCCCAAGCTCATCGCGAAACCACCCTACTTCCAGCTCTCCTGGCACGGCATGTCGCTCCTCATCACCACGCCGGCCTACCTCTATCTGCTCTGGCCGCGCGTGAAATCGTCGCTGCACACGGCGTTGTGGTGCGTGATCGCGCCGATCGCGCTGGCCGGGTTTCTGTACCAGAACGACGGCTGGGTACAATTCGGATATCGATTCTCGAACGATTTCTCGTTCGCCCTGATCATGCTGCTCGCGATCGGCGGCCGCCCGCTGACGCGCACCTGGAAGGCGCTGATCCTCGTCGGCGTGGCGGTCAACGTCTTCGGCGCCGTGACCTTCGGGCGCTTCTGGCAATATTATTACGATGGATTCTTTCCGATTTCGCAAAACGAGTTATGAACGGGTAATATAAGGGCGTGCTGTCGAAGCGCGTCATGGTCGTCGCCGCGGACAAGCCGCTGCAGAAGCGCCTCGCCGCCGGCGCGATGGCCGCCGGCGCCGCCGTGCAGAGCTACGGCGCGCTCGACGAAGCCAGCGGGCGCATCGAGTTCGACCTCGCGCTCGTCGAGCTGCCGCCACGCATCATCGCCGACGCGCTGACGCCGCCCGGCCCGGCGGTCCTGCCCGCCGCGGTGGTGTCGCTCGCCGCCCGCCTGCCCGACGGCGCGCGCCTCGTTCCGATCCTGCCCGCCCCCGATCTCGAGTGGATGACCGCGCTCCTCGCCGACGCCCGCGTCCCCGCCGTGCTCGTCGGCGACGTGCTCACCGCGAGCCAGGTCACCGCGACCGTCGCCAAGCTCCTGGCGCGCGATCTGTTCGGCGTCGAGAAGGTGCTGCCCTGGGGCACGCGCATCTACTCGGCGATGGTGAGCGACTACAACGAGAAGTCGGCGGCCATCGCCGTCATCGGCGATTTCGCGCACGCCATGGGCGTGCGTCGCAAGTACCGCGAGCAGATCGATCAGTGCATCGACGAGATGCTGATGAACGCGCTCTACGACGCGCCCGTCGACCACGAAGGCAAGCCGCTGTTCGCCGACGTGCCGGTGCGCGAGCGCGTGCTCCTGCGCGCCGACGAAAAAGCGATCGTGCAGTACGGCTGCGACGGCGAGCGCTTCGCCGTCAGCGTGCGCGACGCCTTCGGCACGCTGCGCAAAGAGACGATCCTCTGGTACCTCGACAAGTGCCTGCACGCCTCCGCCGAAGGTGGCGAGCAGATCGATCGCAAGGCGGGCGGCGCCGGCCTCGGGCTCTACCTCATCTGCAACGCCGCCTCCGAGGTCGGGTTCCACATCTTCGCGGGCTCGGCGACCGAGGTCATCTGCAGCTTCGACCTGTCGGCGAACCGCGCCCAGCTGCGCACGCTCGGCATCTTCGAGGAGCGCATCGTCAGCGGCCGCCCGGCGACGGGCGAAATCACCACCATCCCGACGCGCCGCGGCCGCCGTCACGAAGATCTGGCGCCGCGCTCGCCGCCGCCGCGCACCGCCGTGCTCCTGCCGGTGATGATGACCTTCGCCGTGCTGCTGCTCCTCTTCGCCGTCGGGCTCGCCGCGCTGCCCTACTTACGCCGCCCCGCCGCCGCGTCGCTGCGCATCGAGACCGATCCGCCGGGCGCGCTCGTCTACGTCGACGGGCGCAGCCGCGGCTCGTCGCCGCTCACCGTCGACGCCGAAGCCGGCCGCAGCTACGCCGTGCGCGCGGTGCGCCCCGGCCATCGCGACGCCGAGCAGCTGGTCACCGCCGCCGCCGGCGACGCGCCGGTGCGCCTGCACCTCGATCGCCTCGCCGCCACGCTCGCCGTCGAGACCGAGCCGGCCGGCGCGCGCGTCCTCGTCGACGGCAAGGAGACCGGCAAGCTCACGCCGGCCACGCTCGAGCTGCCGCCGTCGGCCGCGCTCACGCTCACGCTGCGCAAGGAGGGCTTCGTCGAGTCGTCGGTGAAGACGACCGCGCCGGCGCCGGGCGAGCACGCGCTCTACCACACCGCGCTGCCGCTCGAAGGCTCGGCGGCGCTGCTCACCGTCTCGACCGAGCCGCCTGGCGCCAACGTCAGCGTCGACGGCCTCGTGCTTGCGCCGCCGTCGCCGTCGCACGACACCTTCGTCGCGCCGGGCGCGCACCACAAGGTCAAGGTCACGGCGCCCGGCTTCGTCGACGCCCGCGCCGACGTCACCGTCGCCGGCGGTGAGCACAAGAGTTTGCACCTTCAGCTCGTCGAAGGCGGCACGCTCGCCCTGCGGCTCAACGTGCCCGCCAAGGTGCTCGTCGACGACAAACCCGTCGGCAACGCGCCGCTCGCGCCGCTCGGGCTGACCGCCGGCGAGCACACCTTGGCGCTGCGCGGCACAACCCCGCCGCTCGAATATTCGACGAAGGTTTCCCTCGAGAAGGGACATACACTCGAGGTGCGTCTCGACTTCAACGCCGACCACAAGGTCGTCGGCCACATCGGTGATCGGCCCGTCGCCGATCAATGGTAGAATCGGTTCGATATGCGGAGCTGGGTCGCGCTCTGCTCGCTTAGCGCCTTGCTGTTGGGGGCTGCCGGGTCTGCTCGAGCGGGTTACACGGTCACCAAGACCACGCCGTATCCGGGCGTGACGCACTCGGTGTACACCGACGCTTCGCAGCCGCTCGTCATCCACGTCGTCACGGTCGACGTGTCGTCGCAGGAGATCTTCTTGTCGTCGACGCTGTCGGCCGATCGCGGCCAGACGGTGTCGGACTGGGCCGACTGCAAGCGCGGCACGAGCGGCTGCGCCCCGTCGGACGTGGCCCTCAACGGCGACCTGTTCGCGCCCGCCGGCTACGTGCCGTCGGGCCTGGCCATCGGCGGCGCCAAGGCGTGGCCCGACGCCGCCATGGACAACGCCACCGAAGGCTGGCTCGCCTTCGGGCGACCGAACGACGTCAACGCGGTGCAGCTCTCGGTGCCGTCGATGATCGAGATGCCGATGTCGTCGCTCACCGTCGAGGGCGCCGTCGGCGGGCGGGCGCTGCTCGTATCGCAGGGCACCGCCATGTCGAGCTACGACGCCGACGATCCGACCGAGCCGTTCCGCTCGGCGCCGCGCTCCGCCGTCGGCGTCGACGCCGCGGGCGTGACCATGTACCTCGTGGCCGTCGACGGCGATCAGGCGTCGTCGGTCGGCATCACCGACGAGGAGCTCGCCAACTTCCTGGCCGGCATCGGCGTCTCCGACGCCATCGAGCTCGACGGCGGCGGCTCGACCACGCTCTACGTGCGCAAGGAGGGCGGCGTGGTCAATTCGCCGTCCGACGGCGTGCAGCGGCCGGTCGCCAACCACCTCGGGCTGCACTACGGCGCGCAGACCCACTTCTCGGTGGTCGGCCAGATCTTCGACTCGGTGTTCGGCGACACGTCGAAGCTCATCACCAACGCCACCGTCAGCGTCGACGGGCAGACGGCGACCTGGAACACCACGGCGCCCGCGCACACGGTCTACAACGTCAACAACATCGTGCCCCATTACGTCTGCGCGCACGGCTCGGCGCCCGGCTACAAGTCGGCCACGCAGTGCCGCGAGATCACCACGCAGGACGTGCAGACGATGGGCGCCACCCAATACCTGTCGATGGTCCTCTACAAAGGCACCGACCCGCCGCCGGACATGGCCAAGCCGCTCGACATGGCGACGGACCATCCGCCCGGCGACGACATGGCGATCCCCATCGGCGGTCCGGACATGGCAACCGGCACCGGCGCACATTCGGGCTGTGAGTTCGCTCCCGGCGCCTTCGGCACGGTATCTGGTTTTATATGCGCGCTCGTGCTATTTCTCGGCGCGGCGAGCACTTTCCGTCGGAGACGCGAGTGACCCCAGAAGATCCTACGAAGACGGGCCTGCTCTTTACCGACCACACGTCGGGGACGCTGAAGGCGCGCCGCTATCGCATCGCCGTCGTGGCCGGCCCGGACACGGGCTCGTCGGCGGAGATCGACAACGGCACCTTCCTGCTCGGAACGCACCAGAACAACGATCTGCGGCTGACCGACAAGGGCGTGTCGCGCTACCACCTCGAGCTGCAGCTGCGCGCCGAGGGGTTGAAGGTGACCGACCTCGATTCGACGAACGGCACCTTCCAGGGCCCGACGCGCATCGGCTCGATCACGCTCAACGGCGCGGCCAAGCTCAAGCTCGGCAGCAACACCGAGGTCGAGATCAACCCGGCCGACGTGCCGGTGGCGGTGCAGGGCTTCGAGGGCGAGCGCTTCGGTCAGGCGATCGGCGGCTCGCGCTACATGAAGGAGCTGTTCGGCCTGCTCGACCGCGTCGCCAACACCGAGGCGACGGTGCTGCTCGAGGGTGAGACCGGCACCGGCAAGGAGCTGCTCGCCGAGGCGATCCACCTGCGCTCGTCGCGGCGGCAAGGGCCGTTCGTCGTCGTCGACTGCGGCGCGCTGCCGCGCGACCTCATCGGCTCGGAGCTGTTCGGCCACGTGCGCGGCGCCTTCACCGGCGCGCTCACGGCCAAGCGCGGCCTCATCGAAGAAGCCGACGGCGGCACGCTGTTCCTCGACGAGGTCGGCGAGCTTCCGCTCGATCTGCAGCCGCAGCTGTTGCGCGCGCTCGAGAAGCGCGAAGTGCGGCCGATCGGCGAGGTGCGCGCCAAGAAGGTGAACATCCGCGTCGTCGCCGCGACCAACAAGAACCTGCCCGAGCTGGTGCGCCAGGGTCAGTTCCGCGAGGATCTGTACTTCCGCCTCGCGGTGGTGCGCGCCGCGGTGCCGGCGCTGCGCAAGCACAAGGAAGACATTCCGCTCCTCGTGCGCAACTTCCTGCGCGACCTCAAGCGCGACGACTTCGAGATCGGGCCCGACGTGCTCGCGCAGCTCATGGCGCACGACTGGCCGGGCAACGTGCGCGAGCTGCGCAACGTCGTCGAGCGCGGCCTGTCGCTCGAGGGCGGCGCGCTGCCGATCGAGGTCTCGGGCGACGTCGGGACGGCGACCAATGATGCCGGCAACTACAACCCGGGCGGCATGTCGAAGGACGTGCTCGAGAAGCCGTTCAAAGAGGCCAAGGGCCTGCTCGTCGAGTCGTTCGAGCGCGAGTATTTGACGCATCTGCTTCAGCGCCACAACGGCAACATCTCGCGCGCGGCGCTCGAGGCGGGGATCGATCGCAACTACATCCACCGCCTGGTCAAGAAGTACAACATCCCCGTGGAGCGCGGCTGATGGCGCCGCTGTCACGCGCCGTCGCTGTCGCCGTCGTGCTCTTGGCTGCCGCGTGCTCGAAGCCGGCGGCGACGACGAGCGCGGTGCCGCCGGAGCAGGCCAAGCAGCTGCTCCTCAACCGCAACTGGATCGATCGCTTGCCCGAGCGCGTCGACGACAAGCTCAAGGTCTATCGCTTCGTGCCGTCGATGGGCGGCGGCGTGTTCCAGGATCGCACGATCTTCTTCGGCACCTTCGAGCTCTTCACCTTCGAGGCGACCGGCACCGAGATCCGCTTCAACCTCCTGCACACCGGTGACAAGCGCGTCTCTCCCTATACGATCGAGGAGCTGAAGACGCCCGGCCCCGAAGGCGTCGACCTGCGCCTGACCATCACGCGCGACCCGCGTGGGCCGAAGAGCTACTACGGCTGGCGCAAGGAGTCCGGTAACACCGCGGATCTCGACGGGCAGCTCACCGCGCTCGGCAAGAAGCTGCAAACGCGATAAAATGGGGGCGTGCGCCTCCGTTTTCTGATCGCACGCAGCATCGAGCACCGCGAAACGCCGGCGGCGCTCGAGCGGTTCGGCGCACAGCTCGCGCACGAGGTCGGCGCGCCCGTCGAGGTCGGCGTCGTGCCTTCGTATGCCGAGCTCGAGCAGGCGCTCGCCTCGGGCCTGGCGCAGCTCGCCTGGGTGCCGCCGATCCTGCTCGCCGACGGCGACGACACGCGCATGGTGCCGCTGGTCAGCTCGCTGCGCGACGGCAAGAGCCAGTACTGCGCGGTGCTGTTCGTGCGCGCCGACTCCGATCGCTTCGCGCTGACCGACCTGCGCGGCGCGCGCGTGGCGTGGGTCGATCGCTGCTCGGCGGCGGGCTATCTGCTGCCGCGGCTGCACCTCGTCGCCGAGGGCTTTCGCCTCGAGTCGATGTTCGCCGAGGAGCGCTTCGCCGGCACCCACGACGGCGTGGTGCGCGCGGTCTTCGCCGGCGAGGTCGACGTCGGCGCCACCTACGGCGGGCCGCCCGGCTCGCGCGACGCCGACGAGCGCAGCGGCTTTCACGACGTCGATCCGCGGCAGCCGGTGCGCGTCCTCTTCCGCAGCGGGCCGGTGCCGTCAGACGCAGTGGTCTGCGACGCGTCGCTGCCCGAGCCGATGCGGGCGCGCGTGCGCGCGGCGCTGGTGCACCTCGGCACCTTCGCCGTCGGGCGCATGGTGACGCGGCGGCTCTTTGGTGCCGACGGCTTCGTGCCCTTCGAGGCACGCGTGCTCGCCGAGCTGCGCGCGCTCGTGACCGGCGCGCGCGCCCGCGGCTGGCTGCCGTGGGCCTCGCCGTAGCGCGTCGCTCAGCGCGTGACGCGGTAGATCGCGAACAGAGCGCCGTCCATGTGGTGGTAGTAGAGCGCGTGCTCGTCGGGTGAGAGCGTGGGCGCCTCGGAGAAGCCGGTGACGGCGTCGAGCTTGCGCGGCGCGCCGAAGGGGGCGTCGGTGGCGTCGCGCGTCGACACGTAGATCGCCGGCACGCCGCCGTCGAGGCGCGTGTAGTAGAGCTCGAGCAGCGACGCCGAAAAGACCGGCGCGTACTGCGTGTCCGCGGCGCTGTTGACCGCCGCCAGCGTGGCGTCGCTCGTGGCGATGCGATGGAAGTCGCCGGCGCCGTCGCGCGCGGCGAGGCCGAGCGCGGCCGTGGTCAGGTTGCCCGTCGAGTAGTCGCCCTCGGCGAAGGCGAGCGTGGCGCCGTCGGGGCTGACCGCGGCGTCGAAGATGACGTGGCCCATCGACGACGCCGGCAGGCCGGTCACCGGCCCGGTCCCGGTGACGACGCCGCCCGTCGTGTCCCACGCGCCGCGATAGAGCGTGACCAGCGTCGACGCGTAGCTGCGCAAGCTGATGAAGTAGAAGCTGCCGTCGTCGGCCTCGGAGGCCACGGCGTCGAGCGACGTCGAGTTGGCGCCGTCGAGCGTGCCGCGGTAGTCGAACGTCAGGTCGTCGCGACGCTCGGCGACGTGCAGGTTGGTGTCGGCGCCGGGCGCGTTGCTGTCGTTGAAGAAGAGGAAGCGGCCGTCGCGGCTGAGGAACGGCTCCATCGCCGTGTCGCTCCAGCCGTTGATGGTGACGCGCATCGGATCGGCGAACGGCGTCAGGTTCGGTCCAACGCCGCCGTCGCTGCCACCACCGTCGCCACCACCACCGTCGCCGCCGTCGAGCGTCGTCGCCGGCGCGCTCGCGCAGCCGACGAGGACCCACGCCAGCGCCAGCGCCGCGCGCACGCTACCGATTGTTCTCGTCGACGAACTTGGCGTGATCGAGCAGGAACGCGGTGATCGAGCGGTCGTACAGATCCTCGCCCGGCACCTCGTGCGCCGCGAACTCGAACTGCCCGACGCGCCAGCTCAACAGGTCGTACACCACCTCGAGCGACGCCGCGTCGGCGACGAGCCCGTCGACCTCGACGCGCAAGAGCCGCCCGTCGCGCAAGTACAGATGCGCCGGCTTGGCCCCGATCACCAGGAGCTCACCGGTCTTCTTCTCGAGCTCGAGAAACCCGAGCACCGACGGCAGCGTCACCTGCGCCAGATCCCCGCGCAGCGTCTTCTTCTCGGCGAGCGCGTGCGCCGCCCGCTGCACGCGCGCCACCACGCGATCGACGCGCGCCTGCAGCTCCTTGCCGCGGAACGGCTTGGACACGTAGTCGTCGACGCCGAGCTGATAGCCGCGCAGGCGCTCCTGCTCGCCGCCGAGCGTCGTCAAGAACAAGAACGGCACCGACGACAGCGTCGGCCGCGCGCGGCACATGCGCAACAGCTGCCAGCCGTCGAGCTTGGGCATGTGCACGTCGCTGACGATGACGTCGGGCGTCTCCTTCAGACACTGGGCCAGCGCCTCGAACCCATCGGGCGCCACGCGCACATAGTCGCCGCGCGTGCGGAACGGCTGGGCCGCGAGCGTGCGGCAGCCGTGGTCGTCGTCGACGATCATGATGCTGAGCCGCTTGTGCGCCGACCCGTTGTCGACGGCGCCGTCGACCTCGCCGATGCGCTCGGCGATGTAGGCCTCGATGAGCCCGAGGCACTCGGCGGTCAAGTCGAGGAACTCGATGCCCATCCCCGCCGGCTTGCCCACGACGCGCGCCGACTTCTCGTCGCGCACGTAGACGACGCGGCAGATGACCGGGATCTCGGCCGAGCCCTCGCCGAGCTCGAGGTTGACGCGCACCACCGCGTTGACCGGCAGGAACTGATCGGTGGTGAGGAACATGCCGCCCTTCGACAAGTCCGACGAATAGGCGACGAGCAATTGGTCGACGTTTTCGTACGACACGCGAAACGTCGCCTCGACGCGCGGCGCACCGCGCCCACCGTTGTCCCCCTCCGGCTCCTCCACCGCGCTCATTGTACCTCAGTCATCTTCGTAGAAATCGGTCTGCCGCACTTCGATGAAGTGCTGGATCGCTTCGAACGCGCCATCCTCGAGGTGCACCCATTTGACGCCGCAGCCGGCTGGCGCGCCGCTCGACGCCGCGCGCTCGTCGCGCACCCAGCGCACGACGCCCATGACGAGAAAGCGCTCGCCGCCGAGCACCAGCTCGAAGCCGACCTCGCTGCCCACCTCCGGCGGATTCGTGGTGGCGACGAAGAGCCCGCCCTCCGAGATGTTGTCGGCGACGCCGGAGAAGAAGTTGTGCTCGCTTTCGAGCGTCACCTCGACCTGGAGCGGCACGCGCGGTGCGAGTCGCTGCTCGTCGGACATGCGTTAAAGCTACCTCAAAAACGCAGGCCGAGCGAAACCGTGCCCGGCGGCAGCGAGCCCTTCGGCGCCCGCTCCGCGGTGCCGGCGACCGCGCCCGCGATCGCGCCGCCGGCCACCGCCGCTCCGACGGCGGCCCACACGTACCAGCGCTTGTACCAGGGCGTGGGGCCGACGACGATCGGAACGCCGTGCACCGCAATGGGGATCGGCCGCTCGGGCGAGGCGACACGCGCCACCACGCGCCCTTTGTCGTCGCGCGCTTCGACGTAATACTCGAGCGTGTAGTCGGCG
The DNA here is from genome assembly GCA_035607415.1 of Polyangia bacterium. Classification (GTDB taxonomy): domain Bacteria; phylum Myxococcota_A; class Polyangia; order Palsa-1104; family Palsa-1104; genus JAQBQH01. The sequence goes on from DATNAQ010000058.1 coordinate 58,275, forward strand.
ACGTCGCGCGGCGGGGCGTACTTCAGATACCAGCGGTTGGCGTCGCCGCGCATCGGGGTCGGCCCGTACTCCAGCAGGCCCTGGCGCCGCGCGAACAGCGTCACCGCGTGCACCAGCTCGGCGCCGCGAATGACGACCACCTGCATCTCGAGCGCGCGCCCCGCCGTCGCCCCCGTCGGCGCCGAATGCTCGAGCTCGGCCTCGCCTTCGCTGCGCCCGTAGCCGGGCACGAAGCTGGTGCGCACGCTCTCGAAGAACTCGCGCAGCTTCGGCGAGTGCGAGGGATCGGACAGCGTGTAGTGCGGATCGATCGCCAAGAGCTCCTCGAACGCGGCGCGCGCCTTCGGCTTCTTGCCGAGGATGAGCCACGACATGCCGAGGTACTCGTAGGCGCGCACGCGATCCTCGCGCGTCGCGATCGGATCGTGCACCACCACGTCGAACGCTTCGATCGCGGCGCGATAGTCCTGGTTCTGGTAGCGCGTCTCGCCTTCTTGCATGCGCGCGCGCACCGCGTCCTGCGGATTGTCGGCGAGCGCCGGCGCCGCGAAGGCCCCCAGCGCGAACACGACCGCGAACACGACCGCGAGCACGCGAGCGAGCGCCTTCACTGCTGCACCTCGAGCTGCACGCCGGTCATGCCGCCCCACAAGAGCACGTCGACATCGCCGTCGCCGTCGACGTCGTCGGCGCCCGCGCCGGTGGCGAGCACCGCCTGATCGAACATCGCGCCGCTCGACAGCTTGCCGCCACCCGCCGAGCGCCACAAAAGGGGCGCGCCGCCCGCGCGCGGCACGACGAGCTCGGGCAGGCAGTCACCGTCGAGATCGACGAGCAAGAGGTTGGGCACGTCGGCCGCGACCTGATCGGGCAGGTTGGTGAACGAGCGATCGTCGAGGAACGCGTCGCCGCGGTTGACGTACATGCGCACGGCGCCGCCGATCTGGCCCATCACGACGTCGAGATCGCCGTCGTTGTCGACGTCGCCGACGGCGAGCGCGCTCGCCTTGGCCGGCTTCGGCGGCAGCGCGCCCGGCGTGAGCGCGAAGTGGCCCGAGCCCGCCTTGTCGTTGAGGTAGACGAGCGGCACCGCCGCCGTCTTGCTGCCCTGGCCGATGAACAGATCGAGGTTGCCGTCGCCGTCGAGATCGGCGAGCGCGACCACGGTGGCGTCGGTCGGCGCCGTGTCGAGCGCGGCCGACTGCTCGCGGAAGTTGCCGGCGCCGTCGTTGAGCCACACGTGCGCTTGCGCGCCGCCGACGGCGACGAGGTCGACGCTGCCGTCGCCGTCGACGTCGCCGGCCGCGGCGGCGATCATGCCGGGCGCGCCGATCATCGCCGCCAGCGCGTAGCTGCCGTCGCCGGTGTCGTGCCACGCGGCGAGCGGCGCGCCGTCGGCGACGATCACCAGATCGCGGCGGCAGTCGCCGTCGAGATCGGCGGTCACGATCTGGTGCACCTTCGCCGTCGGCGCATCGGGCGCGCCGCCCACCAGCGCGCCCACGCCCGCGGCGGCCACGCCGTAGCGCGTGGAGACGCCGGCCGCCTGCGCCACCGCCAGGTCGCCCGACGACGCCGCGTTGGCGCCGGGCACGAGCGCCACCGCGTCGAAGGCGTCGCCGGTCGGCGCCGCAGTGGCGACGAAGCGCGCGCTCGTGCCGCGCGGCTGACACGCATCGAGCGGCACATCGACATGTAGGACGCTTCCCGACTTGAAGGACAGCTCCTGCCGCGCGCGCGCGACCTCGGTGCCGCGTTTGAGCCCAGACACGATCATCTGCGCCGCCGATTTGCCGCCGGGCAGAACGGTGAGCGTCTGCGGCAGCGGCAGCGACGGGAGATCGTAGCGCCGTCCGAACTTCTTGCCGCCGCCCGCATCGAGCTCGACGCAGATGGCGTCGAGCGCACCGCCAGGAGACGATGACGTCCGATCGCTCGCGATGCGCAGCACGATCGCGGTGTCGTTGCAGCCCGCCAGCGCGGCAAGCGCAACGAGGCTGGCCAGCAATAATCGGCTAACGCGCAGGCGCACGCTGAGTGTCGATCCTATACAAGGAGAAAATAAATGGGCTAAAATGTGGCGACATGGAGGAAGAGACATGAAGCTCTTCGGTGGGAAGAAGGGCGACGAAAAGGCGCCGATGCAGGGGGGCGATGACGAAGCCGGTTACTACGACTCGCCCGTGGAGACCGTCTCGCTGTCCGACCGTGGCGGCGCGAGCGCGCGCCCGGCGCCGGCGAGCAGCGGCGGCGGCGCCAACGCGGGCCAGGCGTCGAGCAGCAAGGTCGTCGTCGAGCAGCACGACGACGAGCCGCGCCCGCACTACGGCATCGAGCAGGCCATTCAGCTGATGCGCGCGCTGCCCATGGAACAGAACCCGGCGCTCGTGGTGGCGGTCATCAAGACCACGCTCGAGTCGCTCAAGGTCAAGGTCTCCGACATCATCGGGGACGCCGCGCGCAAGCAGAAGGATCTCGAAGATCGCGTCTCCAACCTGAAGCGCGCCATCGCCGACTTCGAGAAGGAGATCGAGACGCGGCGCGAAGAGATCGAGCGCCTCGAAGCCGATCACAAGGAGACCACCGCGGTGCGCGGTCGTCTCGAGCTCGCCGAGAAGGCGCAGGCTCCGGGCGCAGTCGCCAAGACAGGATAAGGGATGGCCGAGGCCGAGCCGACGTCGCAGGAAGGCAAGGAGCGTAGGCGCGGCGCAGATGCGATGCTGCGCCACAAGATCCTCATCGTCTCGAGCGAGGCGTCGATGCGGCGCTCGCTCAAGCGCCTCATGACGGCGACCGGCGCGGTCACCGAGTTCGTCAACGACCTGTCGAAGCTGCCCGAGGACGCGCCCAGCCTCATCGCCGTCGATCTGCGCTCGACGACCGCGCCGAAGATGAAGGACCTGGAGAAGGTCTTCCCCGAGGTGCGGCTCATCGCCATCGTCGGCGGGCAGGACTTCGGGCAGATGGTCGAGGCGGTGCGCTCGCCGCGCTGCTCGTCGGTCATCACCTACGACGAGAAGTTCGAGCCGGAAGACTTCATCGTCACGGTGACCAAGCTCCTCCACGGGCAGGTGTTCGGCCTGCAGAAGTATTTTCCGTGGGGCGTGACGCTCTACAACATGGAGATCGCCGGCTACGAAGAGAAGGTCAAGGCGATCGACGTGCTCAACGCCTACGCCGAGCTCGCGGGCGCGCGCGGGCCGGTGCGCGATCGCATGGCGCTCGTCGCCGAAGAGCTGATGATCAACGCGATGTACCACGCGCCCGTCGACGACGACGGCAAGCCGCTCTATCAGCATCTGCCGCGCAAGGAGATGTCGGGAAAGACGTTCGATCGCGGCGTGAAGGTGGCGTGCGCCTCGAACGGCCAGCTGTTCGCCGTCGCGGTGCGCGATCAATACGGCTCGCTCGACAAAGAGACGGTCGTGAAGTTCTTGTCGAAGGGCACGCAGAAGTCGCTCACGCCCGAGCAGAAGGAGTCGGGCGCCGGCCTCGGCCTGGTCACCGCGCTCAAGAACGCCAACAAGCTCGTCTTCAACCTCGCGCCCGGAATGGGCACCGAGGTGATCGCGCTCTTCGACCTCGACCTTTTGGCCAAGGGGCGGCCGGGCGTGCGCGCGGTCCACATCTTCACCGAGCGGCGCAAGCTGCCCGCACCGGCGGCGAACGCGCCGGCGCCGTCGCTCAAGCCGTCGATGGCGCCGCTCATCGCCGGTGCGTTGGCGATCGTGCTCATCGTCTTCGGCGTCGTCGGCGTCGTACGCAAGCTGCAGGAGCCGCCGCCGGCCGACGTCAAAGCCGAGATCACCGTCGGCGACGGCGAGTCGCGCGACGTGCCGGTGCGCATCGGCGCCTCCGACGTGAAGCTGAAGGTCGAGCGCAAGGGCTCGAACTTCGTCATCACCAGCGAGAACAATAAGTAGCCGCGATCAGCGGTTGGTGAGCTTGAGCGTCGGCTCGCGACGCGGAGGATCGTTCGTGTCGAGATCGACGCGGATGATGCGAGACGTGTCGTTCAATACCTTCAGGCTCAGGCGCGGCACCCGCACCGGGCGCGTCGGCTCGTCTTCGCGGCGCTGAAATCCGTCTTCTCGGCGCATCGGCCCTCCTCGCGAATGACCCCTCTGTGCACCGTTTGTGCCGCGGAAATCGGATGCGGGGACACGTATTTTCTCTGTTCTTTCCGCGACGGGGACTACCAACGACATGGCGCATGCGCATTGGCGTGTGCATTCCATGGGGACAACTCCCCCGTACAGTGCGGTCGACAGACCCGCTCGACCGTCGCTGCATGCTAGAATTTTCCGCGAATGTCCGACGGGGTGCCCTTCGGCAATTACCGGCTGCAGCGGCGCCTGGCCCGCGGCGGCATGGCCGAAGTGTTCCTGGCGCGGCTCATCGGCGTCGAGGGCTTCGAGCGGCGCGTGGCCATCAAGCGCATCCTGCCGCATCTCTCGGAGTCCGAAGAGTTCCGCGCCATGTTTCTCGACGAGGCGCGTCTGGCCGCGCAGCTGACGCACCCGAACATCGTGCACATCTACGACTTCGGCAAGGTCGAGGACTACTACTTCATCGCCATGGAGTACGTCGACGGCGTCGACATCGGGCGGCTGATTCGGCGCGCCAAGGAGCGGCCGGTGCCGTTCGAGCTGGCGGCGCGCATCCTCGCCGACGTCTGCGCCGGGCTGCAGTTCGCGCACAACGCGGTCGATCCGATCGGCCGCAAGCTCGACGTCGTGCATCGCGACGTGACGCCGCAAAACGTGCTCGTGAGCTACGACGGGCAGGTCAAGCTGGTGGACTTCGGCATCGCCAAGGCGCAGTTCGCGGCGGGGCGCACGCGGCCGGGTGTGGTCAAGGGCAAGTACGCGTACATGTCGCCCGAGCAGGTCGAGGGCCGGTCGCTCGACGGGCGCAGCGACGTGTTCTCGGCGGGAATCTGCTTCTACGAGATGCTCACCGGCGTGCCGCTGTTCCGGCGCGACGATGTGGTGGCGTCGATGCGCGAGATCCGCGACGGCAAGCCGATCCATCCCGAGAAGCATCGCAAGGACGTGCCCGAGGAGCTGGTCAACATCATCCGGCGCGCGCTGCAAACCTCGCGCGACAATCGCTATGCGTCGGCGTCGGCGATGCAGACCGACCTCGAGAAGTATCTGAAGGGCGCGGCCGCGCTGGCGACGTCGCGCGAGCTCGGCGAGTACATCGTGCGCGAGCATCCGCCGATGCTGGAGGAGGCGTCGCCGGCGACGGCAGCACAGCCGGCGGGGACGCAGCGCCAGCCGCAGAAGCAGCGCACCGAGGTGCAGATGTCGGCGCGGCCGCCGACGCCGACGCCGCCGGGGATGGCGCCGCGGGCGGAGCGCGAGCTGCCGACGCCGATGATGGCGGCGTCGCCGGCGATGATGGCGCAGCCGATGGTCGACTCGGAGCAGATCCCGACGACGCCCGACGGCGAATCGGAGTCGGGGCCGACGATGCCGTCGGATCTGCACCTCGCCGACGAGCCGCCGACCAACGAGCGGCTCCTGCCGGAGGCGCGCAGCGGGCGGCACCGGCGCGGCGCGTCGGCGTCGCACACGGCGGTGGTGCCGCCGCTGGCGCACTCGCCGCTGAGGACGTACGTCGCGATGCTCGTGGCCGGGCTGGCGGTCGCGGGCGTGACGCTATTGGCGCTCCGGCCGTGGACGGCGGCGAAGGATCCGGTGATCGTGAAGGTGCCGGCGGAGCCGCCGCCGATCATCGTCGAGAAGCCGGCGCCGGCGCCGGAAGAGATGGTGGTCGATGCGCCGGTGGTGGTGGCGCAGAGCGCGCCGGCGCCGACGCTCGACATCTTGTCGCGGCCGCCGGGCGCGCGCGTCACCGTCGACGGCGAGATGCTGCGCGCGGCCACGCCGATCCACGCCGAGCAGTTCGCGTCGGGCATGCACAAGGTGATCGTGGAGAAGCGCGGCTATTCGGCGCGCGAGCTGGCGGTGCACCTCAACGACGGCGAGCACCGCACGCTCGACGTCGAGCTGCGGCCGGGCGCGCGGCGCGTGGTGCGCGCGGCGAAGGTGCCGCAGGGCTATCTGACCGTGCGCACGGTGCCGTGGTCGAAGGTGTTCGAGGGATCGCGGCTGCTCGGCACGACGCCGATGGCGAATGTGCCGCTGTCGGAGGGCACGCACACGTTGACGTTCGTGAATCCCGATCTGCCGGCGACGCGGCGCGCGGTGACGGTGCGCGCGGGCGAGGAGGAACGTTTGTCGATCGAGCTCAAGAAATGAGCGTGTTTGCATGAGCGGGACCATCGAGATCGAGCGGCGCGAGGCGATCGCCATCGTCACGCTCATGAACGAGCGCAAGAAGAACGCGCTCGATCCGACCATGCTCGACGCGTTGTGCGCGGCGATGGCGCGCTTCCCCGGCGAGGGCGTGCGCGCGGTGGTGCTCACCGGCGCGGGCGACGTGTTCTCGTCGGGCTACGACATCAGCGCGCTGCCGTCGGGCGCCGCACCGTCGGCCAATCCGCTCGGGCCGGCGCTCGCCGCGATCAGCGACGGGCCGCTGCCCGTCGTCGCCGCGCTCAACGGCGCGGCCATCGGCGGCGGCTGCGAGCTGGCGGCGACGTGCGATCTGCGCGTGGCGCACGACGCGGTGACGCTGATGATGCCGCCGGTGCGGCTCGGGCTCGTCTACGCGCCGACGGGGCTGGCGCGCTTCGTGGCGCTGTGCGGGCTGTCGCGCACGCGCGAGCTGTTCCTGACGGCGCAGCCGGTGCCGGCGCCGCGCGCGCGCGAGTGGGGCCTCGTCGACCGCGTGGTGGCGCGCGACGAGGTGCTGCCGACGGCGCTGGCGATCGCCGAGGAGATGGCGCGCGGCGCACCGCTCGCGGTCGCCGGCACGCGGCGCGCGCTCGAGCGGATGATGCCGCGCGTCGACGGGGCGGCGGCGATGGAGCTCGCGCAGTTGATGCAGGCGGCCTGGACGAGCGAAGATGCGGCCGAGGCGCGCGCGGCGTGGAGCGGCAAGCGCAAACCCGAGTTCAAAGGACGCTGAGCATGGACGCGAACGCACCGTACCTGCCGCCCGTAGAGCCGACCGACAACGCGCCGGCGGCGAAGAAGAAGAGCGCGCGCAAGACGCTGCTCTTGTGGGTGCTCCTCCTCTTCATGTTCGTCGCGATCTATCAGCTCTTCTCGGGGCCACCGCCGTCGCACCACCATCACGACTACAACCCGTGCCCGGACGCCAGCGGCGGCGTCGGCTTCGGCTTTCTCAACACGTTCGTGCCGATGTTCGCGGTGGTGTTCCTGATGTTCTGGTTCCTGCGGCGGCAGTTCCGCGGCGGCACCTCGCTCAACGCCAAGCTCGAGCCGGGCCTGCTCGCGCTCGCCGACGGCGATCTCGGCCGCGCCAGCGACATCTTCGGCGCCGTCGCGCGCGAGTATCGCAAGCAGACGGCCTACGCCGCCGTGGCCAAGCTGTCGCTGGCGACGGCGCTCATGCGCTCGGGCGAGCTGCAACCGGCGATCGAGGCGGCCATCGAGGTCGAGCGCGCGCCCGGCCTGCTCTTCGGCAGCGACGCGCGCACGATGGCGGCGACGCACCTCGGCCTCGTCTACGCGCTGCGCGGGCAGCTCGACGCGGCGACGCGCTGGTGCGACGACGCGCGGAAGCGCCTGTCGCGCGGGTCGAACCGCACGCACTCGGCGGCGCTGTTGCGCCTGGCGGAGGCGACGGTGCTGACGCGCAGCGGACAGCTCGACGACGCGACGCGCGCGCTCGATCGCGACTGGAAGCGGCTCGAGGAGGCGCTGGCGGTGTCGACGATGCGCCGCGCCTGGCTGTTGCGCGCATATCTGGCGAGCGGCGACGGCGCCCGCGGCAGCGTCGAGCCGTGGCTGACGCTGGCGCGCGGCGGGCGCAAGGGCGAGCTCGCGTGGCTCGGCGCCGAGTGGCCGGAGCTGCGCGCGTTCCTCGACGCGCACGATCTGTAGCGATCGATGTCGGTCTGGCTGGTGGCGAGCGCAGCACCAGTCGTCCTGTGGATTTTGTGGCTGCGCTGGCGGAACGCGTCGATCAAGGAGCGCGCGCTCGCCGGGCGACGGGCGCTCGCGAGCGGTGACCTCGACGAAGCGGCCGCGATCTTCGAGGAGCTGCGGCGCGAGCCGGCGGCGGCGACCATGGCGCGCGAGCTGCTGGCGTGGACGCGGATGCGGCAGGAGCGGCTCGCCGACGCGATCGCGGTCGAGCTCGAGCAGCACGAGCGCGACACGCGGCGTCCGAGCGCGGGCGCGCTGCCGACGAAGCTGGAGCTGGCGCGGCTGCATGCGCTGCGCGCGGATTTGCCGGCCGCGCGCCAATGGGCCGACGACGCGCGCCGGCTGGCCGAGCGCGCGCGTGGCGTGAACCGGCGGACGGCGGACGCGCAGCTCCTGGTCGTCGACGCGCTGATTGCCTGCCGCGAAGGCGCGCCCGACGCGGCGCGCGCGCTGCTCCTGCGTGACTGGGGGCGCTTCGAGACGCTCGAAGGCGGCGGTGGCTGGCGCGCCGAGGCGTGCCTCTTGCGCGGCTTTCTCGACGGCGCGGCCGGCGCAGGCGTCGAAGTCTGGCTCGGGCTCGACGAGGCGAGCCGCGCGCGCGTGCGCTGGATGAGCGCCGAGTGGCCGGAGCTGCGCGCGTTCCTCGACGCGTACGATCGGTAGCTCGTCGGGCCGATGAGCGCGAGCACCTCCGGCTGGCGGGCGTGTTGCATCGCTGGAATGCGGGAGGACCCGCATGCGTGGATGCGCGTGGCTGTTGGCGGCGATCGTCGCCGGCTGCGGTGGCGGCGGAGCGACGGTCGGCGCGTCGTCGGTGCCGCCGAACGGTGGTAGCGCCGGCGGAGGTGACGGAAGCGGCACCGCGGGCGGGGGCGGCATGCCCGGCGGTGGCGGCGGCGGCGGCATGCCCGGCGGTGGCGGCGGCGGCATGCCCGGCGGTGGCGGCGGCGGCGGCGGCATGAGCGGCGGCGGAAGCGGCGGCGGTGGCGGCGTGGTCACTCCCTGCTCGGAGACGCCCGTCGTGGTCGCGAGCGCCTTCCAGCCGGTGACCAGCGACGGCCGCTACGTCTACGGCTGGTCGACACAGCAGATCGCGCGCATGCCGGTCGGCGGCGGCGCCCTCGAAACGATCGTCGGCGGCATCGACGTCTCCACCGATTGGGACATCGTCGTCGACGATCGCTATGTGTTCTGGACATGGCTGAAGAGCGACGGCAGCGGCATCACCCTGTTGCGCGCTCCGAAGGATGGCGGCAGCGCGACGGTGATGCACCAGGGCAGCGGGCAGGTCGAGATCGTCGCCGACGCCGGCGCCATCTACAGCATCACGACGTCCGGCATCGCGCGCATCGACAAGGACTCGACGGCCACGACGGTGCTCACGAGCACGATCGGCGCGCCCGTCGCCGTCACCGACAGCGACCTCTTCTTCTTCACCACGCACGATGGCGAGGCCTGGCATCCGAGCGTGCATCGCATGGCCAAATCGGGCGGGCCCGACGTCGAGATCGGCTGGTGGCAGGCGTACGGCGACCACCTGCCGGACCTCGCCGTCTACGACGCCACGGCGATCTTCGCCTACGACTTCGGACGCATCGTCCGCATCGGGCTCGCCGACGGCGCCGTCGCGACGCTGTACGATCCACAGCGCGATCCGCCGATCGAAGGGTTCGGACCGGGCCTCATGGCGATCGACGACGCGGGCGTCTACTGGACCACGACGCCCGACGAGGACGATGAGCCGCCCTACTCGTTCCCGCGCTACTACCTGTCGCGCATCGACAAAGACGGCGCGAACCCGACGGGGCTCGACATTCGCAAGTCGGGCATGGGACGGCACCTCGCCGTCGCCGGCGACAGCGTCTACTACGACGTCGACGGGATGACCTGGCGCCGCTGCGAGCGCTAGCTAATCGGCGAGGTGCAAGCGGCCGTCGCCGCGCTCGCCGGCGACGTCGCGCGCGAAGTACTCGGCGCGCGCCGCGGCGTCGTCGGGGAAGCGGCCGAGCGCGTGCATGAGCTTGGCCACCGCCGCCTCGACGCCCATGTCGCCGCCGCCGATGGCGCCGGCCTCGCGCAGCGCCACGCCGTTGGCGTACAGCGAGAGATCGACCGCGCCCGCATGCGCCTGCGTCACCACCGCGACGGTGACCCCGCCGTCGACGAGCCGGCGCACCGCCCCCGCGATCGAGCGCGCGCGCATCGGCACGTTGCCCACGCCGAACGCGGCCAGCACCACGCCGCGCGCCCCACCCTCGGCTTCGCCCGCGCCGAGCCGCTCGACCATGCGCGGATCCATCCCCGGCGTCACGAACGAGACCGCCACGCGCGGATCGAAGCGCCCGTCGACGGCGAAGGCGCCGTGCGGCCGGCGCACGTGCGGCGCGATCTCGACGTCGAGCCCGAGCCGCGCCAACGGCGGGCAATTCGGCGAGGCGAACGCCGTGTACGACCAGGCGTCGCCCTTGGTGGCGCGGTTGCCGCGCAGGAGCGCCCCGTCGAAGCAGACGCCAACCTCGGGGATGTCGCGCGTCGCCAGATCGACCGCGTCGACGAGGTTGCGCCGCGCGTCCGAGCGGATCTCGCCGAGCGGCCGCTGCGACCCGGTCAGCACCACCGGCTTGTCGAGCCCGACGAGCGCAAACGACAGCGCCGCCGCGGTGTAGGCCATGGTGTCGGTGCCGTGGATGACCACCACGCCGTCATGCCCGGCCCGCGCCGCGGCGATCTCGTCGGCGAGCGCGCTCCACTCGTCGGGCCCCACGTCCGACGAGTCGAGGTTGCACAAGATGCGCGTATCGACGGTGGCGAGCGCGCCGAGCTCGGGCACGCGCGACAGGATCTCGTGCGTGTACGTATCCGGCTGCAGCGCGCTCGGCCGCCGCGCCGACATGCCGAGCGTGCCGCCGGTGTGCAGGATGAGGACGCGCTTCATGCGCGGCTAGCGGTGATGATTGCCGCCGCCGCCGTGCGGCGCAGCGACGGGATGCGGCGCAGCGACGGGACGCGGCGCGCCTACCGGATGCGGCCCGGGCGCGCCCATAGGACGCGGCGCACCGACGACGACCGGCCGCGGCGCCGGCGCGTACGGACGCGGCGCACCCACGACGACCGGGCGCGGCCCCGGCGCATACGGACGCGGCGCGCCCACGACCACGCCCGGCCGCGGACCCGGCGCATACGGACGCGGCGCGCCGACGACGACGCCCGGCCGCGCGTACGGCCGCGGCGCCATCACGTGCACGCGCGCTCCGCCCGGCGCCACCACCACCGCGCCCGGACGATAGACGCCCGGCGCGCCGACGACGATGCGCGGCCGATAGATCGGCGCGGGCCGCGTCCGCCAGTAGGCGCCCCCGTAATACGAGTGCCGGTAGTAGCCGCCGTAATAGGACATGTAGTGCGGGCGCCACTTCCAGTACCAGGCGTCGAACGGCCCGGCGTAGTTGTAGTAACCGCCCACGTAGTTGTAGGCGACACCGACGGCCGGCGCGTAGTTGTGACGGTGCGGCCAATCCATGAAGCAGTAGCCGCCGCCGTAGGCGACCGGGATCGGGTGATGGCCGCGATAGCCCCAGAGCTGCTGCGCGTAGGAGAAGTCGCCGGGGTCGCCGACGAAGTAGAACCAGCCGCCCTGCTCGCGGAACAGGTTCTGGTCGAACGGCGCGTACTCGTGGAAGTGCGCCCCCTGCTCGTAGCAGTAGCCCTGGCCCGCCTCGTACGGGATGGGGTGCGGCCCCATGTAACCGTATTGCTGCACGTCGGCCACCGGCTGCCCCTGTTGCGGATAGGCGTTCGGATCGGGCGGCGGCATCCCCTGGCCGTCGTCGTCGACATCCTGATCTTGCGGCACGGGCGCCCCCGCCGGTTGAGACCACGCCGGCTGAGCCAACGCCACGACGCCGAGAAAGACGAGCTTATGATAAAAACGCATGCTCTCATTTTAGCACGCGCGCCCCGGAGGGACGAATGCCGCTCGAGCAGCAGCTGAATGACACCCTGAAGCAGGCGATGAAGGACAAGGACCCACGCACCAGCGACGTGGTCCGCATGATCAAGACCAAGATCATGGAGCGTCGCACCGCCAAGGGCTTTACCGGCACGGTCGACGACGCGCTCATCACCGACGTCATCGCCGCCTACAAGAAGTCGCTGCAGAAGGCCGTCGAGGAGTTCGACAAGCTCGGCGACAAGGGCAAGGAGCAGGCCGACCAGCTGCGCTTCGAGATCGGCTTCTGCGAGAAGTTCCTGCCCAAGGGCCTCGACGAGGCCGCCCTGCGCGCGCTGGTCAAGGAGCGCATGGCCGCGCTCGGCGTCAACGACCCCAAGATGTTCGGCAAGCTCGTCGGCGACATCATGAAGTCGCACAAGGGCCTCGTCGAAGCCAACGACATCAAGCGCGTCGCCGACGAAATCCTGAAATCCGGATGAGCGTCTCGCGCGATCTGCACGAGGCCAACCGCGCGTCGTGGAACGCGGCGACGCGCGCGCACAACAGCCACAAGCGCGATCAGGCCGCCTTTCTGCGCGCCGGCGGCTCGACGCTGTTTCCCGAGGAGCTCGAGCTCGTCGGCGAGCTGTCGGGACGCTCGCTCCTGCACCTGTGCTGCAACGCGGGGCAGGACTCGCTGTCGCTGGCGCGGCTCGGCGCGCGCGTCACCGGCGTCGACATCAGCGACGAGGCCATCGGCTTCGCCAAGCAGCTCGCCGGGGACACCGGCGTCCACGCCGACTTCGAGCGCGCCGACGTCTACGACTGGCTGCCGCGCGCGGCGCGCGATCGGCGCCGCTTCGATCGCGTGTTCATGACCTACGGCGTGCTCGGCTGGATGTCGGACCTCGAGCTCTTGTTCCGCGGCGTGGCGTCGGTGCTCGAGCATGGCGGGCGCGTGGTCAGCCTCGAGTTCCATCCCACCGCCGGTCTCTTCGACGAGAATCTGCAGCTGAAGTATCCCTACTTCCGTGAAGCGGGGCCCTATCGCTGGGCCGACGGCGTCAACGACTACGTGGCGCTCTCGGGCGCGGCGCTCACGCCGTCGGGCTGGCTCGACGGCGAGAAGGACTTCAAGAACCCGCACGTGGTGTGGGAGTTCCCGCATTCGGTGTCGGAGCTGATGGGCGCGGCGCTCGCCGCGGGGCTGCAGATCGAGGCGGTGCGCGAGTGGCCCTACGCCAACGGCTTCCAGCCGTTTCGCAAGATGCGCGAGCTTCCGGGGCGGCGGTTCACCGTCCCGGAAGACACGCCCGAATTGCCGCTGATGTTCGGTTTGGTGGCGGTAAAGCCGTAAGGCGGGCGAGGCGAAGCCAGGTCGGACTAGGCGACGTAGACGCGGCGATCGGCGTCGACGCCGACGAAGGCGATGGCGCCCTCCGGCAGCTCGTGCGCCTCGCCGTTGACCGGACGCTTGTCGGCTTCCTCGTCGCGCATGCGGATCTGCTCGTACTCGGCGAACGTGTACTTCCTGCGATCCTTGAGCGGCGCCGCCAGCTGCAACTTGTCGGCGAACGCGCCCGCGCCCTTGACGACGCGGCCGGCGAAGTACTCGGCGCAGCAACCCGACCCGTAGCTGAACAGGCCAATGCGCTGCCCCTCGAGCTCGCCCGCTTCGGCCTCGAGCAGCGACGCCAGCGCCAGGTACAAGGAGCCGGTGTAGATGTTGCCGACCTGCGACGGCAGGCGCAGCGACGTCGCCACTTCTGCCGCGTAGCTCGCGTCCGCTTCGGCCTCGCTGGCGCCCTCGAGCTGCATGACGTGGCGGTGCGCCTTCTTCGCCATCTTGCCGTAGGGCACGTGGTAGCAGCGGCGCGCGAGCTTGTCGTCGTTGCCCGTCGCCTTGGAGGCTTCCTGCCAGCCCTTGTAGGCGCCGGCGAGCGCGTCGAGGTAGCACTGCACCGAGTGGTGCCCGTCGACGACCGCTTCCTTCGAGTAGAGCGGACGCCAGAAGTCGTTGACGTCCTGCGCGTACGAGCCGGTCACGCCGACCTCGAGCGCGAGCAGGCGCGGGTTCTCCGAGACGAGCAGCGCCACGGCGCCGGCGCCCTGCGTCGGCTCGCCCGGCGTGTTGAGGCCGTAGCGCGCGATGTCGGTGCACACGATGAGCGCCTTCTTGCCGCGCGCCGAGCCGGCCGCGATCCAGTCGAGCGCCGCGAGCAGGCCGGCGGTGCCGCCGAAGCAGGCGTGCTTGGCCTCGAACACGCGGCACTGCTGCGGCAGGCCGAGCAGGCGGTGCAGGTAGGCCGCGACCGGCTTCGAGTGATCGACCGCCGTCTCGGTGCCGACGACGCACAGCCCGATCGTGGCAGGGTCCACGTTCGCCGTGGTGAGCAGGCGACGTGCCGCCGTGGCCGCGAGCGCGACCGGATCTTCGGTCTGGCGCGCGACTGCCATGCGCTGGACGCCGAGGCCTTCGACATATTTGCCGGCCGGTACGCCGCGCGCGGCGGCGAGGTCGGCGAGATCGAGGTATCCCTCGGGGACTGCGAGCGCGATGGCGTCGATTCCGATCGTAGGCATGAACCCTCCGTTGATGTTGGTGACCCAAAAGCAACGGAAGTGCCACGTCACCCTTCGTGGAGTGACGCGGGTTTCCGACGGGCCGCGGGGGCGCGCTCGCGCGATTCCGCACACCGGCGCGCGAAAACGAACGTGCCAGGCGTGCGCGCCCGTGCTTATGATGCGCCATGTTTCGCCTCCATGTCGTCGCGGCGCTGACCGTTACCCTGGCCTTTGGCGCCTGCTCCTCGTCACCCAAGAAGGACATGACCTACACGCCGTCGAACGCGGCCGTGATGGCGCGTCCCTACGACTACGATCAGCCGGCCGGCTACGACGCCGCGAAGCCCTATCCGCTCATCGTGCTGCTCCACGGCTACGGCGCCAACGGCTTCGTGCAGGACGCGCTCTTCGGCTGGGCGCAGCTGGCCGACGATCGCGGCGTGTTCGTCGCCCATCCCGACGGCACCGTCGATGCGGGCGGCTCGCACTTCTGGAACGCGACCGACGCCTGCTGCGACGAGCAGCACACCGGCGTCGACGACGTCGCCTACCTGAACGCGGTGGTCGACGACATGGAGGCGAACTTCAACATCGACAAGAAGCGCGTCTTCTTCGCCGGCCACTCGAACGGCGGCTTCATGTCGCATCGCATGGCCTGCGACGCCGCCGGTCGCGTGGCCGCGATCATGGCGCTCGCCGGCGACAACTGGCAGGACCCGTCGAAGTGCAACCCGACGGAGCCGGTGGCCGTCTTGCAGGTGCACGGCGACGCCGACACGCTCGTGCCCTACGACGGCGCCGGGCTGATGCCGTCGGCCAAGCAGTCGGTGGGCTCGTGGGCGGTCAAGAACGGCTGCACCGGCGATCTGACCGACACCGGCGAGACGCTCGACATCGACTACGACATCGCCGGCGCCGAGACGACGGTGGCGAATTATGCCTGCACCGTCGGCGCGGCCGAGCTGTGGACGATCCACGGCGGCCAGCACGTGCCGTCGCTGATTTTGCCCGATTGGGGCAATCATGTATTCGATTGGTTGATGCAGCATCCGAAGCCATAGCCGGGGGGCTCATGACGTCGGTCATCTTCATTCACGGGATGTTCGTGACGCCGCTGTGTTGGAGCGGCTGGATCGATCGCTTCAACGCGCGCGGCATTCTGTGCGAGGCGCCGCCGTGGCCGCGGCACGACGGCGCGCCGGCGGAGCTGCGCGCGCGCCATCCCGACGCGGCGCTCGGCAAGCTGACCTTGCCCGAGCTGGTCGCGCACTTCGAGGCGATCGTGAAGAAGCAGCCGTCGCCGCCGGTGCTCGTCGGGCACTCGATGGGCGGGCTCATCGTGCAGCTGCTCCTCAACCGCGGGCTCGGCCAAAAGGGCGTGGCCATCGACTCGGCGCCGCCCAAGGGCGTGCTCGTGCTGCGCTGGTCGATGCTGCGCGCGAACTTCCCGCTCTTCTTCGGCGGCGCGCCGTTCCTCATGTCCGAGGCGCAGTGGCGCTACGCGTTCGACAATCGGTCGTCGCCCGAGGAGGTGCACGCGCACTACGAGCGGCAGCTCGTGCCCGAGTCGAAGCGCGTGGGGCGCGGGGCGCTCGGCGCGGCGCTCGACTTCAAAAAGCCGCACGCGCCGCTCCTCCTCGTCGGCGGCGGCAGCGACCACATCATCCCGCCGGCGGTGAACCGCGCCAACGTCAAGAAGTACGAGCACGCCGGGTCGCGCGTCGACTACAAGGAGTTTCCCGGGCGCACGCACTACACGATCCTCGACGGTGGAGTCGACGGCAAGGGCTGGGAAGAGGTCTGCGACTTCGTCGGCGATTGGGTGCAGGCGCCATGAACGTCGGCATCCTCGGCGCGGGATCGATCGGCGCGTACCTCGGCGGGCGGCTGACCGCGTCGGGCGTGACGACGGTGCTGGTCGCGCGCCAGGGGCTCGTCGACGCCGTGAGCACGCACGGGCTGCATCTGACGGCGCTCGACGGCTACGACGTCAAGCTGCGCCCGGACCAGGTCCACATCGTCGCCAACCCGCTCGTACTCGCCAGCTGCGACTTCATCCTCGTGACCGTCAAGGGACACGACACGGTGCACGTCGCGCGGCAGCTGCCGACGGTCATCCGCCACGACGCGATCGTGGTCAGCTTCCAGAACGGCGTGGGCAACGTCGAGATCCTGCATCGCGCGCTCGGCGAGCACGCGGTCCTGCCGGGCATGGTGCCGTTCAACGTCTTGCGGCGGAGCGAGGCGCACCTGCATCAGGGGACGAGCGGCGTGCTCGCGATCCAGTCGCTGCCCGACGGGCGGCACGTGCCGCTCGTCGAGGCGCTGGAGAAGGCGGGGCTGCCGACGCAGGCCTGGCCCGACATGCGCGGCGTGCAGTGGGGCAAGCTGTTGGTGAACCTGAACAACTCGATCAACGCGCTGTCGGGGCTGCCGCTGCAGCAGCAGCTGGCGCAGCGGCCGTACCGCAAGATCATGGCCGCCTGCGTGCGCGAAGGGCTGCGCGTGCTCAAGCGCGCGGGGATCAAGCCGCAGATCGACGCGCCGCTGCCACCGTCGCTGGTGCCGGCGCTGATGGAGCTGCCCAACGGGCTGTTCAACATGATGGCCAAGAAGATCGTGGCCATCGATCCCAACGCGCGCAGCTCGATGTGGGAGGACCTGCAGCGCGGGCGCAAGACGGAGGTCGATCTGTTGAACGGCGAGATCGTGCGGCTCGGCGCGCAGCTCGACGTGCCGACGCCGGTCAATCAGCGCATCGTCGATCTCGTGAAGGAAGCGGAGAACCGCGGCGCGCCGCCGTCGCTGGCCGCCGACGAGCTGCAGCGCCGCGTGCTGCACCCGTGACAGTAGCCAAGACTGCTGGCTACTGCTCGACGAAGACGTACTCGTGCTGCGCGTCGCGCGTGGTCAGCGTGCGCTTGCCGTCCTTCTCGCCGACGACGAACTCGCTGCCCGCGGCGCCCGGCTCGATGGTGAACAGCGAGATCGTGCCGTCGTCGTTCTTGCGCGACGCCATCGTGCTGCGCCACTCGCCGAAGTCGAATACGGTGTCCTTGCCCTTCTGCGACACCTCGATGTTGCCGAGGCTCTTCTCGCGATAGCGCGCGGCCAGCTTGGCCACCACGCCCGCATCCGGTGGCACCACCAGCCGCTGGCGCTCGACGACCATGGCCTTCTTGTGGCGCTCGATCCCCGTCATCACGTCGGCGTCGGCCTCGGGCTCGCCGTCGTAGAGCACCTCGAGCAGCTTGCGCACGAACGGCCCGCGCAGCATCACGCCCGGGTCGGCATTGGTCAGGATCACGCCGCCCACCTGCGCCTCGGGGATCCAGAACATGTCCGAGTGGTAGCCGATGAGGTCGCCGCCGTGGTGCACCACCGGCACGCCCCAGCGGCTGTTGACCATGAGCCCCATGCCGTAGGTGTGGTCTTCGCCGACGATCACCTGCGGCGCGCGCCGCGCCAGGAGCGGCGCCTCCGACACGAAGGTCTTGCCGCCGGGCAGCTTGCCCTTGTCGAGCTCCATCTGCACGTAGCGCAGCATGTCGTTCACGCTCGACCACGCGCCGCCCGCCGGCCGCGCCGCGACGATCGCGTAGTTCAGCGCCATCGGCGCCACCGCCACCTTGCCGTCGACGTCTTCGCCGTGCGGCGAGGCGTGGTCGGGGTTCTTGAGCGCGAGCTTGAAGTCGAAGGTGGTGGCGCGCATGCCGAGCGGCGCGAAGATCTCCTTCTTCATGGCGTCGTCGTAGGCGGCGCCGAGCTCCTTCTTCGGCTCGAGCACGTGGGCGCCGATGTAGCCGGCCGCCGCCGCCATCAGGTTCGAATACTGGAACACCTCGCCGAACTTCGACGTCGGCTGGAACGTGCCGAGCAGCGTCATCACGCTCTTCGGCGTGGCGTCCTTGAACTCGAAGATCCACTCGAGATCCTGCCGCGGCAGGCCGGTGCACGCGCACACGAGGTGCTTCATGAGCACGTGTTTGGTGGTGTCGGCGTCGCCGAGCTTGAAGTCGGGATAGACGTCGGTGACCGGCGTTTCCCAGCCGAACTTGCCGCGGTCGACCTCCTTCGACAACAGCAGCGTCGAGAGCGCCTTGGTGTTCGACGCGATCATGAACAGCGTGTTGGCGTCGACGCGGCCCGGCTTGCCGAGCTCGCGCACGCCGAAGCCGCCCGCGAATACGACCTTGCCGTGATCGATGAGGCCGATGGCCACGCCCGGCACGTCGGCGGCCTTCTGCGCCTTCTCGATGAAGTCGGTCAGCACCTTGATGCGCGCGGCGTCGAGCGGGTGCGCCGTCTTGCCGGCGAACGACTCGCGCGCGTAGCCGGCGGGGCGCAAGCTGCCCGCGGCGAGGCCGAGCTGGCTCCCGCGCCGCTCCATGGCGGCGTCGCTGCCGTCGATGATCGTCACGACCCAGGCGTCGCCGTGCTTGCGCGTCACGGCGACGACGGTGCGCTTCTCGTTCGGCGAGGTCTCGTACACGAACGAGCGCGCCGACTCCCAGCCGAAGCGGCCCGGCTGATCCTGCGCGATGTGCAGCGGCCGCGAGAATTTCGGATCGAACGCGGCCCAGCCCTGCTTCACCGCATCGGCCGCGTCGGCGGCGTGCGACACGTCGACGAACGCGAGCTTGATGTCCTTCTCCGGCCCTTCGAGCACGCGGATCGCGCCGTTGGCATAGAGCGTCCAGCCCGCCGGCGCAGTGAAGGTGTGCCCCGCCGCCGTCGTGCGCGGCGCATCGGCGGCGATCGGCTCGGGCTTGGGCAGGTTCGCGACCGGCTGCGCCGACGGCGTGGCGGCGGCCGCGGCCGGGACGGCCGGCGGTGGCGTCCTGGCGGCGGGTGGCGGCGTGCTCGCGCACGCGACGAGCAAGCTGGAGGCGAGGACGATCGTGCCGGCGGTCTTCATGTCGCCGGTTGTAACAAACATCCGACCGGAAAAGTTCCTAGGTCTTGTTGGTCATCCAGCCGAAGTTGGGCTTGCGCACGAAGTCGTGCTCGGCGTCGACGATGCGCACCGTGCCCGACTGCGAGCGCATCACGATCGACTGCGTGGTCGCGCCGTTGGCGAAGAAGCGCACGCCCTTCAAGAACGAGCCCTCGGTGACGCCGGTGGCGGCGAACATGACGTTGCCCTGCGCCAGCTCGTCGGTGCGATAGACCTTGTTGTGGTCCTTGACGCCCATCTTCTCGGCGCGCGCGCGCTCGTCGTCGCTGCGATACTTCAAGCGCCCCTGCATGTCGCCGCCGAGGCAGCGCAGCGCGGCGGCCGCGAGCACGCCTTCGGGCGCGCCGCCGATGCCGAACAGGATGTCGATGCCGGTGGTGTCCTTGCACGTGGCGATCGCCGCCGACACGTCGCCGTCGCTGATGAGGCGAATGCGCGCGCCGGCCTTGCGCACCTCGGCGATGAGCGGCTGATGGCGATCGCGCTCGAGGATGATGGCGGTCAGATCTTCGACCTTCGCCTTCTTGGCCTCGGCGAGCGCGTTCAGGTTCCACGTCGGCGACTTGGTGATGTCGATGACGCCCTTGCCCGCCGGCCCGACGGCGATCTTGTCCATGTACGTGTCGGGCGCGTTGAGGAACTTGCCGTCGTCGGCGACGGCGATGACGGCCAGCGAGCCGGGCGAGCCGGTGGCGCACAGGTTGGTGCCCTCGAGCGGATCGACGGCGATGTCGACGCGCGGCGCGAACTCTTCTTTGTCGCCGCTGTGCGCGTTCTCGTGGCCGGGCCAGCCGGCGCCGACCTTCTCGCCGATGTAGAGCATCGGCGCCTCGTCGCGCTCGCCTTCGCCGATGACCACGGTGCCCTGAACGCGCACGCCGTCGAAGGCGCGGCGCATGGCGTCGACGGCCGCTTGATCGGCCCCCTTCGCATCCCCACGGCCCATCCATCGCGCACACGACAGCGCCGCCGCCTCGGTGACGCGCACCAACTCCAATGCGAGGTTTCGATCTTCCATTACCCGCTCCTAAATAGGGTCAAAAGCTCCTCCGGCAAGCGTTTGACCTTGCCGTCGGGCGAAATGCACGCGTGCGTGGTCCAACCTTCGCACAAAAGCTTGCCGTCGCGCTCGCGACGCAGCTCGTACGCGAACTTCAGCGACGCCGCCTTGATGTCGGCCGGCCCGCCGTGGACCTCGACGATGTCGTCGTAGCGCGCCGGCTCGCGATAGCGCAGGTGCGCCTCGACGACCGGCAGCATGTGGCCGAGCGCCTCGAGCTCCTTGTAGGGGCGCCCGTGCTGGCGCAGCCACTCGGCGCGGCCGACCTCGAACCAGCGCAGGTAGACGACGTTGTTGACCACGCCCATCTGATCGGTGTCGGCGTAGAGCACGCGCAGCTTGGCCACCGACGGCAGGCTCACAGCCAGCGCCTCACCTTCTTCTTGTAGGCGCGGTAGTCGTCGCCGAATTTTTCGTCGAGGTACGCCTCTTCGCGCAAGACCGCCGTGTAGTGCACGACGACGAGCGCCAGCGCCGCGCCGACGACGATCCACAAGTTGTCGAGGACGACGCCGATGCCGATCTGGATGAGCGTCATGCCGACGTACATCGGGTTGCGCGTGAAGCGATAGGCGCCCTGCAGCACCAAGGAAGGTGATGGCATCCACGGCCGCGCATCCTGCCCGCTCTTCTTGAACAGGCCGACCGCCGAGCCGCCGATGAAGAGCGCCACGGCGACGATCACGCCGGCGACGGCAAACTGCACCGCGCGCCCGCCCGGCAGCGGCGGCGGCGCGATCAAATAGCGCAGGCCCACGCCGGCGCCGATGAAGACGAGCAAC